>JAFXHF010000004.1 GCA_017536545.1 bacterium
GCTATAGTTGCAAAACTTCTGATATCAGTTTTAATCATTCTCAATTGACGAATACGTTGAGCATCTTTGAAACTAATAAGGCCTGTCATTCTCATAATCAAATCATTCGAATCTTGAACCATATCCGCCATTGAATATGAGATTTGTCGACGAACTTGGTGAACAGTTTTTTGCACAGCTTCTTTTTCTTTAACAATTTTTGATTCTGCCATAAATTGAGTAAAGAAATCTTTTGTCCAGAATACTTTCAAAGATGCAAAAGCTTGTTTTAAATCTTCTGCTGCACGTTTAAATCTATAATATCTACCATTTAAAGCTGTGTGGTTAAAATTATTGTTATAAATAGTTTCCATCTCAGCTGATAAATTATCTAACTCTGTTAACCATTGAGCTTTTGTTTTTCTAACGCCGTTAATTTCAACGATATCAAAAGTATCACCTTTCAATAGTTTTCTAGCAATATTTTCACGAAGCAAAGCAGCTTCTCGAATTCTGCCATTTGTCGATTGATAAGCATTTAATACAGATCTACGACCAATTCGTTCAAATAATCTGGTTATACCATCATGTAATTTAGCAAGATGCTTTTGCACTCCCATCATCTTTTTAAACGCAATATCCTTTAATGATGTAAAATTGTTTACAGCTTCAGATTTTCTAGCTAGTGAATCTAATGATTTTATCATATAAACATAGACTTTATTCGTGAAAGTCATTTCATCATTACCGTCCAATTTTGATTTTAATAATTGACGTTCTAAATAATCTCTCAATTTTTCAAAGTTCTTAGTTAAACCTTTTGTACCACCTTTCAGCACTAAAAAGATAGCCGCAGCTGTAACTACAGTAGCTGCTGCAATAGACAAACCAATCGTTGTCAGGTTCTTTGTTTTACGAGCTTTATCAGGCGTAGTGATTGTAATTTTTTGATCTACTTCAGAATTTTCAACAGGCTGTGATACCTCACTTTGAGGCTTTTTATTCTCTTCTTCAGCTGGTTTAGTAATTTCAACGGAGTCTTGTGCAGGCAACCAATAATCACTCGGAAGTCTATTAGATGTAACCTGTCCGAATTTAAATTGTTCTTTAGATTCAATTTTTGGAATTGAATTTATCATAAAATCACTAGCCTACACTCATATAAACTCTAAAGAGTAAATAAAATTGCTAAAATTTAAGTTTGTTTTAAAGTTATGTTACGAGAATAATTCAATATCAATAACTTTAGCAACTTCTAGAGCTGAATTTTTATTTGATAATAATTCCTTAACTTGTCCCAAATCTTTTATATTTTGTTCACGTTTATTCTGATTAAACAATAGCTCTTCTATCTCATATGTAATATTAGTAGCTGTCGCTTTATCCTGAATAAGTTCAGGAACAATATCTTTATCCGCAATAATGTTTGGTAAAGATACTCGTTTGATACATCTTACTAACAAATAAATCCAATATAAAATTTTAGGACCACGGTACGCAATAATCATTGGAGTTTTATATAAGCATGCTTCTAAAGCTACAGTGCCAGATGCCAAGATTAAAGCATCAGAAACACTTAATAAAGCTTGATTTTCACCCTTAATAACTTTTATATCGCAATCCCCTAAATATTTTTGATAAACCTCATCTGATAAATTTGGAGCTTGAGATATTGCAAATTGCAACTCAGGATGTCTTTGTTGTAAACGTCTTACTGAATCTTTAAAAATATCCATTAATGTTTTTAATTCAAAAACTCTAGACCCTGGAAATACTGACACTAATTTTCTATCAGGATCAAATCCATGATTTTTCAAAAATTCTCTACGACCAGCTGCTGATGGTAATTGTGCAACTAACGGATGACCTACATATTGAGTTTCAATACCATATTGAGCATACAAAGGTTTTTCGAATGGAAAAATACATAAAACCTTATCAACAAACTTTTTAATTAATTTAATACGATATTTACGACTAGCCCAAACCTGAGGAGGAATGTAATAAAAAACTTTAATCCCTGCATCATGCAAGAATTTTGCAACTGACAAGTTAAATGCACCATAATCAATAAGCAAAACCAAATCAGGTTTGTAATCATTTTTCAAATAATCAACAACAGATTTTCCCAATTTATAATGATTGAAAATAATCTGAGGAGAAATACCTACAGCTGACATTTTTTCTTGAGTAGAAAATAGTTTTACACCTTCTTTTTCAAGATTAATTCCGCCAATACCTTCAATTTGCAAATCACACTCAAGAGCCTTTAACTCTCTAACAACTTTTGCGGCATGGATATCACCAGAATATTCACCTGTTATAATAAATAATTTCTTCATCTAAACTGCCATAATTACGATATTATGCTCATCAGCATACTTGATAACTTTTTCTTGATCAACAATGATAGTTTCATTTGCTTCAACTGCAATCAATGCTGCTTTCTTATAACTCATTGTTCTTAGAGTTCTCATACCAATTGCTGGAATATCAAAACGTTGATCTTGTTTTGGTTTTGAAACTTTAACAACTACCGCACCTTCTTTTGCAAGTTTCGCACCACGCTTAATACAAACGTCAGTACCTTCTATAGCTTCAACTGCCATAATCATTTTATCTTTAATTACAACAGATTGACCAACATCAAGATTACCCATTTCTTTTGCTAACCAGAAGCCATAATTAACGTCTTCCATTTGAGCCGCAGTAGGTTTATGTTTTCCTAGTACACCAGCTGGAATCATTAAATTCTTAATAAAAATTGTTTGATCTAAAACTTCAACACCAATTTTTGACAATTCTTCAACAATCATCAACATAACTTGGTCATCATTTAATCTTGACGCTTCTTTAATCAAGTCAATTGCACGTTTATCAAATTTGTGTAATTGTAATAGAACTTTTTTATGAACTTTACCCAAGAAAGTCATTTGCTTAATTTGTTCTTCTTTTAAAATTGATTCAATTTTATTAACTTCCCCAGGATGGCAAGAATAAACTTTAGAACAATATTTTTTTAATTCTTTAACATTATCTTTTGCTAAAGAAATACAAATAACTTCAAAACCATTTTCTTTGGCATATTGAGCCATTTTTACAGGTAATGATCCATCCCCAGCTATTAAACCTTGTTTATTTTCCAATGTAATCGACACTATAATTTCCTCTTTTACTTTTGTTTTAATGAATAAATCTTTTTAACTTCTTCCTCTGGTAATATTTTAGCACCACCAAGAATTTTTGCACAAATTAAAGTTTTTGCATACTCCTCTGTTAGTTCCAAACTCAAATAAGCTTGCTTCATTGTTGCACCACCAACAATCACACCGTGGTTTTCAAGCAACACAACATCATGGTTTTCAAAATATACAGACGTCTTTCTAACTAATTCATCAGAACCAGGAATTGCATATTCAGCTAACGGAATTTCTCCAAAACAATAAACAATCTCTGGAGATATTGCCTCTAATAAAGCCTGACCACTTGCTGCAAAGGCTGTTAAATATGGTGAGTGAACATGGATAATATAATTTACATCTGGTCTTTTCTTGTAAAAATCTAAATGTAAAAACTTTTCGCTTGAGGGTTTTGGATTACCTGAAACAAATTCACCATCGAAATTGATTACACTAAATTCGTTATCTTCCAAATACCCATTAGCAGAACCAGATGAAGTTATAACTATATTATTACCAAATCTTGCAGAAATATTACCAGAAATCCCTGGAGTATACCCTCTTTCTCCAGCTAATTTCCCATATTGCGTAATTTCTTTTTTAATTTGTTCTAACATATTAATCAATTGTTTCTCTGTTTGGATCTTCAATATTTATCACTTGTGCATATTGTAAAACTTGTTCACCTGTAGCCTGTTTAGATTTTCCGAATTTTTTATCAGAAACTTTTTGTTCTTGAGATTTTTGAGCAGGAGCAAAAGCTAACTGTCTTTCACTTCTTGATTTACTACGACTTAATCTTTCAGGGTTTTTAATTTCCATTCTACCATATGTTATGCTTGTACCTTTAGTATCAAACGCAACATCAAAACCAAAGAATGTTGTTTTTCTGAAGAAATCATACCCAAAACGAATTCTCAAATCATCTGGACCGACAGATACAACAAATCTGTTTTCTTGGAAGATTTCACCATTTGGAGCATCATCACTCAAGTTAGCCAAACCAGACCAACCTACAGATAGATATTTATTTACTCTGAATATTTCAGAAATATAAACAGAAGATGCACCATATCTGTATTTGTCGTATCTAGGCATTGGTGTATCATCTTCAAAACCAGATTGGAAATAAGCAATATCCTGCATCCAGTTCTTATATTGCAAGTGTACTCTTGGACCAATTCTTCCGATGAACTGAGTATCCCCAGTACCATAAACAGCTGCAGACCCTTGCATTGCTAATGACAAGTTAAAGTAAAATCTTTCTTCTTCATTCTGATAAGAATACAAAGTTTGAGCAATTTCTGCCATATATCTGAATCTTGCAGTAGACATATCACCACCACCAAGATGCTCTCCATGATAATTTCGGTCATAGTTTTGCATCAAACCTACACCAGCTCTGTGACGGAATGATAGATTTTTACCTTCTGCAAGAAAATCTTTCAAATTATGTTTTTTATCATAGTAAATTTCTGCACCATACTTAGGCATCCTTGCACCTAAGAACCATTCATCATTATAAGCGTTTGCAGAATATTGTAAGAATAAATTATCATCTAAACGTTGACGACCTTTTAAAATAAAGATATCAGCTGCTGAACCATAGCCTAAGAATGTTGAGTTATAAGTATTTCTATATTTCAACAAACCACCAATACCAAAATCATCGTTTTTATAGTTTACAAATGGAATTGCTTTAATTACAGAACCACCAGGCCCACCAAATACAAAGCCAGGACCAGCAAACATACCTATATTTCTTTTAGTACCTAATTCTGGATAATTAGCCTCAAAATTACCACCTTCTTTATCTGTGAAAATTGTCATTTTTGGCCAAGTAAATTTATGTTTTCCATTTTTCTTAACTCGTATATTCTTAGCAACATATTTGTTGTGATTACTTCTTGCATCAACTTGAATTTCTTCGATATCTAAATGTAAATCACTACCTGTTGGGTCACTTAGAAATAACGCTTGAGCTTCTGGCTCTACAATCAAGTTCCAAAATCTTGGCCCTATCATTCTTGAATGGAATCTATGAATTTTAGATTCTTCTGAATGTAGATAACCATTTTCAAAAATTAATTTTGAATCCTTCTGCATCGCTTTTTCTGCTTCCATAATATAATTTTCAGAATATGCAGAAATTTTGCTCATAAGCATAGTTTCTTCATTCATATCAATTTCAAAAGATTCAGCCTTTGTCGGTAATCCTTTTCTTGAAACAATAACATCACCAATACCTTTTAAGATATTTGCATCTTGATTATAAACCATTTGATCTGCAACAACTTTAATACCTTGTGGTGGAATAGTAAGAACAGGTCTTCCATGGGCAATCATCTCACCTGTTTCATCATCATAAGTGATATTATCCGAATCTAAAACTAATTCATTTTCAGTAACATTAGTTGCAACACCAGACTCAAGAGCAACTACATCTGAAGGTTTGTCTTCAGATTCCACTTCTTTTTGTATAGAATCAACAATTGAACCTTGTTCTGTTAATAATAGTTTCTCTTCTTCTGACAAGCTTTCTGGTGTATTATCCGATTTACCCCAGAACTTAAGACGTTGCCAAACACTCTTATATTCACCAGATTCAATTCGTTTTTCTCTTTCTTCAACTCTAGAAGTTATTTTATTTTGAATTGAAAGACGAGCCTTTTTAAACAAAGGCATTTTATCTGGATCAATATCTTTATACTCTCCTGTACCACCAGATGTACGCTCAAAAGCATAATCATTGAAGTCTTGTTTCTGCTCTTTAACTACTGGCATCATCAAACTGTTTGGAGACTCAAAGAATTTTATATCTTGTAAATATTCACTAGTCGTATCAAAAGCGTCAGCATTATAATATTCTTCCCCCATCGCATACGATGAGTTAGAAAATGCTAGAACTAATATCATTACTAATAAATATTTTTTCAACTGTTGTTTCCTCTATTATTTTATATAATTCAATGGATTAGTTGGTTTACCATTTACACGAACCTCAAAGTGACAGTGAGGACCTGTACTATATCCAGTAGAACCTTCTCTTCCAATTGTTTGACCTTTTTTAACGGATTGACCGTTACTTACTGTAATAGCAGACATGTGTGCATATAATGTAGTAATTGGTTGACCATTAATTACACCATGGTCTAAGATTACAACTTTACCATATCCTCCATACCAACCTGAGAATATTACTTTTCCGTCATTTGAAGCTTTAATAGCTCCACCGTTAGGACCTGCAATATCTATACCTGAGTGGAAAATACGACTTTTAAAAATAGGGTGAGTTCTCCAACCAAACGGTGATGAAATTCGACCTGAAATAGGATAAATAAATCCTGCAGAAGATACCACAACCGTTGAAGGGCCATTCTTTTTAGTTACACCCTCAATCATATTTTGGATACTTGCAGATTGTCTTGCAAGTTCTCTTTCTGATCTTTCATAATAAGCTTTATCATTCTGCAAACGCTGAATCATATTTTTATTTTCAGCAATTGAACCCTGTATTGTTGCTCGTTGAGTTTTTATATCCCTAATAGAAGCTTCTACAGATCGTTTTTGCTGTTCAACTTGAGCTTTTAAAGTTGCTATTTCATCAGCTTTTGATTTTACTGCTTGCATTCTTCTGTAATCCTCTTGGATAACAATTTTTTGAAAATAAAACATATCCATTAAAGAATTCACATCAGTACTTGACAAAATCAACTCAAACATCCCATATCTTTGATGCTTAAACACCTGCCTAATACGTTCTTTCATCGCTGAATCAATAGACTTAAATTCAATAATAGCCGCATTCAATTGTTGCTCCATTGTGGATAAATTTGACATCAACGAATTATAACGTTGAGTAGAATTTCTTAACTGGGCCTGAGCTTTTTCAAGTTTTTGCTGATTACTATTAAGCTTATTTCGTTCTTTTTTCAGTTTTAAATCTGTTTGATTTTTCTTTTGCCTAAAATAATCACGTTTAGAATTAGTTTGTTGTAGCTGTTTATTTAACTCCGCATTAGAAGCAGCATAAACAGAAGCTCCAGAAAAACTTAGAGTTCCCGCAAAAATTATACTTATTAAAATATATCTAATCGTATTATTGAATTTCATAGCCTCTATCTATTTATATGCAAGCACAGCCAATATCATCATACCAACAGTCCACATAACAAATGACAAACCTATGATAAGTGTAATTGCCTTCCTGTGTTTTCTAAAAAATTCCATAAATTCTCCCCTTACACATCTTATATCTTACTATCAAAAAAATCTTTGTGCAAGAATTTGAAACATATTTTTACTTAACAAATGGAAAAATGAACTTTTTTATTTTACAATCGTTTTATAAGTACAGAGGTTACAAAGATGAAAGAAAAATGCACAAAATACGAATCACTCTTTACTTTTAGAAGCGAAGAAGAGTTGCAACAGCATCTATTAGAGTGCGAAGATTGCAGACTTGAGCATGAAAAAATGCAAAAAGTTTCTGAGCTACTTAAAGAAGTTAAACCTTACTTTAGAGAAAGAAGAAGAAATCTTGCTAAAGTAAAAGTAGCTTGTGCATTATTTATGCTTATGGTTAGTGGCACAACACTTGGTGTAATCAACTTCAACACCGATATTTCTGATACTTTAAAATACGGTGCAGCGTTAAGTTCTGAGGATTTAGGATTACCTGTTGATTCTTATGGACTTATCTACATTGAGTAGTAGAACGGAATTCATGGATTTTAACAAAGTAATAGAAGCAAATAAACAAAATATCAAAAATATTATACGTCTTATTACCAAAGAAGATAATGAAGATTTGGAACAAGAGGTATATGTTAAAATATGGAAAAATTCAGATAAATACCAAGAGAAAGGTTCTATAAAAAGTTGGATTTCAACCATTGCTAGAAACACATCTTTAGATTACCTAAAATCTTCTTATCATAAGGTTTTTCAAACTTCAACTTCTGATGATTTAGTTATCACTAATATTAAAGATAAAAAAATTTCACCAGAAGAAACTCTATCAAAAAAAGAACGACAAAGAAAAATTGTTGACGCAATCAATCAACTTAAACCTAAATTTAGAGAAGTAATCATAATGTGTGAAATAAATGGCTACACATATGAAGAATGTGCAAGTAAATTAAAATGCCCAGTCGGAACAATCAAATCAAGAATTTTTAACGCTAAAAAAGAATTAGCAACAAAATTAGACGATTTATTATTATAAGCGAGGAAAGATAAAATGAAGAAAGTATTTTCACTATTATTATTAGCATCAATACTAACTTTAACAGGAGCACCATCAACAGCTCAACCTAAAGATGCTCCAAAACCTGACACTCAAACAGTTGAAGAAACAAAACAACCTGAACGACCTTCAAAAGAAGAAATGAAAAAACAGTTTGAGCAAAGATTAAATCTTTCAGATAAACAAAAAGAAAAAGCTAAAGCCATTCACCAACAAGGCCGAGAAGAAATGGCTCCAATCATGGTCCAAATAAAACAAAAACACCAAGAAATCGAAATGGTTAAAATGTCTAGAATGGCAGAAAAAATGCAACAAGAAAAAATTGCACAAATTACAGCTGAAATCCAGACTTTAGAAAAACAAGCTCACGAAATTAGAAAGAAAAATTCACAAGAATTTGAGAAAATTTTAAATAAAAAACAAAAAGCTGAACTTGAACAAATGAAAGCTGAAGGACGTGCAAGATTTGAAAAATATCATAAAGCAAGACCTGCATTTCAAGGCTTAGGAACCCCTAATATGTTCTTAAAACCATTACTTCCACCACCTCACAAAGAAGGTTTGTGGAAATAAGACAAATACCGCGTTCAAATTACCCTACGGAGCATATTAATCGTGCAAACTCCAAAGCCGTTGGTAGCATAATGCCCAGTCAGGCTGAGGACAAAAAAATACCACTTTGTTGAGAAGTGGTAGGGAAAAGTTACGAAAATTAATTGTAGGGGATATAAAAAATATTGTTATAAATCTATGCGTTAAATACGTTAAATGATTTTTCAACGTTTTTCTTAATGATACCTTTTACAGCATCATATTCAGTAGATAATGCACTGTGTTCAGATTCAAGTTTATTCAATTGAAGGTCAAATTGTTTATCTTGGCTTTCAATTTTATCCATTGCGTTTTGGTAAACTTGTTCAGCGATTACCATAGCTGATGAGTCTTCTTTTTCTGCGATTGATTCATCAGAATCTAAGCTTGTACCAACAAATGATTTTTCAACACTTGAGTAGTAAGATAATTGTAATTTACCAGCTTTTAATTGTTTTACAAACCAATCAGTTTCTTTTAAATTAGTTTCATCTTGAACAGTTGTATAACCTTTAGCTCTCATTTCATTGAAAATATTTTTGTAGTAATTAACCATTCCAGAATCATATTTTAAAGTTTGAGTTGTTGCTGAAACTGTATTGTTATAATAGGCTTCAGTGATTGCTGTTGCATAGTCAAATAATTCTCTTTGAGCAGTTGTTGTACCTTCATAGTTCAAAGCTTTTTTCGCTTCATAGATATCATATTGAATACCGCCTTCAGATACACCATTGATATCTAGATAGTTTCTTGGACTTTCACTAACGAGGTTATCATCTGGATCAGCATATAAAGCTTTGGTGTCAACAAGCTCACCATCTAAATTTGTATAAGTGAATAAACCTGTTTCAGTATTATAATCAACATCTGTGACTTCGTGCCAATCAGTATTACCATCAGCATCAGAATCACCGTGGAAGTAACCAACTTCAATCGTAGATGTTGTAATACCATTTACAGTTGTTGAATATTCTCTAGCTTCTAATAAATGTCTTTGTCTGTAGTAGCCATTGCTATCTTTGTATAAAGGTGTTGTACCATGTTCATCTGTAGCATAAGCTGTATCATAAGTTACATAACCATCAAATGAATCTGAACTAAATGCTGTATAATCAAATCCTAAAATATGTTGGCTATCATAATCATTGATACTTTTACCAACAGATACTAAATATCTGTCCCAAGCATCATGCACTGCAGCTTCAGATTTTTCATGTTTAGTAACATCGATATCTGCTTGAGTGTAACCCATATCTCTTAAGAATCTATTAAAATCACCATTTGTATTTTTGAAAGCTGTTGCAATTGCTGAAGAAACTAAAACTTTACCAGTATTATCTGTAACTAAGTATTGTTTACCAGCTGCAACTGAATTGAAAGAAGTTAATTGATTGTATGATAAATCAGCATAAGTAGCTTCAGAACCATTATAACCAGTTAAAACTTGATATTTAGTCTTAGCTAGAGCATCTAAATAAGCATCGTTAATCTGTTCTGAATTGTCAGAAAGACGTTGCTTAGAATAAGCTAATGACTGCTGTTCCATCTCGTTATTAGATAGACGAGCAGTAATGCTTAATAATCTAGCTTGTGATGCTGCCATACCCATAGTGCTAAGCGTTTCCTTTCAATAATTTTCGTATCCGTAATCTTATTTACGGCATTGTTTAAAGAAAACTTTAGGATTTAAGACATAATGTTACAAAGTTGTTACATTACTTCCCATTTAAAATATAATTAAATTCTGCAAGCGGAAACTTAGGGAACCGCCTATTCTTCTTCAAAATTTCAAAATATCTGAAATACTTAGACTTTATGCTTTTAATAGAAATTTTACGCAAATAAACTTTTTCGACATTTCGCCACAAATAGAAACATATATAATCTTTAAATTCCGAATTTTTCCAATGATTTATGTACGTCAAGTTAGCTGGAGTTTGCTCAAGATCAGTAATCCTATTCCAAGGTTTATCAACGATGTAATGATATATTCCACCATTTTTCATATCAAAATCTGTAACACAACGAGTCGAATAACATTGGTTATTCCATCTTGGGTGAAGAGGTTTTATTTGAGAACCTAAAACTTCACTTATAATAATTTGGTCAGCAAACTGTGTTTTTTGATATTTTTCTAAATCGCTATGTAAAGTATCAATAATTTTTTGCGAAAGTTTTTGCTCTCGCCATTTTTTAGAATCGATTAAAATCATTCCCGAGTTATAAAAGCCATATTGCAAATTAAAACCAGAAAAACGTTTCAGCCACAAATCTTCAACAAAATCATTTACCATGCCAGTAGATTGTTGCCCTAAATCTATATTGTACAATTCAGATAAATCACCAGTGGCTAAAGTATCCCCATCTAAATAAATAACCTTATCTACATCAATAATTTCAGGGATAACAACTCTAGCAATTGCAATTGGAGTCAAATGCTTATATAAATTTACCCCTTTTGTAATTCTATCAGTATCTACTGGAACAAACTCAACATTATTATCAAATTTTTCAATGTGATTTTTCATTAAAGTTTTACTATATCTAGTTAGACCTGTTTCAACAATATAAAAATTGTATCTAGTATCAGAGTTACTATTTTTTATTATAGAATCAATTGAAATCATTGTTGGGATAACATAATTATTATCAATAGTAAACGCAACATTCACTGGTTCTTTTGCAAATGCTAAATTTGAAATAAATAACAAGAATAAAGTTAAAACTAATTTTTTCACAACTACTCCTTAACCTTATAAGCATTTACCATAGATAACGAACCAAACACTACAAAACACGCAAAAGCAATCATAAAAAATGCTTTCAATCCAATTGGGCCGATAAACAATTTAGACGACATTAAAATAATAGCAGCTAATGTCCTTGATACAAAATTATTCACAGACATCAAACTTCCACGATAATCTATCGATACAAATTTATGTAATCTACTCACATGTAATATAGTAAATGATAATTGCACACCTATAATCAAACAAATTACAAACAATAAAGCAAACGTTAATTTCACATTGGTCACAGAAATCATTTTAAACACACAGAAAAATGCTACAAAATATAGAGCATACAATGGAATAATCATTTTTCTAATATTTAAACTGCGAAGGAATTTCCCAGCAACAACACCAGATAACGCTCTTATTCCGTGATTTATGAAAGCAACTACACCAAATAATGCTACAGGAAACATTGCATGTTGCATCAATGGTTGAAAACTTACAGCAAACAATATTGATAAAGAAGACAATAATCCCGAGTAAAAAATATAATGACGCATTTCGGTTTTTGAATAAATATTTTTTACACTATTTTTAAAATCTTCAATTTTATTTTTAAAATCTTTTACCAACGACAAATCATTCAAAGACTTCTGAGCTTCGGATTTGATATCAGGAAGCGTTATGACAAGTAAAATACTTATAGAAATTAAAACTGTCTCAGTTATCAAAATAAATTCTGAGCCATAATGTTGATATAAAAAAGTACCAATAATAGCTGCAACTGCGGTACCAAAAGCCAAATAAAAATTCAAATATCCCCAATATTTGACCATATTTTTATTTTCTAAATAATCATATAAATATCCCGAATTTGCGTTATCCATCATTACTTTTGATATCGCAAACAGGATTTCACCTGCCAAAATCACGTAATAACCTTTAAAAAATAACCATAAAACTGTTATAAATAAAAAGATTAAAAACGAAATTATTAATAACTTTTTTCGAGAAATATTATCTGATAGATACCCAACAGGAATTTCTGATAGTATTGACACAAGATAGAAAATACCTTGGAAAAAGAATAAATCTTGAACCGATAGATTGTTTTCATTATAGAAAAATAAGATTACAGGTTGAAGCAATAAGACTGCCCTTAAAAATAATGCGATATTAAATTTACAAATTTGAAAATCTAAATTTTTAAGATTAATTCCCATTATGCCCCCTATACCACAGCCCTATACCAAAGACACATAATAGGTATAATTACCGCTAAAATCGCTGAAAACACCAACAAATATAACCTAATATCTTTCTTTCTATATATCCAATATGCGATAAACAATGGGATTAAAAATAGTACCGCAACAAACTGTAATTTCACTGCCTCAATAAAAATATTCATAATAGTTACTAGCATGATAAGGGTTAAAATCCCTACAATATTATTGAATTTCGCAAAATCTTTCACAAAAAAAGCTCTAAGTGAAAGTACAAAAACAACTAATGCAATAATAGGTAAGAACAAATTACAAATATCAACAAACACCATTAACGGTAAAGCTAAAACAGAAAAACCCCAAAAAGGAGCATAAGAAAATAACAAGACTAAAATTAAGCATAACAAACTCAATATAATCTTCTTTTTCAAATTCTCTCCTCCACCTCTTTTACATAATTATATAACACAGATATTGTTTTCTGCAAAATACAATCTAAAATAAAAACAAGCAACGTGTTGTATAGAATCAACCCTAACCCACTGTCTTGTAGCCTTAAATCTTATCGCACCAAGCGATTTCTCAGGATTCTTATGAGCATAAGTATTTTCAGCAACATTCACTAAAACAAGTTGAGATTTTGCAGTTTTACGACAAGCATCCAATAATGTTTGAGCTAATTCATTATCACCCAAATTTTTTGCTAAATAGTGAGCAGCTATCAAACCCTCTGACCTTGAACCATCAGGGTAATAATGATCCCCATAGTTGTAATAATAAGCCCCTTCATAATCAATATATGGAGAATCATCTTTTTGGTAGATTTTATCAATCATTATTTTTGCATCATTCAATACAAAATTTATATAATTATCTTTTCTGAAATCTTCACGCTTAGTCCATTCTTCGATAGCCTGCATTAACCACGCATCAGATGGCAAAGCAGTGAACAAATCAGAATAAATATTAGGTCTTTCATCAACTATCCAATCTAAAGCAATTCGACTTTTTTCAAGAACTTCTTCTAGTAAATCTTCATCCCCTTCAAAATGATTTGCAAATAACGCTAAACCTAATAAGGCTTCTCCAGGGTAATAGAATGAAAAAGTTTCACGACGTTCCTCATCGGTCATCTCAATAAGAGGTTTACCATCCTGAAAACTTGGATGTATATAGTACCCCAACATTTCCCCTGTTTTATAAATCCTTGATAAAAGATGTCTTGTGTATTTTTTAATAAATTCATCATAGGATTTATCACCAGTTTCCATACGATATCTCATCATAGCGATAAGAATCATACCTGTGCCACCAAGTTTAGCTTTTTTATTATAGAAAACATACGCTGCAGATTTTCCGTCAACTTGATGTTCTTTAGTAATTGTTGTTATAAAGTCCAAACCTTTTTTTGCAGATTCTAAGTATTTTTTATCTTTGGTTAATTGATAAGCCCTAATTAAAGTGATAATTCCACCACAATGGCGTAAATCATTGTAATATAAATCATCTTCCGCTCTATTTGGATGCTCATGATCTACATAATTATCTTCTTTTGCATCGTAATAATATAAATATTGACCATTACTTTTTTGATATTTTACAATCCAATCAGCACCAGCTAAAGCCTTATTTTTAATTTCATCTTGCGAATATTCCCACAAAATATTCCCTCGATATAACGGAAGAATTTCATCGCCGAAAGTCACAAAACATCTACTTTTCACAAGGAAACATTCATATTTTGATTTTTTTAGAATATCAATTCTTTCTGAAATTTTATTTGTAATATTTTTAATCGAAGATTTTCTCAAAATCGTATTTAGGGCAGATTTCAAATCCATCTGACTATTCGACCAAGCTTCAGATGGGGTATAAATATATGTTTTTCCTTCGTAATTAAGTTTTATACCAGTAATCCCAGGTTCAAAACGTCTTTGTTCAAATGATGCAGATTTAATTTCTTCTAACCTTACAGGAAACTGTTCTGTAATATATTCAAGCATAATTCTACAAATTTTAGGATTTGCAATATCAAAATCAGAATAAGACTTATTATTTTTGATTTGAGAAATATCTCGGTTGATGGTTTCTTCTAATGTCTGTCTGCAAGCCCCCCACCTAATTGGCTTAAGACCTTCTTGAAAAAGAGTTATATAAACATACGTTAGTCCATTATCATACTTGATTATTTCATCCAAAGACAAACCCTCTAGTGATACATTACTTCCAGAAATGAAGGCTTCACGAATTTTACAGATCAATGCATTAATCCCAGAAAAATTTTTCTGGAAAAACTCTCTTTCAACAATATTTTGTTTAGAATAATCCATGCATAAATCCTTTTTACAATATTCTAACATTTGAGATGTAAATTACCCCCATCTTTTTGGTTGATTTTAATTATTAAAAAACGTAACGATTTTGCCACAACCCAAACAATATGATACTTTGTAGATGAAAGGATAGGTTATGAAAAATATAGTAATTTACACAGATAAAAATTCATCTGCAATTGCAGACGTACTTTCATCTTTAGAAGATGTAAATATTAGATTAGAAAATTCTGCAAACTTAAAGGATTATGAAGCTTTAAATCCAGGTGTTATCGTTGTTGAAAGCGTACCTGACATTAAAGATGTTTTAATGGTAACTAAATTCAAATTCCCAATTCTATTTATTGGTGAAACTTTCAAAGGCACAACAGTTCGTGCTGTAGCTTTTGATTATGTAAAAACACCAGTTGATAATCAAGAATTAATTGTTCGTGTAAAAAATATGTTAAAAATCAGAGAATTGAGAGATAAATTAAAAACTCTTTCTACAACTGATGAATTAACTGGTTTACATAATAGAAAATATTTACTTGAACGTATGGAACAAGAAATCTCTCGTTCAAAACGTTACGGCAACGCTCTTTCAGTATTGTTATTTGACTTAGATTTCTTCAAAGTTGTAAATGACATTTATGGATACGAATGGGGCGACGTTTTATTACGTTCAATCGCTGATAAATTAAAACAACTTATCAGAAAAGAAGATATTTTAACACGTTATGGTGACGAAGAATTTATCGTAGTTCTTCCAAACACATCAGAAGACAATGCATTCTTATTCGCTGAAAGATTCCGTAAAGATATCGAAAAAATGGAATTCATTCCAGCTGGCGAAGAAGAACGTCACCCAATCACAATTTCTGGTGGTATTGCAACATTCCCTTGCATTCCTGATGCAGAAGAAGATGCAAATACAATTATCAGATACGCAGAACACGCATTATACAATGCAAAAAAACGTGGCAAAAACAAAATAGTTCAATTCTCTCAACTTAATTTAGGAGAATAGGACTTAAAAAAGCTCCTTTCTGAACACTTACATAGTGTAAATCTGGTTAATAGGCGGTAACATCACTACCGCCTTTTGTTTTATATTAACAAATATTAACAAAAATCATACCCTACGCAATTAATAAAATTAAAAACACTTTATATAAGTGTAGGTTAATTTTTAGTGTTATTTTTTAAGGTAGGTAAATTATGGCAGGTATTTCAGCTATTTTTTCAGGTTTAAAAAGAGTCGCAAAAGTATTACCAGACTTAGTATTAGGTAACGGTGCAGAAACTGCAGGTCAAGCAATTAGGGCAACCATTAAAAATAAAGGTTCAATTTTCCAAGCCGCAAAAGAAGGTGTTAAAGCAACTGAAAAATTGTCAGTAGCTGCAAACGGTGCAAAAATAGGCTTCTTTACTAGAATAACAAGCAACATTGGACGTATCAGTTCACTTACAAAAGCTGGCATTAGAGCTGGCGGAGCAAAAGCTGGTTTCTTTGGCAAAATATTAGGCGGAACTAAAGGTTTCTTCAAAGGCCTTGGTAAGAACATGCCACTTATCGGTGCTTTGATGATGATTGCTTTTGAAATTCCAAACGTAGTTAAGGCATCAAAAGAACAAGGTATCGGCCAAGGTGTTAAAGAAATCGCAAAAGCAGGTGCTAGACTTTGCGGTGGTGGTGTAGGTGCAGCAATTGGTTCAGCAATTTGTCCTGGTATCGGCACAATGATCGGATGGATTGCGGGTGAATGGTTAACAAGCAAAGTTGTTGGTAAATCATACTCAGAAAAAGTTGCAGAAGCTGAATATGAAGCTCAATTAGCAGCAGAACAAGCTCAACAACAAGGATACGTACCTCAAGAGCAAGTTGTTTACCCTCAAGAAACAGTAGCTTATCAACCAGCTCAACAACCAACATTCCAAGGTAATCCATATCAACAACAAACACCATACCCTCAAGGTGCTGTAACAAACCCATTCGAAGAAATTTTAAATAATAATGCAACAAGCAATCCATACGGTGGCAATACATTCGGATACAGTGGTGATTTGTTTGCTCAAAATATAAACTTTGCTCAGCTTGCATCTAATATGACTAGTGGTCAATTACAAATGCAACAACCTTTACAAGCTCAACCACAAGTATCTATCATAAATCCTTAATTAACATATTATATCCCCTAAAAAGCAGGACTTTGAAATATGAGTCCTGTTTTTTAATTAACATTTGTTTACAATTAATCAATTCTTAAATCTTAAAAAACTTTATTTAAGTATAGGGGAAATTAGAAAGATTAATAGGGGAAAGAAACATGAGTTTAGCAAGTCTTTTAGTTAAAGGCGGTTCTAAAGCCTTAGGTTACGGTAAACGTATTGCAAAAGTTACACCAGAGTTTTTATTAGGAGATTCATCTGAAATTATCGGAAGAGCAATGAGAGCTCAAAAAGGTTCTATTTGGCAAAAAGGTAAAGCTGGATTCAAAGCCCTAGAAAGTTATAATAATGCACAAACTGGAAACTTCTTCTCTAGAGTTGTGAAAAACTTAAAAAGTACACCTAAAGACCTTGTCAAAGGTTTTAAAGTAGGTGCAAGAGCTGGTGCTATGAAAGGCACAAGCAAAATCCTATCAGGCTTAAAAGGTACAGGTAAAGCTCTTGTGAAAAAATTACCACTCGTTGGTGCAGTTTTAACAGTTGCCCTAGAACTACCAAACATCGTTAGAGCATTCAAAGATGGTGGCTTCAAAGCTGGTATGAAAGAAATCGGCGGAGCTGGCGTTGAACTAGGCTGTATGGCTGGAGGTGCCGCTATTGGTTCTGCAATCTGCCCTGGTATCGGTACTGCAATCGGTGCTGTAGTCGGCGGTATTGTCGGTATGTTTGCAAGAGGTAAAACTCATTCTGAGAAAAAAGCTGAAGAAGAAGCAGCACAACAAACGCAACCAACAAAATATACAAACGAAGAAAAAGAAGCATTAAGAGAATGTGGTTTCACAGATGAAGAAATCCAACAACTCCAAGATGCAGGCTATACAATTCAAGATGTTGAACAAGCAATTATAAAAGAATTGGAAAAACAAGGAGTTGATGTTCCAACTCAAGACAATACTAAAACATCATTATCTGATAGATTAAATACTCCTTACACAAAACAAGCTAGTGAGTCTAAGCCAAAAGAGGTGCAAAAAGAAGCTACTCAAGTTACAGAACAACCACTAGAACTTGATACAACACAAGCATATGTACCAACACAAGCTTACGATCCAACTCAAGCATATCAATACAACAATCTTGATACAGTTGCACAAACAGGATTCACCAACCCATACGCAACTCTGTACCAAAACCCATATATGAACACAAATGTAGGAGGCAAATACGCTAACGACATTTACTTCCAACAAATCTTCGGTCCTCAAAATTCATTAAGCAATCCATTCTTACAACAAGGTTTGTATCCTCAAACTCAATATTATGTATAAAATATCTCCCCTCATAATAAAAAATGAGCCACCCAACTAGGTGGCTCTTTCTTTTTCATCTTCTCAAATCTAAACACCGCAAACGTGATAATCACGTTCTGCAATTGATGTTGAACACTCTAATAACTGAGTTAATAATCTTTCAATAAGTCTTTCAACTGTTTTTACTTCTGTTTTTAACTCAGCTAAACTTTCAGCTTTTGAATCTTTTAATGCACTCTCAAATACTTCATCTTGATACATAAATTATACTCCTATTAGTCTTAACAAGTAATTTATCGGTAATATTTCTAGAAAACTTTAATAATATTAATTTTTTTGTTACAAAATTTCATCTTTTGTAGAGGTTTAAAAAATTTTAAAGTACAATGTTACCATGTTTGTAAAGGGAAGTATGTATGTTAAAAGATTTTGAGATGACAAGCTATGACTATTATTCAAACCGTAGAGATATGGAAATAATCTCTAAGATTGTTGATAGTTTAAAACAAATTTTGGAAGAGGATAAACAACAAGAACAACCACTGTTTCTGAAAATATCTGATAACTTAATCATGAATATTGCAAGAAAAGTTGTTCAAGAAAAGAAAAGAACTTTCCTTATTGGAATTACAGGCGAAAGTGCTTCAGGTAAAACTGTATTTGTTGATAACACAATTAAAGCTTGCGTTAAAGATAAAACCGAAGGAATCTACACTGTAATCCGTTGCGATGATTACTACAAAGATACATCAAAAGAACTTCAAGAAGCTGGAAGCTACGAAGCATTATTCAAAACTGGATTCAGCTTTGACACACCAGATGTCATAGATCTTAACCTTATGAAAAACCATTTGGTAGCATTGAAAGAAGGTTTAACAATCAAATCACCTAGATACAATTTTGTGACTTGTGAATCTGACCCTAATGGAGATGAGAAAAAACCCGCAAAAGTTATTTTAACAGAGGGCTTATACGTTCTAAATGAAGGTGTTAGAGACATTATGGATGTTAAAGTTTATGTATTTACACCTCTTGAAGTGATTAAAGAACGATGGTACAAAAGAGCTGCTGAACGAGGCAAATCTGGTGAAGCTGCTGATTTACAGTTTGCAGACGTTAACAAAACTGCTCAACAATATATTCGCCCAGCTTACCAAATATCAGATGCAGTCATCAATGGTCTTGTAAGCCAAGAATATATCCAAGAAATTACGGATAAAATTTTCCAAGCGTTAAAAAATATTGAATATTAAGAGAGTTAAGACATAGAACCAAAGGGGTAATGTATTAAATACGTTACCCCTTTTTACTGCACAAACAAGGTTCATCTAGTCAAAAGCTCGTTGACATCCTACACAATTATTACGATTTGGATAAACTTTGTAGTAATAATCAATAGGTGCAGCACAACCACAAGCAGTACCACGTCTAACTTTTACACCATGCAACTTTTCACATTTTGTAAGTTTAGGTTTCTTACATCTTTCTACCTTTTGACATCCACAAGCAATATTGTCATTTCGACCAAAATTAGTGAAAGGATTTAGACTTCCTAAACCATTGTAGGTCCAAGCAAAAGCACCTTGAGCTGGGATTGTTAAAAATGCAAATAAACCAAGTGTTGTAAATAATTTTTTCATACTATCTCCTTATTGTTTAATTGGGTAATAAGACTGGTTACATTTTTATTTTATAAATTTTAAAAATTAAACCTATCACCATTTGGGCAAAATGAAATAGCTTTTTGGGCTAAATAAAAAGCATAAAAAAAATCCGACTCAAGAACTCTTGAATCGGATTTTTGATTATCTTTTACAAAGACTACTTAGCGATGCTAGCATCTTCAAGTAAGATAACTTGGATTTCTTCACCTTGTTTAGCGTTGTAGTTCAAACCAGGAGTAATTAAACCTGTGATTAAACCAAGACCAGCACCAACAGGAGTACCGATAGCAACACCAGTACCTACTTTGTCTGGATCAGGAATGAATGAGAAACCTACACCAGCACCAGTACCAACAGCTGCACCACCTACTGTGTAAAGTGCGATTTTACCAGCTGTCATCCAAGGACCTTCTTTTAATTCATAGTTTTTGTAGAATGGTTTAGCATTCAAATCAACTGTTTTACCGCATGGAGTAACAACTTTTGTTACTTGAGCATATACTCTAGCGTTTTTGTTGAACCATTGAGGATCTTTAATTTCAAGAACTGATCCATAGAAAGTAGAACCAGCTGGGAATAATAAAGTACCTTCTTCAGTTACGATATCAGCAGGGTTAGTAAATGTGATTTGATCGCCTGCTGCGTGTAATTTTGATTTGAATTGTTCGTTGAAAGCGATTTCAAGAACGTTACCTTCTTTGATGATATTTCTAACATTTGTAATAACAACTTCGTTAGATTCAGCTTTTTTAGAAACGTTTAAGTGTTCTGTTCCTAAAATTTCTTCGTTTACATATTCTGATTTAACAAGGTTTAGTTTTTGTCTTAATCTGTATAATAATACAGCAGCTTCAGCTCTTGTTAATTCATCAGTTGGTCTTAATTCATTTTCATTTGGATGATTTACGTAAATACCATAAGATAATGTTTTTGCGTAAACTTCATTAGCCCATGCTGGAACTTTATCAGCATCAGCGTATTTAGCAACGATTGAAGAATCTACATCAGCATCAATAGTGATGTGGCTGATTACAGATTGAGCTTCATCTCTTAATACAGCGTTATCTGGTAAGAATTTACCATTTGGATAACCGTAAACTAAACCTAATTGTTGAGATCTAGCAATTGGAGCATAAATATCAGAAGATACTGCTACGTCAGAAAATTTAACAACTGAAGTCAATTCTAAATCTTCTTGACCTAAAACTTTTAATAAAGCTTTAACAAATTCAACACGAGACATTCTGCCTTCTGGATTAAAATTACCATCAGTTAAAGTCATTACAGAATCGCCAACTACAGCAGCGATTTCTACTTGAGCCCAGTAGTTTTCACAAACATCATCGATACCAGCATATGAAAATGCAGGAGCACCGAAAGCAATGAAACCACCTACAAGTAAACTTGCTAATAATTTTTTCATTTTTCTACTTCCTCATCTTTTCTTACAAGTAAAACTTAACCAACTTAATTATAATATAATTACATTCAATTGTAAAGTAGGCCACATCACACTTATAGCCAAAAAAATTAAAAGGAATTTTATATTTTTAAAGACGAAATTTGAGAAAATAACCAAATTAAAGCATGGATTAAATTTAATCCTTAGATTTTACATTTTCAGGATGTGCAGAATTTGACATGATAATTTCATAAAATTCATTTTTGTCGATATTAACACCCATAGTTTTAACATCGCAGTATTTTTTCTTTTTCTTATTCAAAAGTTTTTTATAATCCTGTCCCATAGGGGTAAATATATCACAAAAAGCAAAGCATAGAAAAAGAGTTTATTCACCCTGTAATAATTAGTAACAAAAACTCTTACCACGGCTTGCAAAATAACTTTCTTTGTAATAGGATTACAATATTGACGTGCGTCGGTGAACTTTGTGTGGAAAAGTTATAAAAACACCGATTAAGGAATTACACAATTCAGTAATAGATTAGAAATATAAAGGAAAGCAAAAATGAATAACCCAATCATTGATGAATTAGAAAAAGCGTATTTAGGTAAAGAATTACCTGAAATGAACGCTGGTGATACAGTAAAAGTTTTTGTTAAAATCATCGAAGGTAACAAAGAAAGAATCCAAGCATTCGAAGGTACAATCATTAAAATGCACGGTTCTGGTTTAAACAAAACTATCACAGTTAGAAAAGTATTCCAAGGTGTTGGTGTAGAACGTGTGTTCTTAATCAACTCTCCACGTATCGACAAAATCAACGTTATCAGACGTGGTGATGTTAAACGTGCTAAATTATACTACTTGAGAGAACGTTCAGGTAAAGCAACTCGTATTAAGGAAAAAATTGAAAAAAGATAAGCTTCACATACACTGGTATCCAGGCCATATTGCCAAAGCTGAAAAAAAGTTGAAAGAACAACTTTCTTTAGTAGATGCCGTAATTGAAGTTCTTGATGCGAGATTACCGCTTTCAAGTTGTTATGAAGATATAACGAGGCTTTTAGGTCAAAAGCCTCGTTTAATTTTGCTTAACAAAGCTGATTTAACTATAAAATCTGAATTAAATAAATTTATTAAACATTTAGAAGCTCAAACAGGCTTTCCTGTAATTCCAACTGACGCCAAAAATTCAAAAGATTTAAAACACATTGTATCTAAGGCTGTAGAGTTATCCGAACCTAGAATTCAGGCAATTATGGCAAAAGGTCTTTTAAGACGACCTGCAAGAGTTATGGTTGTTGGCATGCCAAACGTTGGAAAATCTAGTATTATCAATAAATTAACTCGCTCATCAAAAACAAAAATTGGTGCAAAAGCTGGGGTTACTCGTCAACAACAATGGGTAAGAATCAACCCTCAATTAGAACTTCTTGATACCCCTGGTATTATACCAATGAAACAAGAGGACCAAGATAGAGCAAAAAAATTAGCATTCGTAAATTCAATTTCTGAAAACGCCTACTCAAATGAAATGGTTGCTCAAGAATTATTAGATATGCTAAATGAAACTCAAGCCAAAATTTTTAGAGAATATTATAAATTACCAGAAGATAAAGAATTAAACTTGGACAATATTTCAATTGAGCGTAATTGGCTTTTAACAGGTGGTTCCACAGACAGAGAAAGAACTTCCGTTTATATCTTAAGAGATTTTAGAGAAGGCAAAATCGGTAAATTTATTCTTGATGAACTAGAATAAAAACATTAATCCTACAAGTTGTAATTATGATTGGTAGCATAATGCCCTGTACAGCCGAGCACAATAAAAAGGCTGGTCTTGAAACCAGCTTTATCATAATCTCTCTTTTCTTCTTATTATAATTCTTTAAATTATTATTTTACTGCGGATAGGTTCGCCTTGATTCCTGCGTCTGAATTGATTTCATTCGCATTAGCATACGCCAATACTCGGCGTTTTTTTGCTCCTCTTAATATTAATTCAACACTTTCGCATCTGTTATTTGATGGTGTTGTTATCTTCTTTAACATTATCATTTACTCCATAGACTTCTAATTACAAATAAGTTATCGGAACAAATAATGCGAAACTTTAGAATTTTGTGAAATATGTTTACAAATATTAATAATGAGAAAAATAATGTATAATGAAAGAATGGAAAACAAACAAGACGATTACTTTTACGATAAAACAACCGCTCAAATCGATGCTAAACTACATTACGATATACTTGAGCATCAAGACTCGGTTTTCAAATGGACAATAATTGTTCTTATAGGATTAATATTCATATTCAGAGGTTGGATTGGATATTGGTTAAAATTTGGATTTGCCATCCCTAGTAAAATAGACACGAAAGTAATATCTGTTGAAAACTCGCCTATTCAAATAAATTACACAGAGGAAGAATCCAAGAAAAAGACTTTTGTGTATCAATCACTTATTAACAAGAAAAAAATAACACTTATACCAAAAGCAAGTTACAAACTATCTGGTACTGTTGTTGCTCATAATCATCAATTCTTGATAACACAAGGATTTTTTGATAGTGCAGCATTGTACGACTTAGGAGCTACTTGGGGTAAATTAGGAGATAAAAAGTTTTATAATAAATATTTTCAAAGCTATAGTGCAAAAACCGAAATGACTGGTTCTAGAATTCTTTGGACCGAATTTAAACGCAAAGCTCCAGTTAGCGTAGAATATGCAAGATCACATTGGTCCCATTCGCACATTGTACCAGCAAATCGTAACGTTATGGCAGCATTACTTTACATTAAAGATTGGGATAAAGTAGAAATAGTAGGTGAACTTGTTGATATGGAATATAAAAACTACAAAGGCGACGTCTACAAATACAGGACAAGCATGTCCCGAGACGACGTTGAGCCGGGTGGCGATAGAGGGAATGGCTCTTGCGAAACTATTTATGTAACTCAAGTAAAACGTGGCAAGTTCATATATAAATAGTTAGAATAAAGTTAATTGTTTTTGTTTTTCAAAATATTTTCTTAAAAAAGATGGTCTGTGATATTTGCACAAGCCATATTCATCAATGGCCTTCAAATGTTCAGCCGTTAAATACCCTGCATTTCTATTCCAGCCATACTGTGGAAATTCTTGAGCTAATTGTTTCATATATCTATCACGAGTAACTTTTGCCAAAATACTTGCTGCTGCAATTGAAGCAGATTTTCCATCCCCCTTAATAATATATTTTTGAGGGTAAGAATATTCTTTTATTAGTTTATTACCATCTACTAGGGTAATTAAATCTTTTAAACTAACCTCTTTAATAACACCTTCACAAGATAACTTCATAGCTTTCAAAGAAGAATTTAAAATATTTATTCTTTCAATTTCATCAACTTCAATACACACGACAGAATTTATTGTATTTTTAATAATTACATCATAAAGTTTTTCTCGAGCAACTTCTGAAAGTTTTTTAGAGTCATTAAGACGAGATAAATCTGTAATTAGGGCATCTGTGACCTCAGGGAAATATACAGCGGCAGCAAAAACCCCTCCTGCAGCAGGTCCACGACCAGCCTCATCTGTCCCAATTACAACTCCATAATCTTTATCAAAATCAAACAAATTACTCATAAAAACATTTTACAACAAAAAAAAAGTTGCCAGATTATGGCAACATTAAATAAACACGAGGATATTAAGAGAGAGAGTATAAAAAAACTTTTTTTGCTTATATCCTTATCACATATAACGTCTATTCATACGAATAGCAATAAATTTTTCCCGTTTTCTTTTCTTTTGAAATGCTTTGCATTCCCCTTACATATATATAAAGGTATATTTTTTGGAAAAATTGCCTTTTTAGACAAATGTTGTTAACATTTCTTAAATGGGGGTACAGACTAAATATCAAGTATATACTTAATATTTACATAATAAGACTTGAGTACACCTTAGCTTAACAATTAAAAAAATCCGACATTAACATAATGTTAACATCGGATTTTTATAATCTATTTTAGCAATGACTATTTAGCCATAGCTTGAGAAACTGCAACAGCACATGCTACAGTAGCACCTACCATTGGGTTGTTACCCATACCGATAACACCCATCATCTCAACGTGAGCTGGAACTGAAGATGAACCAGCGAATTGAGCATCACCGTGCATTCTACCCATAGTATCAGTCATACCATAAGAAGCTGGACCAGCAGCTACGTTATCTGGATGAAGTGTTCTACCTGTACCACCACCTGATGCTACTGAGAAGTATTTTCTATCATTTTCATAGCACCATTTTTTGTAAGTACCAGCAACTGGGTGTTGGAAACGAGTTGGGTTAGTTGAGTTACCTGTAATAGAAACATCAACGCCTTCTTTAATCATGATTGCAACACCTTCAGAAACATCGTCAGCACCATAACATCTAACTTTAGATCTTTCACCATCTGAGAATGGAGTTTCTTTAACGATTTTCAATTCGCCAGTTTTGAAATCATATTCAGTTTCAACAGCTGTGAAACCATTGATTCTTGCAATAATATAAGCAGCGTCTTTACCAAGACCGTTCAAGATAACTCTTAGAGGTTCTTTTCTAACTTTGTTAGCGTTTCTAGCGATACCGATAGCACCTTCAGCAGCTGCGAATGATTCGTGACCAGCTAAGAAACAGAAACATTTAGTTTCTTCTCTTAAAAGCATAGCACCTAAGTTACCGTGACCGATACCAACTTGTCTTCTGTCACCAACTGAACCAGGAATAGCAAATGCTTGTAAACCTAAACCGATAGCTTCTGCTGCATCAGCTGCATTTGTAATACCTTTTTTAATAGCGATAGCTACACCTAAAGTGTACGCCCAAGAAGCGTTATCAAACGCAATTGGCTGGATACCTTTAACGATAGCATCTACGTCAATACCTTTTGATAAACATAGTTCACGAGCTTCTTCCAAGCTTTTTAGACCATATTCAGGTAAAACTTTAGCTAGAGTAGCCTCGCGTCTATCTTGTCCTTCAAATTTTACTGTCATAATTTTATTTCCTTTTCTATTTTAATTAACAATACAATTCTTACTCTTCACGAGGATCGATGTATTTAACAGCATCAGCAAATCTGCCGTAAGTACCGATATTCTTTTCGTAAGCTTCTTTAGGATCCACACCTTTTTTGATAGCATCCATAACTTTACCTAGGTTAACAAATTGGTAACCAATAACTTCGTTATTTTTATCTAAACCAAGTTTTAAGATATAACCTTCAGTAAGAGAAAGGTATCTAACACCTTTTTGAGCTGTAGAGTGGATAGTACCACACATAGAGCATAAGCCTTTACCTAAATCTTCAAGACCAGCACCTACTGGAAGACCGTTTTCTGAGAACGCAGATTGTGTTCTACCGTAAACGATTTGTAAGAACAATTCTCTCATAGCAACGTTAATAGCGTCACAAACTAAGTCAGTATTAAGAGCTTCTAGGATTGTTTTACCTGGAAGAATTTCACCAGCCATAGCTGCAGAGTGAGTCATACCAGAACAACCGATAGTTTCTACTAAAGCTTCTTGAATAACGCCTTCTTTAACGTTAAGTGTTAATTTACAAGTACCTTGTTGAGGTGCACAGCAACCACAACCGTGAGTAAGACCAGAAATGTCTTTAATCTCTTTACATTTTGTCCATTCTCCTTCTTGAGGAATTGGAGCAGGTACCCCTTTTACGCCACGAGCTACGCAGCATTTTTCTAGGATTTCATGTGAAACTTGTATATTAGTCATTTTTTACTCCCTTCACCTTATATACAAGAAAATTTTACCCCGCTCAAAATATTCAGTCAAGGCAATTGAACTTTTTGCAAAATAATGTTAAAATAGATATATATAAATTATGAGGATTGGTTATGATTAAGACTAAAAAGCCTGCATTCACGCTATCAGAAGCTTTAATTACACTAAGTGTTATTGGTATTCTTGGAGTACTCGTTTTACCAGGCTTGATAAAAGATACGACAAACAGAGCTAATATTGCTTTGCTACAAAGTACAGTTTCTCAACTAAATGACGCTGTCTTAGCTGAATTAGTAAAAACAAATGTTACTAACATTGAAGATACTGCGATTTACAAAACTCCAGACAAGTTCTTACAAAGAACTTTTGACGTTGCAGAAGTTTGTACCGCAGCTCCTCCAAACTCTTGTTATGCCAACACTACAACAGATTATAAAACTGCAAACGGTGGCACAACAAGCTTGGCATATTCTAGAAAAGCAGTTCTGTTAACTAACGGAGTTGTAATTGATTTACTTACTACAAATACAACATCAACAGCTCCAGGACACATGCCTGTTAGTATTGACTTAAACGGACCAAAAGGACCAAATATTTTGGGAGTAGATAGACATCTACCTTGCCTTGCAAAGACTTCAGACCCAACATCAGGACGTCAAGTTGGTACAATAAGTGGGTGTATTAGAACCGCTGCAGGTTCAACTGCAACAGCAAATAACACTCTACTTTCAAGATGCAAGAGTGGAAATACTGAAGTTTGTTACTATTTACTTGAACAGTCTGGATTCGATCCAAATTACTTGAATAAAACTTATTAAGGAGATAAAAATGCTAAATAAAAAAGCGTTTACTTTATCAGAATTATTAATAGCACTTGCAATTGTTGGTGCAATTGCGGCATTATCAATTCCTGCGGTTGTTGAAGATATGAACCGTAGAATCTTAGCTAGTCAATTGAAAAATGTATCCTTATCAATTCAACAACTAGCAGGTGAACAATTAGTAAAAAATCGAACTAAAAGATTAAAATATACCGATTTTGCAACCCCTGCAACATTATTGGGAGCTTCTAATTTTGAGATAGCAGATAACTGTACAACCAAATCAAATTGTGTTGCTAGTACATACTCAAGAATAAATGGAGAAAATGCAACTTTCCCAGCAAACTACGTAACAAGAAAACTAAAAAATGGTGTAACTATAGCATATAATCTTAGTACAAATACATCTATTACTGGCGATCCTGACGACAAACCTTTTGGGATTTTCTATGTAGACCTAAATGGTGTTGATCACCCTAATATACTAGGCCGTGACCTGTTTGCCTTTAGAATTTCTGAAAAAGGAAGAATTTTTGATGGTACAGGAAACAATGCTCAAAATGACACAAACTTAAAAAATTGGTGCGTCGGACAGGCTTCCAGTGGGTATTACACAACTTGTTACACATTAGTTGAACGAAATAATTGGAAAATTACATACTAAAAAAGCGGGTAATAAACCCGCTTTTTTATTTAAAATATTCCACAAGACAAATAATGATCCCCACAATCAGGAATTACCGTTACTATAGTTTTGCCTTTATTTTCTACACGTTTTGAAAGCTCTACTGCTGCCCAAACATTCGCTCCACCAGAAATTCCTGATAAAACACCTTCTTTTTTAGGCAAAGATTGAGTCATTAATATTGCATCTTCATCTTTTACTGGGATAATCTCATCAACCAAAGATTCATCGTAATTCTCAGGAACAAAATTTGCCCCAATACCTTGTATTTTATGAGGGGAAGATCCTTTACCTGCTAATACTTGTGATACAAATGGTTCAACTGCAACAACTTGAATGTTCTGATTTTTAGCCTTTAATCCCTTAGCTAAACCACAAAGAGTACCCCCTGTACCTACCCCAACAACTATAATATCAACTTTACCATCAGTATCATTCCAAATCTCCTCGGAGGTAGTTAAAATATGTGCTTTTGGATTTGATTGATTTGTGAATTGAGAGGGAATAAACGAATTAGGATTTTGGTTAGCTAATTCATTAGCTTTATCTACTGCCCCTTTCATTCCATCTTGAGCAGGAGTTAACACTAATTCTGCCCCATAAGCTCTAAGTAACATTTTTCTTTCTTCACTCATAGATTCAGGCATAGTTAAAATAATTTTATATCCTCGAATAGCACACACCATCGCTAATCCAATACCAGTGTTTCCACTTGTTGGCTCTATAATTATGGTATCCTGATTGATTAAACCTTGAGTCTCTGCATCAACAATCATTTGTAAAGCTGCTCTATCTTTAACTGAATTTGCAGGATTAAAATATTCTAACTTTAATAATACTTCTGCATCTCCAGTATTTAATTTATTCAATCGAACAAGTGGGGTTTTCCCAACTAATTCAGTTAAATCACTAGCTATATTCATAACCAAAACTCCTGATTATACTAACTTCCCTTGAGTATAAGACAAATATTATTTTTTGTCATGAAACATGCACAATAAGTTTTAACAGGCTTGAAGATATGCAAAAAAAATGTTATAATAAGTTAAGAGTAAAAGCGAGGAAGATTTATAAACTATGCGTAAATTATTTGCATTCACTTTATCTGAAGTTATGATTACAATGACTATTGTTGGCGTTGTCGCAGCAATGACTATTCCAACTCTACACTATCAGAGAGTTAAAAAAGAATATACAGCCAAATTAAAAAACTTTTATAGCAGAATGGAAAACTCTATTCTTGATATGGAAATGGACAAAGGTTCATTTAGAGACATGAGACTTCCAACTGCAAACCGTCCGACTGGTGATTACAACTGGTACATGGAAAATATTGACCCATACATGGGCCATAATTATGTAAATGAAGGTACTAAAACTGTTTATTATAAAGATGGTTCTAGCCTTAGATTTACTTGTGGTGCTGGCTGTGGATGTTTAGATGTATCTTATGATGTTAACGGAGACAAAGCTCCTAACCAAACAGGATATGATAGACAAACCTTCCTATATTGCTTTAGCGATGCAAACAGAAATACGTACTTCGGGAATAAAGACGTATTCTTTGGTACATATGGTGCTAGCCACACCGCAGCGGGTACAACTCGGGCAAAAATGATTACACAATGTAAAGACTCACCAAGTTATTGCACAAGATTATTACAAAATGACCAATGGGAATTCAAGGGAGATTATCCATTTAAGTTCTAAAAAAATTCAAAAGGACATTCTAAAAAGAATGTCCTTTTTTAATACAAAAATATATTCTAAAAGAGATGTTGATATTTTATAATTTATCATTAGATAAAATATATGGCGTTTAATAGTACAAAAAATTACTATGAAATTTTAGAAGTTAGTGTTAATGCAACCACTGCTGAAATTAAGACTGCATACAGAAAGCTAGCTCGCAAATACCACCCCGATATTAACAAATCACCAGAAGCAATCGAAAGATTTAAAGAAATTTCGACAGCTTACGAAACTCTTTCAAATTCCATTGAAAGAGAAAAATACAACATATTAAAAGGGATTTTTGAACCTACTCAAACAAAAACTTCATCAGAACAAGCACAAGCTGAATATAAAAACGCTACAAAAAATTCAAACACAACCCATCCGCAAGATAAGCAAGAAAATAAAAAACAAAAGCCTAAAAAAAGAGGCTTTGACCTAATTAAATTTTTTAAATTTTTAAATGCCAAATTCAAAAAACAACAACGAGCAAAGGAAAATAAAAAACCTCAAAAAGGACAGAATATAACAACAGATGTAACAATTTCACCTGAAGAAGTCATCACTGGAAGCAAGCGAATTATCAACGTGCTTACTACTCAAACTTGTCCAAAATGTCATGGTCATAAATTTATCAATGGTGGTAAATGTAGCGAATGCAACGGTTCTGGAGAAGTTTCTAAACGTAAGAAAATCACAGTTACCATCCCAAAAGGAATAAAAGATGGGGCTAAATTACGATTAAAAAGCGAAGGTGGCATCGGTAAAAATGGTGGTGCTTGTGGAGATTTATACATCAACGTAAAAATTGAAACTCCAACAAAAGTTCATTTTGATAAACAAAATATTTACTATGATGTCCCAATAACTCCATATGAGGCTGCACTAGGGGAAGAAATTAAAATCCCAACATTTGATGGCACAATTAAACTTAAACTACCAAAAAATACTTGTTCTGGACAAAAATTTCGCATAGCAGGGCAGGGTATTAAAAAAAATGGTAAAGTTGGAGATTTAATTATCACTGTAAGTATTGAATTTTCTCAAGATTTATCGGATGATGAAATTAAGCTATATGAAAAGCTTAAGAATTTATCAAAAGATGATGTGAGAAAGAACTTAGTAAATGAAAACTAAAATCAATGAAATATTTAGCTCAATCCAAGGTGAAGGCCCAGTTATCGGATACAAACAACTTTTTATCAGATTCTGTGGATGCAACTTAAACTGTGCATATTGCGACACAGAATTCACAACTGGGCAAGAATTCACGCCACAAGAATTGTATACAAAAATATCAGACGAATATGACCTAAATACGTTTCATTCAATATCATTGACAGGTGGAGAACCTCTTTTATCTATTGAGTTTTTAAAAGAATTCTTACCTCTTATCAAAGAACAGACTAAGATTTATCTTGAAACAAATGCTACGCTGAATGAAAATTTACTAAAAATAAAAGATTATATTGATATTGTTTCTGCAGACATAAAACTAGAAACAGCGACAGGTTTAAACACTTTTGATAAACACGAACAATTCCTAAAAAACTGTAACGGCATTGAAACTTTTGCTAAAATTGTTTTTGATGAAAACATCACAGACACTGAAATTTCTCGCTGTTGCGAAATTGGGAAAAATACAGGAATTGAACTTGTTCTACAACCAAAAATGATAGACAATAAAATGTCTATCACTTCTGAATTTTGTAATGAAATTTTAGATAAATTTACTAACCTATATCCAAATTGTCGTCTTATCCCACAGGTTCATAAATTCTTAAATGTGAGATAAATTTTATTTACCTACACTTCTTTGTGATTGAAATTCTCTTTGCATTGCAGCAGAAGCTCTATCCATATCTGCAGTAAAACCAGCATTATCGCCCAAATCACTACGCACCATTGCTCTTAAAGTATAACAAGAGCTATTATTAGGGTTCAAATGAATACATCTTGTTGAATCAATATAAGCACCTTGAGGACTGTTCAAGTCATGTTTTACTGATGCTCTCCAATAATATGCATCATCATCTTTTGGGTCTAATTGAATAGCTTTGTCGAAATCTGCTAAAGCTGTCCATTTGTCATCCATTTCTTCGTATATTTTCCCTCTCAAAAGATATAGTTCTGCAACTTCTGGATTTGCCTCAATAGCCTCATTAACTTTAACCATAGCCTCTTTATAGTTATCATCTACATATAATAACTTTTTAATTTCTATATAAGACTCTTGAGTTGTATCTAAAACCTGAGCAAATACTGCAGAAATTCCAGAAAGAAAAACTCCACTCAACAATAACACTAACATTTTCTTCATAATAAACACCTATTCCCCATTATTACTATCTTCATTTCTTTTATTTGTAGATTCTTCAAGAGCTTCTTTTTCTTCCTCAGCAAGAAGCTTATTCGCCATTTCTAAATCTTCATTAGCACTTTTCAATTCACCTTTTGCAACTTTTACACATGCTCGCATTGAATAAGCTGAGCTATTTTTTGAATTCAATTTTAACGCTTGCTCAAAATCTTCTAATGCTCCGTCATTATCACCCAAATCAGATTTGATAATTCCACGCATAACATATACATTACTATCTTTTGGATTTAATTCGATTGCCATATCCATATCTTTTAAAGCCTGTTCGCCTTCTCCAAGGTGAACATTTATAGTTGCTCTCCAATAATATAATTCTGGATCAAATGGATATTTCTCAAGTGCTGAATTACATTTATCTAGTGCTAAAATATATTTTTGAGAATTTGATAAAGTACCAATTTCTGCAACGGTTTGTAATTTTTCCATATCAAATGAATATGCACAATTTACACTGAAAACCAAACAAAATATAACTCCAAAAAGACCTAGAAACTTTTTCATGTGTAAACAACTCCATAACCATAATCAACACAAAGTTATTATAGCATATGTTTAAAAACTTTGCTACCCTAAAATTGCAAATGGGGTAAATTTATAGTAATATATAGCCATATAGAGTAGATGAGAAAGGTTAAGTTATGGCAATAAGAAAAATCGTACACTATGGTACACCATCATTAAGAGAGCCATCAAAAGAGGTTCATAAAGTTTCAAAAAAAATTACAGAATTAGTTAGAGATTTAATGGATACTATGTATGCTCAAAACGGCGTTGGGCTTGCTGCTCCTCAAATTGGAGAAAACGTAAGAGTTTTTGTTATTGACGTTTCTACAGGGAATGAACCACTTAATCCAATGGTTTTTATCAACCCAAAAATCATTAAAAAAAGTGGAGCTGTAAAAAGTAATGAAGGTTGTTTGAGTTTCCCAGAAGCGTACACTGATGTTAAACGTTACAAAAACATTATGGTTAAAGCTCTAAACGAACACGGAAAACCATTTGTATTAGAAGCTAAAGACGGTTCATTACTAGCTAGAGCTATTCAACACGAAAACGATCACTTAGACGGGGTTTTATTTATTGATCACTGCATCAACCGTTTTGAAACAGAAGAAGTTTTGAAAAAACATAACTTACCAAGTCTAGACCCAGATTTATTAGTTGATGAAAAAGAATTGGAAGAAGAAATAGCGAAAAATGATTAAGATAGTATTTTTTGGAACGCCAGATATTGGGCTTAAATCGTTAGAATATTTACACAAATCAGATAAAATCGAAGTACTTGCGGTTGTAACTCAACCTGATAAACCAGCGGGCCGAGGACATAAACTTCAAGCTTCTCCAATAAAAAAATTCGCTCTTGAAAATGGACTACCTGTTTTTCAACCAAAATCCATTAGAAAAGAGTTCGATATTCAAGATGAATTAAAAAAACTTGAACCAGATTTCTTTGTAACTTTTGCGTTTGGACAAATTCTATCTCAAGAGGTTTTGGATATTCCAAAATATGAAACAATCAATCTTCACGCATCACTTTTACCACGTTATAGAGGAGCAAATCCAATTCAACGTGCAATTATTAACGGTGATAAAGAAACTGGAATTTGTACTATGATTACAGAATTAGGACTTGATTGCGGTGATATTTGCCAAAAATTAGTTATCCCAATTTCTGATACAATGAATTGCGAAGAACTTTGGAATGAAATTGCAGAAAAATCACCACAAATGATTGAACAAACTCTTATCGGTCTAATAAATGGCACACTAACTCCAGAAAAACAATGTGAAGATGGTGTTTGCATGGCAAATAAACTCACCAAAGAAGAATGCGAAATTGATTGGTGTAAGTCAAATATCCAAATCCACAACTTGGTAAGAGGAGTTTGTAGATGTCCTAGTGCATTTTTCTATTATAACGATAAACTTATAAAAGTTATAGAAACAACACCTACTAATGAAGACATCCCAACTGGCAAAATTCGTTTCAATTCAAAAGACGGCATTGATGTTGGTTGCGGAATTGGGGCGATAAGACTTCTCAAAGTTAAACCAGAAGGCAAAGGCGAAATGTCAGCTAGAGATTGGTTTAATGGAGTAAAAAAGTAAAGGGCTAAAGAGGTTACATAATATATGACAACAAAAGGAATTAGAGGTGCGATTACAGTTGATAATAACACTGAAGATGCTTTAAAAGAAGCAACTTTAGAACTTCTTTGTGAAATGTTTGAACAAAATAATATAAAAGGAACTGAAAATATTTCTCACGTAATTTTCACAACAACAAAGGACTTAAACGCAGCATTTCCTGCAAAATTTCCAAGAGTAGAGTTCGGTTGGGATGATGTTGCTATGATGTGTTACCACGAATTAGATGTTCCTAACTCACTACCAATGTGTTTAAGAATATTAGTTGTCTATAACTGCGATAAAAATTTTAAACCAAAATTTGTTTATCTCAAAGAAGCAAAAAATTTAAGAAAATAATAATGAAGAGGCGGGCACTTCGTGCCCGCCTCTATTATTCAATATGAAAAGATAACAGATTTTGTTTATGATGCTGCTGGTGCGTTAGCAGGTAAACCAGCTCTACCATTTAATACATCTTCGATAGGAACTTTTACAGAACCATCTGGACTATAGATGTATGCTACGCCATTTTCAGCTTTAATATCATATTTTTGTTTTGGATTGCCACCTTCAAGGTATAGATTTTCATCCATTTCAACAAGTTTTTCTGCATTAAACTTGATTTCACCGTGACGGTTATTACCTGTAACATCATTTGTGATTAGGGCTCTATCGCCTTCACCTTTATGAGTTACTAAGTCTTGGAAGTCAATTGTTCTATCAATCCATAGAGCTTCATTTGGCTCATACATATAGTAGTTTTGACCACCGATTGTGAATTTAGCATCTGACATAAAGCCTGATTTTGGATCATCTGGTTGGATAGTTACTTTACCGTTGCCACCAACTAGGAATGAGTTGTTAGCGTGGTTAGTACCTTGAACGCGGCCAGCTAAATGAGTTTTAGCAAGGTTCATCAATGCCGTATCTAAATCTCTAACTGGATCAGCTGCACCGAACATTGTCTTAAACCAACCAGTTTTCAATTCTGCATCTGGATTAGTCGCCAATTTATCAACTAAATCTTTAACAGCTTTGTATTCAGGAGTATCAACTGCATCCTCAGGAACTCTCGCTAACAAGCCCTCAATAGCAGGTTTTAAGTCATTATAAGTTTTTATACCTGTTGTATCACCTTCGTCAACAAGTTTTTCTAACAAGCCTTGAGAACCAGTGATGTAGCCGTTATCAGTACCAACTTGTAAATAAGTTTCCCAAGATTGGTTTCTATCAGCCAATTTGCCCATCAAAGTATCAGCTTCAGCCTTATCTTTGATTTCCATTTTATTTTGACCATCGTTTAAACCAGCTTCTTTAGCTTTTTCTGCCGCAATTCTTGTATTTTCATTCAAGAATTTTTTCACTTTAGCATCGTCAATCTCAACTTGAGTAAATTTAATATTACCCTCTTCATCAACTGAAGCTTGGAATTTTCTAATACCAGCTCTGTCACCATAGATACCTTTTTCAGCATCTAATAATACCCAGTGTTGATAACGTTTTTGTTGAACACCATCAGCTGATTTTTGACCATATGCACCTGGTAATTCAATAGCTATTTCTTTAGGTAAACCATTTTCTGCATAACCTTTCTTATCAAGAACTTTTACGCCAGTTTCTCTAACATCTTGTAGCCATAATTTTTGTTTTGAACCTGTTGAATCAACAGTTATAGACTTTGCCGCCTTAAATGTAGCCTTTGTAGATTCTGCTGCTTCTGCTTTTGCTTGAGCCTCTGCAGCTGCTGCTGCCTCAGCTTCTGCGGCTTCTCTTGCAGCTTTTTCTTCGGGAGTTTCTGCAGCTTCTGCTGCGGCTGCTTCTTCTGCGGCTGCTGCTTCGGCAGCTGCGGCTGCTTCTGCTGCTTCTGCTGCTGCGGCTGCAGCTTTAATCTCATCATAAGCAGCTTTAGAAACTCTTACTAAACCAGCATCACCATTTAATCTGAAGTATTCATTTTCTTGACCTTCACCACGGTTATGTTTTACGTACATACCAGTAGTTTCATCCAATAATAATGTTCCTTTATAGTCAGGATTACTATCCAAAGCGTTTGGATCTAACGTATCATAATCTTTTGATGCATCGAACAAATCAATTCTTGTTCCTGTAACTTGACCATCTTTATTTGGAGGGAAATGTAATCTTACGTTTTCAACTGTTGTGTTACCAGAAGCTGGATCTGGAGTGATTGTTTTAACTGGATAATCTTTATCCATAATGTTATCACCAATTTGTTTATCAATTTCATTTTGGTCAACGCCAAACTCTTTCAATTGAGCCTTTAATCCAGGGTCAACACCGCCAAATTGTACTATACCTTTCATTAAAAAGTCTTTTGCAATTTGTTCACGTGCAGCTTTAATTTCTTTTTTAGTTGAACCTTGTGCATGTAACATAGCTTCCAAGAAATCCTGACCGCCTTCAACTGCTAGCCATTCTTTTACCTGAGCTTCGTCCATACCAAATTCTTTTTTCAGCATACGATACTCATCTGCTGTAATTTTTTTGTCTTGTTTGAACTCCACATTGTCTTTCAATTTCTTTCTGTCTGACATGTCTACATTGTTTTTGTCAATCATGCTTTTGCCACTTGCAGCAAACGCAGACAAGTTTTGAATCGGTTCTGTCATCGAATCATCTCCTTTAATCTTATACTCTCAAGCACACATTGCTCTTATGAATATATAAAAACATTTCATTCTCCTAAATTTCTCATGAAATACAAAATACGCACCAATATATAAAAAGTATATACGCTCTATATATTGATATTATTGAGTTTTGACCATTGCAAATTCATGTTAACAATACGTAACATTTGAAATAATTGTAATATATTTTTCGGATTTTGGCAAGATTTTATAATTTTACAAGCTCAGAAATTGATGGATCTAATAAACGACGACCCACATTTTCAAAAGTGATTGAACATAATGTCTTATTGCCATATTTAATAATTTTTTCAACTACACCACGACCATATCTAGGGTGAGTAACACTATCACCTTGAGCAAAATCGCCAATAGATTCGTCTGGCTCAGAATCAGCAGGATAAACAGGAACATCCTCTGTAGGTGGAACTTCAGAATATTCTCCAAAAGGTTCCACAATGTCATTAGCCATTGGTGGCTCATCTATTGCCATTTGTGTATCTTCAATAAAATCTAAATCATCTTCACTCAAAGAATCTTCCATCAAAGGTGGCTCCTCAAAAGCATCTGAACCAAAATCGTCTTCTGAGATGTCAGTTAACTCAGGTAAATCTTCTTCTGGAGTTAATTCTTCAACTGACAAATCTGATTCTTCAAAAACTTCATCAACTTCAGTCGCTTCTGTAACTGCTGCTAAAAGATTAGCTACAGGTTTTACTATTGCAGATTTTTCTTCTACAACTTCAGGAGCTACTGATTCTTGAACTTCTTCAATCACTTCATCGATAACATCTTCTGGAATTGGAAGTTCTGGTAACTCCATTACTGGCTCTTCTACCAATTCGATAGGAGCTTGCGGAATTTCAGGAATTTCAGAAACTTCTTGAACAGGAGTTTCTTCAACTTCAACTGCTTCATCTTCAGGTTCTACTTCACCTTTTAATTCAGGCTGAACATTTTTCACAGGAATCTGAGTACCAAATTCATCCACTCTTACTAATTCTATATTTGGATCATATGCTGGAACAAATTGGTATCTATCACCTAAAACATCATCTCTTGTTAAATCAAGTTCTAAATCAGACATATCAACAATGAAAGGAATACCTTGAGTCAATTTACCAAAAGCAATACACTCATCATTGTTTAATTTTGATAAGAACGTATTATATGCCGCAAAATCATGATTTACTGATTGAGGTGCAAATAATAACATATTTTGAGCATGTTGTTTTAATTCTTCTGCATATTTATATGAACCACTAACTAATACAGTTGTAAAAATATGATTATTATTAACAAATTGTTTTAACAGTTTCTTATCTGAATTATCATCAGTAAGTGGCACAAATAAATAAATATATTTTTCAAATGATTCTAATGTTGAGTGAATGAAACCAAGAACTTCTTTTTGTAATGATTCGTGAATATTTTTCAAATCAATAATTGAGCAGTTCTTTTCATTCAATTTTTCTTTAAGAGCTAAAACTTCGTCTTTAGTATTAGCAAAGACATTAGCATCTCGGTATTTTAAAAGTTTGTTTTTCAAAAGTGCCAATTCTGGCATTTGCATCTCTTTATATTGACTTGCAACAACATCAACAAAATTATCTATTGGCAAGAATTCAAAATCTAAAGTTTGAATATATTGCTGAACCGCATAGAAAATATCTTGAACAACTGCTTTTGTAGGTGCATCAACTTCTGAAAGTTCATATTCAAAAATATAATCAATCATTTTTGAATTCAATGGAAGTTTAAAATCTTTACCAAAGACTATTTTGTTATAGTCTTCAAAAAGGTTGCAGGTATCAATAACAACACTTTTCTCTTTCATTTGGAACAGTTGTCTAATACAATTTGAAATAAATGTTGTCTTATGAGAATCTTTTTCAACAAAAACAGTGAAATTACGTTCAAACACAGAAACATCTAAAGATAACATATCTTGCTGTTGTGAAAGATTACCGATTTTAATCGGAGTTTCAATAGGCAAAAGATTTAATAATTCATTAGCAGGCAAAAATGAAACTTCAGAATTTATACTTGGGATTGAACCATCATAATTATCTACAACACCTTCTGAAGAGAATGTAAATAACAATTTTGCAATAGCAAAGTTATTCACAGTATCAGATTTTAAATTTACAAACTGGGCAACATATGATTTTTCTGGTGTAACCAAAACTATGAATCTTCCAAGAATAGGTGTTTCTGTCTCGGAATAGGATAACTTCACTAAATTATTCTTAATTTCAAGTAATTTCATCTTTTGCCCTCTCTGTTTTAAAAAAATTGTAACATAAACATCTAGAAAACATGCTTATATATTAAATTACGTTACATCAAGCTCCCTCTGTAAACTGTTATATATTTCAATAGTTAAGGGGCAAATCTTCAAATCCCTATCTACAAGCGATTTTATAGTTTGTTTATAACACTGCAAAATAGCTTTAGTTAAACCATTTTCTTCGTTTAAAAAAACTCTAATAGGAGCTGCATACCATTCTTCTCTAGTACGAACCTCAATTTTATCAGCTAAGAAAATTATCTTTTCAAAAACTGTCATATTTGTATTACCTAAGGTATGCCAACGGATTGCAGATAAAATCTCTTCATCTTCGACCCCAAACTCAGTTTGAGCAATAAAAGCACTAACTGGAGCGTGTAGAGTTTTGTAATTTTCTTTTTCAGCTTCTTCAATATCTAAATTTGCTTCAATAATTTCTAACAACTTTTCAGTTGAAAAACACTTTGCACAATCATGCAAAAGCCCTGCTACATATGCTTTCTCAGAATCTTGGCCATATATTTCAGCCAACATCTTTGCACTATCTGCAGTACCCAAAGAGTGCTCATAGCGTTCTTCATTCAAATTTTCTTTTAACCAACACAACAATTCTTCTGTACTAATTTTGATATAATCCATTTTTTAAGATGTATTCCTTTACTTCCTGAGCTACATAACCATCAATATCTTCACCCTTTGAAACTCTTTCTCTTAATTGAGTAGAAGATATATCTTGATATGATAATAATTGAAATTCAAAATTAAATCCTTTTTCTTTTAAATAATCATAACGTGAAATCTCAAAATTGTCCTCCCTAACAAAGACGATAAATTTCACAAGTTCCTTTAATTTATCAACCTCATACCAAGTTTCAATTTTTTCAAACGCATCAGTTCCAATAATAAAATGAATTTTACCCTCAATTTCATATTGTTCATACAATTCCCTGATTGTTAAATACGTATAAGACTTAGCATCTCGTTTAAATTCAATATCAGAAACTTCAAATTTTGGGTTACCTTGAACAGCTAATTTTACCATCTCTAAACGATGAAAAGAAAAATTCAAATCTGCGGATTTATGTGGAGGATTATATGCTGGAATAAACAACAACTTATCAAAATCAAAACGTGAAACCACATCACATGCAACTCTTAAGTGTGCATTATGTATAGGATTAAAAGTTCCTTGAAAAACACATAATTTCATAGATTTCACCTAATTTTGACAAATATCTTTTCTATATTTTATTCCATCAAAATAAATTTCAGACAAATCTTCATATAATCTGTTTTTTGCCCTTGACAAAGTTGAGGCACAACGTGTTAAGACAAAATTTTCGCCTTGAATAGTTGACTTACCATCCCCTGTGATAAAATCAACATTTTCAATATCATCAATCAAATCCAAACCTTTAATTTGCTTACCACTCTGTCTTGCTGATACAAGAGCACTTACTGAATAAATTTCGTTAGACTTAATTTCTTCATATTCATCAGCAAATAAACCTTGAATACAAGCTACAAAGACATCAACAAAATTTTCTTCAATCAAATTTAGAACAGCAGTAGCATCAAAATCTTGCATAAAAGGTTTAAACTCATTTACAAAAAATTTATCTTCACCAGTCAACGTGCAATCAACACCCAAAATACCCACATATGGCTCACCTTTTTTATCAAGAGAAACCAAAGTATTTCTAACAACATTTTCTACACGTGATATAATAACCTGTGAAACTTTATAATCAGGAGAATAACAACCGACACCCTCTGTCAGTAAGCCACCATCACCATCTTCCATAAATTTGTAATTTCCAACAGTAGCAAACGGGATTGCACTATAACCATCTGTCATAAAATAAACTGTAAAATTATGTCCATAAGTGTATTCTTCAATTAAAACACCCGTTTCACCACGAGAAAACAAATTATCTAAAAACTGTTCAGCCAATGAAATTGTCGGACAAACCAATCTATCCCCTTGACTACTTTTTTCACTAGACCTTATCACCACTGGGAAAGTAGCAGTTTTTAACCAATCCTGAGCCACATTTTGTTTATCAAATGTCCCAAATTTAGATGTTTGAGCGTGAATTTTATATAAAAACTTTTTACCAATAGCTTTGTTTAAAGCTATATTACAAGCACCTTTTGTTGGGCCAAAAACATTTTGGTCATTATCCATAAAAAATGATACTACATCTGATTTTAAAGCTTCAAATGAAACAGGAACGGTTAAATAAATGTCATTTTCCAATGCAAATTTTAAAAGCCCTGTTAAATCATCTTCTCGAATATCAACATTTGTGTAATATTCTGATTTCACACTATTTCCTGGTGCCACATATACATTACCAACAGAATCTACTTTTGCAATTTTTTTGGCAAAAGCTGATGCAACTGCACCCTTACCTATAACCAAAATATTTTTCTTATTATTTTCCATAGAATGATTATACTACATAATCTAGAGGATTTTTATTAAGTTATTTTAAAATTTTATGAAAACCTATGATATAATTATGACATCTAGAAATTTATCATTAAATAAATACCAAGTAGAAAGGTATAAAGTAGATGGCTACAAATTTAGTTTCGTTATTAACAAATGCTTTCAAAGCATCACCAAGAGTAAATGTAACAAACCCAGTTGTTACACAAACTTCAAACAATCCTTATAGCAACAACCCGTTTGTAAATTACAACGGCAACAGATATAATCAATTTTATGCACAAAACAAACCTGTAAAAGGTGGTTATTTTGCTGGTTACTACAACGGGAAACAAAATATCGTTGGCAGAAGATTATTTGTTGAAGTTTAATAGAGAGTTTTATTTTATTTAAAGGAAGAGCGGCTCAAGATTTTATCTTGAGCCGCCTCTTTTATTATAACATTACTTACAAATCAACCTTAAAGGTTCGTTCGTAACTGGATCTAGATAAACAATTGTCATTGTAGGTTCAACGCCTTTGGCTGAAATGGCTTTTACTTCTATATCCTCAGAATCCTCAATCCTAAATATCTGAAGAGTTAACGTCTTATCATAACGTTTACCTTCCATCTTTGCACCAACATTACCAAACGTGTTGACAACTGCTTTTACAGGAGCAAAGAATACTGAACCAATCAATGATAAACCAATTGTCGGAATCGCGTAAGCCAATCCATGGCCAATTGTACTCGCCATTTCACCAACACTATTCCTTTTCATCGAACGATATGCAACTTTACCACTGGTGTTATCCAATAATGAAATTGATTCTATCGTAATGGTATTACCAGAAATATTTTTAATATGATAATGAAAACCTTGGTACTCTTTTGATAATCTACTATGTAATCCTTCATTTTTGCGTGTTACAACAAGATTTGAATCTTCAAAATTTTGCATTTTCGCTTGAACAGGTAGAACTGTAAAAATAAATACTAAAAAACATACAAAAAACTTTTTCATAAGATAATACCTTCCGTATTTATATTAGTATCTAAAGCCGTCAGCTTTCATTCTATCGATAACTTCTTGCAACTTTTCATCACTGCAAACGTATGAAATTCTAAAAAATCCTTCTCCATATTTACCGAAAGCATCCCCAGGAACAACTACTATACCTGATTTCTCAAGCATATCTTCACAGAATTTGAATGCTGAATCATATTTTCTTGGGATTGGTAACCATAGATAGAATGTTGTATGTGGAACTTTTGTTTCATCAATATCCCAACCTAATTCTTTCAAACCTTTTACCATAATAGCTTGTTTGCGTTTGAAACCTGCATTTGATTCAGCGATATAATCATCACCTTCAGGTGAATTTAGAATATAAGCACAAGCCTTTTGAAGAGCTTTAAAAATACCATTATCAATAGTTGATTTTCCTTTGCAGAAACGACCAACAGCAGCAGCATTACCACAAATCCAACCTAATCTCCAACCAGTTAGAGCATAAGGTTTTGATAAGCTGTACATTTCAACAGTTACATCTTTTGCACCTTCGATTTCCAAAACTGAGAATGGTTTTTCATCTTCTGTGAAATATAAATCACAGTACGCAGCATCTGAAATTAGTAAAATATTGTGTTTTTTACAGAACGCAACAACTGTTTTTACATATTCTTTTGAAGCAGAAACCCCAAGAGGGTTGTTTGGATAGTTAATAATTACAGCTTTAACTTTTTTAGGATTTAATCCTTCTGCAATTAAACTTTCCATAACTTTATCCATATCTGGTTGATAATTATTTTCAGCAGTCAATGGAATTGGATAAGCCTTACCACCAGAACATTGAACCATTTGAGAATATGAAGCATATCCAGGATCTGGAACCATGATAATTTCTTTTTCCAATTCATCACGACTTGGGTTAATCAAAAATCGGATTAAGTTAGCCAAACCATCTTTTGAACCTAAAAGTGAAGCAATTTCTTTATTTGCATCTAATTCAACGCCAAAACGGTTTTTCATACGTTCAGCAATAGCTTGTCTAAAATATGGTTCACCCTTTGTTACTGAATATGTGTGAATATTATCTTCAGTTAAAAACTCTTTCAACTTTTCAATCAACATCGCAGGAGGGTTCGCAGTTGGAGCTCCCATTGATAAAGAAATTGGTGCACGATTTTTCTTAATTAAAGAATCTGACAATTGTGCAGTTTTTTCTTTAAGTTTAACCATAATATATGTATCTAAAGACATCACTTCTTCATTAAATAAATGTTCCATATCCTACTTCCTTTTTGCTATTTATTATGCTTGCATTTGCATTGGGCCTTCTAGTGAGGCTGTTACAAATTGTTTTGTGTAAGGGGTTTCCTGTTTTAATAACTCAGCTGGTGTACCTTCAAAAACAATTTTACCATCGTACAACATTATAACACGATCAGCCGTTCTTGTAATAGTTGACATCTGGTGTGTTACAACAATTGAAGCAGCATTAATTTCGTGCTTAAGGCTTACGATGTAGTCCTCGATTAGCGTTGAGGACATTGGGTCTAACCCTGCAGTTGGTTCATCATATAAAATTGTGTTAGGTTTTGTTACAATTGCACGTGCAAAACTTACACGTTTCTGCATGCCCCCAGATAGTTCTGAAGGGAATTTACTTTCAATACCTTTTAAACCAACTAACTCTAACTTCTCAGAAACTATTTTTCTAATTTCATCATCACGATATTTATTTCTTAAATCTTTTCTTTCTTTTAGTGCAAAAGCAATATTATCTGCAACATCAAGCGAATCAAATAGTGCTGAGTACTGGAAAACCATAGCAATATCACCTTCTGATGTAATAACTTCGCCATTGTCATAAGGAATCAAACCACAGATAAGTTTTAAAACTGTACTCTTACCTGAGCCTGAAAACCCAACAATCGCGAGAACTTCACCGTCATCAACTTTGAATGAAATATCGTTAATAACAGTTTTATCGTCAAATGATTTTACTAGATTTTTTACTTCAATACTCATAACTTATACCTTTATTTTAAAAGAAAAATAAAATTGCGAACACCATGTCTAATACAACAACTGAAATAAATGACCAAACAACGGCTTTTGTTGTTGCTAAACCAACACCTTTGGCTCCACCTGAGGCATGGTAACCACAAGTACAACTAATCAATGCAATTGCAGCTCCAAATACGATAGATTTAAGTAAACATACACCTAAATCTTTCATAAATAAACCTAGCCCAGCAGAGTCAAAATATGCTCTATAAGATAATCCTGCAAACATATCTGAAGTTACCGCACCAAGAATTACACCAACAACAGATGCTAAAATTACAACAAACGGCATCATAATTGCACCAGATAAAACCCTTGGCACAAACAAATATCTAACAGGATCGACATCTAAAACTTTTATTGCATCAACTTGTTCTGTAACTCTCATTGTTGCAAGTTCAGACGCTAATGATGAACCAATCATAGATGTAATCGCAAACCCTGACATAATTGAACCAACTTCACGAACAATAAGAATAGTCATCAACATACCAACAAAGTTTCCGCCCCCTTGCTTAACCATTTCGTTAGCAACTTGAGAAGCAACAATGATAGAGGTCATGCCAACAATAGAAAGTGTAATAGGTAGAGAACTTACTCCAAATCTATCACATTGAGTAATCAATTCTTTTCTATCAATCTCACCTTTTAATACACATTTTAGAGTGTGAAAACCAAGCTGAGCAATTTGACCTAATGTTTCCAAAAAGCCCGCTAACACAACCAATAAATGTGAAAAAATCTTATATGTTGCTGATTGTTTCAGATATTTTTGCAAAACTATCATAATAAAATTATACAAGAAATAAAAAACAGTGTAAACAATAAACTAGGGGCTGATAAAATCAACCCCCAGTTTTTGTAATAAATTTGAAGTGTATAATCTTTTATAACTGTCTTAAATTACCAGATTTTGCTGTTCTTGAAGTATTTTGGTATTTACCGCCAAGTGCCATTCTTTGTTCTGGTGTCATTTGTTTTATGATCTTCTTAGAGCTATTTGCTCCCTCACCTAGGGAGAGGGTTTTACTCTTGTCATTTACCCTTTCAACTTTTTGCTCTTCATATTTACATTTATCGTGTCCTAATGCCCAGCGGAAACCTGCTGTTAAAGAAATACCATTTCTTCCACCATTTTGAATCATCGCTTGTCCATAAGCCATGAAGTGGTCTTTGATGCGTTTTTGAACACCTACACCATATTGTACATATGGTTTAATGCTCATTTCTGGTAGTTTTACTCCATTTGCTGTGGCATCACTTTCGCCCATCAAGTTCCATACCATACTTACTGATGCGTATGGTTGCCAACCGTTTTTCAAGTTTCCAATTACTTTTACGCCTGGGGCTAGTTGTAATGCGTGTAATGGTTTGTTATCTATTCTTACTCCTGCTGCGTTTGTGTAATCAAATGTATTAACGAATGTATAACTCATTAACATACTAGGTTGAAGGATTAATTTGCCTTCTTTAAACTCGAAGTTATAGCCTGTTTTGTTACCTACACCAGAAAGTAACATCGCAAAGTCATCTTTTCCATACATTGTTTGGTTTTGAGCTACGTTTGCTCCAACTGATACGGTTGTTGCGTTGAAGAAGTTACCTTTATACATTGTAACTGTTCCACCGATTAAGCCACCGTTTTGTGTTGAATCTACTCCA
>JAFXHF010000001.1 GCA_017536545.1 bacterium
GACACAGATACAGATACAGATACAGATACTGACACTGACACTGACACTGATACAGATACTGATACAGACACTGACACTGACACTGACACTGACACTGACACTGATACTGACACTGATACTGATACTGATACTGATACAGACACAGACACTGACACTGACACTGACGATGATCTAGCAGACGAAGATGGAAGTAGTACTTACATCCAAAGAAAAATCATCGATGAAAATGTTGATACAATTGACAAACGTCAATATATGAGATATCAGGTTGCAGACACGCACAACCCTGTTTCTATCGAAAGAACAAACGGAGTTGAAGGACTCTTAGATGTATCAAGAGGCGGTATCTCAGTTCGACACAACGATAACTTAAAAGTTGGCGATGTAATCCCAGTTAACATTGAATACGGTGGATTAAATATCAAAGCTGATGTTAAAGTGGTATCTGCAACAGCAAGTAGAGCTGGAGCTATGTTTGTTAACTTAGACCAAGCAACAGCTAACCAACTTCTATACTTAAATATGATTTTAGATGATATGAAATAATCAAATAAAAACGTAAAACAAGTATAAAACATAGATAATAAGGTAGATTGATTAAAACAATCTACCTTTTATTTTTGATTAACTTTTGTAAATTTTTATAAATATTTGTATCAAAATCCTAAATATTGCCCCCTAAAAATCCGTTTATAAATACATATAGTACACGTATGTCATGCAAACCTCAAAACAAGAGAGAATGTGTGCAGATAGAGCTAAAGAGGCCCAAATAAGTGAAAGATTATGAGAACAATATAAATATGAAAGGATTGACGATGAGAAGACGTAGAAAGCATCAAAGGAGAGTTATTGCGTCAATTTTGACAGGTATGTTTATCGTACAGCAAACAATGACTCTGAGTGTATTCGCCAGTGAAATTTCAGGTGTAACAGGCGTTAATGGAGTATACAACATTGACCCAACCAAAACCACAAACGGTATTGGTTTCAGACATTATGAAAACTTTAATCTATCACAAGGCGATATCGCAAACTTAAACTATACCGACATATCAACTTTCGTTAACATGGTTGATAATCAAGTCAACATCAACGGGATTGTAAACACAGTTAAAGGTGGTAACTTCTATGCTGGGAAGGCTATCTTTATTTCTCCAAACGGTATGGTTGTAGGTGCTTCTGGTGTACTTAACGTTGGAGCATTGGGTGCTTATACTCCAACACAAGGCACATATAACACATTGGTTAATGCCCAAACTGAAGGAGCATTAAACAATGCTATGAATAATGGTGGAGGTAAAGCAATCACCATTAACGGTAAAGTCTTCACATCAGGCGATGCAATAATTAAAGGCGGCAAAGTTAACGTTGGCAGTCAAGGTGGTATTGTTGCAGGTATTAACGAATCTCAACGTTCAACAATTACTGACAACGCAGCTGCAAATACTTTATTTAATAACTTAGTTAACACAGACAACTTAACAACAGGCAGTGCATTCGCAAGCGAAAATGGTGTAATTCAAATCACATCAAATGAAAAAGCTGAAACTGCAGGTATCAATATTGCAGGTCACTTAGTGAATTACAACACTGAAACTGCAACAGAAACAAAAACTTATACGGATGTTAATGGAAATCCAGTTGTTGTAACAACTGATGTTCCAAATATTCTTTTACAAAATGGTGGTAACGATGGAATTACAGTTTCTGGAACAATCGCTAACAATCAAGGAGTTGTAAAAATTCAAAGTACAACTGGCGATATAAACATTTCTGGAAACGTAATTAACGATGGAACTACACAAATTTTCAATACACCTGCAGAAATTAATGAAACAGGTACCGTAAATGGAGAAAGTTACACATTCACTTCAGACGTTAACACAGGTTTAACAATTAGTGGTAACATCGACACAACAGGTGAATTAACTATTACTAATACTGGTACCGAAGGGTTAGACATCTCTGGCACAATTGACCACGCTGGAGATATGAGCATTTTAAATGGTATTGATGCTGATACCCCAGATGCGGTTGACAGAAATGCGTCAATGGATGCTCTTAACATTTCTGGTACAATCAACAATACAACAGGTGACACTACAATAACAAACCATGCAGCAGGCGGGTTAAATGTAACCGAAACTGGCATTATCAACACAAACGGATTAACAATGTTGAATACAGGTGCTGGTGGTTTTGATATTGATGGAACTGTATCAAACAATGGTACAGCAAATCTTACAAATAAAGCTGGCCAAATGAACATTGCAGGTGAAGTTACTAACTCTGGTAACGCTACAATTTTAAATGATGGCACAATTTTAAATGTAACTGGCAATATTACAAATAATACTGGTGATTTATCAATAGTTAACAACGGAGCAGGAGGCTTTAATGTAAGTGAAACAGGAAACATTGATGCTGATGATCTTGATATGGTTAACAATGGTATCGGCGGTATGAATATCAATGGCGAAGTTACTAATATTGGTGAAGCATATATTGAAAACAATGCTGGAGGCTTAAATATTGCAGGACACATTGATAATAATGGCGATGCCACAATTATAAATAATGGAACTGCAATTAACCTAACAGGTGACGTTAACAATCAAAATGGACAATTAGATATAACAAACAATGGAACTGGCGGATTTAATCTTGATGGAACGGTTTCTAATATAGGAAATACAAATCTTGTAAATAACGCTGGTCAATTTAACATTGGTGGAACTGTTACTGGAAATGGTAATACAAACATCTTAAACGATGGAACAGAATTAACTATTTCAGGTAACGTCCAAAATCAAAATGGTAAACTTGACATTACTAACAATAATGGTGATTTAGATATCACAACAGGTGCTACTATAAGCAACAATAACGAAACTGTTATTTTGAACAAAGGTGCAAATTTACAAATCGATGGCAACATTACAAACGCAGGAGATTTAACAATCACTAATAATGGTACTGGAGCTCTAACTATTAGTGGTACAGTTGAAAATACAGCTCCTAATACAAACATTACAAATAATGGTGAATTATTAGAAGTAACTGCAACTGGTGAAATCAACACAAATGGTTTAACTATGTTAAACACAAATGGTGATTTAAACATTGACGGCAATATTACAAATAATGGTGATGCAACAATCACTAACAATGGTAACGGCGAAGGCATCAACATTACAGGCAAAATCGTTAACGCTGACGGTACAATCACAATGGTTAACGAAGGAGATGATGGAATTAACCTTGCAGAAATCGGCATTATCGATGCTGAAGGTTTAGATATTCTAAACAATGGTGATGCGGGTATTGATATCGACGGTACAATCACAAACGTTGGTACAGCTAACATCACAAACAATGCAGGTGATATCCTAGTTAACGGCACAGTTGATAATACTGGCAATGCAACTATTACTAATAATGGAACAGACTTAACAGTAAATGGAACAATTACAAACAAAGATGGTACATTAGCATTATTAAACGAAAACGGAACACTTGATATAAATGCAGGTGCAACAGTTTCAAATACTGCAAACACAACTATTACAAACAATGGTGCAGGTGGTTTAAATGTACACGGCACAATCACAAACGGTGGTACATTAGATTTGAATAACACTGGTGCAGCTGGCCTAAATATTGATGGCACTGTAACCTCAACTGGTAATATTACAGCAACTAACTCTGGTACCCAAGGTGTAAATATTGCATCTTCAGGAAGAGTTAACGGCGAAAACAATATTACAATCAACAACACTGCAACTGGTGGAGTTAATGTACAAGGCTTAGTTAACGCAAATAAAAATGTCGATATCAACAGTAACAACGGAAACGTTGTAATCGGTGATAATACAGATAACGACAATTACATAACTGCAGGTAATGATATTAACATCGTTGTAGTTGATGGTAGCATTCTTAACTATGGCGTTGAAAAAACATTACTAAATGCAGCTGGTAACTTAAATATGGAAGTTACAGACGGTACAATTGGCCAAAGCGTACAACAAACAGCATGTGAAGGTTCTGGCTGTACAGGTATTGGCCCTAAGGCTGATGGTTCACGTGATTTTTCTAAATCAATCAACGCAAAAATCCAAGGTAAAATTAGTGCATATACTAAAAATACAAAAGCAACTGTAAAACCTGACGATTTAGTAATCAACTACGCAGCAATTGATTCAGATATGAATATAGATACAATCAAAGCTGATGGTCGAGTAATCTTAACTGTAGACGATGATTTTGGTCAAAATAACAGTGGACCTAGATACAATATGGTTAACGCACGAACAGACAACCGAGATACAAATATTGAAGGCTGGGGCATTTCTTTAATTGCTAACGGCAGCATCGGTACAACTGAAAACGCAGTAACATTTATACAAACTGGAGCTGCAAACGGTCATAGCATGGATGTTCTAGTTAACGAAAATATTAATTTAAAAGAAAATAGCTTCAATGATGCAGATTACGGCAGAGATAAAGAAGTTACTACAAATAAAGCATGTACAATTATTGCAAGAGAAGGCAACATTGATATCGAATTTGCAGGCAACACAACTATTGATAACATTACTGCCGAAGGCGATATGAAAGTTGTTACACGTGGAGCAAACTTAACTATCGATAACATTGGTCATATTGAAGATCCTTCAGTAACTCCAGCTGATTATTTCGGTGAAAGACACGATGGCTATGTATTTGACCAAGGATATGATCAAGCTGATCACAAATCAGAAGTACTTCCTAACCACGTTGAATTAAAAGCATTAGATATTAACCATAATTTAAGACCAACACAAGAAGTTTTAGACGGTGGCTACGAAGCATATGCAGATTCAACAGTTAGAGTTAATAACGCAGTTTTAGACAACGGAACAATGGACATCACAGCAGATAATATATTTGCAAATGGTGTTGCAGCACACTTCAATCAAGAAGGATTCTCAAAAGTTGCAGATGACTCTACAAATAAAGTAAAAGGTGCATCTGAAATTCCTACAGGACACGCGGTAAGACCAGACGATGTAACTGATACTGGCCGTGGTGAAACTGAACGTAACTACTATTACCCAGAAGGTGATGGAGATGGAACATTCAATGGTGAAGAATCTGATGTTGATGATAACGATAACGTTGTAGATGATACTCCGTTAGAAATACCAGACGAACCAGAACCAGAACCTGAGCCAGAACCAGAACCAGAGCCTGAGCCAGAACCTGAGCCAGAGCCAGAGCCTGAGCCAGAACCAGAACCAGAACCTGAGCCTGAGCCTGAGCCTGAGCCAGAGCCAGAACCAGAACCAGAACCTGAGCCTGAGCCTGAGCCAGAGCCAGAACCTGAGCCAGAGCCTGAGCCAGAGCCAGAAATCATTGACAATGACGGCAGTGATACATTCATTCAAAGAAAAATCATTGACGAAAACGTAGACTCAGTTGATAAACGTCAATACATGAGATTCAATGTATCAGACAGTGCAAGACCAGTAATGTTAGAAAACAACAACAATGGTATCGACAGTCTAATCGACATCTCTAGAGGCGGTATAGCTGTAAGACACGATAACTCATTACAAGTTGGTGACGTAATCCCTGTACACCTAACATACGGAGACTTAGACATCAACGCAGAAGTTAAAATCGTAACATCATCTACAGATAGAGCAGGTGCAATGTTCGTTAACTTAGACCAAGCAACAGCTAATAAGTTATTATACCTAAACATCTTATTAGAAGACGCAAGCCAAATTTCATTCAACGAATAAGGTTTAGTCGAAATATAAAAAGCAAAGACCTATCAGAAATGGTAGGTCTTTTTTTATCATATAGCAAATTAAATATTCAGAAGTTTTTATACAGTAAGATAACTGGCATGTTCTATAAAATTTGCAATAATGAATTATAAACTTATATTCAGCAAATATAATATAATAACAGACCACAGGGATAATGTATGAGAACTTATAAACAACAAGTACAAATCATAACAATTCTAACAGCATTACTAATATCAATATTTACGCCTTGTTTTTCTAACGAGGATAGATCCCTTCAAAAAGATAGTAATGCTAATTCTACAGTTTTAGATATCTCTTCAAAGCCTGTAACCCAGAAGCAATTAGAGCCTTCTATCAGCCCGCACAAGCCACAAGATAACGCTAAGATACAAAAATCAGTGGAGCAATCGACATCAACACTATCGACAAACCAACAGGCTTCTGTGAGTGCTGACGGAACAATAAAAAGCACCAATAACTTAATTAACCCTCAAGAAAAACGTAAATTTATAAGGTTTAGTACGGAAAAACTATCACATCCAATCTCACTTAAAACAGAGGCTGACACAAAGCTAATAGATATTTCAAGAGGAGGTATAGCTCTCAAGCTGGATAATCATAATCAACTAGGAGACATCTTCCCTGTACAAATAACATATAAGGACATAAAAATAGATACACAAGCAAAAGTAATATCATCTACAACTGATAGAATTGGGGCAGAATTCATAGTTCAGAATGAAGATGTAGCTAACCAATTATTATATCTGAGTGTACTATTAGAATCAGATAACAATATGTTAGGCAGAAGAATTAACCAATAAAAAACCTCGGAAATACATCCGAGGCTTTTTTCGAGAACACAATTTAAAAATCTTATTATCTAAGCCCTCTTCTTTGAGCTCTACCATTACGAACGTAATGGTGGTGGCCACCACCAACTTGTTGAGTAGGTTTGCCTGCAAATTGAGAACCAGCTGATTGTAAGAAGCTACCAGCTTGCATACCATTACCAATAGCTTTTTCGAACTTGCTATCAAGCTTTCCAGCATATTCATTAACACCATCAAAGCTTTTTTCAACAGCATTACCTGCTGCATCAACACCATTCGCTTGATTAATAGATTTTTCCAAATTTGATAATTCAACTTTTTGAGCTTCAGTTGCATTATTACCAAGTTCTTTAAGTTTTTCCATACGTTTTGTTGCTTGTGCTAAGTTTTGCTCATTAACTTTACCTGTAAATTTATCTGCATTTTCTTGTAATTTTGTAGTTGCTTTATCTAGCTTACCAGCTTTTTCTGTTAATTTAGCAGCTTTGTCTGTAGCCTTATCAGCAGCTTTTTCAGTAACACCTTCAGCAGTTGATTCAGCTGTTTTTTCTGCAGCTTTTGAAGATAACTCAACTGATTTAGCTTGAGCTTTTTCAGCAGCTTCTGCTGATACTTGAGCAGCTTTTTCATTGATACTCTTGAAGCCATTTGCCATTTCTTTTGTACCTTTAGCTGCAGATACACCTGACATAACTGCTGCACCTGCTGACATTAACGCACCTTTAATATCACCTTTAGCTGCAAATACTGCAGTTTTTGTAATATTAGCTGCACATTTACCATAGTTACCAACAGTTTCAACAACTGTACCAACTTTTTCAGTTGTAGCACCTGCAGAAATTAAAGCTGCACCTGCTGCAGCAGTATAAGGGTTAGATGATAATGCTTTACCTAAAAGCATCATACCTTTACCAATATATTGAGTCATTGTACCAGCTGTTGCTGTATAACCTGCAATTTGGTCAGCTTTTTCAGCCACTTTTAAAACTTTATCTGAAGTTGATTGTTCTTGTTGAATAGCTTTTGTATTTGCTGCTGCTGTTCTTTGGTAAGTTCTTGAAGTTCTTGTTAATGTTCTAATTCTTTTATTAGTTGATACTTGAAGTTTTTTCAATTTAACTTGGCTAGCACCCATATCACCTTGTAATGCTGTTGCTTGAGCTGAGTAACTAGTTACCATTGACTGAGCTGCATTAATTTCATCTTGAGTTGCTGTTTCAGAATTTAAGATAGCATTTTGAGTTTCAATTTGAGCATTAAATGTTTCCATTTGAACCATTTTTTGCTCAATATTTTCTGCTTCTCTAGCCATTTGTTTTTGAGCTAACGCAACTTGTTTTTCGCCAGTCTGCATTTGTTTTTTAAATCTTTTCTCATCAGTCTTCATCTTTTTATCTAAAGATTGCATTTCCTGTTGAGATTTTTCCATTGTAGATGTTCCACGTTCTGATTCTGCTGTTGCAGCTTTAGATTCATCCGCACTACCTGAAGCATCTGATACTGCAGCTTCTCCACCTGCTACTGAAACATCTTGATTATGACCAGAAGTACCTTCTGATCTTTTGCTGATTTCATTATTAACTTTGTCTAATTTTGTTTTAATGCTGTTTTCCAAGAATCTAGGGATATCAGAATTTTTTAAATCTGTTAATTCTTGTTTGATAAGTTTTAAATCACCATCACCAACTGAAGTTAAGTTATCAAAATCATATTGGCTTAAATCAATATTTTTACCATCATCTTGACCTTGAGCACCTTGAGTTGATGAAGTTGAAGAAGAAGATGTAGCTGAAGAAACATTTGAAACTGACTTAGCAGTATTAACATCAACTACATTTTGAGCTGTTTGAGCTGCGGTAGAAGCTTGAGTATTACCAGTAGCTTTAACGCCTGGTGCATTAAATACAGAACCATTCATTGTCAAATGAGCTGGAAGTTTAGATAAACCAGCTTTCTTCATTTGTCCATTGTTCATAGACTTAAGAAGCTTTTGAATATCTATGCCTTGATTTACGTTGTTAATGCTCACTCTTAAAGCTCTCCAAAATTCTCTCTTATATATATAAAAAATTTTGAAAATGCCTGATTTCACGAGTTAAGTATTTGTTTACAATTGTTTACAAAGTAAAAATAGAAGAGAAAAATTTGAAAAATTGATATGTTTTTGATAAACTTGAAAAGAAAATTGTACATATGAGGGAGACTATATTATGGAACTAATGAAAGGTAAAAAAGGGGTAATCTTAGGAGTATCTAACACTCACGGGATTGCTTATGCTATTGCAAAACAGTTATATGATGCTGGTGCAGATATCGCATTTACATACGCTGGTGAAGCTATGGAAAAAAGAGTTCGCCCAATCGCAGAAGGTATGGATGCAAAAGTTATCATGAGTTGTGATGTTACGAATGAAGATGAAGTAAAAGCAGTATTTGAAGAATGTGAAAAAGTTTATGGAAAACTAGACTTCGTTGTTCACGCTGTTGCTTTCGCTAAAAAAGAAGATTTAATGGGCAGATTTGTTGAAACTTCTAAAGATGGCTGGGATACAGCTCTTGGCGTAAGTGCATATTCACTTGTTACAATTTGTCGCCACGCTGAACCTCTTATGAATGAGGGTGGTTCAATCTTCGCTTTAACATATCTTGGCTCAATTTTATCTGTACCAAGTTACAACGTAATGGGTGTTGCTAAAGCTGCATTAGAATCTGCTATGAGATTCTTAGCTGTTGACCTTGGAGAAAAAGGTATACGTGTAAACTGTATTTCTGCTGGGCCAGTTAAAACACTTGCCTCTATGGGTATTAGCGGATTTTCAAAAATGCTTAAAGCTGCAGTTGCAAGAGCTCCTCTTGGAAGAAATGTATCATTAGATGATGTTGGTAAAGCAGGCTTATACCTAGCTTCAGACCTATCTTCAGGTACAACTGGTGAAGTTATTTATGTTGATTGCGGCTGCCACTCTGCATACGCATCAGCTAAAGAAATGGATATTTTAGGTGAACATCTAGAATTATAATTCCAAATATAAAAACACAAAAAGAGGTTCAATATGAACCTCTTTTTTATTGAAAAAATTTTTAATACATTGAATGCAAATCAAACTCTATTTGCATTTTTAGTGCATCTAAGTTATCAAATTTAATTTCAGGTCTAATCATCCTTGTAAAACTAATTTTTAGTTCTTTATCATATAAATTACCATCGTAATCAAGCAAATAAACTTCCAAAATTGGAATACCGTCATTAGAAACTGTCGGAGATATACCAAAATTAGCTAAACCTCTATATAAAGAACCATCATCAAGTTCTACATCTACATCGTAAACGCCATAAGGTGGTTCGACAATATCCAATGGATATATAATATTTGCAGTAGGATACCCAATAGTTTTTCCTAATTGTCTACCTTTAATAACAGTACCTCGAACAGAGAACTTACGTCCAAGCATTGATGAAGCCATATCAACAACACCAGTCTTAATAAATCTACGGATTTCAGAAGAACTTACTACATCTCCCCAAATAGATTGTGGAGGTGTTGCGGAATATGCGTAAGCATATTTATCTTGATAGTCAGATAAAAACTTAACATTTCCTGACTTCCCAACCCCAAACTCATGGTTAAAACCAGTAGAAATAAATCTTGGAGAAAAATATTTAATAATAATTCCCTCTAAATACTCTGCAGGAGTTAAGTTACGAACAGACGGAAAATCCAATTCGATAACATAATCAACACCTAACTCCTCAAGATATTTATACTTATCTTCAAGAGTTAAAATATAATTAGGAGATTCGCCAGTTAAATGATATGAGGGATGCTCACGGAAAGTTAAAACCGCAGACTGACACCCAAGCTTCTCAGCCGCTCTGACAGCACAAGAAATAACCTCTTGATGTCCAATATGAACACCATCGAAAAAGCCCAAGGCTAATGATAAATTCGGAATTTCTCTAAGCTCTCTAATAATCTCCATAATACGATTATATCCTAGTCATGTAAAATTGCAAAAATGTTAAATATGTAAATTATTTAACTAAAATACCTGCAATCGCAGCTGACATATAACAAGTCAAAGTCCCGCAAATAAGTGCTCTAACACCTAATCTAGCTAAGTTTTTACGTTGGTTAGGAGCTAATTCTCCAATACCACCTAACAGAATAGCTATTGAGCCAAAGTTACCGAAACTGCATAAAGCGAAACTTGCAATTAAGAATGATTTTGCAGAAAGTACAGTACTAGGAGATGTCAAATCCATATACGCAACCATTTCATTAAGCACAAGTTTTGTACCCATCAAGCCACCAACAGTAGTTGCCTCTGCAACTGGAACCCCCATAGCAATAGCAAACAATGCAAATATTTTACCTAGAATCATTTTCATTGATAATTGAGTAAGATCAAAAGCCGCAAAATTTATATGCAAATATTTAACAATAAAATTACCAATTCCACCCAAGAACCAGTCAATCATTGCAACTAAAGCAACAAGAGCCAAAATCATTGCTACAACATTGATTGCAACTTTCATACCATCAGAAGCACCTGATGAAATTGCATCAAATACGTTTACATGTTGTCTTGTACGTTTACTAAATGATAATTTAAAATCTTTACTAGTTTCAGGTTCACCTGTTTCAGGATAAACAATTTTTGAAATAACCAAAGCTCCTGGAGCTGCCATAACAGATGACGCTAAAATATACTCCGCAGGAATCCCCATGCCAATATAAATTGGCATAATTGAACCTGAAATACATGCCAAAGAACCAGACATTGAAGCCAACAACTCTGAACGTGTTAAATTAGCTAAATAAGGTTTAATCATAATTTGGGCAACAATTTGACCAACAAAAGCACTTGCAACGTTAGACAGAGCTTCAGCACCACTAACATCAAGAATTTTATTCATACCTTTGCCTAAGATTGCAACAACACGCTGCATAATTCCATAATGATAAAGGATATTCACCAAAATCATCATAAATACAGTAGAAGCAATTAGTTGAAGGGCAAAAATAGAACCCCCATGACCTGCAAAAATTTCACCAAATTTCACATCCATTAATCCGCCAAAAACGAATTCGCCACCTTGTTTTGCAAAAACTAACAATTTTTGTATAAACAAACCAATTGCCATAAACATTTTTTGTCCCAATGGAACTTTAAAAATAAATACTGCAAGCAAAACTTGAAGTAAAAATCCAAAACCAACTGTTTTATAATTGATTGCTTTTTTATTATTAGACATAGCATATGCTAGTGCAAAAATTAAAATAATCCCAAAAATTCCAATAAATCTGCTCATACTGCCCCTTAAATTTTCATACTTTAATTATACAAAAAAGAAGCCTTAAAAAGACTTCTTCTTGTAAAAATGTGATAAAAGTTAACGGAATTTAATTAGTCCATCTTTGAACGATTAAAGAAACTCATTATTTTATCAATAAGCCCAACAGATTCTTCCGCATCTGCAGCACCAAAGCTTTCTAACTTATCCAAACGAGCTTTAGCCATTTGGTAATCTACAGGATCTCTAACTAATTCCAAGTATTTTGTATAAACTTCTATAGCCTTATCCTTAGCTTTAATTTTTTCATAACCTTTAGCCAATTCATTCATAGCTTTTAAATCTTTTGTGTCAATTTCATAAATTCTTTCTAAGTACTCAACTTGCATACGGTAATCACCAATGCTTTCTCTAAATTCAGCAAGTTTTCTAAGAGCTTCTTTATTATTAGGCTCAAGTTTTGCAATTTTTTCAAAATATTCAACAGCATGATTTTTATCATTATTTGCAATTAACAACTCTGCAAGAGTAAATAAAACATCAACATCTTTATCATTTAATTGAACAGCATTTAAGTATTCATTAATTGCAATATCAACATTGCCTCGAAGCATGTTATACTTACCCCAATTTAGATGAGCATTATATTCATCCCCATTTTCATCATAAACAAGTGCTCTCATTTGGAATGTCAATGGAGAATTTGGTTGTAATTTATTGTACTCATCAATATATTTTAAAGCCTGATCAAAATCTTTTGATGAATAACAATACTGAGCTTGCAAAGTAAAATATCTTGGATTAGCTTTATAATCTTCTGGTAAAGAATTTAGTTTTGCATAAGCTTCTTCAATATCTCCCATTTCAAGCATACATTGGATTTTCAAAAGTTCATCTTTAGTATGCTCGATAGCACTTTTTGCATCTCCACTCTTTAAATAAACTGCAGCCAAAGCTTCATGAATTCTATCAGTATCAAAACCTTTTGAAATAGCTCGATTTAAAGCATCAATAGCACTTGTGTAAACTTCTTCGCTCATATAAATGTCTGCAAGCTGTAAGAAAATTTCTTCATGCAAATTCTCATATTCAAGAACAAGATTAAATTCATCAATAGCTTTCATAGTTTGACCAACTTGACGATATAGATTTGCCAATGTCATACGAGTCATAACCACTTGAGCTTCATTATCTACAGCGTGAGTTAAAGCTTTTTTAAAGTCATTGATTGCAAAATCCAATTTGCCTTCAATTGAGTTTTTATTACCACGATAAACATAATATTTATATTTATCAGTATTCTCATATATAGAAATCAATTGATCATATGCCAAAGTGTTAGCTACATCACGTTTCAAAATTTCATAATAGTAACCTGCAGCATCATCTGTTTTATCCAAAATTAAGGAAATATGCCCAAGACGTTCTAAAAGACCTACATCATCAGGATTTGAAGCATAAAGTTTTTTATATTCTTCTAAAGCCTGTTCATATTGCTCATTTGCTTCAAATTGTTCAGCTAATTGTAAACTCATTTACCCTCTCTCCTTTATCAAATTACTATGCAAAGATATTATAGCACTAAAATCAAGTCTAGACAAGCTAATTATAAGTATTTTGAGCTTTTTGCATACCGTTATCAAAATAATATTCGATAGATTCAACAGATGTTTTCAAAACTGGTTTTAATGTTTCTAATTGCTCTTTAGCAAAATTTTGTAAAACGAAGGCCTCAGATGGAATAGGCGGTTGTGGGCCAATACCAACTTTTAAACGTGCAATATTAGATGAACCAACACATTTAATAACAGATTTAATACCGTTATGACCACCATCGGAGCCATTTGGACGAAATCTTATTTTACCTAAATCTAAAGATAAATCATCATAAATAATAAGAACATCCTCAACAGATATTTTATAATAATTTATCACTAACTGAACCGCATCACCAGATAGATTCATAAAAGTAGTAGGTTTAATTAGCATAACATCGTCTAAACCATGCTTATACTTACCTAAAAAACATTTCAATTTTTTGTCTTCTTTGAATGAAACACCTTTCTCTAATGCAAGTTTATCTAGAACCATAAAACCTACATTATGTCGAGTAAAACAGTATTTATCTCCGATATTACCAAGGCCTACAACTAATTTCATATAAAAAATCCTTCAATCGATAATCCTATTTATAATTAGTATTTTAACGTAAATAAATATTAGCAGAATGGTTTACCAGATGTAAGCTTAACAAAAAGATAAATAATAACTAAATTATAGGAAATATAAGAGGTAAACTTATGAAAAATGAAACAAAAACACGAAAAAGCTCACAAAAAGTTGCTGATTTTTTAGAATCGAATAATCTTCACAAGAAAGACTTTGCAGAAATGATAGGTGTAACCCTTTCTTACGTTTACAATCTGATCGATGAAACGATACCTTTTTCGACAAGAAGCACAACTTTAGAACGTATTGCAACTGTCATGGATATTAAACCAGAAGAATTTGAAGAGTATAAGATTCCTCAAGAACCTATATTAAGAGACGATACTCTAGAACTTTTAAAAAGCATGATGAAAGAAAAGAAAATGAGCACTATCACATTCTTAAAAGCCTTTCCTCGCAAAAAGAGAGTTGAAATTGTTGACATGCTCAGAGGTGCATATCCAATACCAATAGATTTTAAAGAGTTGAGCACCATTGGAAAAATTTTAGAACTTGATAATTTAGATATATATAACATCTGGGAAGATAGATTAAAACAAGTTTTAGAAAACAACGGAATGGACCTAAAAAGCAATAGTGAACTTCTTAATTCGATGTTTGAATGTGCAAAAAAACATATAAATATATAACAAAAAAAGACTCAAAAAAATTTTTTTGAGTCTTTTTAAATAAAAGTGTTGACAATAAATTTTGTTCTTGTTAATATGGACGAGTGGCTAATAAACCACAAAGCCAAGGAAATATGAATAGTTAATTTGCGCTTGTAGCTCAGCAGGTAGAGCACTCCCCTTTTAAGGGATAGGTCGCGCGTTCGAATCGCGCCAAGCGCATTTTTTATTGCAAAATTTCAGACATACACAAAGGATATTATATGTGTTGGGTAAATTTGTTAATAGCGGCATTATTTGAAGTAGGTTGGCCATTTGGAATGAAAATGGCTTCGATTTCACCACATAAAATCTTGTGGATATTATTTGCTATTATTGCAATGACTTTAAGCGGAGTATTTTTATATCTTGCACAAAAAGAAATTCCTGTTGGAACAGCTTATGCAATATGGACAGGTATTGGAGCCGCATGCACATTTTTAATTGGGGTATTAGTATTTAATGACACACTAAACCTAATGAGAGCATTTGGAGTAATTCTCATTATCTCTGGCGTTATTATGCTAAAACTTGCCCACTAATAAGAATTCACAAAACTTTCAATACCATTTTCTATAACAATAGCTGTTAGTGGTGCATCTTTATATTTACCACAACCAGTGTCTATACATATTTTATCATCTTGAACCTGAGGCTCAGAAAACTCAGTATGCCCGAAAATTATTTTATAAGGTAACCCATGTTTTTTACGATAAAATTCGCTACGAATGTATACCATATCAACCAAATCTTGCTGTTCTAATGGAATTCCTACCCTAATCCCAGCGTGGACAAACATGTAATCATCAATAATATGGTGTGATTTTAAAGACTTAAAGAAATCACCATGGACTTTCATAATATTTTCATAAGAACCATAACTTTCAGATGTAGCATCTCCACCATAATTCCAGAAAAGATAATGATAATAATCATCCACATCAGCATGTAACATTGCATACTCATGCGAACCGATTAAATATACACAATTACAAATATTTTGAAGACTGATAATTTCATCAACAACTTCACGAGATTTCTTGCCTCTATCGATATAATCACCCATAAAAACAATAGTATCATCTGACTTTGGCTGAATTTTATTTAACACAGCACAAAGTTTATCATACTCTCCGTGGATATCAGTTATACCAATAATTCTTCCCATAACTTCAATATACATTAAAAAAGCCCTCGAAACAAGTTCAAAGGCTTTATTTAATTATTTAATTTGAAAAGTTACATTTGAAACTGCTGTAATCTTTTTATCAATCGTTGATGTATCGTTTATACCCATATCGGACACGTCGGTAGAATCAACAGGAGTAATTTGGAATACTCCCATTCTTACCGACTGAATTTTACCTACGTTGTTATTTGTTGATTTTAGCATCGCTTGTGCTCGTTCTTGAGCATCTTCTGTCGCACTTTTTAATAATTCAACCTTTAACTCTGGTAATTTCGAATAAGAATAACTTGTTCTTCTCACATCAACATCAATACCTTTTTCCATCAAAGAAGCAATATCAAGTGCAGTTTCTTTAATCTTATTAACATCATTTGATTTAATATGAATCATCTGAGTTAAATTATAATATGCAATTTCATTTGTACTCATACCATTTTGATTATATTTATACGAAGCATAACCACTCATAGACTTCACATCAACATCCTTTTCAATATCAAAATCTTTAGATTTTAAATAATCTAAAACTAATGGTAATTGTTGTTTAGCTGCAGCATAGGCTAAAGCTTTATTTGCTCTACGTACATTTAAAGCGACTTCAATATTACCAGAATCAGACTTAACAATTTCATAAGCTGAACCAGTAACTGTCACAGAATTTTTAGATAAAGGTGCCACAACCGATTTTACACCAACAATAAACCCGAAAGCTAAAAGCAAACCTAAAATGGCTACTTGTAATTTCTCAATTCTTTCTAACATAATAAAACTCCTTCTATGTGATAATATAAATTAAAACAAAAGAAAACTCAATAAAAAAGCTCTAAGAAAACCCTTAGAGCTTTTTATATTATGCAGCTTTATCCAACTTTTGTTCTTGCTTTGCAGCTTGTCTATTTTTATAAATAAAGTAAATACCAGAACCTACCGCAAATGCACCTAACACAGATAGAACAATCTTCATTGGACGAGTTTTTGCAGTTGTTTGAAGAATATCTTCTGCTTTTTCTCTAAACTTACCAAATTCTCCTGCAATACGTTTCAGAGGATTCTTTGGACGTTCATCCCAAGCTTTATGAGTTTCTAGAATATCTTCCAAATATGCTCTATTGGCAGATTTTCCAGCATTATATTCGGAATTATTATGCCAATCTACAAGTTCTTCAATATTTTTCTTACATTTAGCAATATAAGCTTTTCTATCACCTTTTTGTTCTTCTAGCATTTCAACAAAGATATCTGAAATTTGTTCTGCTTGTCTTGCACAACGAGCATCATCAATTTCATCCATAGAGTGATTCCAAGTTAGTCCATAACGCTCTGGACGACCCTCAACAACTTCTTTTGTTAAGAAACCATTTGAAGGATTTGTGTAATCAACAGGCCCACCTGTGCGAGTTGCAGCGTATGGTACACCTGCAGTTTTACATTCAAGAGGAGTTATACCACACATTTCACGGCGAGAAGTAAACATACCATATGTAGCACAACCTACAAGACGGTTAGGGAAGAAACCATCAACGTGCATTACTAGGCCTTTGTATGCACCATCATCCATTGCCTCTATTTCTGAAATAATTCGTCTAATAGATTTATAATCTTTAGCATTTTCATCCCATTTACCTGCACCTGTGACAACTCTGAATCTTAATTTTTCTTCCAAAGGAATATCTTTTCTTGCTAAGAATTGTTTAAAACCTTCAAGTGTAATATTGTAAGCTTTTTGTTCGTCAGGGCGTCCCCAACCCATAATCAGCTTATCACCATCTTGCATAGCTTTTAAGTAACCAATTACATTTTGACCTTCAGCAAGTTGACCTTCGTTAAAGAATACTCTATTTAAAGCGTCTTGACCTTGAGCATGTGCTCCATCAATTAGACTTGTAAACCACTTAGCATTCTTTTCCCTTGCCACAATTACTTCTTCTATATTAGTACCATCATACTTAAATGTAGTGAACCCAGCTTTTTGTGCTGATAAACCATTATTACCACGACCAAAATCAGCTGTAGGATCATCTAAACGAAGATTTGCTGGAGTTGAACCATTAAGAACAGATTTAGTTTCAATAGACGCATAATCATCAGTTAAGTGTCTTGCTGCATCAGGAGTTTCATGACTTTTCATTTCAGAATCAAAAGTATGAGAAACCGTACCAGTTGAAATATTCTCAGGGTTAGTTGCAGCTGCTGCAATACCAGTTTTCAAAATATTATATGTACCAGCTGAATCCCTAAAAGGTCTTAAATATGGTTCTAATACAGACCATGCAACAGTTCGTTCTCTTGGAGAAAGCATTACCTCATTATCAATACCAAACTGTTTTGCTTTTGACAAGATATCAAAGTCTGGCAAACCTCTTAACACTTCTGCATCAGATGCATCACCAACTACAGATAGCATTTTAAATGGATCACTTGTTAATCCTTGGTAATATCTACCTGTATTATGAGCAATAATATGTACCTTTACACCTTCTACTGCACTTTCGCCATGTAAAGACATATTCGCCATATGATTACCATAAGTGTGAGCAATTCTATCATGGGCCACTACACTGGCAGGATTAAAATGCCCAAATTCATCTGTATTCATTTGAGTATGAATAGCTTTTGCTAATGCTCTCATACCATCTGAGTTAATAATTTCAGCTTCAAAAGGAACATTACCCCAACAGTCATACGAATAAGGTTTTGCAGCTTTTGCTAAATCTGGAGTATAAATAAAATAGTGAGGTTCACCTTTTAATTTGTTATATTTTGGATTATTTTCAGAAATTTTAAATAAAGCATACGATACATCTTGGGTTTCACCCAAAACAGTATCAGAAAGTCTAGTAATTTTACCTTTCACACTAGTTGGTTCAAGAAGGCAATATCTAGACTGAGCTTCAGGTCCAACACCATTTGGTTTACTTTGAATTACATAACTAATTTCAGAAGGTTTTAAACCAAATTTTCTTGCAACAGTTTCCAAAGTTTCACCAGGATCAGCACTATAGAAAGCTTTTGCTGGCATTGTATCTGGTAAGCCTTTTACACCTTCAGGATAATCAGCTTCTCTATGAATAATAAATTTATAACCACCCTTAGGATTATCATAATTCCAGAATGGCATGAAACTACGAGCATCTACACCTTCATGCTTACGGAAGCTAGCTGGCATTTCATAACCAACTACACCTTCACCACCCAAAGATGCCTCAGGTAAACCTAATCCCGTGTTCTCTGGGGTAATTGAAGCCAATTGTTTTAAATTTTTTGCTCCACCAGTAAAGACCAATTGAACAACGTTTGAAGTTGCCATAGGAGCTTTAGACACACCAACACTAGAACTACTTTGCACTTTTGAGTTAGTCAAAGCATAAGATTGAACTGATTGTACTCGCATAAAATGCCCTACCTTTTTAATTTCCCCTATATGTGATTTATTAAAACCTGTCAAAATATTTTTGAACAGCAAATGCAGAAAATATTACGAAGAGTTTACAAAGTCGGAGCCTAAAAGACTCCGACTTTTCAACTAATTTTTATTCGTTAAGAAGCTGGAGCTTCTTCAACTTCTTTTTCTTTTTTTGTACGTCTTTTAGAAGCCTTATCAAAAGACATTTTACCTTCTTCTAGGGTAACTTTAATCACATCCCCAGAACCATATTTACCAGATAAAATTTCTTCAGCTAAGCTATCTTCCATTTTACGTTGAATTAAACGTCTTAATGGACGAGCACCGTATGCTTCAGAATAACCGTTTTCTGCTAGATGATCTTTTACTTCATCAGTAACTTCAACGCTTAATTCTTTTTCAGCAAGACGTTTGAACAAGTCTTTCAACATCAAGTCAACGATTTGTCTGATTTCTTCTTTGCTTAAGTGAGCAAATACGATAGTTTCATCGATACGGTTCAAGAATTCTGGTCTGAATGCTTTCTTCATTTCTTCAGAAACAGTATCTTTAAGTTTTTCGTATTTATCTTTAGATTCATCTTCAGCAGTAGAGAAACCAAGTTTTGAAGTATTTTGAATCATACTTGCACCAACGTTAGATGTCATGATAATAACAGTATTTTTAAAGCTTACATGACGACCTTTAGAATCTGTCAATCTACCATCATCTAAAATTTGAAGCATGATATTAAATACATCTGGGTGAGCTTTTTCAATTTCGTCAAAAAGAACAACTGAATAAGGTTTCTTTCTAACTAATTCTGATAAGTGTCCACCATCATCGTAACCAACATAACCTGGAGGAGAACCAATAAGTTTAGCAGTTGAATGTTTTTCCATGAATTCTGACATATCAACTCTCAACATATTGTCTTCTGAACCAAACATTGCTTCTGCTAAAGCTTTTGCCAATTCAGTTTTACCAACCCCAGTTGGACCACAGAAGATAAAACTACCGATAGGTCTATTTGGAGCTTTCAAACCTACTCTAGCACGTCTGATAGCTTTAGAAATAGCAACAATTGCATCATGCTGACCAATTACACGTTCGTGAAGAACATCTTCAAGTTTTAACAATCTTTCAGATTCGCCTTCAGTTAATTTGGTAACAGGAACACCAGTCATCATCGCAATTACTTCTGCAACGTGTTCTGCTGTAACTGTCGCTTTATTAACTTCGTGTTCTTCTCTCCACTTGTTAGTTACTTCTCTAATTTTATCTCTCAAATCAGCTTCATCATCACGAAGTTGAGATGCTTCTTCAAATTCTTGATTTCTGATAGCGTCTTCTTTTTCTTTGATTAAAGTTTTTAATTGTTTTTCTAATTCTTTAGCTTCTGGGCAAAGGTTAGAAACTTTCAATCTAACTTTTGAACTTGCTTCGTCTAACACGTCAATAGCTTTATCTGGCAAGAATCTATCATTAACATACTTACTAGATAATTTAACAGAAGCTACGATAGCATCATCAGAAATAATCAATTTGTGGTGTTCTTCATATTTTGGTTTTAAACCTTTAATAATTTCAATTGATTCATCAATAGATGGCTCATCAATTTGAACAGGTTGGAAACGTCTTTCAAGAGCAGAATCTTTTTCAATGTATTTTCTGTACTCATCTGAAGTTGTAGCACCTATAACTTGGATTTCACCACGAGATAACGCTGGTTTTAAGATGTTAGCAGCATCGATTGCACCTTCTGCAGCACCTGCACCAATCAAAGTGTGCATTTCATCGATTACAAGGATAACATTACCAGATTGACGGATTTCATCCATAATTTTTTTCAAACGTTCTTCAAATTCACCACGATATTTAGTACCAGCAATTAAAAGCCCCATATCTAATTGGATAACTTTTTTGCCATCTAAAATATCAGGAACTTCAGCGTTAACAATTCTGATTGCAAGACCTTCAGCAACAGCTGTTTTACCAACCCCAGGTTCACCAAGTAAAACAGGGTTGTTTTTAGTACGTCTAGCAAGAATTTGAATTACACGTTCAATTTCTTTTTCACGACCAACAACTGGATCTAGACGTAACTCTTGAGCTGCTAGAGTTAAATCTCTACCAAATTCGTCTAAACTTGGAGTTTTAGTTTTACCACCAGATGAAGAAGATGATGAACTAGAAGATGAAGAAGATGAAGAACCTGCACCAGCTGTAGCCGATGGTTTTGATTCTCCTAGCATTTTAACAACATTACTTCTAACTTTATTCAAATCAACACCAAGGTTTTCTAGAACTCTTGCTGCTACACCTTCGCCTTCACGAATTAGACCTAGAAGAAGGTGTTCTGTACCAATGTAATTATGACCTAATTGTCTAGCTTCATCCCAAGATAATTCAAGAACTCTTTTAGCACGAGGGGTGAAAGGGATTTCTACTGCAACAAACCCAGAACCTCTACCGATAATTTTTTCAACTTCAGTTCTTGCATCCTTTAGGTTTACACCCATTGATTTTAGAGTTTTTGCAGCAACGCCTGTACCCTCTCCAATCAAGCCAAGCAACACTTGTTCTGTTCCAACAAAGTTGTGACCTAATCTTCGAGCTTCTTCTTGGGCAAGCATAATAACTTTAATTGCCTTTTCTGTAAAACGTTCGAACATTTTTTACTCCTATCTCTTCTTATACCAAAATTATACACGAAACAGAAAAAGTTTCAATATGTTAAGGCATAGAAACAAGTCTAAAATAACAAATTTTTAAACTAATATTACAACCCTAAATCTTTTAAAAATCTTTCATTTTCAGAAAGAGAAAATAATGCATCTTCTGCAAACGGGTCAACCATACCTTCTTCTCCAAAAAGTTCATTAACAATTTTGTTATGTGAAGTATTTTCAGGATTAGAAAGTGCTAATCGAGTAAAATTATTAATATCAGTTTTTCTTTCATATAAATTTAGAGCATGCTTAGACAAACTTCTTAAAAAGGTGTTTTTTGTTTGCTCTTTTAAAGAGTTCACAGGTGAAGACATAGGAAAACAAGAGTTTTCCACCCTTTCAGTTTTTAATTGTTTAGCTAAACGTTTAAACATCACATCTCCCTGTATTTAATGATATTATACATTATTTTTTAATTATTGCAAATTTTTATCCGTAAAATATCCAATTTAACTTGATTATAAAATTTCTTTAAACTAAAATAAAAATGCTTGTTATGAAAAAGAAAAGAGGCTAAAATGCTTGATATTAAATTGATTAGAGAAAACCCAGAAAAAATTAACGAACTTCTTAAAAGAAGAAATCCTGAATTATCAATCGACGAAGTTATTAAAATTGACGAAGAAAGACGTCGTATTCAAACTCAAGCTGACGAACTTCGTGCAAAACGTAAAAACGAATCTCAAAAAATCGGCATGATGAAAAAAAATGGTGAAAACACTGATGCTATCCAAGAAGAAGTTCGTCAATTAGGGGATGAAATCAAAGCATTAGAAGAAAAACAAAATGAGCTTGATTCACAACAAAGAAATGTTTTACTTCACACACCAAACGTTCCAGATGAAACAACTCCAGTTGGTACATCTGAAGACGATAACGTTGTAGTTTCAGTTTGGGGTGAACCAACAAAATTTAATTTTGAAGCAAAAGCTCACTGGGATTTATGCGAAGAAAAGAATCTTGTGGATTTTGAACGTGGCGTAAAAATTTCTCAATCAAGATTTACTTTATACAGAGGCAAAGGTGCAAGATTAGAACGTGCTATTATCAACTTCTTCCTTGACCAACATACAGAAAACGAAGGGTACGAAGAAATCTTACCTCCATTTATGGCTAATGCAGCTACAATGACAGGTACTGGTCAACTTCCAAAGTTCAAAGAAGATATGTACAAGTGCGTTGATGAAGATTTGTACCTAATTCCTACAGCTGAAGTTCCTGTAACAAACATCTATTCTGGTGAAATTTTATCAGAAGATGAATTACCAAAATATATGACAGCTTACACACCTTGTTTCAGACGTGAAGCAGGTTCTGCAGGCAAAGATACTCGAGGTTTAATCCGTGTCCACCAATTTAACAAAGTTGAAATGGTTAAATACACAACACCAGAAACTTCCGTTGAAGAACACGCAAAACTTACAGAAGACGGAGAAAGAATGTTACAACTTCTTGGTTTACCTTACAGAAAAGTTGCATTGTGTACAGCTGACATCGGATTTTCAGCTAACAAATGTTGGGATTTAGAAGTCTGGATGCCATCTTATGGAACATATAAAGAAATCTCTAGCTGCTCTAACTTTGGGGATTACCAAGCTAGACGTGCTAATATCCGTTATAAAGATAAAGAAACTGGCAAAACAAGATTTGTTCATACAATCAATGGTTCTGGTCTTGCAGTTGGTAGAACTTTTGCAGCTATCGTTGAAAACTTCCAACAAGAAGATGGCACAATTATCATACCTGAAGTTCTTAGAAAATACACAGGATTTGATAAAATTTAATCACAAGAAAAATAAGAAAGACTCGGCTTACTACCGAGTCTTTTTTTTGTGAAAATTATTTATCCTAATCTATTCAACACATCAGATGGGTTGATTTCATCTGAAGAATTCAATCTAGCTAAATCATCAGCCCTATCACAGAGCCTTTTAATAAATGCCACTGGACTATCAGGTGAAAACAACCAGTTTTCAATATAATCCTCAACTTTACCATTTGAAGAAACCCAACCTGACAGTTTTGTAGTATTTGGCACAGCTGACAACCCGACATGTGAAATCAGATTATTTTCTTGAGAAGAAACTAAATCATTTATAGCTTTCCATTCCAAATCACTTGATACACGCACTCTTAAAGCATTCTTAGCTAAAGTATCAGCGTGTACTGCCATACCAAAATTTTGTCTATTTGAATAATTTGGATTGAAATTAATTTGCATATATTCCTGATTTAATTATAACATTTTAGATAAAGTATCATCTAATTCTTTGATATCACAACGTTCGTTAATTTTAGCTGCTTCAGCATCCGCAAAATTAACAATTTTTCTAATAAATTTAACTGGTCCACCAAAGATACCTTCAGAAAAATGTCTAACAAAAGAATTAGGGTTATCTAAAGAAGTATCTCTAGTAAATACATTAGCAGTTAACTTACCTTTTTCATCTGCAAAAAGTTGAATATCTACAAGATCATTTTTTGATGCTTGTTCAACTAATGCTGATAATTCTTGTGAATCAACAGGTCTTTTAATCCTTACTCTTAAGGCTTTATTAACAACATCACTAGATTTCATTGCCATACCAAAATTTTGTTGATTTGAATAATTTGTGTTCATATTAACTTGCATTGTTTTCTCCTTTTATAATTAAATCATATCTAAAATTTCTTGTATTCTTTGTTTTATACCTAAAGGTTTTCTCATATTTTTTGTAAATTCATCTCCAATAGCTATTGCTTTTGTAATAAACTCAATTGGAGTATCGATTTTAAGTGGACCTTCCGCAATTCGTTTTCTTGCTCCAGAGATTCTGTTTTCAATAACGATTCCAAGACCACCATCACCTCTTCCTCCCGTTATAAAAATATCATTAGGGTCTTCCTTGTGTTTTTCAATCAATTTAACTAACTCTTCCCAAGCATCAGCCTCATTATGAACTTGTTTCATTCTTTGAACAAGTAATGCTCGGCCAGTTCTATCTGCACGAATAGCAGTAAAACTTAGGGGTGTATTCAAATTATTACTCGAATTATTTAGAATCATATGACCTACTAAAATTTTTATGTGTAAAAATTAAAACACCTAAAAAATAAATTTGCTAGTAAAATTTCAAAATGTTACAGACTGTAATTAGGGCAAATAACATGTTATAATTAAAATAGAATAGCTTTTAAAGGTGAATAATATGTTTGGTTTTCCATTTGAGTTAGATGACTTTCAAAAAGAGGCTTGTGAAACTATTGATAGAGGTGAAAGTGTAGTTGTATGTGCACCAACTGGTGCAGGTAAAACTGTTATTGCACAACACGCAATCCATAGGGCTCTAGAACAAGGTTGCAGAATATTTTATACAACACCTTTAAAAGCTCTATCAAACCAAAAATTTTATGATTTTGGCGAAAAATATGGACACGATAAAGTTGGTTTACTCACTGGTGACACTTCAATAAACCGTAACGCACAAATTGTAATTATGACAACAGAAGTTTTCAGAAATATGCTTTACGGTACAAATTTTGGAGCTGTAGCTGATAACCTAAAAGATGTCAAATACATTGTACTAGATGAAGTCCACTATATGAACGATGAACAACGTGGCACAGTTTGGGAAGAGAGCATTATTTATTGCCCAACTAACATTCAAATTATTGCATTATCAGCAACCGTTGCAAACTGCGATGAGTTAACAAATTGGATAAATACAGTTCACTCTAAAACAACACTTGTTAATACTGATTTTAGACCAGTTCCATTGAGATTCTACTATTTTGACAGTTCTCAACCGTTTAAACTTTTACCTTTACTAACCCCTGAAGGTAAACTAAATAAAAAGATTCGACCAGAAAGACCTCAATGGGCAAAAGGTAAAGATAAACGTAAAAAAACTTATGTAAAACAAATTATTCAAAATCTTGCAGATCAAGATATGTTACCAGCAATTTATTTCACATTCTCTCGTAAAAAATGTGATGAACAAATGGAAAAATGTTCTGGGTTAGGCTTAAATACAAGAGCAGAACAAGAAAAAATTAAAGCATTTATCGAAGAATTTATCGCTGATAATCCACATTTATACGGAAATAAACACATTGAATACTTAATCCAAGGGGTTGCATCCCACCATGCAGGGCTTTTACCAGCTTGGAAAAACCTTGTAGAAAAACTTTTCCAACAAGGATTGATTAAAGTTGTATTTGCGACAGAAACACTTGCCGCTGGTATCAATATGCCCGCTCGTTCAACTGTAATTAGTGCAACAAGTAAGCGAACTGATGCTGGTCACAGAATGCTAACAGCAAATGAATTTCTTCAAATGTCAGGTCGAGCTGGCCGTCGTGGAATGGATGAAGTTGGTTATGTAACTATTGTTGGAACATCTTTCCAAACTCCAGATGAAGTAGCAGATCTTGTCCTAAGCGGCTCAAATCCTCTTGAAAGTAGATTTTCTCCAAGCTACTCAATGGTACTTAACTTACTTCAAAGATTTAGCCTAGAAGAATCAAAAGAACTTATCTTAAAAAGTTTTGGATACTATTCATCAGATTTCAGACTTAAACCTATATTGGCTCAAATGGATGAATACGACTATGAATTACAAGAAAGAGCTTTTGCCTGCCCAAGCAAATTATCCGATGAAAAAATGCTTGAGTACGATAGAATGAGATTTTTATATGTTCAAAATAGACAAACTTATAAAAAAATCTTACGTCAAGAAAAAGCTAAACACAGACCTCTATCGGCTGAAGTTATTGAATTTGGAGAACGTAATAAAGCTGAATTACATAAGCTTCAAAGCTATCCTTGCGATTGTTGTAAACATTACAAACGACACGCTAAAAATTTGGAAGTTATCAAACGAATACTAAGCAAAAAACAAAAACTTCAGAAAGAAATTGAACGCCAGAAAGATATTTATTGGAATAAATTTTTGTCACACAGAGCAGTCCTTGAAGAATATGGATACTTAACCAATGATTACCCAACAGATAAGGGTAAAACAACATCACAAATCCGCTCAGAAAATGAATTATTCTTAGCTGAAATAATTTTCTCTGGAGTGTTGGAAAATCTAACACCTGCTCAGCTTGCAGGAGTAATTTGTGCTATCACAACAGAAGAGTTAAGAATTGAAATCCCATACATTCCATTTTCAGAACCTGTTAGAAAAACCCTAAACAAAATCAGGGATATTAAAAAGAAATTGTATAAAGCTCAAACAAGATATGACATTGAATCACCTCTAAATATTAACCCATATTTTAGTTCACTAATAGAACTTTGGGTAGAAGGTGCAGAATGGTCAACTGTATCAGAACAAATTGATATGGGTGAAGGGGATATCGTTCGAGCATTCAAGCGAACAGTAGATGTTCTAAGACAACTTACAACTATCGACAATGTACCAGAAGCCGTCGTATTCACTGCAAGAGAGGCAGTAGAAAAAATTATGCGTGCTCCAGTTGATGTAGATTAAGGGTAAAAATAACACTAAAACACAGATATAGTGTACATTTACCACTATTTAGTTTTGTTAAATCCTGACTATGAAAAGGATTGAAGTCATTGTAAATATATGTTACAATATTAGTAGAAGCATCCTATAGACCCACATAGGCCTTTGATGAGTGTTATTCCCCACCCACTCTAAAAACAAAAAGGTATCCGGTTACTCTAACAACAATTAGGTGCCAAGATGGATACACTAATAGAAAGAAAACAGTTCATAATACCTGTGAGGACATGCGAAACTGTCTTAACCATTTCGCTTTTTACAATATTTACCCTTACAAATTCAATATTTCAACCGCAACTATTTGCAAGCGATTTACTAATTGCTAACAACACAATAACAACACCAACTTTAATAGAAGTTACAACAAATATAAAAGATGAGTTATTACCAGAAAATAGAAAGGAAAAATTTAACAACAGGATTAAAAACAAATACGAAGGATTAAAAATTAATGACGTAGCAGATGGGGTAAAACATATAAAAATGGTCAAATACTATAACGGTAAACCCGTAAGAATTAATATTGTAGAAGTTAATCACAAAGTTGCAAATGACTTTGAAATTAAACCTGCAACAGCTTCAAAAACCCTATCTAGCAAACGTAAATTAAGAACAATCGCACAAAACAATGATGCAATTGTAGCAATTAATGGGGGATTTTTCAAACCTCAAACAGGAGTACCACTTGGAACTCTAATGATAAATAAAAAACTTATAACAGGTCCAATTTACGACAGAGTTGCTTTAGGTATTTTTGACTCAGGATATGAAGTAGGTAGAGTACAGTTAAATGCAAAAATCTTAGGAAATGGTGAATCAATAAAAATTGATAATATAAATCAGCCTAGAATGCTATCCTCATATATTTTAGCTTATACTCCGGATTGGGGGGCTTACGCTCCTGCTTCACCTCAGTATGGTGTCCAACTTCAAGTAGTTGGAAATAAGATTACGGAAGTTTCCTCCAATCCTCTTTTTATTCCAAAAGACGGTTACGTGATAGTAGGTCCAAAAGCAAAATTAGAAAAACTTATTGGAGCAAAAAAAGTTGATATCAAAATATCAACTAACCCTAAATGGGAAAATGTAAAACACATAATTAGCGGTGGACCTTACTTAGTTAAGGATAATCAAATATTTATCGATACTACTGCCCAAAAACTTCAATCAATAGGGGGACGTAACCCAAGAACGGCAATCGGCTACACTAAAGAAAATGATTTAGTACTTGTCGCAGTTGATGGAAGAGAGGGCAGTTCTATCGGTTTGACATTGAACGAATTAGCAAAACTTATGAAAGATTTGGGTTGCACAAACGCTATCAACCTTGATGGCGGAGGTTCAACTGTAATGTATATAAATGGACAAATTGTAAATCGTCCACAACAACAAGGAGGCATCGCATTATCAAATGTTTTGGTCATTTCTAAAAAAGCTAACATCTAATATTGTTGAAAATCTCGCATTTTTAGGATTTCACAAGGTAACCCTAGCGTAATTGTAGTTGGTTGATTTCTTCGATAAATTCTCGAACACTTGGAGTGTCCTTAATGAGTTTTGCACTATTAGCAAACTCTAATGCTGTGTCATATTTTTGAAGATTGTAGTAAGTAATAGCTCTATTGTAAGCAACCAGATATTTTTCGTCCTGCGATCTTGCACGCTCATCAGCTTCTGATAGATATTTTAAAGATTGCTCGAAATCACCCATATCAGCATAAACCGCAGAAATATTTATATAACCCGCAGCAATATCTGGATAATCTGCAATATAGTTCTCTAACTCTTTTAATTTTTTTTGTAAAACTACATCATTTTCGCCTAAGATAAGAGGTGGATAATAAAAACTTTCGGATTTAAGGTTTTGAACATTTGAAATTGTTGGCTCCATTCTATATAAAAGAACCAATGTATTTAAATCTCTAATACTCAAACCTTGTCTAAAGCTACCATACCAAGGAGAAGACTCATCATCCTTCATCGCATACATTAGGTCATTTGGATTATCACTATGTCCCATAATTCCTAATGTATGACCAAGCTCATGAATAGCTGTGTTATAAATCATGTCTTTTGTAAAACTTTCATTCCGAGGATTTGTACGATAAAAAGTTAAATTCATACGTTCTAAAAGCTTTTTACTAGATATAGATGGTTCTGTGTATGCAACTACAAATTTACAAACACCATTTTCACATTGGGTTTTATCTATATCTTTAAACGTAATAAATATATCTGAATCCTCTGCATTAGAAACAACTGAAAATTTTATAAAATTAGTATTTCTCACCCATAAGTTCATCGCTTGCTTTATAGCATCTATGTAATATTCAGGAACTGTATCGGTTTTATCTATATAAACTTTTAACGGAAACGAACGAATATCCCAACGCAAAATATCATTACCATCTAATGCGTTATAAATATAATTCGGCTCTAGCCCTTTTAATAAATTACGTCTTAACATTTTTAAATTTGGCTTAGCGATTTTAGTAGCTTCATCGTTTATAGTAGATTGAGACATTTCTAATAATTTTTTCTGCACAGAACACTTTGGTCCAGCTTTTGATAATGCTGAAACATAATAAAACCTAGCTAAAATCCCTTTTGAATCTGCAAACAAAGAGCGTTCAAAATATGGTAATGATTGCTCATATTGTTTTGTGTCGTATAAAGATTTCGCCTTATTGTAATTGTACAAAGCTGAAAATGGAGACTTATAAACTAAGGCAACACACAAAACAAGAAAAAATAAAAAAAGTAAAACCTTACGCATTAGCTTTTTCTGCCAAATCCTTTTCTAACTGTTGAGCCAAGGCTCTTGTATCACCTTTTAATTTAAAATATTCAGCGAATTTTGCAGTTGTTTTAATATTAATACTTCTGCCGTTTTTATCTTTATGTTTAGAAACCAAACCTTTTTCAACAAGCTCTGCAACATGTTCATACGCAGCTGAACGCAATTTTACAAGTTCAGTTTGACGAATAGGACCTTTTAGGGCAATTACTAAAAGAGTTCTCAAAACAGCTGGAGACAAATCAACTGGACAAATTTTTTCAACAATATCGCTATAATCTTCTTTTACTTGTAGAATATACCCATTTTCATCATCGATTTCTAACGCCCCATCACGTGAAGCATAATCCATAATCAATTCTAAAATCGCCTCTTCAATTTGTTCAGGCTCTGTATCTAAATAAACAGCAATTTCTTCTAATGATAAAGCTTTTGCGGTAACAAACAAAACCGCTTCAATTCTTGATTTAAGCTGTTGCATGGCTACCACCTTTTACTACATATAAATCTGAATAAAATTCTTCTTGTTCTAGCTCATAATCAGTATCACGACTCAAGAACAACAACGCTAAATACGCACTAATCTTATCCATACCTAACATAGTCAATTCATTTAATTCAATTTTTTCAACAGTATTGAAAATTTGTTCTAAATTATCTTTTAATTTCAAAACAGACTCTTCGATATACTCTTCGTGTGCCATTGCAACAATTTCATCTGGAGTAAGTCTTGAATAGTTTCTAACGTGTCTTTTTGCTCTTTCATGAGCAGATTTCATAGACGCACGTTTTTCTAATTTTTCATAAAACTCTAATTGTTTGATCAAGTCTTTCAATGTTACAACACGATTACGATTTAAACGAATTGAAGTTCTTCTTTGTAAAGCCTCATCAAAACTAACAACGTTACTTGTTGGAATGAATTCTTGATCTTCTGGATATTCAACAATAAATCCATCTTCATCATAAATTACATCTTGTTCAGGTTCATCTTGGAAATCATCTAAAGATAAACCAGCTAAAACATTCGATTGCAAACGGCAGAGAATAGATGCAAATAACAAAGTTCTACTTGCAACTCGAAGATTCAATGATTTTAATTCAATCATCCTTGCAAGATATTTTTCTGTAACATCAAGAATATCAATATGCCAAGGATCAATCTTACCTTGCTTTGCCATTTCTACCAAGATACCGATACCATCATTGGCATCAAATTCTCCTGGTTTACCATATATTGAAGATTCTAAATCTTCCATATTTATTGGATTATTGTTCATCATTGTCATCTCTTAGTTTTACACCTGTAACTTTTGTTTTACCTTTTTCTTTTTGGGTAACACCAATTGTTCTATTTGCAGCTTCAATCATAGGTCTTCTGTGACTTACTACCAAAAATTGAGTATCTGATGATTGTTTCTTAACCATATCTGCAATTCTTTCAACGTTCATAGTATCTAAACTTGCGTCAACCTCGTCTAAAGCGTAGAACGGAGCAGGCAAATATCTTTGAATTGAAAATACCAACGCTAAAGCAGTTAGGGCTTTTTCTCCACCTGATAAAGCACCTAATTTATTATTAGTAGTTTTGTCTCTAGGTTTTGCTTCAATTGTCATACCTGCAGATAATGGATCTTTTTCATTTTCAAGAATCAAACGACCTTCACCTTCAGATAATTGGTGATAAATATCTTTGAAGTTTTCATTTATGGCTGTAAATGTAGTCATAAATGCTTCTTTTTTCTGTTGCTCAAAACCATTCATCTTATCTAAGATTGACTGACGTTCAGTTGATAAAGTTTTTATTTGGGTATCAAGTTCTTCTTTTCTTGCAGCCTTTTCTTCATAAGAAACGATAGCACGCATATTAACATCACCCAATTCTTGCATTCTCTTATCAAGTCTTTGAATACGAGCGTTCAATTCATCAATAGAGATTTGAACAGGCTCTAATTTCTCAACTTCAACGCCTGCATCTTGTAATAATTTAGAGGCTTCTTCTAGTTGAGGTTCTAATTCACGTCGTCTGGTTTTAAACGCTTCGATTTGCTCGTTAATTCTGTCGATTTCTGAAGATTTAACTGCACTGTTTGTCTGCAAATCTACCAAGCTCTTATGAATATCTTCTTTTTGTTTCACAAGTTCTCCGATTTTTGCATCAATTACTGCAATTTTATCAGATAGGGTATTTAATTGCTCCTCTAACTGAACGATTTCTTCACGATAAGTTACTTTATCTTTTTCTAAAGATTCATTGTTTTTTAATGTATTTTTGATATCGTCTTCTTTTGAAACAATAAGCTGTTCGTTGAACTTAATAGTATTGTTATAACCATTAATTTCACTTGTAACACCCATAATACTATTATTCAAATGACGAATTTCATCTTCAATACCTTGAGTTTTTTCTTTCAAATCTTTTAAGTCTTTATCATTTAATAACGCATCTAATTCAGCCAATTTATCTTGAGCTTGTTGAATTTCATCAGACAAATTAACTCTTTTTTCTTCAATTTTGTCTAGTTCTGCACTCAACTTTTCGATTTTTGGTTCATTTTCAGCCACAAAAGTTTTCTTTGTTTCTAATAAAGTTTGGCTATTTTCAAATTGAGATGCAATATTATTTAATTCAATCTTTGCTTTTGAATATTCAGTTGAAGAAGAAGAATATGTAACTCTAATTTTATCTAGTTTGTCTTCTAATTCTTTTTTCAAAGATACGGCATTTTCATATTTCTTCTGTAATTCATCTAATTTTGATTTTGCAGCTTCAAGCTCTTTATCATCATTTTGACCGAAACCAAAGATAGATTTTTTCACATAACCACCAGTAATTGCTGATGATTTTTCGTACAATTTACCATCTAAAGTAACCATACGATATTGACCAATTAACTTTTCAGCAGCTTCAGCATCTTCAACAACTAAAGTATCACCAACAGCATAGAAGAATGCATCCAAATACATATCATCAAAATCAACTAAGTTAATCGCAAAATCAATTACACCTTTACTATTTTTAGGCAATTGCAATTTTGATGGAGCTTTTTTGATTTTGTTTAATGGAATAAATGTAGCACGACCAGCACGAGATGAATTCAACAATTCCATCGCAACATATGCTGCGTGAGTATCATCTACAACAATGTGAGCCAATCTTCCACCAAAAGCAATATCTAAAGCTAGTGAATATTCTTCATCAACTGAACCTAATTGCATTAATGGAGCGTGAACACCTTCTAAATTAGCATTCATAACAGTTGTTATTGGAATGCTAGAGCCTGAAGATGAAGCTGCACGTCGTTGAGCTTCCATATCAGAAAATTTTCTATATGCAGCTCTAACATCGTGGTCATATTGTTCCATTGCAGTTTTTGCATCGTCCAATTGTTGAATAGTTTTAACCTGGATTTCTTTTAATTCATCCATTTCTTTTTTCAGGTTGTCAACTTCCAACTCTTTTAATGATTTTGTATCGCCAAAATTAGCTTTTGCATTTTCGGCATTTTCAATAAAGTCTTTAGCTTCTTGAACTTCTTTTCTTAAAACTCTTAAATCATTTTCTTTAGGTAATGATGTCTTTAAAAGCTCATTATCTTTATCTTTTAACGCATCTAAATTACGGGAAACATCATTACGTTCTTGAATATATTTATCCGCAGTAGAACTCAAACCTGAGATATCTGCCAACTTCTTAGATAATTCATCCTTTTTATCTTTTAACTGAGTTTCTAAGATACCGATCTTATCGTGAGCCAATTTGATATTTAGACGCTCATCTTCGATTTTCTTTTTATATGTTTCAATACCATTTTTAGCGTTTTCGATAGACTGTAAACCTTTTTGAATTTGAGTCTCAGAATAATCGATAGCATTTTTCTTTGTTTGAATACGAGCAGACAAATCACTTTGAGCATCTTTTAATTTATTACGCTCTTCTTCGCCTTGCTCTTTTAATTTTTCATCTAATTCTTTATATTTTTCGTTTACAAGTCTAATTTTTTCATCTAAATCTTTTTTGTTAGCCTGTTCTTCTTTTAGTTTCTTATTTGATTGAAGAATATTTTCGTGAGCTAATTCTAAGTTACGTCTTAAATCAAAGAATTTAACAGTTCCAACTTGAGCTTCAAGTCCTGATTTTTCTTCTTGTAACTTTTTGTATTTTAACGCAACTTCACGTTCAGCCTTTAATTGTTCTAAAGTTTTTTCAACTTCTGAAAGGATTAAAAGTGCAGCCTCAACACGTTGTTCAACAGTTTTCAATTCACCAGTTGCTTGGTCTATTCTTCTATCAAAGTCAGCAACACCTGCGATTTCGTCAATGATTCCACGGCGAACTTTTGATGAACACATTACAATTGAGTTAACATCGCCTTGCATCATTACGTTGTAACTATTTGGGGTAATATTATATTTTTCTAAAATCGTTCTAATATTTGTTAAAGTATCAATTTTATCATTAAGGTAATATGTACTTGCAAACCCTTGGTTAGTTTTCTTAATTCTACGAGCAACAGAAAGCTCTTTATCACCTTCAACATCACCAAATACAACTTTTACCATCGCTTCATTTTTGTTATTAAAAGTCGTAATAAAGTCTGATAAATTTTCAATACGCAAAGCACTACCAGTTCTAAGACCCAAGGCAAACATAACACTATCAATAATGTTACTTTTACCAGAACCATTCGGCCCAGATACCGTAGTAAAACCTTTTAACAAAGGTATTTCAGCTTTATTGGCAAATGATTTAAAATTATCAATTTCTAGTTGTTTTATGTACATAATTCTACCCAAGTGTAATGTATTAACCTATTATGACAGAGACACAAAGGTCATGTCAAAAGTATTTAAGATTATTTACAATTCGGGTGTTATATCTACACCTTTAAAAAACTCTTCCATAGGAATTGCCAAAACTTTAGACATTTTATATAAAACAATAGCAGTTGGAGATGTAAGACCCTGCTCAACCTTACTAACATAACTTAAGCTCATATCAATCATTTCTGCAAAAACTTCTTGAGTAAAATCCTTACGCAAGCGTTCTGCTTTAATATTACGACCAATAATATATTTAAAATCCTTACCCATTTGATAATTATATAACCTTGACAAAATTTTCATAAGTGAATATACTGACATGTAATATCAATATATTGATACACAATAATAAAAAATTGATAGACTGGAGTTATATGAGAGCTACTTTTAAAAAAATAAATTTCACCTTTGCAGAAAGTAGTACGCACAAAGGTATGCCACCAGTATTGGCTAAAACAGGTTTTACATTAGCTGAAGTTTTAATCACCCTTGGTATAATTGGAGTGGTTGCAGCTATGACTATTCCTAATTTAATTGCTAACACTCGAGCTCACCAATATCGTGCAAAATTCAAAAAAGCTATTTCCAGTCTATCTCAAGCTGCTAGATTGAGCCAATCTCTATACGGATATGACTTTGCTGGACTAGATACACAATGTAGCTCTAACGGAGGTTCAGACCACCCTGATAGTATTATGTCGGTTTGTGCATTATTTAATGGCACACTTACTGGTGCAACATATTATCACGCAGCTACAGATATAAAATTAGAACAAAATGGTAATAGTACAAATTATACTGCGTACACCCCATATATTACGAGTTATATAGCATCAATGTCAAACCTTACAAACGCTCACGCATACGTATTAGCAGATGGCACAATTGTAGCATTTTCACCGTCGATGGGTACCCATGGCTGCACACTAAATATCGGACAAACTCTAGCAAGCGGTTATACCTCTACAACGATGGCGTCCTGCGTTGGCTTTATTGATGTTAATGGACCAAACTTGCCAAATAAAGAAGTTAGCTGTTCATCAGGCTCAAATAAAATTGAAGACAACAATTGTATTGTAAAAAATGATGCACAACATATGACAGACATCTTCCCTGTTCGCTTTCATGATGGAATTGTCGAACCTGCAACAGCCGCAGCTAGATACGTTTTAAAAACTGCAAAATAAATTAGTTAGTTTCCATTTCTTGATATTGCTTTGCAAATTGAGGGTTTACTGCAAGCCATTTGAATGTTTGAGCTTCAATTTCAGGAATATCAATTACAAATGTTCCACCATAACGACCTCTTGAAAATACCAAGAATCCCTCTTTTGCCAAATTGTGAAATGCTTTTCTGATTGTATTTGGACTCAAATCAAATTTTTTAGAAAGTTCCATAATTGATGGTAATTTATCACCAATTTCATATTCCTCAGCAATCATACGTTTAATATTGTTTTGAGTTTTTTCATAATGGTAGAATGCTGTATCTCTAGCTGGTGCAAAAATTGAAGTTTCTGGTTTCAATGTTGAAATTTGACCATTTGGCATCTTAATTACAGAGGTTCCATATCTACCACGGCGGGCAAGTAAAATTCCTCTATCAATTAACACGGCTAAAGCATCATGAACAGTTTTTAAACTAGCTTTTAAGTTCTTTGACAATTCACCGTGTGCTGGCATTTTATCACCAATTTTAAGATTATTATTGATGTAATCTTCCAAATCTTTAACTACCATATCAACTAAAGTTTCAGAGGATTGAGAAATTACACCTGTTTTGATATCAAAATCTAAAGTGATTACAGACCAACCGCAATCACGAGCATTTTTAAATCTATGACAAACAATATTTTGAGTTGCCAAGGTCTCTAATGCAAGTCTTGTTGTATTTGCAGCAAAACCGATAATTGTCGCAACAGTACTTGAAGATGGTAGTTGAGAACCAACTTTAAACCCACCTGTTTTAATATAACGTTTGATTGCATCAACTGCTAAATCTCTTTTTGAAGTAAGTTTTCTCACTGTTGACTCTGAATTATTATAATCTTTAATCATTGTTCCAATACATTGTTTTGATTCAACATATCCTAAATCTTCAAGGTATCTAAATGCGTTTTGCATTGTGCCAACACTAACCCCTAGAAGATAAGCAAATTCCGCTTTTGATGGAATAATATTATTCACCTGAACTTTGCCAGATGCTAAATCTGTCTTAATCCACTCAGAAAGCCATTTCCCGATTACAATAGATTTTGATTCATCACAATTTTTTAAATCTGGAAGCTCAATTGAAATATCAGATATATTAATTTTTGACAAATCAGATTTCTTTGGAAACATATAATTATCTCTAGAATTCATAATAATTTTACCTACTTTCAATTTTAATAATATACTATGTGTAAAAAAACATCAAGGAAATTTTTGCTAGTATTTTAAAAATTATTACAAAACAGATATTGACGAAATAATAAAATAGACCGATACTATTTTTATGGGGAAACAGAAAGTAATAGCATTAGTTGACTGTGATTCATTTTTTGTATCTTGCGAGCAAAAAAGGAATCCTGAGTTAAAAGGAAAGCCAGTTTGTGTTTTATCAAACAACGATGGGTGTGTAATTTCTCGCTCTCGAGAAGCTAAAAAGATGGGAGTTAGAATGGGTGAACCTTATTTTATGTGTAAAAAAGAACATCCAAAAGCCATCTACATCACAGCAGACCACGAGTATTACTCATTTGTTTCTCATCAAGTAATGTCCGTATTGAAAGATTTCAGTCCATTAGTTCAAATTTACTCAGTAGATGAAGCCTTTGTTGATTTAACAGGTCTAACAAAGCTCTATAAACGTAATTATAAAAAACTAGCAATATTTTTAAGACAAAGGGTTCTTGATGAAGCTGATATTCCTGTCTCAATTGGTGTAAGTTCAACAAAAACTCTTGCCAAATTAGCCTCCGATAAATCAAAACATATGACAGAAGGTGTTTATTTAATCGGTAAGAGAAAAATCGAAAAAGAACTAAAAGACACTAGAATTGAAGAAATTTGGGGAATTGGCAGACGTCTAAGCGTTGGACTAAAAAAACACGGGATTATAACCGCACTTGAGCTTGTAAAAAAAGACGACAAGTGGCTTGATAAAGAAATTGGAATTCACGGAATTGAAATGAAACATGAGCTTTTAGGAGAAATGGTTTCGATAGTTACAAACGCTGAAAAACTCCCAAAATCCATTCAAAATACAAAAGCATTTGGTATATTCACCTCAGATTTTAATTACATCAAAAACGAATTAAACAAGCATATTCATACCTCTTGCAGAAAACTTCGTTCATACAATACAAAATGTATGCAAATTGGTGTTATGCTTAGAACAAAAGATTTTAGGGTTTTTTATACAAAAAAAGATTTATTAACACCTGTTGATTTTGAACTAGAAATTTCAAACATTGCAATAAAGTTATTAGAAGAAATCTATGACCCAAACATTTTATACAGAAGCACAGGTGTCACCTTAGAAAAAATAGGCGAACAAGGTTCTGAACAACTTTCGCTATATGCAGACAACACCGACATTGAGAAAAAAGCAAAACTTGCTCAATGTTTCGATAAACTAGAATCAAAATTTGGTAAAAACATAATTAAAACAGGATTTTATACAAAAGAACAAAAATAATTTATTTAGGATATAATATACTAAAAGGGGTTCACTTATGAAAGTAAGCACTATAAAAAATATAAGTTTTTCTGCAAATAATACACAAGAAAAGAAATCCGATTTCTTGTCTTCTTTTCATGAAAAAGCTCGTAATCAAGCTGATATGACAGACACTGTTGTAGTGCCAAGAACAATCTTTAAAGGTTATCTTGGCTTTATGGCTGGGACAACTTTAACCTCAATTGGTGCATTATTAAAAAATCACCCAAGAACATCAAAAACACTAAATATAGCAGGTTTATTAACTTGCTTATATGGGACATACTCTTTTGTTCGCCCATTTATCATCAAAGATACAAAAGGGGTTGATACAACAAAATCAGCTTAGTGCATACCTTTTGGAGAGAAAATATCAAAGATGTAATTATTCTGACTTGAGAATAATCTATCATCATGTCCTTTTATTTTAACTTCAATTTTATATTGAATAGCCTTATTATTTGAGCCTGTAAGCTTGATACCAGAAGCACCTCTTGTAGGGGCTATTGTTGTAAGGGCTTCTTCAAAAGCTTGTAAATACTCCAAACAAAGCGGATACTTATATTTTTCGATAATTTGACGTTTTGCATTTGGGTGGAAAGTTGATTCTACAACTTCGTCACCTTTATCATTTAATCTAGTAAGAATTTTTGTTTCTGAACTTGCATAATCGCCTTCAACCACATATTTGAATAATTGCTTTTGAATAGGGTCATTTGAATCAAAAATGTCGTTCAAAATAGTTAATTTTGTTTTATCACTAGCTGGTAGCGTTGTATAATCATCAAACTTAAATAAGTACTCAATTGCCTTGTCTTTTGATGAAACTCTTTCCATAATTTTTTCAAGAACTTCAGGGTGTTGAGCAAAAGATTTACTTTGAGGATAAGTCTCAACCAACTCAGAATTTATAATATATTGACCAGCTCTATCAACATCAATTGAACCATCTGCTCTTTTCGCAAATACTAATGCTCGTTGATAGATAGGAGCTTCAAGATCACTTTCTCTGTAGAAATTAAACGTATCCCAACGAGTAATACTTGCTTCAATTTTAGCCTTATTAATAGGTCGTCCTTTAGCAGATGAAACAACATCGTTAACAACATCTATAATATATTGGGCTCTTTCAATTTCTCTAGGAGCTAAAGTTAAAGGTCTATATTTCAAACAAGAACTAGCCAAAGACTGCATATCTTGCTCGTATAAAATATTGATAACGGCGTCAAATTCATCTTGTTTAGAAGACAATTCAAAAAGCTTACGTTGTTCTAGCTTCATAGCTTCCGCTATTTTCTTTCGTTCTAAATCATTTAGTTTCTTTGTACCACGAGGAGATAGATCTTCTTTTAACATTAAATGTTTTAAATCATCTAAAGAGATCTCCCCATCTTCAAACTGGTCCAATCTACGAAGGAATTGACGCAATGTTGAAATATCTTCTGGTTCAAATTTACAAGAGTTAAAATCGATAATTCTTGCTAATACCGCATCGTCAGAAGCTGATTTTGTATTAGCGAAGAATTCTAATCGTTTATTTAAAGCCTCAGGATCGAAATTATCATAATCACGTTGTGCAACTTTTATATTTTCTCCAGCAGTTACAATTCTTCTGATTCTATCTGAAGTCTTTGAAATTTTATATTCTGTACTAGACAAAGTTTTTACAGGGATTCTTACTCCATAGCCCTCATAAACAATATCATTTAACTTTTCAGAACCTAAATACTGACGTTTTAAAACATCTAAGACAAACTCATCATAGTTAACTCGCAACATTGCAATATCTGTTGGAGTAATTTGAGGTTCTTTTATTTTTCTTGTAACAGGAATAGTTGAGAACGCATCCCTAGCCTGAATATCTGCAAAACGACGAAGTATTGCATTGTGAATAGGTGCAGCAAGTTTATCATATGCAGAATTAAAATCTACATTATATCTATCACACATAGATTTACACAATTTTATGATTATTGCATCAGACAATTCATACGCACCATCTGCATCTTGAGCCATAACTTTTTCATCAAAAGCTTCAAAGAAATCTCTAGTTAAAGTATCTAAAACTTTTTTAGCAACAACATCTTCAGGTCTTGGAGGAAGTTTAATTTTTGGATACATCTTAGTAAGAGTTTCTAAATCTTCAATCTCTAACAAGCCTTTATAATGTTCCTTATAAACTTTAAGTAAGCTAAAATCACCTTTCACAATAGCTGATTTCAATTTATTCAAAAGTGTAAAATCTATCTTATCGCCATCTATATTTTTCTTTGGCTGAGGTTTTACTGGAGTCAACTTAGTTTTAAGAATTGAAGTGAGCTCATGTTTCAAACCTTGTAAAGCATTAACTTTTTGATTTGGAGTTAATCTTCTATCAGATTCAATCGCATCCAATTTTTCAAGAATACGTTGCTTTCTTAACTCTAAATTTCTAAAAGAATTTAACATTTTCTGCATAGAAGAAAGTAAATACTCTGCTGGTGAAAAGTCAGAAGTATCAAATTCTAAAATCTCGCTAATTTGTTTCAATAACTTTCTAGCTTCAGATTCAACATCTAAACGTTTTGGGACAAGTTTATTTATCCCAGTAAACGGAATTTGAGAAACACTTGCATACTCAACTTGTGAAGATGCGTCCGCCACAGTTGAACTATCAAGCGTTTTTACTTGATATTGAAGATTCTTATTATACAATATTGGGGTATTATTTTGAATTTTCATTAGCACAACCTTACATAAATTATAATACAGATGAAAGCTTAAAATTGCCATCACTTTACAAATTTAGTTAAAATTGTTACAAAGAGTATAAAATCTAGCAAATAAAATTTTCACAAGACTTATATAAACACAATGATCATTACAAATAATTATTCCAACCAAAGTACAAGTTTCCAAGCTGCAACGAAACGACAAATGCAATTATGGAAATACTTGAATAAAATCCCCCTTTATACAAATGCCGCATATGACGGCTATACTGGAATGAAACTTCACAACTTCCCAACAGGGGATATGTGGAATATCTCAAAATATCCTGACATAACAGAAAAACTACATAATCTAGAAACCGAAATCTTTCAAATATTAAAGGATACAAGAAAAGAACGATTTGGATATATAAAAGCTCTATGGAAACTCTGCCAAAACTTAGGAACGGGAGAAGCTTGGGACACAAAATTTTTACCAAATTTCCCTGGGCGAAACAAACAAGGCAAAAAACAGTATGCAATTTATAAAGGTGAAATAGTCTCAGGTAATGATTTATCTAACATAATATACGGGCATATTTGCGGATTTATGGGTATTCCAACAAAACTTGCCCAAATAATTGCAAAACTAGATGCGGCAGGAATTTTAGAACCATTTTCAAAAGGTAAACTTCCAACATTCAGACTACTAATGTTCAGAGATACAGTATCTGACCAAATGGCAATAGCAAAAGGCGTTAGTGAGTTCAATATTAAAGACTATAATTTAAAATAAAAAGATACATAAAAATCTTAGTCTTGTGTCAAAAATAAGATAAAGACATTTAAGATCTTCATTTTGACATGTAAAACATTTTTAACAATACAGCTAAATTAATCAATTTAAAATATTCAGCAAATTTATCAAAACTATGAAAATAGCAAAAACAGCATCATTACCCCTAGACGCAATCCGTGGCACTTTGAAAGAACGCCACGTTAAAATTCGAGCAATAGCAGATGAAATTTTTGAAAAAATTGTTGAAAAACCAAATAACTTATCACTTAGCAGACTTCAACAAATAACCCAAGATACACTAACAAAAACCGCTGGGGACGGACGAAAAATAAATATTCAAATAAAAGACTACATTGTACAAGGAGCTTGTGAAGGTAAAGAAAGTTATATCGAAAAAGATGGAATTATTGAAGGGTTTGAAATCCTTGTTCCGACTGAAAAAGGTGCATTAAAACCAAGCCATTTATCAGTATTTATGCATGAACTAATTCATACACTATACCACCTAACAGTCCCTAAAAGTTTAGCACTAGAAGGTAGTGCAAAGGTTACAAAAGAACAATATCGTAGAGCTGGAAAGTTTTATGAGAACTCATTATATACAAGTGAAATGTTCGATTGGTTCAATTCAATAAGCACAAAAATCAAACAAACAATAGCATTACGAGGCATTGACCCAAAAGAAAAAATTAAAATACTTCAAGAATGCAAACATAGTTTAACATCAGAATTTTTCGCTTATTGGGAAGCCGAAAGATATAGCTGTAGAGCCCATAAACATGGAATTAAAACCATTACTTCTACAGATTATGATAGCGTGATGTTTGATGATAAAATAGAATATTTAGAAAATGAAATTGCTAGACTAATAAAAAAAGTAAGAAAAAATAAAACTCAATAGAAAAAAATTATATTTAATTTTAGATACTATATAACTTCCATATTTTCGTTTATAATTCCATATTTATTTCCATATTGGACAACAGCAAAACCATTTACAAATTTATTAGCATCATCAAAAACACAAGAAATTAATTCAGTTCCTCTATGATTAATATAACCATATTTCCCAGATTGATATACAATTATATAATTTTCATCTATATAAGGATGCTCTTCGCCATAAAGATAGTGAGATAAAAACCATGTCCCATTTTTTATTGCGATTTCTAAGTATGGGTGATCATAGATACAGTCAGTAACAAACTCACCTTTTCTATTAACGAAGCCTATTTTTCCTCCTATTTTAACAGGAACTGGGAGATCACTAGCCCAATTTTCAAAATATCCAATTTCATCAAATATAAAATCTGTTATAAACTTCTTCTTTTTAGCAGAAAAAATTGAGTATTTGCTTTCATTATTTTTCACAATAAATAACTCCTCATCACGATGCATACCAGATATATTTTCATAATTGCAAGGTAAAATGATTTGCTCAGAACTAATATCAAAAAGACCTTGCCCTGAATATTTTTCAATAATAATATACTTATCACCTTCATTAATATATTTATAATCACAAGAAAGAATCATTTTCCCTTTTTTGTTTACTAACCCACAATACACAAAAGAACTATAAAAGGACTCTTTTTTCTTGATAATAAAGAAATCATTATTAAAATAGTCTACACCACAATATTCATTATATCTAGGTAACAACGGATATCCATCTTTATCAATTATGTTCACACCATCTTTTGTTTTTTCAAGACGATACGTTCTCAATTTTTCAGCTTCCTTATTACGCTCTTTGCGATATTCTTCAAAATCTTGCTCCATTTGTTTTTTTACATTTTTATAATCTTTATATTTATTATAATTTTCTCTATTTAAAAAGGTATTTGATATCTCGTCATAAATATTCAAATTATACGATTCTTCATTTTCAATCAATGACTTACACTCTTCGAAACTAAAATTACACAACCCTTTAAAGTAATAGTCTTCAATAGTCAATAAATAATCTAGTAAAGCATATTTTATTTCATAATCTGTAAATTCTAACGAAGTACTTCCATCTGGATTAATAAAAGCTAGTTTATCTAAAATTTTCACAATAGCTTTTTGATTATGAAAAGAAGAAACAGCATCATAAATTAATGGAATGATAACATTAGAATTTTCATCAATAAATCCCCATTTATTATCCTTTTTTACGGCAAACATACCTTCTGAATAATCTGCGATGTAATCATATATAAATTTTGAGCTATCAATATTACATTTTACAATTTTATTTTTAGGAACTTCAATATACGTACATTGCAGAAACCTCTTGGCAATGTTTTTTGCATCATCCTCTAAAAATGTTATTGGCTCAGAAAATATTGACAGATACTGAGGCATACATAATTTTACCATTTGATAAATAGAACTCTCAAATAATTTATCACTTGAATTAAAATATGTTTTATTAATATTATTCTCTCTACAATAACTATCAATTTTAGAATAACTATATTGTTCCCAGCTATTCTTATAAAGATAATCAACAAAAATCTTATTAAAACTATAATTGTATGGAGCTAATATTGTGTATACTTCACCAAAATGACAAAAAAACTCATCGTATTTTTGACGATATCTCTGCATATCCTGTTTTTTGTGCTCATGAGTCGCAAACACGAAACTTGACACATAAATAATAAGTAAAACAATAATAATTTTAATAATAATAAATGACATATATTAACCTCTAATTGTAGATTTAAAAATATTCAAATTAAGTTTAAAATTTATACAAGTATATTTACTATAGAAGCAACATAGCATATCTAGTAAGATTTCGCAACTAACACTAGAATTGCTAAGATAAAAAAAGTCCACCAATAATGGTGGACTTTTTTATTATTCAGAAATTCTACCGGCTACAACAACATCTCCGCCACCTGGTAATGGTTTAAGATTTCGTTTGTAAACCTCAACGTGAGGTTGAAGGACACTATCTAGAACCTCTGGTAACTTCTCTCCGTTTAAAGTTTTTTCAATTAATTCTTGATAAACAGTCGCAAAACCTCTTGATTGAGTAAGAGCTCCTGCAGCTTCTGGTGTTAGCCCAAGTCCTCTAGTTTCTACAAGCTCACTAAAAAATGGACCAGCATCTTGGTAAGATTTCTCAAGAGCTCCGATATATCCTACCGCATTTCCACGTGCAAATCCTCTATCAACAGGTGAAGTTAGAGCAAATGCAAATCTGTTTGCTGGGTTAAAATGAGCTTCTGAACTATGATGCATCGCATCTGGAACTTTTGCAATTTGTTTTAATGTATTTTTTACTGATTCATTTTGCATTTGAGTATGCCATTTAATACTATCCTCAAACACATCTCCTAAATACTGATGAACAGATGTTTTTAAACCATTAATACCATTTTTAGCCCAAAATGCAGCCTGAACAAATGGATCGTTAATGTTAAAATCTGGAGTCAATGCAAGATCAGACATTCTTTTTGCACCACGTAACATTTCAAACATATCATCTTTTTTCATACCTGCATAAGCTAAAGTAAACAAGCTATGATCATCAAATGCAGAGAATCTTCCGCCAACATCATCATGAATAAATAACTTTCCTAACCAGCTTTCAGAAATAGATTTTCTTCTTAATTCGCTACCAGTTTCACTTTTGTCGGTAACCGCAATGAAATGTTTGCGAGCACTGTTTACAGCTTCTTCTCTTGATAAACCTTTATTCATATAAGCATCTTCTAACAATTGTTGAACTCTCAACATTCCATCTTTTGTTTCAAATGTTGAACCTGATTTTGATGCAATCATGAAATTTGAATTAGTAATATCACCGCCAAGACGTGCTAAAAATCTATCAAAACTTAAAGAATCAATATCAGAGAAGAATAATACTTTATCCTTGTTAATATTTAAACCATTGACACCAAGCATATGCTCAACTGTATGCTTAGATCCACCAATACCAAACACACTCAAGAATTCAGCTTGAGTACGAGCTTTAAACTCTTTTGCCATGATATAAAGCTCATCAACTCTTTGTATTTGCTTTTCAGGTAATCCAACCCAACTTAAGAACTGACCCTGCTTATTTGCCCTTTTTGAAAGTTCTTCAACTACTTCTGTTCCTTTTGCTGTAACTCCAGCTAAATCAACTCCTGAAAATTTTGTAACGATACCTAAACCAGTATCAATTGATTTAATTGATAACGACATAATCATACTCCTATATTTATTTGATGCAGATATTAGATTAAAAAAGAGAGCCATAAGACTCTCTTTAGTGGTGCCGCAACTCGGAATTGAACCAAGGACACAGGGATTTTCAGTCCCTTGCTCTACCAACTGAGCTATTGCGGCTAGTTGAGTAACCCATGCAGGTTACGTATTTAATAATACTTGCTAAAAGTTTTAAGTCAATAGTTTTGTTCAACATTTAAAACTAATAACAAGCAAAACATGAATTATACTTGAGGTGCAAGGTATAAAGTTACATTTCTACCTTCAAGCTGTGGTTTCTTTTCAACTTGAATTGGGTCATTAGCAAAATCTGTTAAAAATCTTTCAGCAAGTTCAAACGCAAGATTTGAGTGTTGCATTTCACGACCTCTAAGCATAACAACAATCTTAACTTTATTACCTTGAGAAATGAATTTTCTAACATTTTTCAAGCGAACTTCGTAGTCATGAACATCGATTTTATAACGAACTTTAACTTCTTTAACTTCAACAACATGTTGCTTTTTCTTAGCTTCTTTAGCTTTTTTAGCCATGTCATATTTGTACTTGCCATAATCTAAAATTTTAGCAACCGGAGGAGCTTGGTTAGGGCTAATAACTACTAAATCTAGACCTGCTTCATCTGCCATTTCAAGTGCTTGTGCAGTTGGAACAACACCATGATTATTTCCATTTTCATCAATTAATCTTACTTCTTTAGAACGAATTTTTTCGTTCATAATCACTTTGTCCTTGTCCTTTGCGGATCTAGTATTATCGATAGCTATTGTTTTATCTCCTATATTAAAGTTTCACTACGGTTTCATATTAACATAAAAAAGAAAAATATGCTATATCTTAACATTTCGCTATTATTAAGTTTTGTAACACGCCAAAACCCTAATTAAATCAAGCTTTTAAAAATAAGTCAAAAAAACATAAAATAAAAGCTAAAGTTTTTACAAAAAAGAGCCGATAAATAAATTGTTAAGATTAAGGATATTTACCCGGACAAAATTAAATAAGGAGCATCAAGTATGGACAGAACACAGGCTGAAGCAATGGAAATTTCGAGAGTTGAAACTATGGAAGTTGATATCTCCAAACCTATTCAAACATTATTTGACGAATGTTTAAGCTTTATTTCAGTAAACGATTTTAATATGTAAGCAAGCCTGAACAAACACAAATTTAAAGAGTAAGATTGAACAATAATCTTACTCTTTTAGTTTTATTATACGGAAAGTTACAATTATCCAATTGTATGTATACACAAAATCAAAGTTATAATAAAATATTGGATGAGAAGGAGCAAACATGAAAAAATCATTAGCAACTTTTGTTAAACTATCCGTTATTATGTGTATGTTAAGCGGTGTTGCACAGGCAGATTTCAAAGAACACTTTGAACTTGGACAAAGCTATATGCTGCAATATCAATATCCTAGTGCTATCACAGAATTCAAAAATGCACTTAGAATAAACTATCTTGATAATTCAGCAAGAATTGGCTTAATTAACGCATATTTAGCAAGAGCAACCGAATATGTAACAAAAGATAAAAACTACGAAAAAGCCGCTAATGACTACAGAAGTTCACTGTTTTATTTAACATACTACACTTCAGATGAAGTTGCTCAAAACTCAGCTACAACAATCGGAAAAGTGCAAAACAACTTGGAAGCGTGTTTAAACGCTATTAAATTTGATACTTCTCCAGAAAATAGATTTGCAACAGCAAAAAGACTTCGTGCAGAAGGTGAATTTGCGGCAGCTGCGTATGAATTTATGCAAGCACTAGGCAGCAGACAACTTCAAAAAGATAGCTTTGATCAAATTGGAAGCATAATGAAACTTATTGGTAATGAACCAAAAGCTGCAGAATTTTACAAAAAAGCAACAGCCGTTTCTCCTAATGATTTGAGTGCAAGACTAGCATACGCTAAGATATTGGACAACTTGGATAAACCTGAAGCTGCGTTAAATGAATACAGCTATGTATTAAGCAAAGCTAATGCGGATAATAAAGATCTACTTTATGCATTAGAAAGAGTTTTTAGCAAAAAACTAACTTCTCAACCTAAAAATGCGAATATCCAAGCTAATATGGGGGCTATTCTACAAAAACAAGGACGCTTAGACGAAGCGTTGACTTATTATAAACAAGCCGAAGCATTAGACCCTTCAAACATAAACACCAGAATTAACACTGGGACACTCCACCAACAAAAAGGGGATTATAGAACTGCAATCAAAGCTTATGAGTCTGTTTTAATCCTGTATCCGAACAATGTAAATGCAAACCTTTATAGAGCACAATGTTATGAAAAACTTGGAGATGACAAAATTGCACAAGAAGGTTACAAAAAAGTATTAGCACTTGATCCAAATAATGAATACTTAAAATTTCAAATGCTTAGCAATGCTAAAAAAACTATGCAGCCTGAACAATTTGTAACTTATGTCAAAACAAATATGTCATCAATGAACCCTGCAGGAATAATTTACGACTATGCAATAGAACTTCACAAAGAAAACAAATTACCTGAAGCAATATTTATGTATAACGAAGCAATAAAAGTCGATGGTAAAAATGCAGAAATCTATGTAAATTTAGCTCTAGCACTAGCTCAAGGAAATAATTTTGATGGTGCACTTAGTACATTAGAAATTGCAAAAAATAAATTCCCACAAAATTCAACAATCGTAGCTACAACAAAAAACATTTCATCTATGCAGACAGATGATTTTCTAGCAAAAGCGGCAGATGCATACAACAATAAAAACTACGAAGACGCTATTCGTTACTATTCTAAAGTTTCACCAGCAACTGCAGGAACTATGGTTGGTATAGCTTCTTCTTATCAGGAAATGGGTGATAAAGATAAAGCCATTGAATTTTACGAAAAAGCTTTAAAACTAAAACCAATAGATTCTGATATAGCATATTATATTGCTTGTTTGTACGGAGAAAAAGAAGATTACGCAAAGACTAAAGAATACTTAGAAAAAGCTATCACATTTAATAAAAATAACACACAAGCTATTGAGTATTTAAAATCAATAGAAGAAGCTGATAAGTCTAAATTATTAAATGACGCAATTGCATTATATGATGCTAGCAGTTACGATGAAAGTTTAGCTAAATTTAACGAATTATTATCAAAAGACAGTCAAAATTCATACGCATTCTATTATCGTGGTATGATATATGACACAAAAGAAAAACGAGTTGAAGCAATTGCAGACCTTAAAAAGGCGTATGAACTAAACAAAGATTTCACAATATGCAACTACTTAATCGCATCAGATTATGATGCCCTAGGAAATTTCAAAGACGCCTACAATTATTACATAGCATATGCAAACTCAGATGTTCAAGATGATGAATATAAACAATATGCAAAAGCACGAGCTGAAGAATTAAAAGATTATGCAAAATAGAGTTAAAAACCTAATACAAAGTAAAGTTTCACTTGCCCCGATGGCAGGAATAACAGACTATGTTTTACGTTCACTAGTAAGAAAATACGCTCCAGATGCACTTTTAACAACAGAAATGATAAGTTCTGAATTCTTAGCTCAAAATGTACAAACAGAAATAACAAAACTTGATGAGAATCATCATCCAATTGTTTATCAAATCAGCGGACATAAACCACATTTAATGAAACATTCCGCACTGTATTTAACACAGTTTGCAGATATGATAGATATCAATATGGGATGTCCGGTTAATAAAGTCGTAAAAGGGCAAGATGGTGCAGCCCTAATGAAAAATCCAGCTCTTGCTGCTGATTTAGTTAGAGCAGTGAAAGATGGAACAGATAAACCAGTTAGCGTTAAATTCAGATTAGGCTACACTCACGAAGAAATGAATTTTGTTGAATTCGGACAACAAATGCAAGAAGCTGGAGCAAATTTCATAACAATTCACGGTAGAACTCGCTCACAATTCTACGCAGGAAAAGCTGATTGGACAAAAATAAAAGAATTGAAAGAAAATGTAGACATCCCAATATTTGCAAATGGAGATATAATAGATATTGATACTGCAATTGAATGTCTAGAACAAAGCAACGCTGACGGGATTGCTATCGGAAGAGGAATTTTAGGCGATCCAACCCTAATTGGGAGAATTGCTCATTATCTAAAAACTGGAGAACGATTACCAGAACCAAACATTCACGAAAAACTAGATATAATGAAAGTTCATTTAGACGAAGAAATAAAACTTCGTGGAGAACACGTCGCAATCAAATTTTTTAGAAAATTTTACCCTTACTATATTGCAGGAATTCGAAACGCCTCAAAAATCCGTTCTGTAATGGTTTTAGAAGAAGATTACAATAAAATATTAGAATATATTGAATACATTAGAAAAGAGAATTCTGAACTTATTTGCTAAAATACTCGTTATCTTGATATATTCAAAAAAACTGTTATAATAAGACCTATGAGAAGATTATTAGCAATATTTACAATACTTTGTTCTGTTGCATCAATTACAACTTATGCTAATGAAACAACACCAGAAGTTGTAGTGGAAGATGTACAAATGGAAATGAGAGGATTTGATGAAATCACATTACCAGTTGGAACTTTTGTGCCTGTTATGACTACAGAAGAAATTTCAACTGAAACCTGTCCTGAGGGCTACAAAGTTAAATTTATTGCTACAACAGATTTATTTATGTACGAAACTAACATTATCCCAAAGAATACCGAATTCTACGGATATATTGAAAAAATTCACGAACCTGTAGTTGGTACAAATGCATCAATGAAAATAAAAATCACAAAAATAATAATGCCAGATGGATTTGAAATCACAACAAAAGGTTATATATATACATCAAATAATAATCTCATAGGCGGAGAACTTACACCTCCTGCCGAATGGGTTAAAATGCCACATTATCAAACTAGATTTCAAGGGATTCCTTGGAATAAAAGGTCTGCAACTCTTCAACTCAGACCTGGGGGAAAAAGATCAATGGGCGTACACAAACGAATTCCTGCAGGAGATCAGCAAATCATAATTCTAACAGCTCCTACTGGAATAACTCACACTGTTACAAAGTATTAGAGCAATAAAATTGACAAAAATTATGTACGTAGTACAATGTAGTCATAAATTTGTATGTTTTAGGGAGGGTATTTTATGAAAAATTTTCTTGTAATTGTAGCTTTATTAGTAGCAACTAGTTGTGCATATGCAAACGCTAATTACTCATTTGAACAACCCCTAGAACCTCACAATTACAATGTAAACAATACGACTTTAAAAGGTAGTGTTGTTTCAGTTCCTGCTGGCGAAACTTTTAAAGCCGTAGTAACCGCACCTATCAGCTCAGAAACTGCAGTTACTGGGCAAAATGTAACTCTTGCATTGGGTTCAGATTACTATTTTAACGGAAATGTAATTGCTCCTGCAGGTAGCACAATTTACGGTACAGTTCTTGAAGTTTCAAAAGCTAAACACGGAAGTATCAACGGTAAATTATTAGTTAGATTCACACAAATTATAACTCCATCAGGTCAGAACATACCTATCTCTGCGATAATCAAAACAGATGATAATACTGGCACACTTATTGGCGGCACAAAACTTGACGTAACAAAAGAATACGCTAAAGATGTTACAGTTGGTGCGGGAGCAGGAGCTCTTGCAGGAGTTATTATTTCTCCACTAGCAGGCGGTAGTGTTGGAAAAGGTACTGCCCTAGCAACAGCTGTTGGTGCTGGTGGCGGTTTAGTAAAATCAATTTGGGATAAAGGTAATGATGTTGTTCTTCCTTCAAATGCAACAATTGAACTTGTCCTAACTCAACCAATAACAGTTAACCCGAGCAATACTGAAGATAAGTCATTCGGGCAATAATATTATTGGAAATTTAAAATAAAATCATTAACAAATAAGTAAATATTTGTTGTTAGGGAATAAAATGTCAATATTAGGTAGATACACTGATTTAAATAACAGAAGAGAAACACAAACACATTCTGAATACAGAATGCCAGCCGTGACTAGACCGGATAAAGATTCCATCTCATTAAAGAAGGCTTGTGTAATAGCGTTTCTTATTCACCCTGCAGTGGTTGTTATTATGTGGCTTATCATAACTATCTTAGCTTTAATGGGTATCCATTTGTCTTTATTTGATAAGCCAAAGCCAAAAATCAACGATATTGAATTTGTTTTGGTTGATAGAGAGGACACTCCTAAGAACAAAAATACAAAATATAGAGCCGACAGAAACTCTAGAACTGGTGGGGTTAACGACCCTAAAAAGCCTGTTTCTATGCCTTCAGCAAAACCTGCAGCGAAGCCAAAACCTTCTTCTCCAGCTCCAGCTCCTAAACAGAAAGTTCAAAAAAAGGTAACAACCCCTCAACCAGTTGCACCTAAACAACCTACAAAGACTCAACAAAAAGTAACTACACCAAATAAACAAGTTACACCATCTCCGGTTGTGGAAAAACCTGTACCAAAACCACAGGCAGCAAAACCACAACCACCAACAGCTAGACCTTCAGTAAAACCACCAATGGATGCACCTAAACCAGTTGCAAAACCATCAAATACACCATTTAGAGTCCCAGTACCACCAGCAGGTACAAAAACAGGACAATATGCAACAGGCCCAATTAGCGGTTCTGGATCATCAAGTTCAGGAGGATCTAGAGGTGCGGGCTCATATGCTCCTAACCCATCGTTAGCTCCTGTAGGTAGCGGAAGCGGTTCTGGTTCAAGAACAGCATCTGGCACAGGGGCGTCAGGTAGAGGTTCAGGATATGGAACAAATGGTTCTGGTTCTGGTGGTGGCAACCCAGGTGGTGGTGGCGGAAGACCTGGTATTGACGCAATTAGAGAACCTGATTTTGGACCATACATGAGAGAATTACAACGTAGAATCAAAATGAATTGGGATCCTCCAAAAGGTAATGAAAGTAAACGTGTAGTTCTATTATTCAAGATTGCAAAAGACGGAAGATTACTATCTTGCTCCGTGTTTAAATCTTCAGGGTTACAAAACGCAGACAAAGCAGCAATAAACGCAGTACACTTAGCAGCTCCGTTTAGACCACTTCCGCCTGAATTCAAAGGACAAAGTATCGATATCCAATTCACATTTGACTACAATGTATTTGGAGCTACAAAATATTAATTAGGGAAAAGTTATTACAAGAAATGAGGATATAAATTATGGAATTTTTCAATTTATTAGTCGAAGCCATTAAAATGGACTGGGCAGTACTATTACCAATTTTCATTTGTTCTGTTTTAGTACTTGCAGTGGTAATTAAAAAATGGTCATTCTACCAACAAAACCAACGTGATATTACAATCTACATGAGAGAACTAAACAAAAACTTATCTAAAAATGACTTATCAGCAGCTCAAAATACTGCAGTACGTTGCGGGGGTGTTGTAGGTGAAGTTATTGAAGAAGCTGTAAGAATTTTCTCAGAACAAAGAAGTGGCTTTTCTAGATCTTTCGACATTTCTGCAGCATTAGCTATTAGAAAATTAGAAAGCCATCTAACAATCTTAGGTACAATTGGTGGTGTTGCACCATTCTTAGGTTTGTTTGGTACAGTTGTTAGAATTCTTTTAACATTCCACCTACTAGCAGGTGCTGGTAACCAAGCTTCAGCAGTAGCTTCAGGTATTGGTTCTGCTCTAGTTGCAACAGCTTTCGGTCTTGGTGTTGCTATTGTTGCGGTAATCTTCTTCAACTCATTCCAATCTATAGTTAAACACTACGAAGACGATTTCCAACTTATTAAATTGTTATTCCTAAGCTTTGTTGATGGAGAAAACGAACCTCAACCTAAATATTCATCATCAAAAGTTAATCTATAATAGGTAAATAAAATGGCATTTTCAGCAAATAAAAAAGGTAAAATATTTTCAGAAATCAACATCACACCATTAACAGACATTTTCTTAGTTTTGTTAATCATTATGATGGTTGTAGCTCCTGCTTTTCAGTCTATGGATAACGCCGTAGAAGTTCCAGAAGTAAACAATGGGATAAATATTGAAGAAACAAAAGTTACGGTATCAATTACAAAAGATGGCTCAATGTATGTTAATGGCGAAGGAATTTCTGCAAATCAATTAACAGACAAATTGATTGCAGCTAAAGGTGATATGGAAAAACCTGAACTTGTTGTTAAAGCTGATAAAGCAATTAAAAGTTCATTCATTATGGATGTAATGAATGCAGCACAAAACGCTGAATACAAAAAACTTGTAGTTGCTGGTGAACCATTAAACAAAAAAGAACAACGTGAACTTGAAAAGCAAAACGTTAATATTCCGGAGGACGGTGAATAATGAGAGAAACATTTAACGAAATCAATATTACACCATTAACTGATATCTTCTTGGTATTGCTAATTATCATGATGGTAATTGCTCCGTTATTAGATCAACAAGGTATTAGCTTAACTGTTCCAGAAAACGTTGAAGCCTCACAAATTAAAGATAATAAAGATCCTCAAATCTTAACTATCGTAGTAACAGCTAATGACAAGTACTTTATACATAATGAAGAAGTTTCACCTGACCTTTTAGGTACAGTTTTAAGCAAGGAAATTAAAAATTATCCAGATGGTTTACTTATTGAAACTGATGGAGAAGCAACACACGGAGCTATTGTAAAACTTATGGATAAGGCTCGATATGCTGGAGTTAAAGCTATTTCCTTAGACCAAATATAAGAAAAATTCCAATAAAAAAGAGGACTTTTAGAAGTCCTCTTTTTTATATCTGTAAAATTATAAAATTTCTTTTAATTCATTTATAACCACATCTAAGGCACCTTGCTGATCTTGGAATATAGTTTCACAATCCTTGCAAGCTTGCTTATAAAACTCTTCATCAGCCAAAAGTTTTTCTACATACTCACCTAATTCAGCAGGAGTTTTTACAATTTTACCAGCTGTAGATTGAGATAATAACCAGTAAATATCTCTAAAATTATGAATAGATGGCCCAGTAATTGTAGGTTTTGAATACACAGTAGCCTCTAATGGATTGTGCCCCCCTGTTTTATTAAAACTACCACCTATAAAGGCAAATGAACAGATTGAATACATTTTACTCAATTCACCCATAGTATCTAATATAATGACATCATTATCAATAAAGGAATCCTCTTTAGAACGGAACCCATATTTTAAACCTAAAGAATCAATTATCGGAGTTATCTGAGGTAATCTTGTCATATGTCTTGGGACGAGCAATAATTTAACATCTGAATATCTCTCATGCTTTTCTTTAAAAATATCTAATACAATTTCATCTTCGCCTTTATGCGTGCTTCCCGCAATCATAACCCTGAAGCCATCTTGTCCAATATCCACAGTTTCAGAAGATTTTTTAATATCGAATTTCAAATTTTTCATAACAGATGTTCGCTCTTCAGGTGCTCCGACTGCGATAAGTTTATTTCTATCAATTTCGCTTTGAGTAAGAATTTTTGTGTATCTTGATAAAACTCTGGCAAAAAAGAATTTCAACACCCTATACAACTTAAATGTTGAATCAGACATTCTTCCATTAATTGTATATAACGGAATCTTTTTCATCCAACAAACATAAGAGAATACTGGCCATAACTCAGTTTCAGCAATCAAAACTACTGTTGGTTTAATTTTAGACAAGAAAGCAAATACGCAAAATGGAATATCATATGGAAAATATGAAATATAATCTGCTACACCAGCATACTTTTTCTGAGCAATATCTTGACCTGTTTTTGTACCAGTAGTGACAACTAATTTGTATTCTGGGAATTCTTGTTTAGTTTTCTTTATGACGTTTTCTAATGCAATAACTTCACCAACGGAAACGCCATGATACATAATCACCTTATCACCAAGATTTGGATCTTTAAAAAAGCCTAATTTTTCTCGCCAACCGTACAGGAATTTTTTGTTAAAAACACGGACAATATAATAAAACGGCATCATTACAACAAACAAGATTGTTGACAAAATACCGTATAAAAACAGCTCATTAAAAATAGAAATAATGAGAACTAATACTAAAATTGTAATCAATAAATAAGTAGCCATAACAAGAAAATTATAAAACAAAGAATGCAACATGTTGACATAATTTACAAAAATTTATAAAATTAAAGTATGGCAATAGTTTATTTAAGTTTAGGATCAAATAAAGGTGATAGAATTGGCTACGTACAACAAGCAGCCAGTTTGTTAGGTGCTGACGAAAATATTACAATCGTTAGAACTTCAGCTTTTTATGAAACAGAACCTTGGAATATGAACACTCAAACTTGGTTTGTGAATGCTATTGTAGAAGCAAAAACTAAATATTCACCAAAAGAACTTTTAGAAGTTTGCCAAAGAATAGAAAAACAACTTGGCAGAGAACTTAAAGAAGGTCAAGATTACGAAGACAGAACTATTGATATTGATATCTTGTTCTATAACAAGGATATTATTAACGAAGATAATTTGACAATTCCTCATAAATACGTACACTTAAGAGCTTTTACACTTGTTCCAATGATGGAATTAAATTCAGATTTTGTTCACCCAATTTTGCATAAAAATATTATTGAAATGCATAGCGATCTAGAAAACCCTGAAATGGTATTTTTATATGGAACAAGAGTCGACTTCTAAAAGCAGGGGTAAACTATCATTGAATACCAGAGTAGCCATAATTGGGGCTGGACCTGCTGGATGCATTTGTGCATATTATTTAATTCAAGCTGGGTATGAAGTTAGCCTTTTCGATAAAGGTAAATTTTTACGTACAATTTTGCCAACTGGTGGTGGACGTTGCAATTTAGCACACGCAGAATATGATTTTAAATCTCTTGCAAAAAATTATCCTCGAGGTGAGAAATTTTTATACTCAGTTTTTTCAAAATTTAGCACTCAAGACTCTTTAGACTTTTTTGAAAAAATTGGGGTAAAAACCTATACTCAGGATGACAATAGAATTTTCCCAATTTCAAACTCATCAGAAGAAGTTCGCACAAAAATATTAAAATCAATAGAAAAAGCAACATTCATTACAGAAGAAGTAAGCTCTATTGAAACAATTGCAAACGGTTATAAAATAAAAACAAACAAATCAACATACGCATTTGATTTTGTCGTTGTAGCTATTGGCGGACATTCAAAATTTGAGATATTAAAAGCTTTAAATATAGGTATCATCCAGCCAACACAAGCTCTTGTTGGGCTAACTACCAAAAAAAATTTTGCAAATATATCAGGAGTTAGCATTAAAAATGTAAAAGCGAACGGATTTAAAAATCTAAAAAACGATGACATTTTATTCACTCATAAAGGAATCACAGGTCCTCTTATTTATAAAATTTCATCACTTAAAGCCCGAGATAACTTTCCTTATAAACTTTCACTAAAACTAACAGAAAATTTTGATTTACAAGAAGAATTAAATAAAAATTCCCAAAAAGAAATAAAAAATTTATTAGGGCAACACATTCCAAAATCTTTTGCAACTAGGTTATTAGAGGATTTACAAATAAATCTAGAAACACCTTGCCATAAAATCAACGGAACAACTCGCAATAAAATAATGGAGAAGCTTCAAAACTTTGAAATTACAATTACTGGAAAAGTTCCTGATGGTGAAGTTGTAACTTGCGGTGGCGTTGATCTAAAAGAAGTAAATTCAAAAACATTAGAAAGTAAACAACACCCTGATTTATATTTTTGTGGTGAAGTATTAGATATTGACGGTTTTTGTGGCGGTTTTAACTTACAGAACTGCTGGTCAACGGGATACATTGTAGCTGAAAGTATTATAAATAAATAATACTTTGTTGCTTTTTATTTTGATGTAATATAATAAAATTATAGTTTAGTTTAGGGGATCCGCCCTGGGGTAAATAATTCTTTCAAACGTTTTTGACTGAAACGGCAAAGCCGAAAAGATTTACAATAACCCAAAAGGATAGAAAGAAGAAGAAAATGGAAAAGAACAATGAAACTTTGAGTATCTTAAGACACTCAACATCTCACATCATGGCACAAGCTGTTCAAAGCCTGTTCCCATCTGCAAAGTTAGCAATAGGACCGGCAACCGCTGATGGCTTTTACTACGATTTTGATTTAACAGATGGTCATGCTTTCACAGAAGAAGATCTTGTTAAAATCGAAGAAAAAATGAAAGAGATTATCAAACAAAATCTAACTTTCGAAAAATACGTTATTCCTGATGTGGATGCTCAAATCGAAGAGTTTAAAAAAGAAGGTGAAATCTACAAAGCTGAACTTTTAGAAGAACACAAAAACGACAATCCAACTTTGTACATCACAAAAGACAAAGATGGTAATGCATTGTTTAATGACCTTTGTGCAGGACCACACCTTCCAAACACATCTTACATTAAAGCTAACGCAATCAAATTATTAAAAGTTGCAGGTGCATACTGGCGTGGTAATGAAAAAAATAAAATGTTACAACGTATTTACGCAACTGCGTACTGGAATAAAGAAGATTTACAAGCTTACTTAACTTTTATTGAAGAAGCTGAAAAACGTGACCACAGAAAACTTGGGACAAAATTAGACCTATTCTCAACAAGAGAAGAATTAGGTGGTGGTCTTGTTTTATGGCACCCAAATCTAGGTGTAGTAAGAGAAGAAATCGAAAATTATTGGAGAAGTGAACACAGAAAACGAGGTTATGTAATCGTTCAAACTCCACAAATCGCTAAATCTAAATTATGGGAAATTTCTGGTCACATGGATCACTACAAAGAAAACATGTTCTTTGTTCAAAAAGATGAAGATTCTGACGATCAATTCGTAGTAAAACCTATGAACTGTCCATTCCACATTTTGATTTACCAAGCAAACAGATATTCTTACCGTTCATTACCATTAAGAATGGCTGAATTAGGTACAGTTTATAGAAAAGAAAAATCAGGAGCTTTGTCTGGTTTAACTCGTGTTCAAGGTTTCACTCAAGACGATGCACACATCTTCTGTACACCTGAACAATTAGTAGACGAAATCAACGCAATCATAGACTTTGTTGCTGACACAATGGATATTTTCGGAATGAAATTTGAAGTTGAATTATCAACAAGACCAGAAAGCTACGTTGGTGAAATCGAAAACTGGAATAAAGCTGAAGCTGGCTTAAAAGAAGCAATGGAAAGACGTGGAATGGAATACGAAATCAATGAAGGTGATGGTGCATTCTACGGACCAAAAATCGACTTCAAAATCAAAGATGCTATCGGTAGAACTTGGCAGTGTGCAACAATTCAGTTAGACTTCAACCTACCTGCAAGATTTGATATCAAATACCAAGACAAAGATGGTCAATTAAAAACTCCATTGATGCTTCACAGAGTAATCTTCGGTTCAATGGAAAGATTCCACGGTATCTTAATTGAACACTATGCTGGTGCATTCCCAACATGGCTTGCTCCAACTCAAGTAAATATTGTTCCAATTTCTAACGAAAAACACGTTGACTTTGCGGAACAAGTTTACAGAAAAATGCGTGAAGCTGGTATCAGAGTAAATCTTGATGACAGATCAGAATCTATGAACTACAAAATCAGAGAAAGCTTACAAGATAAGAAAATCCCTTACGTTTGCGTAATCGGCGATAAAGAAATCGAAGCTAATTCTGTTGCAGTTCGTGCTCGTGGTGTTGGTCAAGTTGGAACATTCACTGTTGATGAATTTATCGACAAAGTTGTTTCAGAAATCAAATCTAGAGCAAACGAATCTTTCGCAAAAGCTCAATAAGAATTCTATATTGGAAATCCCTCTCAGAAGAGAGGGATTTTTTTAATCTTCAAATAATGGTAAACCTGCTTTTGCGTTATAATAATTTATTGTTTCTTTTAAACCTTCTCTTACCGTTGCTATACGAGACATATCTCGTTCTTTCATTTCTATAATTGCTCTAGAACGTCCCATTGAACGATAAACAGAACGCATACGATCATTTAAGCCACTAAAATAGCCTCTGAATAATTTTAAATCTTCTTCTGTAAAGCCAATAATTGATTCTTCATTAATACCAAGACAATCTTTATTTTTAGCATTAATGAATAATTTTTGAGATACCTTACCTCTAAACATTTCGCTAATTCTATCCATATAAGTTAAAGCTTTACCAGAATGAGTTTGTAAAGAAGTTTCTTCTAATGGAACTTCAATTTCGTCAAAAAGCCTTACCCATTGATATACATCGTGATGTTCTTGATGCTTGGCTAATGTTGATTGAGGACCAAACATGATTAACAACTCATGATATACAGGGTTTTGACTGTTGATATCACATGTGCGAATAAATCTTAATTGAATATCTTCTAAGCCTGATTTTAGAGGACCACTTACAAATGGACGCAACGCAGCAGGCATGTTTTCAACATCTAACTGTTTATTATTTAATCTCAAATCAAGATCTGTAACTTTTACAGTTTGAGCAGGGTTTTGTAAATCTTCTACTGTTGGAATATATCCACGTTTCAATAATTTTGCTAATGGAACATCAGTTTTATATGGGATATACCCAGCTTCTTTCATTTCTTTTAACAAAGCTAATAAATTATCCAAGTTATACGGATCTTTACAATATAAAGTTCCCCTGATAGGATCTAATACCTGAAAACTTTTTGAACGTTTCATTTTTGATATATAAGACGATGTTGACTTAACTGGACACTGAGAGTTATAAGCTTCATCATAATCAAAACCATACTTAGTTAATTTTTTAGCTGCTGCTAACAAAGTATTATGATAAAGTTCTGAAATTCTCTCAAATCTAGGTACTTCTTGCTCTTCATAACGGGCACCGATAAAATCTAATAAAGTAGCCCCTGAAGATTTAACTTCATGTTGCACTGCTTTTACAATTTTACGCTTACCACCTGTAAAAGATACTGTATCAGCACTCAAAGGTGAAAGCTTTGAGTGCATAACAGGTGTACTGTTATGCGAATTTTCTCGTCTGTGAGTTACATTAAAATTATTAAACTTTGGGGTTAATAAAGTTATATTCATGAATCTTAAACCTTCTACCTTTTTATACAACAACAAAGAAGAAAAATATTTTACCCAATATGGCTGAAAAAGGGTAAATTGTAACATAAATTTACACGTATAAAATTTGGTCAAAATGTATGTTTGTATTATCATGTAGGGGTATAGTTGTAATTAAGTTAGCATAAATAAGGAGGGTTAAATATTATGCCAGGAAAAACAATTACAGTTGATGGCAACTATGCTGCCGCTCACGTCGCTTATGCGTTGAGTGAAGTATCAGCAATCTACCCTATCACACCTTCATCTACAATGGGTGAATGGATTGATGAATGGGCTTCTCAAGGTAAGAAAAATATCTGGGGAAAACAAGTTAGAGTAGCAGAAATGCAATCAGAAGCAGGTGCTGCAGGTGCAGTACACGGTTCATTAGCAGCTGGTTCTTTAACTTCAACTTACACAGCATCACAAGGTTTATTGTTGATGATTCCAGTTATGCACAAAGCTGCTGGGGAAATGCTTCCTCACGTAATCCACGTTTCAGCTCGTGCACTAGCTGCTCAATCATTAGCAATCTTCGGTGATCATACAGACGTTATGGGTTGCCGTAACACAGGTTATGCAATGTTAGCTGCTAACTCTGTTCAAGAAGAAATGGATATGGCTTTAGTTGCACACTTAGCTACTTACAAAGCTAAAGTTCCATTCTTACAATTCTTCGATGGTTTCAGAACTTCTCATGAAATCCACAAAATCGAAGAAATTTCTTACGATGATATCGCTAGCTTAGTTGAGCCACAATACATCGAAGAATTCAGAGCAAGAGCTCTAAGACCTGAAGCTCCTATTTGTAAAGTTGGTGCTCAAAACACTGACGTTTACTTCCAAGGACGTGAAACAGTTAACAAATACTACGATGCAGTTCCAGATATCGTTCAAGAATATATGGATAAAGTTGCTAAAATTACTGGCAGACAATATCATCCATTCGATTACGTTGGTGCTCCAGATGCAACTGACGTTATCGTAGCTATCGGTTCTGGTTGTGAAACTATCGAAGAAACAATCGAATACTTGAACTCTACTCGTGGTACTAAATACGGTTTAGTTAAAGTTAGATTATACAGACCATTCGACGTTAAACGTTTCAACGAAGCACTTCCTGCAACTGTTAAACGTATTGTAACTCTAGACAGAACAAAAGAACCTGGTTCAATCGGTGAACCTCTATTCTTAGACGTTGTAGCTGCTCTAGAAAATAAAGATATCAGAGTAATCGGTGGCCGTTATGGTTTATCTTCTAAAGAATTTACTCCATCAATGGTTCTTGCTGTTTACAAACACTCTGAAGCAAATGGTTTCCACGGCTTCACTGTTGGTATCGAAGATGACGTTACTAACTTATCATTAAAAGTAACAGAACACATCGTTACAGAACCTGTTGGTACAACTAACTGTATGTTCTGGGGCTTGGGTTCTGATGGTACAGTTGGTGCTAACAAAAACTCAATCAAAATTATTGGTCAATACACAGACAAAGATGCTCAAGCATACTTTGCTTATGACTCTAAAAAATCATTTGGTGTAACTGTTTCTCACTTGAGATTCGGTGATAGCCCAATCAAATCAACTTACTTAATTACTGCACCTGACTTTGTATCTTGCTCAACTCACGCATATGTTGGCAGATATGACCTATTAAAAGGCATCAAAGAAGGTGGTACATTCTTACTAAACAGCCCATACACAAGAGAAGAAGCGTTTGCTCACTTAACTCGTGATATGCAAAAAACAATCATTGACAAGAAAATCAAATTCTACAACGTAGATGCTGAAAAACTTGTTAAAGAACAACCTGGCCTACGTGGTAAGGGTGCTAACACAGTAATGATGGTAGCTTACTTCAAAGTTTCTGGTATCATTCCATTCGAACAAGCTTACGAAGGAATGAAAGAAATGACTATCAAAACATTCAAGAAAAAAGGCGACGATGTTGTTAATATGAACTTAGCTCTTATCGATGCAGCAGTTGATGCTTGTAAAGAAGTTGTAGTTCCTGCAACATTAGACGGCGTTGGATGTGTTGATGAAGTACAATTATTACCAGAAAACGCATCTGAATTTGCTAAGAAAATCATTGAACCTTCAATGAGACAAAAAGGTGATGATATCCCTGTTTCAGCAATGTCTAATGATGGTGTAATCCCAACAGGTACAGCTTGCTTAGAAAAACGTGGTATCGCTCCAAGAGTTCCTCACTGGAATTCAGAAGCTTGTTTACAATGTGGTATTTGTGCTTCTGCTTGTCCACACGCTGCTATCAGAACTAAGTTAGTTGAAAAAGAAAACTTAGCTGATGCTCCAGCTTCATTCAACACAATCGAAGCTAGACCAAATGCAAACGGTGAACACTTCAAAGTTCAAGTTTACTGCAACGACTGTACAGGTTGTGGTGTTTGCTTAGACCAATGTCCTGCAAACAAAAACCCTGAAAAACAAGCTCTAACTTGGTCAACAATCGAAAAAGAAGTTGAAGCTTGCGAAGTAGTAAACGAAAAATTCTTTGACGAATTACCAGATAACGTAATGGGTAGAAACACTACAAAAACTATCAAAGGTGCTATGTTGAGAAAACCATTATTCGAATTCTCAGGTGCTTGTGCTGGTTGTGGTGAAACTCCATACGTTAAATTAGTTTCACAACTATTTGGTGAAAACGCTATCGTTGCTAACGCAACTGGTTGTTCATCAATCTACTCTGGTACATTCCCAACAATCCCATACACAACAAACAAAGACGGCAGAGGTCCAGCTTGGGCTAACTCTTTATTCGAAGATAACGCTGAATTTGGTTTCGGTATGAGATTGGCTGTTGATACTAACAGAGAAACATTAAAATCTTATGTTGAAAAAGTTTTAGCTTGTGCTGAAGCTCCAGCTGATTTGAGAGAAGCATTAGAAGGTGCTATGGCTCACTTCGATAATTCTAAAACAGAAGAAGCTGTTGCGGCTCAAAACAAAGCTAAAGAAGTTCTAGCAAAATATGCAGATAAAGATTGTGCAGATCTTGCTAAAGTTAGAGAACTTCAAGACTACTTCACTGATAAATCAATCTGGATTATCGGTGGTGACGGATGGGCTAACGATATCGGTTACGGCGGTATCGACCACGTATTGGCTCAAAACCAAAACGTTAACATCCTTGTTCTTGATACTGAAGTTTACTCTAACACAGGTGGTCAAGCTTCTAAATCAACACCTACAGGTGCTGTTGCGAAGTTTGCTACTGGCGGGAAACCAACATATAAGAAAAACATGGGCTTAATGAGCATGTCTTATGGTTATGTTTACGTTGCATCAGTTGCTCTAGGTGCTGATAGAAACCAAACTCTAAAAGCATTCCAAGAAGCTGAAGCATACAACGGACCATCAATCATCTTCGCTTATGCTCCATGTATCGCTCACGGTATCGATATGAGTAAAACTCAAACAGAACAAAAACGTGCTGTTGAAGCTGGTTACTTCCCACTTTACAGATACAACCCAGCGAATGAACAACCATTCACTTGGGATGCTAAAGATCCGCAAGGAAGTTACCAAGACTTCATCAGATCAGAAGGTCGTTATAAGTCATTACTTAAAACTAACCCTGAAGCAGCTGAAGCTCTATATACTCAAGCAGAAGAAGATGCTGCAAAACGTATGTCTGTTTACAAAGCTGTTGGCGAATTAATGAAATAATCCAACACTTAGATATACTAAAAAGAGGTTCTGATTATTCAGAGCCTCTTTTTTTAGTAAAAAAAATAAAGGTTGAACAAATGTTCAACCTTTAAATCTTATTTGTTATATTCACTATAATCTTTTGCAATTTCACGCCATTCGTTTTCTAAAATGCTATATGCGTGATTCCAAAATTTTTCGATTGCGTATGTTTCACGTTCTTCTTTGTGTAAAATGTGTACAACTACATCACCATAGTCAATCAAGTTCCAACGATTTTTCACATCATTTTCTTGTCTTGTTGGTAATTTGGCAAAGTCATTTTTTACCTTGTCTTTTACTGTTTCCATCAGAGATTTAACATGAGGAGTTGAATCCCCTGTAACAATAACAAAATAATCGGCTAAAGACGAAACATTACTAATATTTAGGATTGTGATATCTTTAGCTAATTTATCATCTAGAATTTGTGCAACAATACACGCAAATTTATGAGAATCTAATTCCATTTGAAATTATTCAACCTTTCTTATTCAATAATATCAACTCTGCGTTTATGTCTACCGCCTTCAAAACCTGTCTTTAACCAAATATCTGTAATATCAAGGGCTAAGTGCTCACCTATTACACGTTCACCTAGACATAAAATATTCGCATTGTTATGAGCTCTTGAAACACGGGCAGAATAAGTATCTGAACATAAAGCCGCTCTAATACCGTGTACTTTATTTGCGGCAATTGACATACCAATACCTGTACCACAAACTAAAATACCTCTATCAACTTTACCAGAAGTTACAAGTTCTGCAACTTTTCTTGCAATTTCAGGGTAATCACAAGATTCAGGAGTGTAAGTTCCTACATCAATATATTCGATATCTCTGATTTTTAAATAATCGATAATACTTTCTTTGTAACGGAAACCACCATGATCAGAACCTATTGCAACTTTTAAATGATTCATAAATAAACTCCTTTTACATACTATAAAACAAATTTAGTCGTAAATACATTTTACAATTTTTAGACAAAAATGTAAATAGAATAAGTAAAAAATATACAAAAAAGAGGCTATAATTAGCCTCTTAGTAATAAAATGGAGTTTAATATATAAAATTTACGTCTTATGAACTACTTACCATTTGCATTGCTTGTTGCAACAATTCTTTGTTAGATGAAATCAACTTATTTACAACTTCCATTTGTAATTTTGCCATTTGGTAGTATGAAATATTACCTTTAAAGTCTGAATTTGAAAGTTCTAACAAACCTGAACGAATTTCACCACAACCTAACAAAGGTTTTCCTGAGGCTTCAGTTTCTAAGAATTGACCATCTTTATACTCATACAAACCTGCTGCATTGTGGAAATTACGAGTTGTGATTCTATAAAGTGGAACTACTTTTTTACCATTTTCAGCTTTTCCAACAATAGTTCCATCTTTTTTAATTTCATATTCGTCGTATTTACCTAAATACTTACCATTATTAGGATCGATCCACATTTTAATATTAGTAGTCGGGATATCTAAAGCTCCACCTTTTAAAGAAGTTTCTTGATATAAATCGGCAGTAATAGGTTTTGTACCTTGCATAATTTCACCTTTATCATTAAGGATATAACCTTGAACCGTATTACCATTTTTAGCTCGATAAACACCTTCACCATCAAAAGTAAATTCACCCAAACGAGTATAAACACTTCGACCTTCAGCGGTTTTTGTTAAGAAGAAACCTTTTCCTTCCAAAAACACGTTATCACTAGATGTACCAGGTGTAGATTTACCCTGACTCATTTTTTTACTGTAGTCATCGTTAATAGCACCATTCAAGAAAGTCTTAAAGTTAACTTGTTTTTCTTTAAAACCTGGAGTATAAACGTTAGTCATGTTATCTGCGATAACATCCATCCAGTTAATCGTTGCATATTGTGTGTTTATTGCTGTTATAAATGCATCATTCATAATAACAACTCCTTATTGTTTATTTCTTCTATTTTCTTTTTGTTGCTTACTACCTCTATTTGAATATGACAAATCAGAGTATGGTAAATCGTTTTCTCTAAAAGTAGCTTTCAAAGATTCAATATTATTTCTTAAATATTGTTCTACAGCTTTATCGCCAGGGATAAAGTTAGCGGCTAAAGCACCGTCTTTTCCAACCCTTAAGATTACAGAAATATTTTGATCAAAATCTATTCTTAATGGTTGATTATTTTCTTTAGCAGTCATCAAAGCATTTAATAATGTTTGAGAAATTTGTGCACTTTGCTTAACTTGAGCCACTTCTGCACCATTATTCAATAAATTTTGGGCTTGAGCCACAACATTTTGAGCTGAAACATCATTTTGCTGAGTTAAACTTACAAAAAATTCAGCATCAGCTTTGGTCATAGAAATATTAGATGGCGAAAAATCTGGAGTAATAGCACCAGATAACTTTTGAGTGTCAGTAACTTGAGATAAAGGACTTACTTGATTTGTTTTCACCATTTGTTGGATATCATTTGACAATTGATTATTCATATCCATCATTGATAATGTTGCATATTTTGTCAATTCAGGATTATTATCTTTCAAATTGTTTTGAGATACGGCATCCTGAGTATTAGAACCTTGTTGCTCATTGTTTTCAGATTTTTCTGTAACTTCATTTACTTTATTCTCAGAAGATTTTTCAGACTTTTTAGTATCTTCTGTTTTCTCAGTAGAAGATACCTTATCCATCTCTTCTTTGAATGATGAATCAGTTGATTTCTTTGATACATCAGAGCCAACAGCACTTGACACTTGATTTGAAGAATTTGTGCTATTTACAGATGTGGACGATGGAGTTGTTGCGTTAATACTCATATTAAATACCTTCTATTTCACTTAACTGTTTTAATATTTCTTTCTCTTCCTCTTCGGCTCTTTCAAGATTTGCCTTATAAAACCTTGTAACACCGAGTTCAGAAAACTGTTTAAGCTCCGCAGCTTTTTCTTCTGCAAGATAAGCCTCTTTACTTTTTTCTTTGTGCTTTTCAAGAACTTTTACAGCTTGTTCACATTTTACAAGTTTATCAATCTCTTCATCTAGCTTCGCTTGAAGTTCTTGTCGCCGAATTTCTAATTGTTCAGCTTTTGCCCAAAGATGCCTTAGAAAGTTATCATACGATTCATACATCATAGGATCAGCATTTCTCATACCAGCTTTGGTGTCCAAAATATCTTGATTATTTTTCTTGATATCCTGTTCAGCTTGATAGACTGCCTGTTGAGCCTTTTGAACTTTCATTCTCTGCTCTTCTTTTTGGTTTATTCTAAAATCTAGTACCTTCTGCAATCTATACCTGAATGGCATGTTAACACTCTTTCTTAAGATTATTATGTCTTATTATCAAAGAGCACGAAACATCTAAACGTATGATATTGTTATAATGACAATAAAAGAAAAGTCAAAAAATATGCCGTCCATAATTTGAACGACATATTTTTTATATAATCATCAATTATTATTCTTCCTCTGCTTTTGGTTCTTCAACTGGAACCGAAGATTGCTCGTTTACAGAAAGAGCAATTCTCTTATCAGCAGGGTTGAATTTTAAAACATATGTACTTATCTTATCTCCAACTTTTATAATTGATTTTGATTCATTTTGAAAATCAACAACTTCATTATGAGGAAGTAATGCTTCAACTCCAGGGAACACTTCAATAAATGCACCAAAGTGTTTCAAACGAGTAACTACACCTTCAACTTTATCTCCCTCTTTAATTTTGTCAGCTGCTTCAATCCATGGATCTGGTTCTAAGTTTTTCAAACTTAAAGATACTCTTTGTTTATCGTGATCAACTGCGATAACTTCCACATCAATTTTATCACCAACTTTTAAGATATCAGTTGGGTGATCAATCCATCTCCAAGATAATTGAGATAATGGAAGTAAACCATCTAAACCACCAAGATCAACAAAAGCTCCGAAATCTGTAATTCTTACAACTTCACCTTTAACAACTTGGCCTGGTTCAATTTGAGAGAAGATATTTTTTCTAGCTTCTTCTGCAGTATCTTCAAATACCTTCTTATTAGAAAGAATAAAGTTATTTTGTTGAACATCTAAAGTTAAAATCTTAAGTTCTAATTTAGAACCAACTTCAACTTCAGTTTCTCTTGCTCTAAGTTGAGAAGAAGGAATAAATCCTCTAACTCCTGAAACTTCAACCAAGATACCACCTTTAACAACGTTAACAACAGTACCTAAAATAGTTTCATCAGCAGCTTTTGCTTTTTCAAGTTCTTTCCAAGCATAAGCAAAATCAACTTTTTTCTTAGAAAGTAAGAATTTACCTTCATCATCTTCTTCTTTTATAATCAAGAATTCGCCTTCTTGACCTTTTTCAAATTTATCTTCGATGTTTTCACCTTTATCAACAGCTTCGTAAGCTGGAATAACTGCAGTCGTTTTCGCACCAATATCAACTAAAACACCTTGGCTATCAAAACCACATACAACACCTTTAACTAAATCACCCTTTTGAAACTTATAATCATACTTTTCAAGTAAAGCCTCAAAATCTAGTTCTGCTTCCTTTTTTGTTACCATAATTAACTCCATTGTCAAAAAATAGACACTACCATTATTATACGACTACAATAGTATCAAAATTATGCAAATATGTAAAGGTTTGTAACGATTACTTAATAATTAACAAAAAGAGACCCGCATTTGCGAGCCTCTTTTTTAAATAATTCATCCTATGCCTTTAAAGATGATATCAAATCATTAATGGCTTTTTCTTGAACAAGAATTTCATCAATTCTAGCTTTTGTTTGGTTAATCAATTCAACAGGAGCATTTGCCACAAATTTTGGATTGTTAACTCGACCTTCTAATGATTTTCTCTCACCTTCAAGTTTTGCCAATTTCTTTTCTTGTCTTGCAATTTCAGCGTTGAAATCAATTAAGTTTTCAAGCGGGATTGCAATTTTAGACGCTGAAACTACAGCTGTTGCACACTTATCAGGGACAGGAGCTGACGCTGGAGCATAAGAAATATTTTCAACTTTAGCCATTCTCTTGATATAACTTTCAATAGCTTCAAATACTGGTTTTTCATCGTCAACTGCATGAATTTTAATATCAAAATTAATACTCATTGCAATATTGAAACTTTGACGAACGTTACGTAAAGATTTAATAGTTTCGAATACTAATTCCATTTCACGAGCTTCAGCTGGATAAGATAAAACATCCTGATAAATTGGGTAATCAGCTAACATAATAGCTTTGAATTCAGATTCTTTTGGAATTAATTGCCATACACGTTCTGTAATATGAGGCATAATTGGGTGTAACAATCTCAAAGACATATCAAGAACATAACGCAATACACGTTGAGTATTCAATTTGATAGACTCATCTTGAAGTTGAACTTTTGCAATTTCAACATACCAATCACAGTATGAATTCCAGAAGAAATCATAAAGAACGTGAGCAGTTTCACCAATTCTGTAATTTTCAATATTTGTATTAACTTCTTTTGCAACGTTATTTAATTTATCTAAAATCCACTTATCAGCGATTGTCAATTTAGACAAATCAATATCATTATTATCAACACCATCAAGGTTCATCAATACAAATCTTGAAGCGTTCCAAATTTTGTTAGCAAAGTTTCTACCATATTCAAAACGTTCATCACTAATTTTGATATCTTGACCACCATAGGTACAAAGTGAAGTCATTGTAAATCTTAAAGCATCACAACCATATTTATCAATAATAACAACAGGGTCAATTGTGTTACCTTTAGATTTTGACATTTTTTGACCTTTTTCATCACGAATCAAACCGTGAATATAAACAGTACCAAATGGAGCTTTGCCTGTAAATTCTAGACCCATTGTAATCATTCTTGCAACCCAGAAGAAAATAATATCAAAACCAGTTACAAGAGTTGTAGTTGGGTAGAATTTTTTATAATCCTCAGTTTCAGCATTAGGGAATCCCATTGTACTAAATGGCCACAATCCAGAAGAGAACCAAGTATCAAGACAGTCTGTATCTTGGATATAATTTTCTGGATCTGGATTTTCTTTAGCAACAACCATTTCTCCAGTTAGTTTATGATAATAAGCTGGAATTTGGTGTCCCCACCAGATTTGACGAGAAATACACCAATCACGAATATTTTCCATCCAGCCTAGATAGTTTTTCTCCCAACGTTCAGGAATAAATTTAATTCTACCATCTTTAACAGCTGCAATAGCTTCTTTTGCCAATGGTTCCATTTTAACAAACCATTGTTCAGAAAGTAACGGCTCAATTGTTGTATTACATCTTTGACATTTACCAACATTATGCTCGTGATCTTTTACTCTTAATAAAGAATGATTATCTTCAAGCATTTTAATAATTTGCTTACGAGCTTCATATCTATCTAAACCGTGAAGATTTGACGGAACTTCACCACAAGCCTTCATCTTACCTTCACCATCAATAACCCAAATAGGCTTAAAGTTGTGACGTTTACCAACTTCAAAATCGTTAGGGTCGTGTGCTGGAGTAATTTTAACAGCACCAGTACCAAAAGATTTATCAACATATTCATCAGCAATAATTGGAATTTCACGACCAGTTAGAGGAATTACAACGGTTTTACCAATTAGTTCAGAATATTTATAATCAGTTGGGTTTACTGCAATTGCAACATCACCAAAAATTGTTTCTGGACGAGTTGTTGCAACAATAATTGCCCCTGATTCACCTTTTAATGGGTAAGAAATTTCCCACAAATGTCCTTGTTCTGTTTCATATTCAGTTTCAACATCTGAAATTGCAGATTGACAACGAGGACACCAGTTCACAATATAAGCACCTTTATAGATTAAACCTTTTTCATAAAGTTTTACAAAAACTTCTTTTACTGCTTGAGAACATCCTTCATCAAAAGTAAATCTTTCTCTTGAACGATCAAAAGAAGCACCCAAACGTTTCATTTGGTCTAAGATTGCACCTTTATGTTGATTTGTCCATTCCCAAGTTCTTTCCAAGAACTTTTCACGTCCTAAGTCATGACGAGTCAAACCTTCTTTTGCAATTTGTCTTTCTACAACAGCTTGTGTTGCTAACCCAGCATGGTCAGTTCCAGGAATCCAAAGAGCTTCATACCCACTCATCCTATGATATCTAACTAAAATATCTTGCAATGTTTCATCAAGAGCATGACCCATATGCAACACTCCTGTAACATTTGGAGGCGGAATCACCATAGAATAAGGTTTTTTAGGACTTTTAGCATCTGCCTTAAAACACTCATTTTCTTCCCAAAATTTGTAAATACTTTCTTCTGTTTCTCCCGCATTATAAACGGTAGGTAAATCTTCAATCTTAATTGCCGGCATTGTAAATTATCCTCATATTTATAATCTATCTATAGCTACAGAATAACACAAAAAAATTAGAAAAATTCGATATGTAACAAAACTTGTAAAGTGTTGAAAATTAAAGAAAAATTTGATATAATAAAAGAATAAGATATATTTTATTTGATGGAGTTAGAGTATGAATTTTAAAAATAAAAAACAAGCGTATACATTAGCAGAAATCATGTTAGTTATACTTGTTTTAACGATTATATTTGCTGCAATGGCACCAATCTTTACAAAAAGAAAAACCACTCAATTTACAAGTAAATATAACGTTTGGAGTTACGTAGACCTTACAAACTTTGATGCTTCTTACAACCCAGGGGACCCATCATTTACTGGTCAACTGTTCTTTGGGATTACTCCTAGTGATGCTAACTCCGTAACTTCTGAATTTGTACCTCTATCAAAAATTGTTATCAGAGGTGGTACAGTAACATCAAGCGATAAGTTACAAAGACAAATTCAGTTCCGATATGGTAGAACAAATTCAAATAAAAACGGAACATTTGCAGGAACTTGGTATGTTAACAGAAAGAATATTTTGTTAGGTGGCGCTTACAAAGATTTAAATTACAACGAATCAGTTGGGGCAAGAGACAACGTTGCGGTTGGTTATGATGCACTAACAAGTCTTGTTGCAGGACGAGGTAACGTTGCAATTGGCTATCGAGCATTAAGCACGCTAACTTCATCAAATAATAACGTTGCTATTGGTACAAGTGCGGCTTGGCAAAACAACAAGGAAAAAAATGTGTTTATAGGTTCCCAAGCTGGATATAATACTAAAGCTGAGCAAACAGTTGCTATTGGTTATAAAGCTGGTCTTGGTTCAATAACTCAGCCACAAAACCTGATTGTTGGAGCTTATGCTGGTGGCGGCTTAAGCAGTAATGCCATGGGACGTGGAAATACCGCTATTGGATATGCCGCACTAGGTAAACTAGGCTCTGGTACTGGTAACGTTGCAATAGGTTACAATGCTCTTGGTAGTTTAACATCGGGTGAATATAATATTGCAATTGGTTATAATGCTTGTAGTGAGCTTGAAAAAGGCTCCTATAAGACTTGTATTGGTTATAATTCTGGCCCTAAAAAGAGAAGTAGTAATTTAAGGGTAACAGGAAGCCGTAACAAGTCAAATAATGGTTCGGCATACTTACTATGGGGCGGAACTGGTGATGGTGCAGCTAAAGATGATACACAAGAACGTATCTATATTGGTGGAACTCCAAGGAATTTTGGGGGAGATGCAATATTAGAAATTCACAACGTCAAAGGAACCGATGGCAAATTGGGCGATCCTGTCACTGGTGTAAACACACAAATAACTGGAAGTGTTACAACTATAATCAATGGAAACTTAATAGTTAGAGGAAGACCTTACTTTACTGTAGGTAATACCCTATACCACTTCCATAATGACACAGCATTAGGTAGTGTGAGTGACACTAGACAGTATCGATTTTATGGTTTCACTGCTGGAGATTCAAAATATGCATCATGTACAACAACACCTTATAGTCACTACAGTTCTTGGGGTGCAAAATGTCCAAATTTAAAAACAGCAGGTTCTAGCTCAGGTTCTAGCTCAGGTTCTAGTTCTAGTGGTTCTAGCACTTCCGGTAGTGGCGGAGGTGGTGGAGGCGGTGGTGTTGACTGCCATGAACTTCAAGCCGATATAGATAATGCTTTGAACGAACAAGATAGACATAATGCACAAATGTATTTCGCGACAGTATGTTCAGACAGAAGGCTAAAAAATATCAGCGATAGAAATTATGCGGGCCTAAAAGAGTTAAGAAAACTAAAAGTTTATAATTTCACATTTAAAAATGATAAAAATAAACTTCCTCAAGTTGGGGTTATGGCTCAAGAACTTCAAAAAGTATTCCCTAATTCTGTATTTGAAGATGAAAATGGATACTTAAGAATTAGATGGGATGAAATGTTCTATGCTGCAATTAACGCAATCAAAGAGCTTGATAAGAAAATTGTTTCTCTAGTAAAACGAGCAACTAAAGTTGAGACCCAGATAACTAAACTTGAAAAAGAAAACGTAGAGTTAAAAGCTCAAGTTGAAAGCTTAGCAGCAAGAGTTAATAAACTAAAAGCTCAGTAAAATCAAATAACAAAGATAAAAAGAGGACATCAATAAGATGCCCTCTTTTTATTAACTTTTATTATGAATTATCCCTTGAATATTTGCTAAAAAAAATACTTTGAACTAAACTATAAACTAATGGCGTGCCGGGTTGGAATTAAAAGACTTACCGGCGGTGAAAATAAATTAAGGAGAAAAAAAGAAATGACACCAAGAAATTTTTTGTTCACTTCTGAATCAGTTACAGAAGGACACCCCGACAAAGTTTGCGACCAAATTTCTGATGCAATTTTGGACGAATTCTTATCAAAAGACAAACAATCAAGAGTTGCTGCAGAAACAACAGTAACTACAGGTATGGCTCTTGTTTGTGGGGAAATAACAGCAGATTGCTACGTTGATATTCCTCAAGTAGTAAGAAACACTATTAAAAATATTGGCTATGTTGGCCACAATTCAGGTGGTTTTGATGCAGATACTTGTGCAGTATTAACAAGTATTGATGAACAATCAACAGATATCGGTAATGGTGTAAACAAAGCATTAGAAACAAGAGAAAACAATGCTTCAACATCTACAACTGAAACTGAAGAATTAGGAGCTGGTGACCAAGGTATTATGTTTGGTTACGCTTGTAACGAAACTCCAGAACTTATGCCACTACCTATCAGCTTAGCTCACAAACTATCTTACAGACTTGCTCAAGTAAGAAAATTAGGCTTAGTAAACTACCTAAGACCAGATGGAAAATCTCAAGTAACAGTTGAATATGTTGACGGTAAACCATCAAGAATTCACACTGTGTTACTTTCAACACAACACAACCCATCAATCAACGGTATCGAAGATAACCAAAAAGTTCAAGAAATCATTAACGAAGACTTGAGAAAACACGTTATCGACTTTGTATTCGCTAGCGAATCAATCAAACCAGATGCTAACACAATCATCTTAATCAACCCATCAGGTAGATTTGTTATCGGTGGCCCTCAAGGTGACTCTGGTTTAACTGGTAGAAAAATCATCGTTGATACTTACGGTGGTTACTCAAGACACGGTGGTGGCGCTTTCTCAGGAAAAGATCCTACAAAAGTAGATAGATCAGCAGCTTACGCTTCTCGTTATGTAGCTAAAAACATTGTTGCTTCAGGTCTTGCAGAAAAATGCGAAATCGAATTAGCATACGCTATCGGTGTTGCAGAACCTGTTTCTATTATGGTTGATACTTTTGGAACTGGTAAAATTTCTGATGATGAAATTTCAGAATTAGTTTCTAAAAACTTTGACCTTAGACCTGCTGCAATTATCAAACAATTTGATTTAAGAAACTTACCTTCTAAAAATGGTGGTAAATTCTATCAATTGTTAGCTGCATATGGACATATGGGTCGTACAGATATTGATGTTCCTTGGGAACACACAGATAAAGCTGAAACATTAAAATCTCAAGCTTGTGCTTGTGGATGTGCTTTATAGTCTGAATAATAAAGAAATACAAAAAGACCGATTCATTTAGAATCGGTCTTTTATTATTATAAAACGTTTAACTACTTATTTTTTCTTAGCTTCAAGAACTTCTAATTCTTCAGCCAATTTATCTAATTTTGCATACATCTCAGCATTATCACGTTTTAATGTAGCGATACGTTCTTTATCTGTTGCAACTCTATTTGCAAGAGCTTCGATTTTAGAATTTAATGTTTTTACTGCATTAACAGCTGCATATAACATTTCACTCCAACGAATTCGATAATAACCATCTTCACCTTTTGTTACGGCATTAGGGAAAATTGTTTTTAAGTCTTGTGCAATTACACCAACTTGAGGAAGTTTATTTACATCATTTTTAAATGTGAAATTATAAACTTTTAATTGTTTAATTTCATCAAGACCAGCTGTAAATTTCTCGCCAACATTTTTAAGTCTAATATCAGAACTTAAATTTGGACAACAAGAAGTTTTTGGCAAGTGAGCATACGGTTTATCAGTTTCCATAGCAGTAACTTTTAAATCCCCAGTATACTTAGGACTATCATAATCAGGGTTATGTGCCAATCCTATAGTTGCACCAGTAGATAAATCCTTGTATGAAGTATCTGACTGACATGATTTGTCAGTACTATTCATATTTCCAGCCTTAGAATACCAGTCATAAGAAGTACTAGAATAACGTTTCTGTCCTTCATTTACACCATCTATATAAGATGTAGATCCCTGATAATCTGGTCCAACAGCAGTACAAATACAATTTGGTCGCACATCATCATAAGCATGTGACTGACAACCACTACAAGTTTGGTACGAACGACCTTTTCTATCAATACCATCAAAACCAGAAAAAACTTTGAATCCTGATTTATCTAAATGAGTATGCAACCTCATCAATACCAACCCTTTAGGTTGTGCATTTGGATCATCGGCACCTTTTTGGTGTCCTCTATAAATAGGCATTTCTAAATAAGTTTGTCCTCTAACTACCAAGTTGCCATTAATGACTACAGACTCTTCACCACCATTCTTAGGCATAAAATCTGAATTTGTGCCTTTGATAGAATTATGTACTTCTAACACTGCAAATGGCTTTTGCCTATTTGAAGATAAGCTAGAACTTGAATCATAATCAGGTGCTGTACCAATAAATACTCTATCAGGTGTACTATCTCCTGAAGGAAGACCTGCTGTACCAGAAGTTGAAGACTTATCTTCTTTAGCTGAATTAGCTCCAATACAAGTTACTTTTGATACCTTCTTAGATGAACTATATCCAATAAAAGCACAAGCATTATAACCAATTGCTGTATTATAATCACCCGTAACTAAATTCTGTAATGCATATGCACCTAATGCAGTATTCCCATAAGCATTACTAGCTTTCTGAAGTGCTGCATAACCAACTGCAGTATTACCACCTCGAGCACCATCAGATACACTTGTATCACCACTTAAAGCATAATTACCAACTGCTGTATTCTCTGAAGCTTTTACACTATACCCAGCTCGATAACCAACAAAAGTATTATTATTTACAGCATTAGCAGTTTCAGCACCAGCATATGTACCAACAAAGGTATTTTGTTTTCCAGTTGTAAGCTCTGCACCAGCTAAATAACCTATAGCAGTATTATCCAAGCCTGTAGCAACCTTGGTCAAGGCATATGCACCAACGGCAGTATTTCTTTTTCCCGAAGTAATATCCGCAAGCGAGCCAATACCAAATGAAGAGTTTTGTCCTTCAGCAGTATCTGTAATCTTTTTATAAGGTCCACCTAAAAGCATATTTTTATTACCTGCAAATAATGTTGCAACTAGCGTACCCATAGCTGAAGAACCATATCTAAACTGCATTTGTTGTTGAGGAGGAGTACCGGAAACACTACCCAAACGATTTGAAGCCCCAATAACAAGTTTAGAATAAAGTGGTTCAGAGGAAGAAGAAATTTTAACAAGATCATCTACACCAGCAGAATCCTTAGGTTGTAAACCAATGAACGCCTGACTTTTATAGATTTTGTTTGGAGCATCATAATAAGCATTGTAATTAGGATCGCCTGCAATAAATGTCCAAACCTCATCTGATGTCACGTTACTATATCTTCTAGTAAATACAGGTGCAAACGCAGCCATAAGTATTGATAAGGTCAATAATAAAACCATTATCTCTGCTAAAGTAAAAGCTTTAAATTTATTATATTTCATACTCGACTCCGTTATTCATTTTCAAGTTTTGTAATTCGTTTGTTAATTTCATTTATACGTTTACTAATTGTTCTGTGATCTTTATCAACATCAACCACATCAGCTTCAAGTGTTTTTAGATCCTTATCAATTGTTGAAACAGAACTATCCAAAGATTTAACTGAATTAATTACAACATAGAATATTTCATCCAAACGTATATTTTTATAACCTTTTGAATCTTCTGCAACCGCATTTGGAAATACTTTTTCTAAATCCTGGGCCATAACCCCAACTTGAGGTGTTTTATCACTATCAGCCTTATAAGTATAATTATAAGGTTCTAAAAGCAACAATTTTGATAGCGCATCACTATTTTCAGAAATATTATCTTTCAATCGAACATCCGAAGTTCTTAAAACATTTGGACAATATTTTTCTGTAAAATAAGGTGCGTAATTAGTAGAACAATTAAATGCAGGCTTTGTAGCTGTAGACTCATCATATTGAATCAAAAGAGCAGACTTTGAAGCTGGATCTCGAGTTCTGTCGTAACCATCCATTTTAAAGATACCATCAGTAGCCAATACTGCTCCACCAACGTACATAAGCTGACCAACAACTGCCAAAATAATAGGTCCTGACAAACCACCAGTAATAATAAATGTAGCAATACCAGCAAGTGAACCTAAGATACCACCAATAATCTTAAGCCATTGACATCTTGGTTGATCTCGCCAAGCCTTACGACCCCCCAACCAACGGCCAACACATTTATAACCACATCTATCTTTTCCTTTTTCCATATCGTTAGGATTCTCAGTGTAGAATATTTGCTGTTTGTTATAAGTCGCAACTTGACCAGTTGTAGAATCTGGGAAATAAAAATTACCACGAACAGCTAAGTGAGAATTCATAACAACAGTTGGCCCAACATTTAACGGATATGCTACATTTGAATTAGTCGTTGGTATATTGTGAATTTCTAAAACTGCACGTCCAGGAAATGCGCCTTCAGGCTTACCGCCTATAAAGATGTGATCATACTTATCTGATTCCCAGCCTAAATTTCTGGTCTCACCTGCATAACCAGTACGACCAGCTGAATTATAACCTATACAGGTAGTAAGGCCATTGCTACCTTTACTATCCATACCTTTATTAAAGGACGAGCAAGCGTAATAACCAATTGCGGTTACACTTTTAGCGTCTTGATACCCTGGTAAAAACGATTGGTAACCAACAATTGTACTTGATTTAGGTAGCGTCCCTGGATACGCTGAATTTAAGATAACGTTATCCATTGCATTGGTACTATCAAAACCAACAGCACCAACACCATAGCCCATCAAAACGTTGCGTTGACCTGATGATGTTGGCAAGCCTAAGTTACCTGCACCAACAGCTACAGTTTCTTGAATTTGTCTTGATATACTTTCTGTTTTACCAGTATTTGCACCAATTAAAGTTGAATTTCGTGCAAAACCGTAAAGATTTGAATTGTTACCTACAGAAACACTTTGCCCTAAAGTATGAGAAGTACCTTCAGCACTACCCATACCCGCTGAAGAACCAACTGCGGTACCATTATATGCATTTACAACTTGAGCAGCAGCATTTGTACCTAACACTGTTGCCCAATTAGCATTATTTTCCAATAATGTATTATAGTTATCATCCTTATCGCCACGTAAACGGTTTCCTAAAATCATATTTTTAGGGGTGACAATAAACAAACCTGCTAAAGTACCATTACCATCATTCCCAGTACGGAATTGGATATGATTCTGAAATTCTTTTGCTCTAACTACAACCTTTGAAAAAGGTTTTAAACTAGACAATTCTGATGTTTCTGGTTTAAAGCCAATATACGCAGCAGATGTAATCGCAGATGAACCTGGGTCATAAAACGCACTTTTTTCTGGATCGTCTTTTACAAACATCCAAACTGGTTCATTAGCTGATGTTTGACCTCTATTACGCTTTGTCGCCATTGGAATCATTGCAGCAAATAATACCGCAACAACTACCAAAACAATCAATAATTCAGTAAGCGAGAAGGCCTTCTTAAATATATTAAATTTCATCCTCATCAAACTCCAAATACTATAACGTTATACAATTAATTATAACATGTAATAGGTTGTTTTTCAACAAAAAATTTAAATTAAACAAAAAATATTATAAATTCGTAAAATCTTGCTATAACAGGCATTACAAAACTTTACAAACCTAAAAATTTGACATGATAAAATCAGATTATGGATACTAAAAATATCAAATGGATAATTTGCATTTTAATTATTACCGGAAACTTTTTAGGGATGTTAGATTCAACTTCGGTAAACCTTGCCCTGTATCCAATTGCCAATGATTTACAAATCTCGTTATCTCAAGTTCAATGGGTTGTCATATCGTACATGCTTGTTTTAACGGTATTTTTACCTTTCTTTGGGAAAATTGGAGACTTATTTCCTAGAAACAAAATCTATAGTGCTGGCTTCTTTATTTTTGCTATTGGAGCATTCTTAAATACAACAGCAAGTAATTTTCATCTACTTATTACATACAGATGCATTGAAGCTATTGGTGCATCAATAATGGCTTCAAACAGTATGGCTGCAATTGCCACAATTTTTAAAGGAAAAGAAAGAGGCCAAGCTCTTGGATTAAATGCAAGCTTAGTTGCCATTGGAGGAATCAGCGGACCAGCAATCGGAGGATTCCTAATTAATTCTTTTAGCTGGCATATGATATTCTTACCTCCTGTCCCAATTGCAATTATTGGGGGGCTTTTATCTTATAAGCTTTTACCTTCAATAAAACCTCAACCTTCCCAAACTCCATTCAAATTTGACTATAAGGGGTTTATATATTTTTCAATCGCACTATTTGCTTTACTACTTGCTATATCACAAGGGCATACTTGGGGTTGGAAATCAATTAATATTCTATTACTTGGAGTAATAACATTAATTTTTGGAGGATTATTTTATTTAAGAGATAAAAAAATAAATTATCCACTAATAAATTTTAAGATGTTCAAAATTAAAACTTTTACATTTGGTAATATAGCAGTAATGACATCTTATATGTGCATGTTTACCAATGCAGTTCTTTTACCATTCTTTTTACAAGAAATCGTCAAATACAATGCATTTGTAACAGGGCTTCTTATTTTACCATATTCCGTAGCCTCTTCAGCCGTTGCCCCATTTGCAGGAAGCTATTCAGGCAAGCACGGAAGTAGATTATTAACCATAGTAGGACCTTGCATCTACATCATTGCACTTATTATATTTACAACATTCAACACAAAAACTCCAATGTGGGAAATTATTTTAGCATCTATAATAATGGGAATCGGTAATGGATGCTTCCAATCTCCATCGAATAATGCAATTATGACAAGCGTCAGCAAAGATGAACTAGGTATAGCTAGTGGCATTTTAGGACTAGCAAGAAACCTTGGAAACATCTTAGGCGTTGCAATTACCATCACATTATTTGATAGCTTCAAAAACAATTTACTATCTGATGGTACACAATACCAAAAAGCATTTTTAACATCTTATCACTGGACAATGTGTTTTGGCATACTATTTGGAATAATTTGCTTAACCTGTGCCACTATTGCTTACGCCCCAAATAAAAAGTCATCTTAGCAAAAATTTTATTTAGAAGTTTTATTCTAAACAAGAAAAGGATAACACATGAAAATTAATAAAATCGGACAAAAGGATATATCTCGAAAATTCGAGGATTTTGCATCTATTATAGAAAAACACGCAAGAAAGAATAAAGATATTAACGTACCTGAATTCAAATACAACATTCAAGACTTTGGAGACCAATTTGTAAGTGCAAACGCTCTTCCTAAGTTTAATAAAACAGCCCAAAGATTAGCTGAAACTCTCATCAGTTTAAACAATGATAGACTTGCAGGGATTATTTATAGCACTCTAATAAAACTAAACCGAAGCTCAGATGCAAAATTTGTTGAAGAAATTGCGACAAAAGCTCTAGCAATTGCTAGAAGAAAGCATGATCCAGTACATATTGCAGCAAGAACTAATGACTTAAAAGAAATATATAAGCTCAGCGAATACGGAAGCGATAGACATTTAAAAATTCTAAAAGAAGAAAAACGAGCACTTAGTGATATCTGTAAAAACTACAAAAGTGCAAAAAACAGATTTGAAACAATCACAAGACAAATGAGACCAGTTGAAAAATATCAAGAAATGCTAGCTGCAATTAGGCTTGAAATCGCAGAAGTTTTAATCAAAAGAGGTGAAGACTTACCACTTGCCAAAGAAGAATTACTAGCTTCAAAAGTCTTCTATGATCAATTTGAAGAAGGACACAACGCTAAGAAAATTGTAGCAATTCTAAAGAAATTAGAAGGGTAAGATTTAACACTATTGAAAATTTCGTATCAGCGTTTTAAAATTAAAGTGTAAATTTTACACTAACAAATAATGATTGGCGGATTTATGACAAGTAATGAAAAAATAAGAAATATAGCAATTATCGCTCACGTTGACCACGGAAAAACAACCCTTGTTGACTGCTTATTAAAACAAGCAGGAGCATTCCGTAACAACCAACACGTTGAAGAACGAGTATTGGATAGTAATGACTTAGAAAGAGAAAGAGGTATTACAATCCTTTCTAAAAACATTTCTATTGATTACAACGGAACAAAAATCAACGTTGTTGATACCCCAGGGCACGCAGATTTTGGTGGCGAAGTTGAACGAGTATTAGGCATGGTCGATGGTGCACTTCTTATTGTTGATGCGGCTGAAGGCCCAATGCCTCAAACAAGATTTGTATTATCAAAAGCTTTAGAACTAGGTTTAAAAATTATTGTTGTAATCAATAAAATTGATAAACCAGCAGCTGAACCTTTAACTGCTCTAGATAAAGTTTTTGACTTATTCACAGAATTAACAGACAGAGAAGATTTAATCGATTTTCCTTTCATTTTTTCAAGCAGTTTAAACGGATTTGCGATTAACGACTTGGATGATGAAAGAAAAGATATGGTACCCCTTTTAGACAGTATCATTAAAAACATCCAACCTCCAACAGGAGATGAAACAAAACCTTTCCAATTCAGAGCAACAACTCTTGATTACAATGAATACGTAGGAAGAATTGTTATTGGTCGTATAGTTAACGGTACAATCAAATCTCAAGAACAAGTTTGTGTAATTCACGCTGACGGTTCTCAAGAAAGAGGTAAAATTGTTAAATTATTCGGGTTTAAAGACTTAGGCAGAGTTGAGATTGAATCAGCATCAGCTGGTGATATTGTAGGTATTGCAGGATTTTCAGATATTCAAATCGGTGAAACAATTTGTGATCCAAACAATCCAGAAGCACTACCTCTAATTAAAGTTGACGAACCTACACTTCAAATGAATTTCTCAGTAAATGACAGTCCATTTGCAGGCACAGAAGGTAAGTTTGTAACATCTCGTCAAATTAGAAAAAGACTTTACGATGAATTAGAAAAGAACGTAAGTTTAAGAGTTGAAGATACAGATTCAACAGATAGATTTAAAGTTTCTGGTCGTGGTGAACTTCACTTGAGTATTCTCATTGAAACTATGCGTCGTGAGGGCTTTGAATTTGCAGTATCAAAACCTGAAGTTATTTATAAAACTATCAATGATGAGCTTTGTGAACCATACGAAAACTTAATCATTGATGTTCCAGAAGAATACGCTGGTTCAGCTATCGAAAGACTTTCTGGTAGAAAAGCTGAAATGAAAGATATGCAAACTGCAAAAGGCAGAACAACTTTAACATTCCATATCCCAGCTAGAGGCTTAATCGGTTTCAGAAGCGAATTTATCAGAATGACAAGAGGTGAAGGTATAATGTATCATACGTTCTTACATTACAGACCTTTTGCTGGTGATATTCCTCGTCAAAGAAGTGGTTCTATTATCGCTCACGAACTTGGTGAAGCTATTCCATACGCTTTGGCTCAATACGAAGATCGTGGAGTATTCTTCATCACTCCTAAAACGAAAGTTTATAGAGGTATGATTATCGGAGAATGCAACAGACCTCAAGACATTGTTGTAAACATCTGTAAGACAAAAAGACTTACAAACATGAGAAGTTCAACAGCTGATGTTATGGTTACTCTACAAGCTCCAAAAATACTTTCTCTTGAAGAAGCACTAGAATACATCGGAGATGAAGAATTAGTAGAAATTACCCCAGAAAATATCAGACTTAGAAAAGCTGAATTAAACAAAAAAATCTACTAGGGGTAAATATAAAGTTCTAAATCAAGTCCAGAATGATAAAATTAGGATTTTTCAAATAAAAAAAGACCGATATAATTATCGGTCTTTTTTAATATCTAGAATTAAAACTAATCACGTTTTTTCAATGTAGGGAACGCAATAACGTCACGGATTGAAGGTGAATTAGTCAATAACATAATAAGTCTATCGATACCAAGACCTAAACCGCCCATTGGAGGCACACCGTGTTCTAATGCACAGATATAATCTTCGTCGATAGGCATAGCTTCATCATCACCTGCAGCTTTAGCTTCCATTTGAGCTTCGAATCTAGCTCTTTGGTCGATTGGGTCTGTAAGTTCTGAGAATGCGTTAGAAATTTCCCAACCATTAACTCTAGTTTCAAAACGTTCAGTTAATCTTGGGTTGTTTCTGTGAACTTTTGCAAGAGGTGAAATATCTCTTGGATAATCGTAAATGTGGATAGGTTGAATTAGAGAACCTTCGATTTTTTCTTCGAATACTCTTTCTACTACTTGTCCCCAGTTATCACAATCATCAGCATCTACGTGAACTGATTTTGCAGCTTCTTTAGCTGCTTCAACTGTTTCGATAGTATTAAAATCAATTCCTGTAGCTTCTTCAACAGCACCTAACATAGTTTTTCTATCCCAAGGTGGAGTTAAATCGATTTCATTTTCACCGTATTGGATTTTTGTAGTACCAAGAACTTCTTGAGCAACAAAAGCAACAAGATTTTCTGTTAATTCCATCATATCGTTGTAATCAACATAAGCTTGGTAAAGTTCCATCATTGTAAATTCTGGGTTGTGACGAGTGTCGATACCTTCGTTTCTAAATGAACGGTTAATTTCAAAAATAGCTTCAGAAACACCACCAACCATTAAACGTTTTAGATAAAGTTCAGGAGCAATTCTTAAGAACATATCCATATCTAAAGTATTGTGGTGAGTAATGAATGGTCTTGCATTAGCACCACCAGCTTGTGGGTGAAGCATTGGAGTTTCAACTTCCATAAAGCCTTTTTTGATTAAATATTCTCTAACTTTTTGAATAATTAAACTTCTTTGTTGGAATGTCTTTTTAACATCATCGTTCACAATCATATCAACATAACGTTGACGATATTTAGTCTCAACATCTGTTAAACCGTGGAATTTCTCAGGTAATGGTAATAATGATTTAGACAAAATTTCTAAAGATTTTGCTTTAATTGTCAATTCACCACGAGGAGTTCTTCTAACTGAACCATAGAAACCAACGATATCACCGATATCAATAGTTTTTAAAGTTGCTAAATCTTCTTCAGATAAATTTTCTTTGTGTGAGAAAATTTGAATTTTTCCTGAAGCATCAACTAAGTCAATAAACATACCAGTATTACGGTTAGCCATGACACGACCAGCAACGTGGTAATAATCTTCAGTTTCTTCACCAACTACCAAATCTTTATACTTATCTTGTAGGTCTTGAGCCATAATATCTTTGTCATAACCATACGGATAAGGGTTTAAACCTCTTTCTCTCAAATTGTTCATTTTTTGGATACGAACATTACGGATTTGATTTTGAGAAGAAGTTGATTCTTGAGTTTTTTCAATTTGTTGAGTCATCTTTAAAATCCTTCTATTTAATACATAATTTCGCAATAAAATTATATCACAAAAATACAAACTAAAGTTAAATAAATTTAATAGAGATTTATTGCTTTTAATAATTTACGTGATAGGATTATTGTATAAAGGAGTAAGGGTGTGTAGCTCAGTCGGTAGAGCAGTTGACTCTTAATCAATTGGTCGAGGGTTCGAGTCCCTCCGCACCCAAATTTTAATATATTTACGTGATGTTTTTAGTTTAAATAAGATAAAAGAAGGGGTAAAAATGGTTTGTACGTTAGACAAAAATAAAGTAACTACAATTAGAAAAGCTTTCAAAGCTTTAGGCAAAAAGAATTTTGTATTCATTATGCACAATGGAAGTTTCCCATCTGTTGCTGGTGAAAATACTGGTTTTGGTTCAATAAACTCTACTGCTGGTAAAAATTTCATCGATTACGCCGCAGGTTTGTTTGATGCTATCCAAATGGGCCCCGCTGGTAAAACTAAAACTTCAGATTCTTCACCTTACACTGGTACAATTTTCTCAAATAACCCATTATTTGTTGACCTAAAACAATTAACAACTGAAAAATGGAATAGTATTTTATCAGTTGATACATTTAACGAAATCGTTGAAAATAATCCTAATAAGGATACTAACAAAACAAGCTATTCTTACATTACAAAAAAACAAGCTATCGCTTTATCTGAGGCTTACAACAACTTTATCAAGCTAAATGATAAAAAACTAATGGCTGAATTTGATACTTATAAAATCGAAAACGATTCTTGGTTAGATAAAGATAGTTTATACGAGGCATTATCTCTAGAACATGGTACAGACTTCTGGCCAAACTGGAAGAACGCTATGGATAAATCTTTATTTAATCCAAAATCTTATGAAGAAAAAATCGAATACAGCAAACGTATTGAAGAAATTTCTAAAAAATACGAAAAAGAAATTGACGAATACAAATTCATTCAATATGTGCTATATAAACAAAACTTAGACACTAAAAACTATGCCGATTCTAAAGGAATCAAAATGATTGCAGATAGACAAGTTGCATTCTCAGATAGAGATACTTGGGCTTACCAATCACTATTTTTAGAAGGCTGGTGTTTAGGTTGTCCACCTGACTATTTCTCAAAAGATGGTCAGGCTTGGGGCTTCCCTGTAATGGATCCTGAAAAACTATACAACGAAGATGGTTCTTTAGGTGAAGGCGGAATTTTAATGAAAAACTTATTCAAAAAAATGTTCCGTGAAAACCCTGGTGGCGTAAGAATTGACCACATCGTTGGTTTAATCGACCCTTGGGTATATAAATCAGGTAAAAAGCCATTACCAGAACAAGGTGCAGGTAGATTATACTCATCACCTGAGCATCCTGAACTAAAAAAATATGCCATCATCAAAGAAGGTGATTTAGATTATACTCTAACAGCTGACAACGAAAAACGTGTTAAAAATCTATCAGATGAACAAATCAGACTTTACGGAAGATTAATCGAAAGAATCGTTATCGCAGCAGCTGAAGAAGAAGGTCTTACAAAAGATGCTATCGTTTGCGAAGACTTAGGGACTTTAACAAACCCTGTTGCAGCTGTTATGAAACAGTATGACTTATTAGGTATGAGATTAACTCAATTCACAGTACCAACTGAAGAAGAAGATCCATACAGATGCAAAAATATCACAAAAAGATGTTGGGCTATGGTAGGTACTCACGATAACAGACCTGTGACATTATGGGCAAAAGATTTAGTAAATACCCACGAAGGCTATTTACACGTAAAAAATCTTGTAGAAGACTTATTTAAAGAAGAACAAGACAAAGATTCAATTATCGTTCGCATGACAAATGATAAAGAATTCTTGAGAGAAACAAAATTAGTAGAATTATTTGCTTGTGAAGCTGAAAACATGCAAATTTTCTTCACTGATTTCTTCCAAATGAGCCAAACATACAACACACCTGGAACTTCAGGGGATAAAAACTGGAGCTTAAGACTTCCTGAAAACTTTGCTCAAATGGAAACAATCAACTTACCTCTATTACTAAAAAAAGCAATCATTGCTAGAGGTAGCGAATTTGCAAACGCAAACAAAGAACTTATCGAGGAACTAAATGAAATTCAATAGAATTTTAAAATCAATATTAACACTTGCACTTATTACAATGACATCTAATATTGTTTTAGGTGCAAGTATTGCGACTGAAGCAAAACTACAATATAACAAAGGAATTGACTACTATCAATTAGGCCAATTTGAAGAATCTGCTAATTGTTTTAAAAAAGCAATTGAGCTTGATCCAAATTATATTGATGCTTATTACAATTTAGGTTCAATATTAGAGTACTTAAAACAAGATGAAGCAGCTCTAGCTGTATTCAAACAAATAATCTTAAGAAAACCTGATGATTATGAATCTGTTTATAAAGCTGCAGTATTAAGCAAAAAAGTTGGAGAATACGATAAAGCAAAAATGTATCTTACACTTATTCCAACAGACACTCTAATCGGAAATAGAGCCAAACAACTTGCCGCAGCAATGGAAACTGATATTGCAACGATAAAAGCTGAACAAACAGAACCTCAAAATTATGTACAAGCAAACCCTAAAAATGACTCAGACGGGATGTATAACGATATAACAAGCCCAACAGGACTTGTTACAGATAGAAATGGGAATCTGTTTGTTGCTGGGTTTTCTGACAATACAATCTACAAAATCGGCCCAGATAACAAGAAAATCGTATACATTAAAAGCGAAAAAATTGACGGCCCTATTGGGTTAGCTATAGATTCAGATGAGAATATTTATATTGCAAATTACAACAAACACAATATCTTGAAAGTTGATAAAAATGGTGCAATTTCTGAACTTATCGAAAACATACAAAACCCGTATTGTATGTATATTACTGACGGATTACTATTTATTTCATCACAAGGAAGTAATTCTGTTATTAGATACAAATTAAACAAATAATTTTAATTACAATTACGGTAAAAAAAATATTATCCTAAGGTATCGATAATAAGCATATACTAATAATAAATATTTCTTCTTAATATCTCAATTAAGGAGGAATATTTATGGCAGAAAACAAGTTATTCTATAAAAAAATGCCACTAGAAGAACTTGTTGTTCTTGCCCAGAAAGAAGACTATAAAGCAATAGAAGAGCTTATACGAAAAATACAATCTGATGTATATGCAACCCTAAGCTATCTATTAAAAAACAACGAAAATTTACCAGACTTAACTCAAGAAATATTATTAAAAGTCGCAAAAAACATTCAGAATTTAAAAAATCCAAAATGTTTTAAAAGTTGGCTAAATCAAATTGTAACAAATACGTACTACGACTTCATAAGAAAAAAGAAATCAACCCCAGAAACAATATCAATCGATTACGTTTGTGAACCACTGAATGTTGAAATAAAATTAGAATTACCAGACTTAAAAACAAAACCAATTGAAAAATGCATCACAGCAGAATGCGAAAAACAAATAAAAAACGCTATCCGAGAATTACCCGAAGCTTTTAGAATCGCAATAATACTACGAGAATTTCAAGGACTTAGTTATGAAGAAATTGCTAAGACTACTCAATCCAGTATAGGAACCGTAAAATCCCGAATTTCTAGAGCTCGTATCAAACTACAAGAAGTTTTAAAAAATTATATCTAAGGAGTTATAAATGAACAAAGAGTTAACTTGCCAACAAGTTTCTGCACTAATAAACTTTTACATCGAAGGTAAACTAAACCCAAGACTAAGAGAATACATAAACTTGCATATAGAAAAATGCCCAGCATGCAAGAAAAAAATAGAAGAATTAAAAAAAATTTTAGCAAAATACAAAAACAACAATACTGAGAAGATAAAGCAAAACACAGAAGAAAAGTTACCAGAAGAATCTATTCACAAGATTTCAGCATATATTGATAATGAACTAAATTCAAGTGAAAATATCAAAATTAAGAAGCTTACAATTTCAAACCCTATAGCCCGAAAAGAACTAGAAAACATGTATAAATTCAGGAAAATTATACATACTGCATATGAAAAAACTAAAAATGAAACGCATTTTGACTACTCAAAACTAATACTTTCTAATATGCGAGATACAAATGATTATTCCACATCATACTTTTACAAACTTGCAGGACTGTTTGTAATACTCATTACAGCCATAATTGGAGGATTTATCTACCTATATTTTTAAAGAAGAAGATGTTGGATATACTCGTTGTCTTGAGTATGTACCATCTATAAATGCATCCATTGTTGGACGTCTTTTGTATGAATTTTGATTAAAGATACTTTGATTTGAAACATCATTAGTTGTAGGTTCTAAATCAGCAATAAACTTCTTTTGACGATTTGCAGCGATTTCATTACGAACAATAGGAGTAACAATATTGCAAGACAATATTGAACCAGCAGTAGTAAACAATACATCCATACCACTTCTAAATTCTTTAAATTTTGTCATCATTTCTGGGGTTAATTGACCTTGAGTAAGAACATCAAAGCCTTTTTTACCAACATTTTGAATATTGTTATCTAATAAGAATTTACGAACAGGACCAGAAAGCCAACGACCTGAGTCAACAAGCTTTGAACCTAAGCTTTTACAAGTCTGAGTAATTAGATAGAACGAAATAATATTCACGCCAGCATCAGCTATTTCTTGAGGAATCATATATAGCTTTTGCTTTTTAGGAATTTTATCGTTAATCATAATTGCTACAACTTGAGCTGCAGAAGATAAAATCCAACCGATTACGCCAGTATGGATAAGCATTTTACCAACATTATCGCCATAGTTTTTAGCTACCCAATTTACAAAAGGTTTAAGGAAATTAGCCACGTGCTACCTCCTTCACCTCTTGAGGTTTTTGCTGAGCAATAATTTGTTGAGTTGTTTGCTTTAACTTAGCCTCTTCAGCTTTAATTGCATCTTTCTCTTTAATCTTATCAACGAATTTATTGGTTAGGAATTTTGTTAGCGGAGCATCAATTGCAAAATTTGTAATAGTCATCACAAATAAAGACAAGAATGTACCCAAAGCATTTTTATGATGTGTTAAATCAGTTAACACCCCAGAAATCGCAGAATCAGGGGTGAATAAAGTTCTAAGCCAAGGCCACTTAGTAGTAGCTGTAATTTGGGAAGGAAGCATAGAAAACGCATCAATAGCCTTGATACAGCCTTTTCTAACAAGTACACCTGTCAGAGTACCTGCAATAATTTTTGCAACTGTTCTAGCTGCTGAAACTTTACGTGTTTCTTCATCAACCTTTCTATTATGTAAGTCAATAAACGGTTGACTCATTAAAGCTGTAACACCCAATATTAAACGGTTTTCTGGGGAAGAAATATTTTTACCAATCCAAGTAATAAATTTATTAGCTCTTTCTCCTTTTATAGTAACAGTAGGAATAGCACCCGCAACAGCACCAGTTACGTTGCGAGCAACAGTAGATATTCTATTTACATTAAGACTAGTCATAAAAAATTTCCTACCCAAATTTGTAATGGTTATAAAACATATTAATTGACCAATTTTGCTAGTAAATTCACAAAAATTTACACAAAAAATGAGGTATAACCTAAATCATACCCCATTTTATAAAAATAATCTATAATTTTACAAAATTGCACCTTTTGGAACAACCGTAACACCACCAGAAGAAACATGGAAACCACGTTTAATATCTTCTTCTCGGTCAAAACCGATTTTTGTATGAGGTGGAATCACTACATTCTTATCAATGATAGCTTTTCTAATTTGAGAATATCTACCAACTTCAACATTTTCCATCAAGATACTGTCTGTTACACTTGAATAACTGTTGATACGAACTTTTGGTGATAATACGCAGTGGGAAAGACCACCACCTGAGATAATACAACCTTCAGAAACCATAGAATTAGTAGCCATACCAACTCTATCACCCTCTTCCCAAACGAATTTCGCAGGTGGGTAGTTGTAATTAAATGTTCTTAAAGGCCATTCTTTTGAATATAAATTCAATTCAGGAGTATGAGCCAACAAGTCCATATTAGCTTGCCAATAAGCATCGATACTTCCTACATCTTTCCAGTAACCTCTTTCACTATCAGTCATACCTGGGAAAGAATTATCCGCAAAGTTATAAACATAAATATTTTTACCTTCAGCCAACAATGTTGGAATAACATTTTTACCGAAGTCGTGTTTAGAATTTTGATCTTGGAAGTCTTTTTCTAAAGCAGTTAAAAGAATTTCTTTATCAAAAATATAGTTACCCATAGAAGCCAAACACCAACCAGGACGACCAGGGATTGATTTTGGAGGTGTTTGAGGTTTTTCAACAAAATTGATTAACTTCCAATTATCATCAACTTCCATAATCCCAAATTCAGATGCTTCTTCAACCGGAATAGGAATACCTGCAATTGATAAATCAGCTTTGTTATCTTTGTGGAAGTCTAACATTTGATTAACTTGCATTTTGTAAATATGGTCACCGCCAAAAATACAAACATATCTAGGATCTTCATCTAAGATATGGAAAATATTTTGATAAATAGCATCAGCAGTGCCACGGTACCAATCGTTACCAGTTCTCATTTGAGCTGGGGCAAGGTCAACATATTGATTTAAGAACGGTGATAATTGCCATCCTCTTGTAATATGTTTGTTCAAAGAATCTGACTTATATTGAGTCAGAACTTTGATTTTGTAAAATCCTGAGTTTATAAAATTATTGATAACAAAATCAATAATTCTGTAACGTCCACCAAACGGAACTGCAGGTTTTGCTCTATCTTTAGTTAAAGGAAACAATCTTTTTCCTTCACCACCTGCTAAAATCATAACTATTGCATCATCAATTGTTGACATATAAATCCCTCTCTTACTGTTATGTATAGTATATAATAAACCATATAAAAAGGCACTAATACTTAATGATTAATTTTCCCTAAAAATATTTACAATTTGCATAAAAAAATTATAAAAATTATAATAAAATTATGAAAATAAGAGATCTAATTATTAGTTATTTATTATTAGCAATATTCTGGTTTTTAGGAGTATCTGCACTAAATAGTGTTTGGCTAATTACAACGATTATAGCAATTACATTACCATTAGTATTTTTGTTTATAAAAAGTGAAAAACACTTCCAAAAGCTATATTCAAAAGGTGGTCAATGCATTTTAATTAGCTTTATCCTTGCTTTGACAGGTATTTTTGCTTGGTTTGCAGAATACGAAGGAAGATATTCACATACTCCAGTTGCAATAACAGATAACATTGATACTGTAACAGAAATTGAAAAAACTTTAGCTGAGAATTTCCCTTATGGAACAGTCAGAGAACTTGATGGGGTAAAACATATCATATCTTTGAGAACAAAAAATCAAAACATAGCAGACGACGCAAAAATTATAATTGCTACAAATAAAAATTGCGACCAAACAACCCTAAATTTTCCAGTAAGTTATTCTTATCAAAAATCAAAAGAAAAACTTGTAAAAAGCTTTTCTAAAGAACTCACAAATTTAATATATAGAGTTGAAAATGTTGCAGACGTCATTGTTGATATTAAACTAATAGAACACAAAGATAGTGAAATACATACATTCGAGCCTTATATTCATCTAATTATATCAACCGAAGATAATGCTAACAAATCTGAAATAATTAGAATTGTAAAAAACATTGCATTTGGAACAACAAGGGGTCTAACTGATAAAAATATAACCATTGAATTTATCAGAGAAGATTGTGTAAATAAAGAAATTGGCACAAAATGCGAACAAAAATGAAAGCTGGATTCTTTCGGCTTCGCCTCAGAATGACAATATAAGTCCTGCGAAGCACGTTTGTTCAACAAATCTTGCCAGCTGTTGGTAGCATATTGCCCCGTGCGGCCGAGCACAAAAAAAAGACTGATGTGTTATCAGTCGTTGGAAAATCAATAGGAAAAAGGGAAAGGAAATTTATTTTTTATCCGTTTCGGATATGTTTGTTATCGTTTTTGTTTGTTTTGTTTGAGATTCTGAATCAAGTACAGAATGA
>JAFXHF010000005.1 GCA_017536545.1 bacterium
AAAGATTTAAAAACTGGAAATGTTATTGCGGACTTAACTGTTCACGAACAAACTGTACTTGTTGCAAAAGGTGGACGTGGCGGACGTGGTAATACACATTTCTGCACACCACAAAACAGAGCTCCACAATACTGTGAACCTGGTGAACCTGGTATTGAACGTGAATTGCAATTAGAATTAAAACTTTTAGCAGACGTTGGTTTGTTAGGATTTCCAAACGCAGGAAAATCTACATTTATAAGTAGAGTATCAGCTGCAAAACCTAAAATTGCGAATTATCCTTTCACAACATTAGTTCCAAACCTTGGTATGGTTAGAAAATCAAATGGCGATGGATACGTAATTGCGGATATCCCAGGTTTAATCGAAGGAGCTTCAGAAGGTGTTGGCTTAGGTTATGAATTCTTACGTCACGTTGAACGTTGCAGATTCTTACTTCACATCGTAGATGGAACAGAAGAAAATCCTGTTAAAAATTACCAAATCATCAATGATGAATTAGCAAAATATTCAGAAAAACTTGCAAAACTTCACCAAGTTGTAGCAATCAATAAAATCGATGCAATTAATCCAGAAAGACTAGAAGAAATCTTGTCAGAATTTAAAGCGATTGGAATCGAACCATTTGTAATGTCTGCTGTTACTGGTGAAAACTTAGATAAAGTTAAATACGAATTAGAAACAAAAGTTGAAACAATCGAAAAACCAGTTTCAGAAGTTACAATTGAAGAAGATTTGGAAGCTACAAACAATGATGATGGTTATTGGGATGTTCAAAAGCTAAACAAAGACACGTACCTTGTAACAGGTGGTAGAATTATCAGAATTTCTCAAGTTACAGATCCAAGAAGCACAGAACAAGTAATTCGCTTCCAAAACATTATGATAAGTATGGGAATTATGGACGAAATCAAACGTCTTGGAGTTCAAAACGGTGATACAATTATTGTTGGGAAACTAGAACTTCAATATTGGGATGACGAAGTATATAAGTAAAAAACCCTTGCAACTTATCAAAATCAGTGCTAAAATTAACTTGTAAATAAAGAAATGAGGGTTTAAATTATGGCAAGATTAATCAGACCTACTTGGGCTGTTAGATGTGTACAATCAGGTTGCAGATGCTTATTTGAAGTAGCACAGCTTGAAGATGGCAAACAACAAGAAGTAGTTTGTCCAAACTGCGGTGAACACTACGTTTATCCAATCTATGATAACGACGACGAACAAAAATAAAAATGTTTTTTAATAATACAGACAAAAGATACAACCAATTTAGTGCATATTTGAAAAACAAATTCGGAGCGAAAGTTTATAAAATAACGCTTGATGCAGGTTTTTCATGTCCTAACAGGGACGGTGTAATATCCACAGGTGGTTGTATTTTTTGCGATGAAGGCGGAAGTTTTTCTCAAGCTCACTCAAACCTTTTACCAATAGAAGAACAAGTAAAAGTAGGTGCAGAAACTTTAAAAAACAGATTTAAAGCAGAAAAATTCATGTCGTATTTTCAAGCCTACACAAACACATACAAACCTGTAAATGAACTTGAAACAATCTATAAATCAGCATTAAATCACCCAGATATCGTTGGGCTATCAATCGGAACAAGACCAGATTGTGTTGAAGATGAAAAACTTGATCTAATCTCAGATATTGCAAAGGATTATTACACTTGGGTTGAATACGGACTTCAATCAATTCATGATAAAACTTTATTAAAAATCAACAGAGGACACGACTTTGACTGTTTCTTAAGAGCTTATGAAAAAACAAAAGAAAAAGGTATCAATGTATGCTGTCATGTGATTTTTGGATTATGGGAAACTAGAGATGAAATCTTACAAACCGCAGAAAAACTAGCAGAACTAAATGTTGATGGTGTAAAAATCCACATGCTTTGTGCTCTGAAAGATACCAAACTCTCTCGAATTTATGAAGCTGGCGAAATCGATTTTATGAGCGAAGAAGAATACGTGAATCTTTGTTGTGACTTTTTAGAAATTCTACCTAAAACAACCACCATACACCGACTTGCAGGTAACGGATTAAAGAAAAACTTGATTGCCCCACGTTGGCTTGGAGCTAAACTAGATTGCTTAAATAAAATTGATAGAGAATTTGTAAAAAGAAATACATACCAAGGGTTCAAATACTTTACAAATGCTGATTAATATGGGATAATATGTATGCTACAATGTAACATTTTGTTAATGGTTTTCAAGTGTGTTAGCAAAAAATAATTTTTACACGTATTATACGAGCAGAAATTTATTTAGTAGTGGGGAAAGATATGTTAACAATTCAACCTAAAATCACACAATACGCACAGCAAAGAAACAACGTTTCATTCAAAAGCAGTGAAGTAGCTGGCATTCCTGATGACAATTTCTATAAAGACAAACAGAATTATTATCAAAATCAAATTAGAGAGTTTGATACCCTTATTGAAGATGAACATACTCCAACTGCATTTAAAAAAGTTTTAAAAGGTTTTAGAGTAGTTTCAGAAGGCTTACTTGAAGGTTGTGCAGTAGCTTGGGGTGCCTCAAAAGGTGCTAAAGTAATTAAATCTGCGGCAGTAAAAGGTGCAGGCAGCAACTTTGCGAAGAAAGCTGGAGAACTTTTCGGCCCTATCGCAGAAGGCTTTAAATCAACTGGTTCAAAAATTTGGAAAGGTATCGGAACAAAACTTACAGATATCAAAGCTTCTAAATTTATGACAAATTTATCAGAAAAATTTGGTAAAATTGTTGACAATATGAGAAACAACAAAGTTGGGAAATATATCGTTAAAGGCTTTGAACTTGTAGGAAAAGCTATCAAATGGATTGGTGGAAAAATCTCTACTGGATTCAGCTTATTAAAAGGTAAAGTTAAAGACATGAACGGTTCTGAAGTATACGATAAAGCTGCAAATATTACATCTAAGACATTAGGTGCTGGTGCTGGTGTTGCAGGTGCATATAACGCAGCAACAAGAGCTGAAGAAAGAGCTGAAGCTCAAAAAGCAGCAAAAGTTGACTACTCTGACAATGTTGAATTCGAAGAAATTGAAGAAATCGAAGAATTCATTGAGGACGGTGAATAATATGACGAGAATCGTAGCATTCACTGGAGCAGAACCTAGAAGACCTCTTACACAAGAAGAACGTGTTGAACGTCGTGAAAACGTTGCAACAGGTGTTGGTGGTGCAGCTGGTCTTACCGCTTCAGCAACAAAAATGGCGAGCCGTAGAGGTGTTAAAGCTAGAACTGGCGAACAAGTTCTTCAAGGTATGATGACTCAAGTTACAAACACAACAAGAGCCGTAAACCAAAATACTAAAGTTGCAACAGGCTTATGGGCAAAATTCAAACATAATATTACTGCATACACTCAAGATATCCTAAAACGTCTTGAAGCTATAAAAGGTAACAAATACATTAACAGAATTATCGAAAGCCCATTAACTAAAAAAGCTGCAGGCGTATTTGGTGCAGGTCTAGCATTCTTCGTACTTGTAACAGGCGTTAACAAAGCATTCAAAACAGGTACTGTTGCATACGGAGATTTAAAATACCAATTAGACGAATTAAAATCATAATTATAATAATTGAGAAATAATAAAAATCGTGCTAAACTAACGTTATGCACGATTTTTTATTGAAAGAATTATCAAATACAGACATAGAAAAAGAACTTGAAAACATTGGCTTTGACAAATCATACCGCCACAAAGCCAAGGACAAGTTTACGTATAAAAATTATAAGATATTTGATTTGACAGTAGCACAAGCAAACATTATTAAACAGACAGCTCTTTCAGTTGGTGCAGACTGTGCTACACATAGAGAAGTTATTACAGGAAAAATCGAAAAATCATCTTGCATACTTGGCGGGAGCATTTCCCAATTAGAAAAGATAGCTCAAAAACTTCAAGCTCAACCCTTTGGGCTTAAAATTTTAGGAGAACAACTTGTTAAAAGAGCCAATATAACCACCCCTCAAAAAACCCAAATAATGGGGATTCTTAATCTTACATTAGATTCTTTTTCTGATGGGGGCAAGTATAATGAATTTGACAGTGCAATTGAGCATTTACAACAACTTATAAATGATGGTGCTGATATTATTGATATTGGAGCAGAGTCAACAAAACCTTATTCAAAAGGAGTTAGTGCTGAAGCTCAACTAGAAAAACTTGTACCAATATTAAAATACATACAAGAAAACAATATAAAAACACCAATTAGCATTGACACAAGAAGTTCTGTTGTTGCTAAAAAATGTATTGAATTAGGTGCAAATATTATTAACGATGTTTCTGGATTTGAACACGATGAATATATGGCAGAAACTATTGCAAAAGCCCAAAATGTAAAAATCATCGTCCAACACACTCAAGGATCACCTGAAACTATGCAAAACAATCCTACATATGAAAATTTAATGGATGAAATATTCATTTCACTAAAAAATAAAATAGATTATGCCACATCAAAAGGAATAAAAAGAGAAAACATCATCATTGATGCAGGTATTGGATTTGGAAAAACAAAAGAACATAATTTTGAAATAATTAAACGCTGGAAAGAATTAAAAACATTAGATTGTCCAATTTTATTGGGTTTATCAAGAAAAAGCTTACTTGATATGCCAGAAGCTACAAATAACGAAAAAGATATTTATACACTTGCTTTAAATAGTATTCTTATCAATGAAAATATTGATTATATAAGAGTTCACAATGTCAAGTTGCACAAAAATTTCCAAAACATTTTAGGCTAACCAGATAAGCTAATTTCAAAAATTAAACCAATTCATAATAATCAAGTTATGAATAAGCTAACTTTTGGAAAAATAATTATACTAATTATTTTAATTATCAGTTTAGGTTTTGTTGTAGTAAATTATTTTAATCATACATATATTAAAGCTGAATTTAAAGACATGGACCCTATGCCACCTAAAATGGGGGTATATTACAAAGGTTACAAACTAGGAACATCAAGTAAAGTAAAAATTTCAAAAGACTTTAAAACTACCTATCTATTTATTACACTGAATCAAAGAGGACTTGAACTTCCAAAAAACATAACAGTAACAATAAAGCAATACGATAAAGACGACGAAAACACAAAATATGTAAATATAAATTACCCAAAAGCTCCAATGCTAAGCTACCTAAAAACTGGTGATACCATAATTGGAGAAACTCCTAGCGGGATAAACCTCGATGGGATTTCTGAAACAAATCAACAACACCTAGATAATCTTTCAGAAAAAGGGGAATCTTTTTTAAGTTCCGCTAAAGAAACAACTGATTCTCTAACATCACTTTTTAATATAATCTATGACATATTAGACGAAAACAGGAGCAATATAAACAATTCTACAACAGCACTTAAAAATTCCATGGTAAATCTTGAAAATTTAACACGAAAATTAAATTCTGAAATTACAGATGAAATTATCAGAAACAGTGCCCAAAACCTTGAACAAACAACTTACAACTTAGCCAACACAACTAATGAGTTTGTAACTGTATCAGGCAATTTTAATAAAACAAGTTCAGAATTCAATGTACTTATCCCAAAAATAAGCAAAATACTTGATGGCGTTCAACTTATTATATGTAATATAAACGAGATAGTCACAGGGTTTAAAAACACATTAAAACAACGCTTTGGCGGAGCTAGAATAATCTTTGGCAAAACGATTAAAGACTAGCAATAACCTCAAGCATACATTCTTTTGAAATATCTGTTACAAAATCCATATCACCACGCTCAATAATTAGTGGAGGATTGAAATAAATAATATTCCCTAATGGACGTAACAAGACACCTTTTTTCAATGCTTTTTTATAAATCTGATAACCAACCCTTAATTCAGATTCAAACGGCTCTTTTGTCGTCTTATTCTTAACTAACTCAATTGCATTTATCAATCCTATATGGCGAACTTCACCAACGTATGGCAAATTTTCAAACTTATCTCTAATAATTTGATTAAAATATTTGGCATTTTCATTTGCTTTTTCGATAATGTTTTCATCCTTTAAAATATTTAAAACTTCAATAGCAGCAGAACAAGCCAAAGGATTTCCAGCATATGTGTGACTGTGCATAAAGGCTTTACCTTTATTATAATCATCATAAAAGGCATCATAAATTTCCTGAGTAGTTACACAAATCGACATCGGCATATATCCACCAGTAAGCCCTTTAGAAAGGCACATTATATCTGGACTAACTCCAGCATGGTCAAACGCAAACATTTTACCTGTTCTTCCATAACCTGTTGCAATTTCATCTGCAATTAAATGAACATTATACTTATCACAAAGAGTTCTTAACTTTGTCAAATACAACGCTGGATAAACTTTCATCCCTGCTGAACCCTGCAACAAAGGTTCAACTAACATTGCACAAGCTTCGTTGCCATATTTTTCAAAAGTTTTTTCTGCTTTTTCAAAACATTCACAAGCACAATTATCTCTACACTTTCCATAAGGACACCTAAAACAATCTGGTGCTGGAACTTTTTCAACATCAAGTAAAATTGGCTTATAAATCTCAGTATACAAATCACACGCCCCAACAGATAAAGCTCCAATAGTTTCACCATGATAAGCATCTGTTAACGCCATAAAACGTTTTTTATGGGTATTTCCAACTTGTTGATGAAATTGAAAACTCATCTTCATAGCCATTTCAACCGCAGCTGAACCATTATCAGCAAAATTGAACTTACACAGACCTTTTGGCAATACCTCAATCAATTTTTGGCACAATGTAATAGCAGTTTTGTGTGTAAAATTAGCAAAAATAACGTGTTCTAATTTATCTAATTGTTTTTTGATTGCTTGGTTGATTCTAGGGTTACAATGACCTAAAAGATTACACCACCAAGAACTCACTACATCTTTATAACAATTACCAACCGTATCATAAAGATTAATACCTTGAGCTTTTTCAATAACGATCGGAGGTAAATCTTCATAGTCCTTCATCTGAGAACAAGGGTGCCAAATATATTTTAGATCTTCTTCTTGCCAGTAATTCATTTAATCAAATAAACCTTTCACAATATCCAAATCAATATCAAGTTCAGTTGCATCTTTTGGTACAGTTGCAATAACTTTTACACCAGTCAACCTCTCTACCTGAGTTAAATTATCCTGATGCATAAAATTAGTCACATCAAAGTTATTCAAAATTATACCCTTTACATTTAACCCCTGAACTTTTGCATACTCACAAGTCAAAAGAGTAGAATTTATTGTTCCTAAACCTCCATCGGCAATAAGAATAATACCTAAATTCAATGCTTTAATTACATCTGGGAGTAATAGCTTTTTATCTTTCAAATCAAACGGGCAAGTAATACCACCAGCACCCTCTACTACAATATAACTGTATTTATTCGATAATTTAGCATAATCTTTGATAATTTTATCAAGGGAAATTCTTACACCAGCTCTATCTGAAGCCAAATGCGGTGAAACCGCATCCCTAAAGGAATATGACACATTTTCTTCAATAGTAAACTTTGCACCAGAAATTTCGCTCACATACTCAACATCACTAACTATTTCCGAAGAAAGACCACTGAGAGCTGGTTTATAATAGCCACAATTCAAAGCATTTTCACGTAACAACTTAACAAGCAATGCACTGACATAAGTTTTACCAAGATCAGTTCCAGTTGCAGTGATAAAAATTCCTCGTATATCCCTACTCTTTGCCATAAAAAGATTGTAAAACAAAAACGACCCGAAATCTATCGAGTCGTTTGAGTATTTATACAATCTTAAAATTATAATGCTGTAACAGAACCATCTAACAGGTAGTCATAGTGTCTGATATCATCATAATTATTTGGTCCATTGTTAAGTGGTGCTAGAGCTGGAGCCTGTGGTTGAGGCAGAACAGGCTGAGCTTTTGTTGAACGTCTGCTTAACAATGAATCAAAGTCAGGTTCTAGAGTTAATTCAAAGTGGAATCTACCCATATGTCTATGACGTTCATAAGCATTGTTAATCAATGGCCAACCCCAGTATAGACGAGCACTTAAGTCACCTGGCAATTGAACCCTTACACCAGTACCAATAGATGCTAAGAAGTAACTACCATCGTATGCATCTTCTCTAACGTATGGGAATACACCCGCAGTATCAGCAAAAATTGCACCCTTTAAGTAGTGACCAACTGAACGTCTTTGGAAACCTTCACTAGTAGTATAAGTTCTAGGTCCAAGAGGGAACATCAATTCACCACTGAAGAAATAACCGCTCTTACCAAGCATTACACCTTCTGAGTAACCTCTAACTGTAGCCAAACCACCTGTTTGGAATTGATCCAAATATGGAATATGTTTGTTATTAGGAATTACTTGGTAACTACCTCTTAATTGACCGATTACCCCGTGAGAGAAATCGTGCAATCTTAAGAAGCCACCTGAATATTTAAAGTAATTAGACTCACTATCCAATATAGGAATAGCTACAGATGCTGTTTGGTTCAAATACCAAATACCATATTTAGTATCCTTTCTGATATTAAAACCAGCATCAATACTTGTTACTTGGTCAGTATTAGAAATAAAATCATTCAACACACCACCAGTAATATCATCTTTTAACCAAGTTCTTGAACGTTTATAATTTAAAGCTGCGTGAGTTCTAAATTCAAAACCACGTTCTCTTACGATTGGTTGATCATAGTATAAACTATATAAATATGAAAAAGTTTTCAATCTACCACTAAACAAAGCATTTGCCCATGGATCATCCATATGTCTAACTTTTGCAAAAGTTGAAGAATAAGTGAAACCAACTCTACCATCTTTTTTGTTTACAGGAACACTATAATCAAAGAATGGGCTCACTGCACCACGTGAGAAGTATGTACCTAAAGACATTTGGTCACGTCTATGGAATAAACTATCAGCAACGATTGCTGGACCACCTCTTAACTGACCAGTACTTCTTCTACCTGCATTATCCATCATACCAATAACGTGGAATGGGAATGTTTCCTGAGCAGTTAATTCAATGTCTGTAGTACCAGGAGTTGTACCAGCTTTTAAGTTAGCCGCAAGGTTAACACCTTCGTGATATCTATTAAAATCAAGAACATCTTGTTCTAAACTTACGATATCGAACAACTCGCCTGATTTTTGTGGCATACGGTCTAAGATAAATTTATCAGTTGTATATCTGTTATTGATAACAGAAACTTCACCAATTTTACTTTCGATAAGCTCAATTTTGATATTACCATTTGAAACTGTTTGTTCTGGTAAATATGCACGAGCTGTAACATACCCTTTTTCCGCATACAAATTATTTAAAGCTGCAATCGCTGATTGAATATCAGAAATAAATACGTTTTTACCAACATATTGACCGATAACAGAGTTAATTTCATCTTTAGTTAAAATTTCAGAAGGTGAAACTTCAATAGAGTTAACATAAACACCCTTAGTACCAATCTCATCAACTGTTGCCTTCATAGCATCAGGAATAGATGCACTTGGGGCTGCTGAATTTTTTACAGATGAACCACCAGTACCATAACGTTTATTTTCATATTGATAATAATCACCTTCGCCACGTCTACGGTTTTTATCGTAACGCATCATATCACTATCATGAATTTGAGAACCACCAATCTCATTTAATACAGGAATCATATTAGTCCCATATCCTGAACCCTGGAATACAGGTGGGGTAGCAACAGCATCGGCATATGCTGAGTTTGAGATTGATAAAGTACAGATAGCAGAAACAGTTAAAACAGTTCCTAATAATCGATTACTTTTCTTAATCTTCTTCATTTTGTAATACCTTCTATATTATTTTAATGTATATCTAGCTATATATAATTAAATATATCTTGTAAGTATATTTTCAAACAAGGATGGTTAAATAAAAACCTTTTATTAAGAATTAGTTACAAAACCAACCAAAATTTACAATTAACCTACCGTATCATTATACAAAATTGCAAATATCATGTAAAGATGTTACAAAAAAAAATAAATCAAACGGACGAGCACCTTTAAAATATTTAATTTTATGTTATATTAACAATATCAAAAGGAGAAGCATTATGAAGAAAAGTTTAGGTTTATTTGCAACAGCAGTCGCTATTTTAGGTTGTTTATCAATTGGTTCAGCAAACGCAGAAGGACTTCCTGTAGCTATTGTTGATGTTCCACAAGTTGTTGCAGCGTCATCACAAGTTCAAAACTTGAAAAAAGAACAACAAGCTAAAGCTGATGAAATTATTAAATTTATCGAAAAAGCTAGAAAAGATGTAGCTAGTATTACTGATGCAGATAAGAAAAAAGCTGCTGAAGAAAAATACACAAAAGAATTACAAGCTAAAAAACAAAAAATGGATACTGAATACGCTGAAAAATTAAAAGCTATTGACGCTTCTATTTCTAAAAAAATTGCGGAACAAGCAAAACTTAAAGGTTACGATATTGTATTAAGTAAAGGTATCGTGCTATTCGGTGGAGATGATATCACAAACGAAATTATTAAAGCTGTTAAATAATAATTTAATAATAAAAAAAGACCTCTCTTTCGAGAGGTCTTTTTTCTGCCTAAAGATCTCTATAAGAACCTTTAAACTCATCTCGATATGATGTATGTAGAAGTTCATGAGCTTTATGAGAATTAGGCTCACCTAAATATTCTTCATACAATTTTTTAATATCTTTATTATCGTGAGATCTTCTGAATTGAACATCTTTCAAGTCTTCGTTATAAAGACCTTCAGCTCTTAGTTTGCGTTTTTCTGGAGTATTACAGCTGATTGGCTGACCTCCACCATTTACACAACCTCCAGGACAAGCCATTACTTCCAACAATTGGAAATTAGCTGTACCATTTTTAATTTCTTGAATAGCTTTTTCTGCTTCTTTTAATGTTGAAACAACTCTGATAGTAACTTTTGTACCTTTAATATCAAGAGTTACAGATTTATTATAAGCAGATTGGTCAACACCACGCAATTCAACGATATCGTTATTTGCAATATCTTCACCAGTTACCATATAGTAAGCTGTTCTAGCAGCAGCTTCTGCAACACCACCAGAAGCACCGAAGATTGTAGCAGCACCAGTATACTCACCAAATGGACTATCTGCCATTTCTGGTTCAATAGTTTTTAAATCGATACCCGCAGATTTAATCATCTGTGCAAATTCTTGCGTTGTTAATACATAATCTGTATCAAAGCTACCATCAGTTGTTAATTGATTACGTTTAATTTCAGCTTTTTTAGCTGTACAAGGCATAATTGAAACAACAACGGTATTTTCTTTTGTATATCCTTCTTTTGTTTTTGGAAGAACATCTTTAATAACCGCAGACAACATAGACTGTGGTGATTTACAAGATGATAAATGATTTACCATATCTGGATGTTGAGTTTCAACATATCTTACCCAAGCTTGACAGCAAGAAGTAAATAAAGGTAAGTTTTCACCTTTTTTAACTCTTGATAAGAACTCAGTTGCTTCTTCCATAATTGTTAAATCTGCAGCAAAGTTAGTATCAAATACTAAATCAAAACCAATTTGACGCATAGCTGCATAAATTTTACCAATCACATTTTCACCAGCTGGCATATTAAATTCTTCACCAATTGCAACACGAACTGCTGGAGCTACTTGAACAACAACTTTTTTGTTAGGATTGTTAATTTCATCCCAAACTTCATTAACTTCATTTCTGATAGTTAACGCACCTGTAGGACAAACAGCTTTACATTGACCGCAGAATACACAATCAACATCAGCTAAAGCTCTGCCAGCCATTGGTTGAACAACAGTTTTTGAACCACGATTAGCAAAACCTAAAACTGAATGGCCTTGGAATTCAGAACAAGCTCTTACGCAAGCACCACAAAGAATACATTTATTTGCATCTCTTACAATTGAAGGGTTACTATTATCGATTGGCAAATATTCTTCTTCTTTTTTATCTGGGAATCTAATATCCTTGATACCATATTCTTCAGCATATTTTTGAAGTTCACAGTTACCACTTCTATCACAAGTTAAACATTTTCTGTCATGATTTGCCAATAACAACTCTAAAACAGTTTTTCTAATACGTCTTGTTTTAGCTGTATTTAAGTGGATTTTTAAACCATTTTCAGGTGGCATTGTACAAGAAGATTGAATACCTCTACCTTCAACTTCTACAACACACATTCTGCAAGCACCAAATGATGTTAAGTCTGGACGATAACAGAATGTTGGTACGTTAAAACCTGCTTTTCTAATAACTTCTAGCAAATTAGGTTCATCGGTAAATTCAACCTCTTTGCCATCTATAAATAATACTTTCTTATCTGTCATAATTTTATTTCCTTATAATTATTACTCTAATACGATAGCTTTGAACGGACAGTTAGTTAAGCAAGCTTCACACTTGATACATTTAGCCTGATCAATTTTGTGTGGCTGTTTAACTTCACCAGAAATTGCACCAACTGGACAAGTTCTAGCACATTTTGTACAACCTTTACAAAGAGCTTCTTCGATAACGATTTTCTTCATTGCTGTACATACACCTGCTGGACATTTTTTGTCTTTAATGTGTGCAATATATTCATCTCTAAAGTATTTTAGAGTTGATAATACAGGGTTAGGAGCAGTTTTACCTAAACCGCAAAGTGAACCGTCTTTAACTGCTTGAGCTAAATCTTCTAATAAATCTAAATCGCTCATTTCACCTTTACCAGCTACAATCTTTTCTAAGATTTTTAGCATATTTTTAGTACCTTCACGGCAAGGTACACATTTACCGCAACTTTCGTTTTGAGTAAAGTTCATAAAGAATCTTGCAACTTCAACGATACAAGTATCTTCAGCCATTACAACAAGACCACCAGAACCTACCATAGCTCCAGCTTTAATCAAGTTGTCATAATCCATAGGTAAGTCTAAATGTTCTTCTGTTAAACAACCACCTGATGGACCACCAATTTGAACAGCTTTGAATTTTTTACCATTTCTGATACCACCACCGATATCAAATACGATTTCTCTTAAAGTTGTACCCATTGGAACTTCGATTAGACCAGTGTTATTAACTTCACCAGTTAAAGCAAAAGTTTTTGTACCTTTAGAAGTTTCAGTACCCATTTGAGCAAACCAATCAGCACCATTCAACATAATAACAGGAACGTTAGCTAAAGTTTCAACGTTGTTAATCAATGTTGGACGACCAAATAAGCCTTTGTTTGCTGGGAATGGTGGTTTTGGTCTTGGCATACCACGTTCACCTTCAATAGATGCGATAAGGGCTGTTTCTTCACCGCAAACGAAAGCTCCTGCACCTTCTTTGATATGTAATTCAAATGAGAAATCACTTCCCATAATGTTTTTACCTAAGAAGTTACGAGCTTCAGCATCAGCGATAGCTTTTCTTAAACGTTTGATAGCTAGAGGATATTCTGCACGAACGTAAATATAACCTTCATCAGCACCAATTGCATAAGCTGCAATCGCCATACCTTCTAACAATTTATGAGGGTCGCCTTCCATAATTGAACGATCCATGAATGCACCTGGGTCACCTTCGTCCCCGTTACATACAACATAAGATTTTCCACCTTTATTTGCAGCAGTAAATCTCCATTTACGACCAGTTGGGAAGCCTCCGCCCCCTCTACCACGCAAACCTGATTTTTCAATTGTCTCAACAACTGCATCTGGATTACCTTCTTTGATAACATTTGCTAAAGCTTCGTAACCTCTAACTGCAATTGCTTCATCTAAAGATTCTGCATCAATTTTACCGCAGTTAGCTAAAGCTGTACGAGTTTGTTTAGCATAGAAATTAATATCTTCATTCTTGTGAACATGTTGATGCGTTTTAGGATCTGTATAAAGAAGTCTTTCAACTGGTTGGTTATTTTTAACATGACTTTCATAAATTTCTTCAACATCAGCTTCTTTAACCTTAACATATGTAACGTGTTTATCAGGAATAATAACCAAAACACCTTGTTCACAGAAACCATGACAACCAGTAGGAACAATTGTCATCTTATCATAATCTGTAAGAGTTGATACATCTGCACCTAATTCTTTGAATTTTTCGATAATTTTCAAAGAACCATTCGCCACACAACCTGTACCAGCACAAACAAGAACTCTTAAGCCTTGTTTTTTAATTCCCTCATGAGCTTTTGCTTGCTCTTGTTTTATATCAATACTTAATTCTTTAACCATACTATCTTTCTCCATTCAAAAGAGTTTCTAAAATAACTTTTATTGCATCAGATGTCATTTGTGGATAAACTTTTTCGTTAATTACACAAACAGGTGCTAAACCACAAGCTCCAAGACAACTTACAGTTTCTAAAGAGAACAAACCATCGTCTGTTGTCATTTGACCATCTTTCAATTTTAAATATGATTTAATTGCGTTAAGTACTGGCATTGAACCTCTAACGTGACAAGCTGTACCATCACAAACTTTAATTTCATATTTACCTTTTGGATCCAACGAGAACTGAGCATAAAAAGTAGCAACACCAAAAACTGTTGCTGGAGAAAGCCCTTCAATCTTTGTACCAATGTAAATCAATGCATCTTCAGGTAAGTATCTGTACTCTTCCTGAACCTTTTGCAAAATCGCAATTAAGTTAGATTTTTTTGAACCATAAGACTCAAGAATCGAATCTAGCTTAGCAGTGTCGATTTTGTGAGGATTAGTAATACTCATTTCAAACTCCTATCCTATATATTCAATTGTATTAACCCACAACTGCCTGTACACTATTAAACAGGTCAATTAATGTTTACATATTAGCACAAAACACTAGTAAAGACAAGAGATTAATCTTGGCTTTTCACTACTTTTACTAAATCTTCAAAAGTTCTAAAAAAAGCTCTAATAAAATTATCTTCATAATGGGAAGATACTGTTTTCTTTACCGCTTTACCATCAAAATCAATCAAATCAACTTCTTTAGACTTTTGAAAAATGTATGAATCTTTCCAAGGATGAACAACAAAATTTGTCATTTGTCTATTGCTACCATCACGATTTTGTACAGTTAAAGAAATAATATTATCAGTAATATTTCTCACATATTGAGGTTGTTCATGGGTTTTATTTTTTGCAGTTCGCTGAACAAATAAGTCTACATTATGGGCTTTAGCATAACCTTCTAACATCGGTTGAACATTAAGCAATTTATCCAACGCCAATGATGCAGGATCTGCTTCTTCTAAACATCTCGCAATCTTAACATGCGGAATTTCTTCAATAAATAGGGGTAAAATTTTCATGTATATTCTCTCCTATGAAAATCTTACCCCAAAATTTTTATAAAATAAAGTACTATTTTTTATTTTTATTCACTGTATAGATATACGATACTAACATCAAAATAATACCCAGAGCTAAAAATGCAACTAATTTATACAACGCATCAACTTTTGCCAAATCATAAATGAATATTCTAGCAATAGTTAATACTATAATTACAATCCCTGAGTTTATTAAATACTTGCAATTTTTAACGATACCAGCAATTGTCACCAAACCTGAATACAATACCCAAGATAATGATATTAAATACTGCCAACCTTCTCCATACAATTTTGGAATACCCGCACTTTCAGAATGAGCAAGAAAGAATCCGAAAAATACCGCAAAATATTTATAAATATCTGTTTTATCCCATTTTGAATACATTAGACAAGCAACAATCGCAAGTACATATGCTGCAAATCTTAAATTTAAAATTGGCAAATAAGCTTCTGGATACCAATACGAACCACAAATTAAGAACAATGAAGTCAATGCAAATATAATATAACTTGCAACATTGAACAATAAGGATTTTGTAACGACACTGATTTTCTTTGTATTAAGTGCATAAATAAACCCAACGATAACAAATAACATAAATTTATTAAAATCAGCAAAATCATTATTTTCACCAAATTTTAACAAGTAAGAATTGATTTCACCTAACACATACAAATACCCCAAAGACACCCCTAAAAAGCGAAGCCAGTTAGATGAAACAGGTTTCCAATTTCTTAATATCAAAGATGAAAATAACATAGATACAACAGGCACTAGAAAAACTAAACTTCTTGGATTTACAACTGGAGCATACTGAGTAATCAAACAATATTCTCCTGCTGATTGAGCCAACAATGCCCCAACAAAAGCTGTAGAATAAAATGCAACAACAGATGGCATTAAATAATCTAACCTAAATACACCTGAAAGCACCGATAGAATTAATGCGACAACAGTCCAACTAACAACACTTTGCACATCATTTAAAACAATAGCGATATACAACCAAATATTTATCAATACAAAATATTCATAATATTTATAGAGAAAAGTTTTGATAAATCTTGAATAAGCTGCAAACACTAAATAAATTACACCAGTTACAATAAATAACACCCCAAGAGTATCATGTACATTATGGAACATTACTAAAGTGAAAGTGGTAAGAATTGCATAATTGATAGCGGACGCAGCATTATCTAAAAGACTAGTTTTATCAACCCTAAACAAATCATACAATACATAAATTCCCCATAAGATAATTGGATAAACAATATTTTTTTCTGGCTGATATGCGTAAGAGCCTAACAATACAAGCATTGATAACAGTAAATTTATAATATTTACAACTCTATAATTTTTATTTCTCAATGTGAACACTAAAGATAGTGCGTTTAAAAATATCAAGAAACTAAATAACTCTTCAAATTTAACACCTGAAGTTAGTGGAGTAAGGTAACCACCAATCAAACCTATCACAAGCATTGATACAGTTTTTGTTTTTTCTGCAAACAAATATGTTGTCAAAAGAAGCAACCCTCCAACAACCAAGGTTGTAATAGAATTATAAATATGCAAAACCGAATACCCACAGAATGTTGTAATAAATAGAGTAGCAAAACCAGTACCCAGCAACACTTCTGAATAATTTTTCATATTATCCTTTTTATGCAAGTAAAAACCACCAGCTAAAAATCCAAAACCTAGAATAATACCAGCAAAAAGTTTCATAACAGGAGTAAATACAATAAACGGAGAAACTAATTTTATCAAAATTACCATAGCTATAATAATCGCTAACGCCCCGATTTTGTTAAATACATTACCTAATAATGCTTTTTGGATATCAAAATCATCTTTCTTAACTTCTTTATAAATCGGCTTAGGAGTATTCACCTGTTTAACTTCAGATGTAGAAGGAACTGGTGAAGCAACAGTTTTTTCACTAGCTTCTTCAACCTTGTTATCTTCAACAAATTCATTCAACTTAGGTTCAACCTTTGGTGAAACATACCCATTTGCAGTAAGTTTTTCCAAATCATTTAATTTTTTACACACATACTTCAAAGTCGAAGATAACGAATCTACCTTACCTTGCAACGTTACTATCCAACACACTAAGACAATAAATAATAAAAAGCTAAAAAATCCCATAACTATACTCCTCTACTAATAAAAAGAGTACAACATGCTTACAGGTGATGGCAATTAAATTAACTTATCGCAATAATCAGCAATTGGACAAACCTCGCACATAGGTTTAATCGGCTTACAAACATTTTGCCCGTGTGTAACTAATAAGGTATTTATAGGAATCCAATATTCTAGTGGTAAACTATCCCTCAATGCAAATTCTGTTTCTTCAGGATTTTTAGTTTTGATATAACCTAAACGATTAAAAATACGATGCACATGAACATCGACACAAATTGCTGGGACACCAAAACCTAAAGTCATAACAAGATTAGCAGTCTTTCTTCCTACACCTCTAAATTTACATAATTCATCAATCGAATCTGGAACTTTACCATCATATTTTTCTACAATAAGCTTTGATAGTTCAATAATTTGACCCGCCTTATTCTTATAAAAACCTACAGGGTAAATTGCTTTTTCCAAATCTGCTACATTAACCCTCATCATTTCTTGAGGAGTTTTTGCAAGCTCCAACATTCTTAATGTCGCAGGATATGTCGTTCTGTCATTTGTTCTAAGACTAAGAATACAAGCGATTAAAACCAAATAAGGGTTTTTAAAAGAATCCATAAGTTTTACAAAATCACTTTGTGGTTGCTTAGCTTCTTCCAATAATCTTACAACGTTCCCAACACGTTTCATTAACTTAACAACTCCTCAACATCAATAACAGTTTTAAGGCGAAGTGCATAAATTTTTCCCCTATCAAACCTTGCCAATTTAACGGCATCTTTTTCAGTAGTGATAATACTTCCTGAAATATCCACAATATCAGTAGCTGAATACTGGTGATGATCGTCAAAAGTAACAGTATCAACAACTTGATAATCTTTCAAAAAATCGTAAAATTGCTGAGGTTGACCAATTGCACACATTGCAGTAACAGCAAGACCTTCCATTAGTCTTTGTCCAGTTTTTATATCATACACATAGTCTGGCTCTGTATAACAAACACTAGTATCTAACTTCAATCTTTTACGCATTATTTTTGCAACTTTTTCTGCAACTTCGTGTTTTGTATTTTTACTTACAACAACAAACTTATCAATACGTTCTAAAGCTTCTGAACCTTCTCTTAGAGGACCTGCAGGTAATAAACATTCATTACCAAACCCTTTTATACTATCCATTAAAACTATATCTAAATCTCTATGCAATTTTCTGTGCTGAAAACCATCATCTAAAATAATAACTTCAACACCGAACTTTTCGACAGCAGATTTTGAAGCCAAATATCTATTTTTACAAGTAAACACATAGCACCCTGGAGTATTTTCAGCTAACCAATAAGGTTCATCTCCTGCATCAAGAGCATCAAAATAAATAACTGAACCGTCTGAAATCATATTTATTGATCGATTACTTAAACGACCACCATACCCTCTTGAAACAATCGCAACTTTACGGCCCTGAGCAATTAAATACTTAGCAATTTCAGAAACTATAGGAGTTTTCCCAACCCCACCTGTTGTCATATTCCCTACTGATATAACAAATGCATTAACTTTTTTAGGTTTAATAATTTTTTTATCGTACAAGAAATTCTTCAATCGACTTCCAATCCCATAGAAATACGAACAGAACTTTAAAAATTCGAATAAAATTCCTTGAGGATCCCTTTGATAATGAATTTGTGTTATTTTTGTTTTGATATTTTGCATATTAGAACATTAATCTAAATAATAAGAATCTTTTGTTTAATTTATCTGAGAATTTTCTCAAGTTAGATGTAGTTACAACAGTATCTTTAACAATTTGCTGCAAGTCAGATGCTTGATTTGGATTATTTGGATTAACTCTATTAACAGTATCAAGAGCTGTTGCAACTTCAGCCATTGCACAGTTTACATTAGTTACAGCTGTTGTTAACTCATTTTTCAATTTATCATCTTTAGTCATAGCATTTATACTTGCAGTAATTTGAGATAAATTTTCAGAAATAATTTTCAAATTCTTACCTGTTTCTTCAGCATCCGCAGCATCCATAACTTTATTTAAATTTTGAGCCAATTTGTCAATTGAATCAGATGTTGACAATAAAGTTGATTTAAACTGAGGATCACCTATAATAGCATTTACGTTAGCTGATAATTTTGAAAAATCGTTAGTTGCTTGTTTTGTCATAGCTAACAACATTTCAATATCACCTTTAGAAGATTCTAACAACGCATCCACTTTTTCTAAAGTTTCAGTAGATTTTGCAGTTAATGCATCTAAATTAGCAATAGTTAACTTCAAATCAGCAATAGTATCATCAGTAAGAATTTCATTAACTTTTCTATTTGTTTCAGTCAAAGTTTCTGCGGCTTTATATTGCCAATCCATAAAGTCTGACAATCTTAATGGCTCGATAATTGTATATGGAGAATCTTGGTTAGGATACACTAGAGGCATTTCATCCAATGGAACCAATCTTAGACTATATGAATTACCGTCCTTAACCGAAGTACCCTTCAAAAAGTCAGGTAAAACTAATCCTGGCAAGTTAATAAAATAGCTAACCCTATATGCGTAAGTAGTTTTGATATTATTTTTATAATTGTAAGGAATTGATTCTCTAGCTACTACTTCAACACCTTTAATTTTACCAACATCATAATATTTGTCACTCAATTTCATTTGAACAGGATCGTTTTTGTGAAGTAAGTGTCTATCCTGCAATGGAATATAAATAACCTGAGTCTTAGGCGGAGTGATTTCCAAGAACAATTCGCCAATCAAACCTGATTGTTGAATTGAAAACAAAGATGCTCTTGGGATCTGTACAGAAGGATCAGTAATAACAAATTTCACGTTAACATATCCTTCATCACCTTTTACAATTGGAGTAATTTCTTCAACTTGACCAACTTTTAAGCCCATCATCTGAACCCCAGCACCAGGTCTTAAACCATTAACATCCTTGAACTGAATTTCAATACGTTTAGCATTAGTCAAAGCTCTACCTTTAACTTTTAATACTGTACCAACCAATAAAATCAAAGCTATTAACGTTAATAATCCAACTTTAAACGATGAAGAAATTTTCATATAACCTTTCCTTAAAATTAAATATAATTGTATTTTAGCAGAAAAATAAAAAAACTGTAAAGTTTTTAACCAGAAGAAAATTCAATCCCCACTAGACGTACTCTATATGGTTGATTTTTAGAGAAAACCATACATAAAACTTAACAAATCATGTATAATCTAAATAGGTAATATTGACTTTTTGAAAAATATCATTAAAACCTAAGCAAAGGTAGAAATAATGAACATTTAGAAGGAGAGCGAACAAATGGGCATGGCAGCATCTCAAGCAAGATGGATATCACTAGCAGCGAGAAAGACAAACGTTGAATACGAAGGACAACAAATTAACCAAGCAAGAACCGCCTTGGCTAACGAAAGTTCGCAACTTTGGAATGAACTTTACAATATGGAAGTTCCAACAGCTCCTAGTACAACTGAATTTACAAAAACTCAATATACTTTTGAAAACGGAGATACAACCCAAACCATTTCCGAAATTCAACCTGCGGAGTACACAGATATTGATGGAATTAACTATAATTCATATGTAACTTATTATACAAAAGTTTCAGAATACACAGGAATTAGAAACACAAATTCAAATCCACAAGTTCAATATATTGCAGCAACAGCAACAGACCCTGGATACTACATGGTAGGAACAAGAAAACTATCTTGTTTAAACACCGTAGATAGAACTAACACAAGCGAAACAGGAGATTGGGGTACATATAGTGCTCAATTAGACCAAATTGCATTAGATTGGCCTAATACACAAGTTGCAAAAGATTGGACTAATTTTAAAACAAATGGTGATGTTACAGCCTTAGATAATATTTATTTCTGGTCTGATAATAGTAGCCATGTAAATTTTGCATCTCAAAACGCAACAACAGGAGATTCATTAGAAGAATGTAGAGCTGATTCTTTATTGGCATTACACTCTTATTATGCAGATTATCAAACTGCAAACAAAGAATTATCTAAATATGGTATCGTAGAATACGACCCAAGCGGAAGAGCAACTTCTTTACAACTTGAAGGTTCGAGCGTTGTTTATGCCCTTGAAGCAACAAGTGTAACAGATGAAAATGCGTACAATGATGCTATGAATAATTACAATTATCAACAACAAGTTTACGAAAAAAAAGTTCAGGACATCAACGCAAAAACTGAAAAAATTCAAACAGAAGATAGAACATTAGAACTAAGATTAAAAGCTTTAGATACAGAACAGAATGCACTACAAACTGAGATGGATGCGGTTCACAAAATTATCTCTAAAAACATCGAAAGTACATTCAAAACATTCTCAAGCTAAAATAATAATTAAGATAAAGAGGTTAAAATGTCTTATAAAAATGACAGCGACTTAGTAATAGCAAATAGATTCGGTGACGCAAGCGGTAAAGCAAAAGCCCAAATGTGGGAAACTTACGACCGTTTAAGAGACTTGACTGTTTCAGGTAGCGGCACAGGTACTGGATTTGAGGCAGCTGGGGGTCTTTTATACAACCTAGCAAGCTTACTTGCACCATCATCATTTGCTACTATTTTTGGTAGCTCAGAAACAATGAACATTGCTGGTACTTCTTACTATTCTAACGGTAATGCAGGTTCAGCATATGGTGTGGATTCACTATACAACTACTCAGGATTTCCAAGCGGAGCAGCTTCTATAAATTCAATCTACGGATTATCTACAGGTGGAGCTTCTTCAATATTAAATGGATGGGGCTCAGGTATGGCAGGAGTTCCAACAGGTTATGCATCAAGTGTAAGTGGACTTGCTGATATTACAAGTGCAGCAGCATATGGTATCGGTACAGGTTCAGGCTTAGGAAAGATTGCCTCAAATATTGTAATGCCATTTGCTAGTTGTATTTCAGGATTTGGTGGTATCCTAACAGCAATCTCCCCTTACCTTGGTGTTTACGGAGCAGGTACAACTGTCTTAGGTAACTTAATGCAAGGTACAACATCAGCAGCTCTTGCGGCTTACCAAAATATTACAGGTAACATCACAACAAATGCTGACACAATCCTTTCTACAAAAGTTAGAAACATTGAAACCGTTGTAAAAATGCTTGATACACAAGGCGATGTTGCTAAGAAAATGCTAAAAGAAGGTATTGATAGTAACAGTAAAGCTATTCAAAATATGTAGAATACTAATTAATAATTCACTATGTATATGGATAATGTTAAAATAATTACATTATCCATATTATTTTATTAAAGTTTTAAAAAATACAGCCGATAATATTAATGTATAAGTATGAATATTAGACCAAATATTAAGAAATATTACATTATATTCTTAAAAACTATCAATTAAAATACATGTAATGTTTTTAAATATATGTAGGTCTAAAGTGTAAGGATCATTATGTTTCGAGAAACTCTAGAACTATACATAAAAAGAATCATGGACTTTCTGATATACACAAAGAACTATTTTATCAGAAAGAACCCTCTACAATCGGTAACAGAATCTATTGTGGACGGGATAAAAGATTTCTTAACGGTAAAAAAGAAACTAAGAATGGCTCAATACAGGCTAAATTATCACAGACACCAACTGAACAAAATGGAACAACTGATAGCCGAAAATAGCCAACACAGTTTCTTAAAAGGTTCCAATCTGGACCAAAAAAGGTAAAGGCGGAAAATATGGGTTTACTAATCGGCATTATCAGAATGAGACAACTGAAACTTATGCAATCCAATTGCGAGTGGAAGTTACAATTAATTGCACAAGCAGTTAGTACAGCCCAAAATTCAGCAAATAACTTGCTACAAGTTTCAACTGACTACGAGTCAGACAGTGCAGTTGCAAAGAAATTACAACAACGACAATATAAATTAAAAGCCTTAGAAGAGAAATTGAATGCACAAAAAGCTGCATTAGAGATTCAGCTAAAAGAAATTAACGCTGAAATGGAATCATGCAGAGGCATGATTGACGCTCACATCAAAGATGTATTCTCATATAGAGTAGGCTAAAAAACTATCTAGCTTGAATGAATAGACTAATAATGTCATTCATCGCTGCGGCTTGTTTTTGATAACTTTGAGCCTTAGCTTCTAGAATACTGATTTGCTTACGGTATTCAGCAACATTACTTTGACATTCAACAGAATTAGCAGTTAAAGCTTCTTGAACTTGTTTTGCTTCTTGAAGAACACTACCCATTGAAATACCAAGAGCTTCCATTGTTTGTTTAATAATCAAAGCACCTGTTTGCTTAGACACACCTGTTGGAAGTTTTGCAATAAGTTGTCTTAAAACAGCAACATTTGATGGGTAATCAAAATCATCTTGAGCTACAAAAGCATTTGCACCAAGATTTTGAACAATACTTTGTTGGAATGCAGCATCGACAAAAGTTTGAGGCTGAGTTGCAGCTTGGAATTGCAATTGAGATTGAATTTTCATCTGCATATCATTTGGAGCTTGAAAATCGTCAACATATTCTACCTGTTCAACAACAGGTTCCTCATCAACTACCACTTCATTTTCAAATACTGGCTCTTCAATAATTTCTGGAGCGTTATCATTTACAAAAACTTCACCATCAGCGTGCTCTGCTGATTGCATTTTTAACGCTTCAACAATCTTTTTACCAACACCATCATTCAAATCGTTTATAGCCATTTTATCCTCTTCAATTATTGTCCTAAACAAATAAGATTATATAAAAGACATGCTAATTTATCAAGAAAATGTTACAAAACTAGGAATAATAGTTTAAGATTTATTAACTTGATAGCGACATGCGTTTGTGTTAGCATAATAAAAAAGAGGGATATTATGGAAAATATTGAGATAACAAACTTTAATGAGCTACCATTTGGAGAAAATGTAAACCAATCCGCATCAATTGCTCCAATTGAAAATGGTTTAGAATATGAAATTTTAAGTGATAACGATGCTTTAGAATATATTGACTACCTAAATTCTACAAAAGCAATCGAAATCTTGGCTGAATTTTTTGACGTAAATGCGGTTGCAATAGCTAAAGAAAACAAACTTTGCTCTGTTGCTCTAGGAAATTCAGTTGAGACCGCATTTGAAAAAATAGTTGATTGCGATCCATTGGCAGTAATCGGATCTACTGTTGGTTTTTCAAAAGAATTAACACTTGAAGTAGCAAAACAACTAAATGCAATGAAAATTCGCAACGTTATTGCAACAAAGTTCTCAAAAGAGGCTCTTGAATATTTACTAAATAATAGCGAAATCAATGTTATTCAAATAAAAAGTCCACTACAAGAAGTTCTAGGCTTTAACGCTAAAGATATTAGGGTAACTCCATTTGGCTACCTTATCCAAAACCAAAATGATAGCAAACTTACAAAATCTACATTCAAAGTTGCAGGAAAAACAAAACCTACTCAACAACAGGCTGAAGATGCAATCTTTGCTTGGAAAATCTCTAAATATTCACAAAGCAGATGTGCAGTCATTGCCAAGGATTTATCAACAAAAGCTATCGTTCAAGGAAGAACAAATCTTGCAGAAGCTGTTGAATCAGCGATGGATATAGCTTGTGAAAATTCAAAAGAAGCAGTCTTAGCTGTTGACGGCGTTATCGAAAACGAAGAAGTTATTAACGCTGCAATTCAAGGTAGAATTGGCTTGATTATCGAAGCTAATGACGGCGTTAATTCTGAAAAAATCACAAAACTTGCTGACAAATACGAAATTTCTCTAATCAAAACTGGATTAAGAAATAATAAATACTAAGAGGTAAATTATGGAAATTAAACCATGGGATGAATATTTTTTAGACTTAGCAAAAACTTGTGCAACTCGCTCTAATTGCATTAGAGCTCAAGTTGGAGCAGTAATTGTAGGCGAAGATAAAAAAATTAAAGCAACAGGTTATAATGGAACACCTTCTAAAGTTGAATCTTGTGCTGAACGTGGGGAATGTTACAGAATAAAAAATAATATTCCATCAGGAACACAATATGAAACTTGCCGTTCTATTCACGCAGAACAAAATGCAATCATCCAAGCTGGGCAAGATAGATGTAAAGATGCAACAATCTACATTTGGGGACACAACTTCATTTGTATTTTATGCAAAAGATTTATTGTTCAATCTGGAATTAAAAATTGTGTGCTTAAGAAAGATGAAAACTCACCAATTGTTAGGGTTTCAGTCGAAGATTTGAGAAAAGAATTAGAAGCTCAAAGATAAAATTTTGTATATTGAGGGGATATTTATGAAAAAACATATAGTAAACTTTCTTCTTATTTCTCTATTAATAAATCTATCAACACCAGTAACATTTGCTCAAAATAAACTTAATTCTATACTCCCAAACAAACTAAAGCAAGAGTCTACTGGAGTTTATGTTGAGTTAGAAAAAAGTGTGATTTCTTCAAAACTTGAAAAAGAGCTAAAAGATGAAATCGAAAAAGTTTACGGAAAAGAAAACGTTGATACTATCTACTCAAAAATTGTAGAAATAGCAAAAATCGCAAAACAAAATCGTTCTCAATATCTAAAAGATGAGGACTTATCCAGAGAAAGTGATTGGTACAAAGACCAAGTTATTTACATGTTTTACGTTGATCAATTTGGTACAGTATCCCCAGAAAAACCGAATAAATTCAACGATACAGTTGGAATGTTAGGTTATTTAAAGCAACTTGGAGTAACAACAATTTATATGCTTCCATTTGCAGATTCGCCAATGGAAGATGCTGGCTTTGACGTAAAAAACCCTCAAGATGTGAGAAAAGATTTGGGTGGCAGACCACAATTTGAAAACTTCATCAAAAAAGCAAAAGAACAAGGATTTAATATTAAAGCAGACCTTGTTTTAAACCATTTTTCAGACCAACACGAATGGTTTCAACAGGCTTTAAAAGGAGATGAAAATAAAGTTAACCGCTTTGTCGTTAGGGACTCAATGCCAGAATACACAAGATACGTTGATACTAAGTTAGGCACGGTTGCTGAATACAAAGAAGATAACGGTGAAATAAGCAAACGTAGAATTATTTTCCCAGAAATCACTGAGCACAACTGGAGAAAAGAAACTATCAATGGTAAAGACAGATATTTTTATCACACATTTTACCCATTCCAAATTGATATAAACTGGGAAAACCCTGAAGTTTTATACTATAACTTAGAAACAATCAATTACTGGGCAAATTTAGGAGTTGATATTTTTAGATTAGATGCAATTCCTTATTTAATCAAAGAACCTGGAACTAATGCTGAAAACCTACCAAAAACTCATTCATTAATTAGAATTTTAAGCATCTACTTACAAGCAGTTGCTCCTCGTAGCGTACTTCAAGCTGAAGCCTGCCAATTACCTAAAGATGTAATTCCATACTTTGGGGATGAGAGAAAAACTGAAACAATCGTTGACGGACAAGAAAAAGAAATAAAAAGAACAGATGAAGTTCAAATTGCATATAATTTTCCTTACATGCCTGCACTATGGGCAAGCTTTATTTCAGAAGACAGTAAATATTTTAAAGATGCAGTAAAATCAACACCAAGCATTCCTGATAGTGCTAGCTGGGCAACATTTTTAAGAGTTCATGATGAATTAACTTTAGAAATGGTAACCCCTGAGATGAGAGAACTTATCTACGATGCATTAGAATCAAAAGGAGCACCATTCAGAAAAGGTTTTGGGGTTTCAGGACGTATGGCAAACTTCTTAGACGAAGACCACGACCATATTACAATGGCTTTTTCTGTATTACTTTCTATGCCTGGAATTCCAATTATTTATTACGGGGATGAAATCGGTGCAAAAAACAATTACGACAATGCTCAAAAAAGTGCAAATATAAGAAAAAAGAAATCTTTCAAGAGTAAAATAAAACTATTATCTTTCTTTGACAGTAGAGATATAAATAGAGGTTCTTTAACAAAAGACGTATTCTATGATGCAACAACCACAACAAAAACTTATAGCGGAAAAATCTTCCACCAAGTTCAAAAAATGATTGAACTTAGAAAAGAGATCCCAGCACTAAGACGTGGATCATTAACAGTTCTAAAAACAGAATACCCTTGGACTTTTGCTTATATTAGAAGCTACAAAGGTGAGAAATACTTAATCGTTAATAATTTATCAGATAAGCGTTACACTGCAGAAGTAGAACTACCTGCCGATGTATATTTAAAATCAATCAAAAACAAACACCACGTTTATTTGAAAAACATTTTAACAGACGATGAATACAAACTAAAAGTTTCAATTAAAGATAAAAAAACAAGATTATTAATGTATCCTCATGCCGTAGTTTGGTTAAAACTACCATAGGGGTAAATGTAAAATTATCTATTCTCTAACAAATAATTCTTTAATCTTTTTCCACGCAAACTGTTGGAATACTCCAAAGTATGTTGTAATTAGCATAACAACAACGAAGTATAAATACGTAGTTTGCACAGGGTTAAAGATAGCATAAATCTTATCCCCTTTTTCTGTTAATGGGGTTCTAGTAATATGGAATAAAATCAATGTAATTACATACATTACAAACACATGATTTGCCATAATATGATATGTAACTTTACCCATTTGCTGTAAGAATTTCACGTCCTTTAAATATGGATAAAGAACTTTTACCGCATATAAAGAAATCCATATACCAGTAATAGCAGTTAAAATTGGAACAACAACCTGATCATCAAATCTACCATTTACTAACACATAACTCAAACCTATTCCGTGCTCAGGATCAAAATCTCTATTAAATAACCACAAGATAGACTGGAATAAAATTACTCCACCTAACCATTTTGGCGTAAAAATATCTTTATTATCCTTGATATATTTCACATAGAAATAACCTAAATAAACAAAGAATAAGGAAAAAGATGTTCTCATTGCAACAAGTGATAACGAATTATGCGGAATAGCTTTCCATATGGGAATTGCTGTAAAGCCTAAAAAGGTATAAAACGCTAAATGAATCCATTTATTCTTTATTGGTCGCATTACTCTCATTAAAAACAAAAATACAATCATTGTGATAAATAACTGAGCTACAAACCACATTGGTGCAATAAAATAAAGTTGGTGACCACTTGTAAAAGGCGTAATAAAGAAATTTTTCAAACTAGGCTCTGCCCCAAAAAATTCACCAATAATCGGCACAAAAGCAAATGTTATTAATAAATATACAGTTTCATATGCAAAATATGGAACCAACAAAGATTTAATTCTTCTTACAAAATAATTTGCAACATCATCTAAATATTTATCCTTAAATAACATTCCTGAGATAAAGAAAAATAACGCAAGTTGAAACGAATATGGTGGAAACATACCAAATATAGAAAATTCTAAATGCCCAGATACAACAAGCATAATTGCTAAAGCTTTTAATAATGTAATTTCACCTGAGAAAACTTTATCCATAACCCCTCCATCATTTAGACATATTATAACAAAAATAGAAAAACACATTTACCCCCTTGACTTTTTATTAAATATTATTAAATATGAAGTAGCCAAAAATCCCACAGATACAGCCTTGTACACCTTTTGATTGATTTTTAATTATAAATGTTGAATCGGGGGTGTAAATAAGGTAAGATAAAGTAGAGAGGTAGTATTATGATGAATAGTAATTTCCCAAATTATGGTTTAGCTTCAAGAATACAACATACCAAATTTGATTCACAATTTGGTAAAATGCCTAGCATGCGTATGGAAAGAATTGAATCTCCTGATGGGGCAAACTTCAAACAAGTTTTCTCTGGTTTGGTGGAAAATTTAAACGATCAAATGGAAGCTCCTGACAACTTATTAAAAGATGTTATGTCAGGAAATCAAAATGTTGATATTCACGATGTAATGACAGCTATGTCAAAATCAGAAATTACAGTGAACCTAGCTACTCAAATGGTGGGAAAAGTAATCAACGCATACGATAGAATTTCACAAATTTCAGTATAAGCCTCTTAAGTACTATAAAAATCAGACAGTGGGACAGAGATGGATTTTAGTAAAATTGCAGAAAATAAACCTTTATTATTTGGGATAATCGGCGGGGTTGTCCTTATACTTGTTATTGTGATTATGAGTGTTGCTATTGGTTCAGGTGGCAAAGATAAAGTGGAAAATATTGGTGCGGAACCTCTCAAATCAAATGTTGACTTGTTAACAACAGACAACTTAGGGAAAGCATTAGAAATCCAAGCATTACTTGCAAAACAAGGTATTGTAGTTGGACGTGCTCCAGATGGTACGAAATCAAAACTATACTTAGATGCTAAAAATTGTTCATCTCTAACTAAAAAATGTACAATCACTGATAGAGATAACGCAATTATTGCTATTGTTCAAAGTGGTTTAGTTGACCAAAACGTTGGTCTTGAAATCTTTGATAAGGGTGACTTTACTTCAACTAAAGAAGATAAAAGGATTCGTCTTGCACGTGCTATGAACGGTGAATTGGCTCGTTTAATTAAACAAATCAAACCAATTCAAAATGCTACAGTATTTATCTCTATACCTGAGCAAACAAACTACTTTGAAGACAAAAAACCAAAAACAGCAACAGTACAGTTAGTACTAGCAACAGGTGAAAAACTTGATCAAAACAAAGTTAAAGCTATTACAAACTTGCTTATCGGTAGTGTTACAGGTTTAACTGCGGATAACATCTCAATTTCAGATACGAACGGTAATGTTTACCACAGTATTATGGATGCGGAAGATGAAATGCTTCAAAAATTAGAAGAAAATGATAAATACATGCAACAAAAAATCTCAAAACAATTAGACCGCCTAGTTGGTCCAGGAAACTATGTTGCAACTGTAAGTACTTTCTTAAGACAAGCTCCAGTTGAAAGATTTAAAATAGAATATGATCCAACTAAAAAAGCTTCTGTTTCTGAACAATCATTTAGAGAAGGCTTAGGAGATCAGACTAGAGATCAATCACAAGGTATCAACGCAGTAAGTACATACTTACCAAACGGTTTACCAAGAGGTTCAGCTGATTCTAGACAAGATAGAAATTACTCTAGACAAGCAACAGAAACTCAATACGGAGTTACAAAAACTCAAACAAACGAATATATCAAACCTGGTGTAATCGAAGAAATTTCTATTGCAATCACTATTGATAAAAACAACTTACCAACAGATACAACTTTGGAAGAATTAAAAGAACTTATTGCAAGAGCAGCTAGCCCTAAAGTTTCAGCTAGCGATGTTTCTATCGCATTTACAAGTTCAACAGATCCATACTTAACACCAGAAAGACAACAAAACTTACCTAAAGTTGATGAAACAGGTAACCCTTGGTGGCTTGCAATATTATTATCTGGCTTAGGTTTGATTATCATATTCAAAGCTATCTCAGATAAAGTTAGACGTATAAAAGAAGAAAACGAAATGGAAGTTGAAAGCTTACGTCAACGTGCAATGGAACAAGAAAGACAATTGAACGATATCAATTCTCGTGCAAGTCAATTAACTCAACGTCAATCAGAACTTGCTCAAGACTTAATAAACCAACAACAAAGAGCTGCTATTCCTCAATTTGATGAAAACTTATTATTAGATTCAATTGATAGTATTTCTAGTGAAATCAATGAAGAAAATGCAGACAAAATTAAGAGTTGGATAGAAGAAGGAACATCTCAGGAAGGGTAAATAAATGGCTACTAAAGATTTTGATTACGAAAATTTTGCCCAGAACCTTGCAGCACAAGCTCAGGAATTAGTTCCCCAAGATTTTAACGATGCTCAAAAACAATACGTCATAAATACATTGGGCAATTTTGCTATGCTTTCAGGAAAAGCACTAGCAGAAGACCCTAATCTAAACTTTAACGCAGACCAATCAATTACTATCACTCAAATTATTGCAGAATGGTCGTTCCACAAATCAGTAGACCTTATTCGTTCAGGTATCCCTCAACAATATTGGGATCCTGTTATGCAAAAAATTGCATATACTATTTTTGAAATCGCTAAACAAACATTCTCTCAAGGTTTACCACACGATAAAATTTTAGAACTAGTAGAACATCACGTAAAGAAAAGCTATCTAGAAGCGATTACTGAGCTAAAAAACAAAGGTGCGATCGATGAAGGACTAATGGAATTTGCAGCATCTCAGTCAAACATGGATAAAATGGCTCAAGAAATGCAACAGCCAGCTAATGCTCAAGCAGGAGTACCAATGGATAATGGTGAACTTCCTCCATTACCAACAGCACCAAATATCCCAACTGAAATGCCAAAAGTTGATTCAAAAGTTCTAAAATTAGCAACAGTAGCGATGTTGTTCAAAAAATTAAACCAAGATAAAGTTCAATCAATTTTAAATAAATTTGATCCGCAAGATGCTGAGGCAGTTATCAGATACATGAGAATGCCTGACTTAATTGATAGAGTAGGGGGAGCAAATGCACTAAGAGCATTACAAGAAATAAAAACAACCCTACCTAGAAATACTCAATTAACACCAAATAAAGTTATTTTAAAATTGAAAAAATTTGGTTCTAAATATTCAAGTAAAGATTTAGATACAATACTAATTAGAGAACGCATGGGAGTTAAACGCCTTGTGTTTAATGCGATTGAGGGCAAATACTATGACAAAATGCCACCACGTGTAGCAAGTATTGTTGCCTCACATCTAACAGATAGTGTATAATACTTATAAATCATGATTATAAAAAAGAAGAAAAAAACAGACCAAGGGATAGAGGAGCAATTAGTTCCAAATACACAAGAGGGAGTCGAATCATTAGACAATGAAAATGTCGAAAAAGAGATCGACTTATTTGACTTGGATAATATTGATTTCAAACAACGTCAAGAACGTCGTAGGGGGGATAGACGACGAGGCTTTAGACGTATTGATGACAGAAACCTTATCTCAAGAGCAAGAGAAGAAGCCGCAGCTATTAAAGAAGCTGCAGCTAAAGAAGGTTACGAGGCTGGCCTAGATGCAGCTAAAGACGATATTGAAAGAGTCAAAGAAGGTTTGAATGCTTTCTTCACCGCAAAACAAGAGGTTTATGATAGTATCGCTCCTGATATTTTAGAAATCAGTCTTGAAATTGCGACAAAAATTATTAAAAAAGAAACAGTTGAGAACCCTGAAATCATCCTAGATAACATCAAAGATATTATGAAAGGGTTATCAAAAGAAGAAGCAAAAATTACTCTAAAAGTAAACCCATCACAAGTTGCAATGCTAAAACAAGAAATTCCTGAAGTTACAAGTTCTTTAGGAATTGAAGCAAAAATATTCATTGTAGCAGAAGAAACAATAATGGAAGGTGGTTGTATCGTAACCACAACAAACGGAGTAATTGATGCAACAATAGAATCACAATTGGCAATAATTAGTGAAGCGTTGAAGGGTATATAGTAAAAAATGGCAGCTCCGGAAGGTAATAATAATCAAATAAGCGAATTTTTCATGGCAGTCTTTGTACTGTTCCTTTTGATTATCTTGCTTTGCGAACTCCCAAACTGGGTAATCAACGTTTGTATCTGTTTGAATATTACGCTAGGTGTTGTTCTTTTGATGTTTGCACTATATATTCAAAAAACACTTGAATTATCATCATTCCCATCAATTATTCTGGTTGGTACAATGTTTAGACTTTGTTTATCTATTGCATCTACCCGTTTGATTTTGGCAAAGGGGGAAGCTGGGGAGGTAATCCACGCTTTCGGGGAATTCGTAACAGGTGGTAATATGATTGTAGGGGGTGTAATCTTCCTTATTATCACAGTTGTACAGTTCATGGTAATCACTAAAGGTGCTGAACGTATCGCCGAAGTTTCTGCACGTTTCGCATTAGACGCGATGCCTGGTAAACAAATGACCATTGACGCAGACTTTAACGCAGGGTTAATTTCACCAGAAGAAGCTACAAAAAAACGTGAAGACTTATCCAGAGAATCAAACTTAATGGGTTCTATGGATGGTGCGATGAAGTTTGTAAAAGGGGATACCATTGCTGGTATCATTATCGTTTTAATTAACATTATCGGAGGTTTGTGTATTGGTTGTATGATGAACCAAATGCCAATTGCCGATGCTGTTGCAAAATATACAGTTTTAACAATTGGTGATGGTTTGGCTTCTCAAGTTCCATCACTATTGATGTCAATTGCTGCTGGTGTATTTATGACACGTGCTTCAGCTGCTAGCCCATCATTAGGTTCTGATGTAACATTCCAAATCACAAGTAAACCTCACGCATTATTTTATGCTGCAGGTTTCTTAGTGTTACTTGCAATAAGTGGTAAAACTCCATTTTGGGATGGTACAGGTTTACCACCTTTACCGTTTATCATTTTTGCTATTGGATTATTTGTAGCTGGTTTCCAAGTTCTTATCAATGCGGATGTACAATCTCAATTAGGACAATTGGAAAACGTACGTCAAAACATGCAAGACCTTGTTAACCCTAACAGAATGTATGAACGTTTAGGTGTTGATATTTTGAGTTTACAAGTAGGTTCTAACTTGCTTGTAATTGCTGACCCCGATCAAGAAGGTCAATTATTAGCTAAAATCGCAGCTCTTCGTCAAAGAGTTACAGATGAACTTGGTTATATTTTGCCAAACATTCGTATTATGGACTCATCAGCACTTGATGCTAATGAATATATGATTTCAATCCGTGGTAATACTGTTGCCACAGGTTACGTTTATCCTGGGAAATTTATGGTAATTGCTGACCAATGGGATTCTATGAAAAAAGAAGTGCCAGAAGATGCCATTATCGGTATTGACCCGACATATCAAACTCAAGCATACTGGATTAACCAAGATGATGCACGCTCTGCTCGTTTAGTTACTGCAGTTGATGCAACAGACGTTATCGTTACACACTTACAAGAATGTGTAAGAAAACACGTTGATGAAGTTATGACAAAAACTGACGTTCTTAAACTTATGGAACTTGTACGCTCTCAAGACCCAACTCTTGTTAACGACCTTGTCCCAACAATTATATCTACATCAGACTTACGTAAAATTTTTGTTAACTTGATTAGAGAAAAAGTTTCTATTAAAGATATTATTTTCGTATTTGAAAGACTTTGTGATTACGCAAGATTTTCAAAAGAACCAGATATTTTATCTGAACGTCTAAGAGCAGCTTTAGGTCGTCAAATATGCTTATCTAATGTTCAAGACGATAGAGTTCTTTATGCCTTAACTCTTTCTCCTGAGTGGGAAAAAATCTTAGACGACTCTTGTCAAAGAACTGAGCTTGGTACAATGTTCTTGTTAAATCCTGTTCAAGTTCAAGAACTTATTGAAACAACTGCAACAACATTATTGAGAGCCCACCAAACTTGTGGTCGTCAACCAGTTGTTTTATGCTCTCCAAGAATTAGATTGCCATTGTATCAACTACTTGAAAGACACATCCCAACTGTTGTTGTAATTTCATATTCTGAACTTATTACAGATATTAAAGTTGAAGCAATCGACACAATTGGTGATGCATATATAACAGACTAATCCTCACATGACGGGGTACTTTGCCACCAATAGAAAACAAAATTTGGTAGGATAATAAGCATGAAAGAAATTATATTACTTTTTATAAAAATATATCAATGGTTTTCAAAATTTACACCACCTGTGTGTAGATTTACACCAACATGCTCAGAATATACAAAACAAGCAATACTAAAATATGGAGCACTTAAAGGCGGTTGGTTAGGCATAAAAAGGATTTGTCGTTGTCATCCTTGGAACCCAGGAGGTTACGACCCTGTTCCATAAAACCAAAAACAGTTACCACTAGAGAGTTTTAATATAATCAACGACTTCTTTTAATGAATAAATATTATCCTGAACAAAGAAGTTTTTGTTTGTTTGCTCTTTAACATATGACAAGGTTTTACCGTCTAAAAAATCCTCGCTATATGGTCTTAGCATAATTGACGGAATAATAACTTCATCACAATCAACATCTTTAACTGTTCTAATCAAATCTTCTGTTGTAATAAGCCCTGCAACAGTAATATCTTGCCCCCAATATTCAGATTTAACAGGGCAAACCTCTACAGTTAGATTTTTGATTTTATTTAGTTTCACACAAACTTCTTCTAACATATCTTTTGCAGCGTAAGAACAGCCAAAAACAAGTTTGTAAGGCTTAGAAATAGACTTTGGCAACTTATGACAATAAAAATCATCTAAAGTAATTCTAAGAGCCCCTACGCCATCATCTAACTGACAAAAATTTTCATAATATTTTGCAGATGGAATGGGTTTTTCTGCAAGCAAGAAAAACTCATCTGAGCAACAAACTCTTTTATATTTAGATGCAATTTCAATAGTTTCTGTAGCACATTTTTTATCAACCCTACGCAACTCTCCGTCAGGTCTGAATTGAGTTAACCCGACAGGAACAATAGCAACTGATAAAACTGTATTTTTCAATTTTGCTAAATCTGATAAAGTTCTATCTAATTCAGCACCATCATTTATTCCTGGGCATAAAACAATTTGTGCGTGGAACGGAATTTTATTTTTTCTAAACCACTGAAGATTATCCAAAGCTTTGCCTGCATTAGGATTTCTAAGCATTTTTACACGCAATTCTGGATTTGTTGTGTGTACAGACACATAAAACGGACCTAAATGCATACGTTTTATTCTATCTCTATCCTCATCTTTCAGATTGGTCAGAGTAATATAAGTCCCTTGCAAATAAGACAAACGATAATCATCATCTTTTATGTATAAAGTATCTCTCAAACCTTTTGGTTGCTGGTCTACAAAACAAAAAATACAATGATTTAAACAAGGTTTAATTTTGTCAAAAACTGCACTTTCAAAAACTATACCTAAATCATCATCATAATCTTTTTCAATTTCAATTTCTTCAATTTCGCCATTAGATTTTTTAACTTCAATCGTAATTAATTCAGATTTCATATAGAAGTTATAATCAATCATATCAAGCATTTGACAACCATCAACAGAAAGAATTTCATCTCCCTTTTGGATTTCTAACTCTTCAGCTATTGAACCTTCTAAAACACTATTAACGATTGCCGGCATTTGATTTTTCTAATCCTTCTACTAATGAAATAAAATTTTTATACTCACAAACAGCATTATCCAGTACAATTCGCTGTTGGTAAGAAAGTGGGGTATATTCATCTGATAGAATTTTTTCTGCATTTAGTTTGTGCAACAATGCATTTGATTTTATATCCACAAAAACCTCATCCGCATCAGAACGATCAAGAAAAGAAACACAAGATAATTTTATTCTTGCATCAGATAAAAATTGCAGAGCATTCTGAGAAAGTGGTTTTAGCAATAGATTTCTCAACTCTTTAACTCCATCTTTTGTTATAGAATAATACACTGACAATTTTCCACCGTCAGACATAATTTTAGACGAAGTTATACAACCTTGTTTTTCTAATCTAACTAGAGCAGGTTTTACAGCTCCAAAACTTGGGCTAGTAAATGCCAAGAAATTTTCTTGTATACGTTTATGTATCGCATACATTGTCAAATCGTGTTTCAAAAGAATATATAAAATCATTATTTCTATCATAAGTCTAGAATAACATTAATTTTAAGATTTCTCAAATAGATTTTTACTAACAAAAAAATAAATCCTCAAACTTAATATAAGTGTCATGAAAATAAGATTAGCACCAAGTGTAAGACTTCCATATTCTAAAATACGAGGCTCTTTAGAACAACGTCAACAAGCAGCCATTGAAGTTGTCGACAAACTTTGTAGAGAACTATACCCAAAATTTGATAAAAATAAAGAATTATCCTTATCTGAAATCCAAAAAAGTATTGATGATATTTTTGAAAAAAAGGTAAAAATTATAGTTAAACAAACTTCTACTCCAGAATTTGACGGGAGTAGCGATGTTGTCTGCTCTCCAATAAATGGTAGCTATACTGCAACAACACTTGAATTGAACTCTGTAAAAGGCAAAATTAAATTTGAAGATTTAATTACTATTATCCACGAATTTCAGCACATTGTTGATCAATTATTTATCCCTAAATACTTAATACGAGGTCAAAAAATGACCCTTCTAGGTATGATAACAACAAAATATCAAAACCTTTATGATAAACTTTACAACTACGAATATCCAACATCAAAAGCTGATAAACGTAAAATCATAAAACTTTTAGAACATAAAATCAAAAAATTTTTAAGGGGGATGAATATCTCAGAAAAAATGGATTACATCCAAGACGCAAGATATTCCTTAATCATGGAAGAACAAGCATACCGAACTCAACGTAAATACGCAAAAATTTTCTACAAAAAACACCTTCCAATAAAAGAATATGAATTAGAAGATGAAATTAGCTTACATATGCTTAAAGAAAAAATTCAACTTTTAACCCGTATTGGATTTGAATTAGTAGAAAAAGAACGAGGAAAACACGCCGCAAAATTAAAAGCTAAGAAATTAAGAAATGTAAAAGCTAACCAATAAATAGTCAAATTTAAGACTTGAGGAAACTTAAGCAAATTAAAGGTAGAAACGAAAGGACTCAATTAATGGTAGAATCAGTAGCTCCAGCACAATTTTCAACAATAAATTACGTAAAAGACGGAGAAAAAATCTCTGCAACAAAACAAGGTACAACAGTTACTCTTGTTGGAGATAAAAATGGTACTCGTCAAATGCCTATACAAGAATTTGTTCAAAACGAATTACCTAAAGCTAAAGACATTAAACTAGAAAATTCGCCAGAGCAAGATACAGTTCTAATTGGCACCTCTGCCAAACAGATTTGGGATAAATCAAGTGATGTTATAAAGGCTGAGGCTATTCCTGAATCTAACACCGATAAAAAATTAGATGTTACAGTTTAATATCATAATAAAAAACCTCTAATAAACTTAGAGGTTTTATTTTGATATATTATTTTTTCTTCATCAAAAGATAAGTATAATTATCTTTTGGTCCATATTTAACAAGTTCAAAATCAAAATCTAAGTATGCTCGGATATCAAACAAATATTTTTTCAACATAATCTCTAAGCCTCTGTCCTTAATATCTTGAACACTTGTTACGGATTTTCTTAAATCTTCAATAGGCACTAAAGCATCTGCATCTGAACCATAAAGAGCAATCAATACATAACGACCCTTTCCGACATAACGATTAACATTATTGATGAAAAAATTAAAATGAGAATCTGAAAATCCAGCATTAGAAAATACCGCATCATAAATCACCTGATGAGTTTCTCCTTTAAGAATTCTTTCTTGTTGAGATTTATCATAATAAACTTTGTTATATGGATTACGAACTTCTTTATGAAAATCAAATGATAAAACTTTAGGACTCTTATCATCTCTAAAATAATACGGAGCATCTGCTCCAAATGGCATAATAATAACATCTCTATTATCTAAGCCTAAATTGACAGCCTCAAGTTTAACAGATTTAAACGCTAGTATCTTATACGCAGGGATCCTAATCGCATAATTAATATTTGTACATATAGCAACAATGCAATATAAAGCTACCACAATCTTCATATGAGTAGATGAAATCTTTTCTGCCAAACCAATTACAGAAAGAATAATAAACGGAGGAAGTAAGTACAAGAAATACCTCACTGTAAATACGTTTATTTGACAGATTGCAGTTATAAGAAACTCTACAACAATCAATAATAATAAAACATACAAAAATTTATTAAATCCATTAGATTTTTTTAAACCTTGTACAAAACCGTAAAGAAAATATACACAAGGCACAACAACCAATAATGTAAACCCTAAAGTCAAAACATAAGGGTCAACAGATGGCCAATAAACATTATTAACAGGAGCTAGTCCAAATAAATTTCTTATAGCATCTACAAAATGCATAAACACAAATGGACCTTCGTGCTTTATAATAAATAGTGAACGCATTTTTGCATAATAAACTATTAATGCAAAGTATGGAATTAAACAAGCTAATTCTACTCCAACAGCTTTCAAATACGTAAATAATCTATCTTTTTTAGAAATGATCAAATAAACAGAATAAGAAAGCATCAATGTAATATTGTATAAAATACCTCCAACAAAGGTATATGGGATTAACAAATTAAAAATAACAAGAGAAATTAGAGATTTTTTATCACTTTTTTGTTCAAAATTAGCAAGTGAAATAAGTGAAAGTAAAACCCAAACAAGTACAATTGGATACATTCTTGCTTCAACAGAAAAGAATACAAGAAGCGGAGCAACTGAAGCTATGCAAGTTGCAAAAACCGCATTCAACCCATTTGATAATTTCTTTGTTAATACAAAAACTAAAGGTACCGTCACTACACCAAAAAGCAATGAAAGTGAACGAATAGCTATTTCTGAATCTCCAAATATTTTCATCCAAAAATGTAAAATAAAGAAATACAATGGAGTATGTTGCAAGTCTAGATTCAAAAGATTATCCATAATGCCAAACGGGAAAATTTGCTTTGCGGTGAACCAAGAACAAGCTTCATCATACCAAAAAGCTGAATTTATGAACAATAATCGTAAACCAACAGTAACAATAACTAAAAATATAACACTCCAAATTGACAAATAAGTCTTTCTATCCATAATATCCCCCTGTATGAAAAAAGACCTACTTATGAGGCCTTTCTTATAAAAATGGGGCGGATGATGGGATTCGAACCCACGCATAAAGGAACCACAATCCTTGGTCTTAACCGCTTGACGACATCCGCCATTTCGTTACTAATCCATAGTAACACAAACAAAATTTTAATCAAGAAAAAATTTAAAAGAAATAAGTTTTAAACAATGAAAAGGCACCAACAAAATTTGTTGATGCCATTAACGTTATAAAGTCATAGTATCGATATTTATTAACACATACCTTCAAGGATTTTCAAGGCTTCTGGAGTAAAGTCCATATTACGTTTTAAGATTCTTGCCGCATCTGTAGCATAAGGGTTACCAAAGACATCAAGAGCAACCAACTCATCTTTACCGACAGTAACAATACCTTCAAGAGTTTTGATTTTTGTACCCTCAGGAAGCACTGTAAAGGCACCTGGAGCTTGTTTTGTGAACTTAATCACTTCGCCATATGGTAATTTCGCAGGATCTTGATAAACTACTTGCCCTTTTGCAAAAGCTGGAGTATCAACATATGAAGCTTTAAAGATTGCACCATCACATACAGCCATATCATCGCCACCATACATCATAATCATTTGTTCTTTTGTTGTATCAATTAAGAATGGAGCATCAGGTTTTCCATTTTGAGGAATATAGTATTTACCATCAGCACCTCTATAAACACCTGGATTATTAGCCAAAATTTCTTCAGGTGTGCCATTTGGATTAAATCTGTACGCATCAACTTCATTAGCTTTACTCATATATTTATGGGCACCTTGCAATTTATTAGAATGTGCATGTACAGTACCAGTTACGGCAGTCAAAACATTACCTTTAGTATTCAAACCAGAAACTTTTAGAGCCTCAGGAGTAACTTTAAAGGTTTGTTTTGAAGCTTGGAAAATATTCAAATCTGCAGCACCTTCAGCACCAACAACCCCAGCTCTTTCTGCAGCTTGTAATGAAGATTTTGCACCTAAAGCAGAAGCTCCTAGAGTAAAAGTACCACTACCAATAGTTTCCCATGCTTGTTTTGCACCACCATCAGTTTTTGCAGTTGCAGCTTTATATGCTCCATAACCAATCATACCAACACCTGAAACAATACCTGTTGCAACTAACACTGGTAAAATAGCCCCACCAGTTAAAACCGTAAGACCAGCACCAGCTAAAATTGTTGCTCCAGTAAGAACTGGATGATTAATTGCGGATTTTAATAAACAGAATAAACCTTTCCCAAAGCTTTTCAATTTTTCGCCTAGAGAAATCTTACCATCATCTAAACCATCAGTTGAAACTTTATCTCGGTCTTTCAACCAATCAGCAAACCAGTGAGGATTTTTCTTCTTCTTTTTTCCTCCAAAATTAACAGGTTCCAATTCTGAGCACGCAGAAACGTTAGCCACATTTTGTGGCATAGCAATAGTAGTAATCATAAAAAATAACCTTCCTTGACCTATTCCAATAACACTATAAACACATTCCATTTTAGTAAAGTAAAATTTTAGACCCAGATTTCAAAGAACAAAAAAAACTTTACAATTGTTAATAAGTTCGCTATAATCAATGAGAAAGAGAGGGTTAAGACTATGGTAGATCATAAATTAGCAAGCCGTTCTGATTTAGAACTAATGATAGGTAAAGATGAAAAAATCTTATGGAAAGGGCGTCCAAATAAAAAATGTTTCATATTGGAAGGCATTTTCAATCCAATGTTACCTTTTGCATTAGTTTGGTTTTTAATAGATTCTCTAATATTAGTAGGCTTTGCTGGAGCTGCCGCAACGTCTAAAGAAGGTGGAATTACATTTATTATTCCTTTAATATTCATATTATTCCATATGATGCCAGTTTGGATATATTTAGCAGGTGCAATATTAACAGTACGAAAATACCAGCACACTGAATACATCGTTACAGATAGAGGTGTTTATATTTCTGGCGGTATGTTCTCTTATACTTGCGAAATGAAACCTTTTTCTGAACTAGCAAGAGTAAATATCCACAGAGGTATTATTGATCAAATGATTGGAGTTGGTGATGTTGTTTTAACAAGTAATAACATTGCAGATATGTATGGTGGAGTAAGACGAGGAAGAGTATTCCCAGGAATTAGAATTTGTGATATTCCTGACTACCAACAAGTATTTACACTAATCAAACAACTACAAACAGACATTTATTCAGATACAATGTACCCAAATGACTTAAGACCAGAAGAAAACCACGGATACAGAACAAAATACAAAGGTCTAGAATAAGATATAACAAAACTTACAAAAAGCATCAACAGATATAGTTGGTGCTTTTTATTTGCAAAATTTCTATAGCCAAGCTTACCCTATCTATATGCGTAATTCAAAAAACAAAAAACTCAACTAAAATTGAATCTATGTTAAATACAATATTCTGTAAACAACTGATAAACCACATATTAAACAAGAAAAAAATATTATTTAGAGAAAAACAAAAAATGTTAAATCAAGAACCATATAATGCGGCACTAGATTACCCATTATTTACAGAGAAAATAGCCTGCAAAAAATTATGCCATAAATTCAACCAACTTTCACCTGAAAAAATGCACGAAAGAAATAAACTTTTAAGTAAAATCTTAGGCAAAACAGGTAAAGTATTCCTAATTGAACAACCATTTATGTGCGATTATGGATACAACATTGAAATCGGAGAAAACTTTGGTTCAAATCACAACTTACTAATTCTCGATCCTGGGAAAGTAACTTTTGGAAATAATGTAATGATTGGAGCAAATTGTAGCTTCTACACAACTAACCACCCGCTAGACCCACATCTACGTAATGAATATCTTCAATGGGCAAGACCAATAACAGTAGAAGATAATGTATGGATTTGCTCAAATGTTGTAGTCCTTGCAGGTGTAACAATTGGAGAAAACTCAGTAATTGGCTCAGGTAGTATTGTAACAAAAGACATTCCACCAAACTCCTTTGCTGTCGGTAACCCTTGTAAGGTGGTAAAGAAAATACAGGTGTAATTTTACAAAATAAGCAATTTCGCAAAACTAAATTACTTTATATTAGCATAGGTGAAAGTAATGAGTTTTAGAACTGCGTTAAAAATTTACAGACATACAACAACTAGCACTACACAAATGTCACGTGTAGCAAGACAAGGTGCGTACAGTTCTGGAATATTTCAAGAATCGACAAAAGCTACCCAAATCAGCCCAAAACCACAATCAGAAAACTTTATAACTAGAGCTTACAAATATCTAAAAGCTAAAATAAACAATCTATTAGGAAGAACACCTAAAGTTGTAAAAACACCCCCCAAAATAGAACCAAAAGTTATCAAAGTTGAAAACAGAGGTATACCTTTAGCAAAATTGGAAGACACATATGAATATGTGGATATAGACAATGCAAGATTTCACAAAAAACTCCACCCATCCACAATGAAGAGAACCTCTCTACCAACTGATAAAAATTTTATCCATATCTCAAACTTTGAACCGCCATACGGATCAATTGCTGCTACAACAGGGCTGGATGGTTGTATCACAACAAATAAAATCTACCAATGTGCAGCTGTAGCAATCGTAGATAAAAGTAACAATATGCAAACGTTAATTCATGCATTTCCTGGACAGACACAAAAGGAAATAACTGAACTAATAAGACACGTCACATCAAAAAGTAATATTACAGACTTAGAAATAACAATTGCTCCAGGTATTTACGAAGATTATGACAAAACAGTCAGAGGTATTGTAACAGCCTTAAAAGAAGTAGGAGCAGGTAAAAAAATTAAGTTCGCAAATTTTTCAGAAGATGTAAGAATTTTTGAAAGAGGTCTTATATTACAAGACGGCAAATTGACTTGCTGTACAAAAGATGAAATCGAAAAAGCTACAAACAAAATAGTAAACCCGAAAGAATACATTTCATACGTTTACGCTCCATACAACAATGATCCTGTTAAAAAATAAAAAAAGAGCCGATTTTTAAACCGACTCTTTTTTATACTTATAACTTTATTAGTTAATTCTTTGGAACATATAACCGATACCACGAGCTGTTAAGATTAATTCTGGGTTAGCTGGGTCAGTTTCCAATTTTGAACGTAATCTAGAAATGTGAACGTCAACTACACGTGTATCAATTCTGTGATCTGGTGGATAAGCCCAAACGTGTTGAAGAATTTCGTTTCTAGAGAACGCTTGACCTGAATTATTAACTAACAATTCTAACAAGCTGAATTCCATACCAGTAAGTCTGATACGTTCATTCTTTCTGTAAACTTGACGTCTAGCAGTATCAATTTTGATATTACCAGTTGTAATAACGTTCTTAGTAACTTTACCTGATGGAGTAACCATTTCTCTGTTGTTAGTTCTTCTAAGAACTGCTTTTACACGAGCTTCTAATTCTTTAGGGCTGAAAGGTTTGATTACATAATCATCAGCACCTAATTCTAAGCCTGTAATTCTTTCAGAAACATCACCTAATGCTGTTAAAATAATAATTGGAACATCAGAAGATCTTCTAATTTCACGAGTAACACCATAACCGTCCATTTTAGGCATCATAACATCTAAAACAACTAGGTCTGGGTTATATTTATTAAACGCTGCAACAGCTTCTTCACCGTCTTGAGCAGTATAAACATCATAACCTGCCATTTTTAAACGAGTTTCCAAAATACGTCTGATACTTGCTTCGTCATCAGCTAACAAAATGCGTTGACGATCTTCAGTCTCATTAGGCATTTCTAAGTTTTCTGTCATAGTCTTTTCCTTACTTACTTTATAAATCTCATACAATAGTCATAAACCCTGAAAAATATTACAATTTATTTATTTTTCTTACGTTTTATAACATTATATTACATTAAGTTACGAAAAATTGCAAGGGGGTAAATGAGAAAACTTTGAAAACTTATTGCAATTTTGCTTCAACAATCTGCCTAAACTTCTCTAGGTCCTCTTTTGTGTCAATTCCAACTGGAACAAAGTCAACAATAGAGGTTTTTATCCTCATACCGTTTTCCAAAGCTCTAAGCTGCTCAAGGCTTTCCGCCTTTTCTAACGGAGTTTGTTCTAAAGTTGTCATGGCTTCAAGAGCTTTGCGTTTATAGCCGTAAATACCCAAATGACCATAGAATTCAGCCACATTAACATTTCTTTCAAACGGAATTTTTGAACGTGAAAAATACAATGCAAATCCGTGTCTATCTGTAACACACTTGACAAGATTTGGGTTATTTATTTCTTCTTCGTCTTTCAAAACTCTGATAAGCGTTGAAATATCGGCTTTATCGTCATTTTTTACATTATCAATAACCGCATCAATACTTTCAGGCTTAATTAAAGGCTCATCCCCTTGAAGGTTACAAATAAAAGAGATTTCAGGGTGACGAGAAACAACTTCCATAATTCTATCAGAACCACATTTATGATCAACTGATGTCATTTCAACATTGCCGCCAAAACCTTTAACACAATCATAAATTCTCTCATCATCAGTTGCAACAATAATCATATCTGCCAATTTTGATGCTTGAGCTTTTTCATAAACCCATTGAATAACAGGTTTTCCGCACACAACCAAAAGGGGCTTACCCTCTAATCTTGATGATCCATACCTTGCAGGAATTATAATAGCAGTTTTTGTCATTTCTTTCTCCTAATCAACTCTTTTAACCACAAATGAAGTCCATTGGTCTTGTTCAATTTCTTCAACAAGCTCTAAACCATGTTCTTCATAAGCTTTAATTACACAATCTCTTTTTTCGTACAAAATGCCACTTAATGACATTAATGCACCAGCTTTCATCAAAGCTTTTAAATCACCCATAATCTCAGCCAAAACAAAGTGTAGAATATTTGCAACAATAAAATCAAATTTATCATTAACCTTATCCGCAGTCCCAAGTTCAAAAGTACATTCCACATTGTTTTTAATGGCATTTTCTTTAGCAACATCTATAACAATATCGTCATTGTCACAACCATAAACATAGCTGGCACCCAATTTTTTCGCTAAAATAGCAAGAATACCACTACCCATACCAATATCAGCTACTCTATCACCTTGTTTCATATATTTTTCGAGAGCTTTCATACAAAGCTGGGTTGTATGATGAGTCCCCGTGCCAAAAGCACAACCTGGTTCAATCTTAACGACAACTTCACCAGCTTTAGATTTATAATCAATCCAATCAGGTACCACAACAACTTTATCAGTAACATGAGTTACATCCCATTGTTCTTTCCACTTTTTTGACCAATCTTCAGTTTTTTTTTCCTCTAAAACGAATTCCCAAGAACCTAATTCATCTTCGGTTAACCCACGAGATAAAAATTCTTCACGGGATAAATCTAAAACATTTTCAACATCATAAAGCATATCTTCATAAGATTCGCCATATTCATCTCGCAAGAAAACTTTTAGAGTTCCTTGTGTTGTTGAAACCATTTCTTCTGCGTCATTATAAGCTTCTTCAGCCAACACAACACCATCACAGTCAAAATTTTCAAAGAAAATTTCGGCAATTACATCTTGCATATCTGGGTTTATTTCTAATCTCAATTCATAGTAATTATTTGCCACAATCTATCCCTATCTTCTAATAAATAGACCCTGAAACTAGTTCAGGGTTTCTATTTAAAATTATTCCTTTCTTAGCCTAAAAATGCACCCATTTTTCTAAACTTATCATAACGTTGGTTTCTCAAATCTTCACGTGACATGCCAGAAAGCTCATCTAAAGCTGAAAGAATTGTTCTTTTTACTTCAGATGCCATAGCTTCATAATCTGTGTGAGCACCACGAACAGGCTCTTTAATATCACCATCAATGATACCGTGCTTAATCAAATGAGGAGCTGTAATTTTTAGAGCATTAGCAGCTTCCAAGTTTTTAGAAGCATCTCGCCATAGAATTGACGCACAACCCTCTGGTGAAATTACAGTATAATAAGCGTGTTCTAACATATAAACTTTGTTAGCAACGGCTAAACCTAACGCACCACCTGAACAACCCTCGCCTGAAATAATTGCAATAACAGGAACACCAAGTTTTTGCATTTCTTTCAAGTTTGTTGCAATCGCAGCACCTTGAGCATGTTCTTCTGCACTAATACCAGGATATGCACCTGGGGTGTCTATAATAGTAACGATTGGAATACCAAACTTGTCAGCGTGTTTGAATAAACGCAATGCTTTTCTATAACCCTCAGGTTGTGGCATACCAAAGTTGTATTCCAAATTTTCTTTAGTTGATTTACCTTTCATTGTACCAATAATCATAACTGGACGGCCATCAATTTTTGCTAAACCACCCATTATTGCTCTATCATCAGTACCAACTCTATCACCATGCATTTCGATAAAATCAGTACAAATCGAATTTACATAATCCATAAAGTTAGGTCTTTCTGGATGACGAGCAATCTGCATTTTCTGAGTTGGATCAAGGTTTGAGAATAATTCTTTCTTATATTCTTCTGCTTCTTTTTCTAACATTGAAATATCGATACTTAAATCCATGCCGGACTCCTGACTCATTTTTTTAAGTTCCTCTATTTTTTCTTGAATTTCTAAAATAGGTTTTTCAAATTCTAATACTGCTGCCATTTCCTACTCCTTACTCGTGCATAGCCAAGATATTAGCTAGATTACTTCTCAAATCTTTACGAGAAGATACCACATCGACCTGACCATATTTCATTAAATACTCAGCAGTTTGGAAATCAGATGGAAGTTTTTGTCTGATAGTCTGTTCAATAACACGACGACCAGCAAACCCAACTCTAGCTCCTTGTTCTGCAACAATAATGTCACCTAAAGTCCCAAAACTTGCTGTTACACCACCAAAAGTAGGATCAGTAATTAAATTTATGTATAATAGACCTGCTTCATCCAATCTTGCACAAGCACAAGATGTTTTAGCCATCTGCATTAAACTTAACGCACTTTCTTGCATTCTTGCACCGCCAGATGAGGATACCACAAGCACAGGTAATCTTAATTCAATAGCTTTTTCAATAGTACGTGTAACTTTTTCACCAACGACACTACCCATTGAACCACCCATAAAATCAAAATCCATAACAGCAGTTGCTAATCTATGACCATCAATAGTAGCCAAACCAGCTATAACTGCATCATTTAAGCCTGTTTTTTCTTGAGCTGCAGCTAGTCTATCTTTATAAGACTCTGTATCAACAAACTCTAGTGGGTCTGTTGGTTTTAAGTCTGCAAATAATTCTTCAAAAGAACCTTCATCAAATAATTGATTAATTCTAGTTCTTGCATTAACTCTAAAGTGATAATCACATACAGGGCAAACCATTTGATTGTCTTCAATATCTTTTTTCAATAGTTGTGAATCACAGTGAACGCACTTAGTCCACAAATCAGGGTTTGCTTCAATTTCTACTCTTGCTTCAAGTGCTCTTCTTTGAATTTGAGCTTCTTTACGCTTTTCGAACCAATCTTGAACTGTCATATAATAATACCTTTATATCCCTACTGATTAAATCTTAACAATCTAACTCATATCATTATACACAAAAATTTTAGGTTGGCAAAAATCTTCACATTAGGGTAAATAAATTTTACATACGGTTAAGAAAAATTTCTATTACCTAACCTTGGAATTTCCCACCAGATGTATCCCTATGGTGTTTTCTAATTTGTTCTGTTAAATCACCAGAAATTTTGATATTCTGTAAAGCCATATGATATTTCCTAAGGTTAGCAATATTTTCTGATTCTTCTAGCAAATTGCGTTGCTCAGCAGGATTAATGGAATCTTTAACCTTTTCAAACTCAGTTTTTGTTTGTTTTGAGATAATTCTAGCAACAACTTCATCCAAATCACTACCTGAGACACCGTATTTATTAGCAATCTCTGTAACTGATTTACCTTGCGGGAAAGTATAAAGCCAATTCACAGATAATCTATCCCCAGGACCCACACTCAAAACTCCCTTTTGATGCGGAGTGTACATGATATCACTTTTAAATGGACTATGTCCAAGACCAATAGCATGACCTATCTCATGCAAAATAGTATGATAAACTTCCCCTTCATCCATATAATCGGCATGAACAAGACCGTCAGACAAACCTATCACAACATTTGCACCATATAAACGATTTATTTTATCATATTGAAAATAACACATTCCAAGAGCTTTACGTTCGACTCTTTTCCATTCAATATTGATTTGAGAATCATAAATACTATTTACTAAAACAAATGAAACTTTCCCATTAGAAACCTTATGCCATTCATCTAATGCACGCTTCACAAGTCCTTTATACTTAGAATCCTGCCCCTTTTTAGTATAAAAATTCATCGGAGCAATATAAACTTTAAGAGGCATACTAATCCAACGAATTAGCCTGCCATTTTTTACAGATTCTTGTAAATATGTTTTCTTCTCCATATTTTTATTGTATAATAAAATGAAATATAAGAAAAGTTAGAGTTATTATTTAATACAGACTAAGGAGAAGAAAATTATGGGTATGAATTTAATGGGCATAATGAAACAAGTTCAAGCAGCTCAAAAAAGAGCTGAAGTAGCTCAAAAAGAACTTTCAGCATTAGAAATCACTGGCGAATCTGCAGGTGGATACGTAAAAGTTACTTGCGATGGTCAAGGTAAATTCAAATCAATTAAAATTGCTCCAGAAGCAATTAACGCTGAAAACCCATCATCAGTTGATTCTGAAACTATCGAAATGCTAGAAGATTTAATTTCTGCAGCTATCACTCAAGCTAACGAAAAAGCTTCTGCTGAAATGGGTTCAAAAATGAAACAAATTACTGGCGGAATCAATATTCCAGGACTATCATTCTAATATGATTTATCCAAAGGCAATAGCAGCTTTAATAGAGCAGTTCCAAAAATTCCCATCTGTTGGACCTAAATCTGCTCAAAGAATGGCATTTTATCTACTTAGAATGCCGACTGCTGATGTCGAAAATTTTGCAAAGGCAATAATTGAAGCTAAACATAACACTCAAACGTGTGATGTTTGCTTCAATTTGTCTAGCACAAGTCCTTGTGAAATATGTTCTTCAACTCAACGTGACAGATCAGTTATTTGTGTTGTATCAGAAACAAAAGACCTTATAGCGATTGAAAAAACCAACGAATACAAAGGTTTATATCATGTTTTACAAGGCTTAATCTCTCCTATTGATGGTATTGGGGCTGAAGATATTAGAATAAAAGAATTACTAAACAGACTTACAAATGAAGAAGTTAAAGAAATCATTTTGGCATTAAGCCCGTCTGTTGAAGGTGAAGCAACAAGTCTTTATCTAACAAGACTTATCAAACCTTTCGGAATAAAAGTTTCAAGAATAGCGTTTGGCTTACCAGTTGGTGCTGATTTAGAATACGCAGACGAAATGACTATAGCAAAAGCTATCGAAGGTCGCCACGAAATATAGTCCACGGCTGGACTTGGCATTATGCTACCAACTACATTGATACTAGCACAATAAAAACACTATTATAACTTTGAATAAAAAAATCCTGATTTCAAGTGAAATCAGGGAAATAAAATTTGTAGGGGAAAAATTAAATTGGAGTATTTAGTAAAAAACTTATGCTATGTTCAACATTTGCTTATTGTACGCTGCAATAAAGTTCATTTGTTGAAACAATAATTCTGACTTATCAACGAAAGGTTCTGCAGCTGCAGCAACTGTTGTAGTTACTTGATCTTTATATAAATCTTGTAATTTTTGATCTAATTTTTTCAAATTTGCAACTGCCATAATTTATCTCTCTTCTCTTAAGTTATCTCTCTAGTATATATAAAGTATATACAAACTTCCTAATTTCAGCATTAAGATTATTTGTTACATTTCGTAACAATAGTTATTTTTTATCGATAAAAAGGCAAATTATCGTTTTAAAATGTTTTTATATACTTGTAGGGAATAAGGGGAAATCCATGTCCAACCAAGCTATAAATGGTTTAAATATACCAAGTATTCAGAACAATAAGCCAATTACATTTCAGCAGAATGCAACACCATCAATGCAGGGTGTAACAATTCCAGCTTCAGGAAATGATTCTTTTCAAAGCTCAACATCAATGCAAGGTGTTGATCCTAATGCTGTAAAACAAGCTGCTGATAATAACTATATTGCAAACAGGGCAAAAGCTTCAGCAGATAGTAACCCTCTTGCAGTTGCTGGATTAACTACCGCAACTTGGTATGGCTTGGCACAGGGGATGGACAAAGTAAACCAAAAATACGGCGGAGAATGGGCTACATCCTTACCTGGTAAAATTGCAAAATTTGGTGATGACATTTCGTCTAAAGGTTTAGGTCGTAAAATCGACAGAGGTTTACGTAGAATTGAATTACAATTACACAAATGGTCTAAAAAGAGCAAATTCTTATATTCTTTAATGAACCACTCAACACGTCCAGAGAACCAATTCGCAAAAGTACCTGGAATGGGTATGAGAGGTTTCTTTGGTGCTGACGTTAACCAAATCGTTGAAGAATTCATGGAACCAATCGCAGGAAAACCAAAAACTTTCTTAGGTTTCCCTACAGGTAAAATGAAAAACTTATTCCAAAAATTAGAAAATTATAATATTCCACAAGCAGAAATTGATGCTTTATTTGATAGCGTAAAAGGCAAAACACCATTTGAGCAAGCTGTTGCACTCCAATCAAAAGAACTTGAAATTTTAGGTGCAAAACCTGAAGTTATTCAAAAATTCAAAGATGGCAAAATTTCTTTAGAAAACATGCAAAAACACGCCGAAGGTCTTAAACGCAGACATTTAGGATTGAGCAGAAAAGAATGGCAAACACTAAAAGGTAAAGCATTAGATAATCCTAAAGAATTCCAAGAAATCTTTGAAAGAATGGCAAGCAATCCTAAAACAAAAGATTGGAAAGTTTCTATCTGGAGAAGCAATGGTGGTAAATTATCTAAAGTTAAAAACCACCTATTTGGCAGAACCGTAAGTTTCAGCGAATACAGAAACAAATATCGTGCATTATATGGCAAAGGTATTAAATCTAAGTTAGGTAAACTACTAAATAAAGCAACAGCTTGGATTTTAGAAGGCGGTACTAACAGATTTGCTGGTGGTAAAATTGCAGTATTAATGCAAGCCGCTATCTTTGGTGATATGTTCTATCAATCTATCAAAGCACCAAAAGGTGAAAAATTTAAAACATTAATGGAACGTGGTGTTAACGACTTCTCTTACTTTATTGCAATGACTCTTGGTATCGTTGGTATGCACAAGATCGGCGGTTTCAAATACGCTGGTATGAGTGTAAAAGAACGTGAAGCTTATAGAGCGGCATTAAAAATCCACAATGATAAAGTTGTAGCAAAAGCATTTACTAAAGCTGAACACAAAGCTTCAGAAAAAGCATTAAAAGATATGCTAAATGCAAAAGGTATCAAAAACCCAATCACAAAATTATTCCATAAAATTGGTAAATTTATAAACATTGGTAACGAAAGAGTTTTGGCTTACAGATCAACAAGCAAATGGAACATGAACTGGTTCAGAAGACTTGCTAACGGTAATATCATCGGGGTTCCAATGAGAATCATTATCCCAATGATGATTGTAACTCCAATTATAGCAAAAGCTGCAACAACTCTTTGCCATAAAATCTTTGGCAGACCAACTCATTCTGTACTTGACGAAGAACAAGAAGAACAACCAGATCAAACCCAACAACCAAATACTCAAAATCCACAACAACCTGGGGTAGCTCCAAATCAAAACCCATCAATGGGTAGCAACCCTCAGCCAAAAGATCCACAAACTTATGCTGATACAAACTTAATCAAACAGACATTAAACGGAACAAAGGCTCCAGTAAGGACATACATTCCATCTCCTGATTGTCAAATTCAAGGAATGGCACCAACAAGAACATATATTCCATCGCCACAAGGAATGGTTCAACAAAATCCAGACCTAACAGCTGCAGAACGAGCAATGGCTCAAGCTGATATGGCAGAAAAATATATCAATGAAACATTAGCGTCATTAAATCAACCACTATAATATAAAAAAATAGAGTTCTCAGAAATTTAATCTAACAGAACTCTATTTTTTATTAATCATTTGTTTTCTCAGGGATATCAAAAGAACAGCCCCTTATAAATGTAGAAGAAAGATCTTCTATTGCGAGTTTTAAAGTTTGAGAAGAATCATGAGGGTTTGCTAGCAATACGAACGAATCGTCGTATCCTACCACTGTATATGCGTGGTTTTGGAATATAGATACAGGTTCACCAGTTTCTATATTGATTGCTTTTTTATCTTTGTAAGCTCCACCAACAATACATACCTTATCACCACTCTTAATATCTTCAACAAATTGTTCATTTATGAAATTCGACATAAAACCAGAAGATTTTTGACCATCTCCAATTAAAAGACTAAAGCCAAATTCAACATTTGCACCCGCAGTTATATCTTTATAGCCATTTTCATAGCAATATCTATTTGCAGCAATTTCAATTGCCCTTACATCTAAATCACCTGTAGAATATTCATTTGCCGCATATAATTCATCCTTAGATATGACATAATCTTTACCCTGAATGTTAACTGTAACACTTTTTAGCGTATCACCGTCTTTTTGTATTGTAATCATACTATTCAATAAATCTAAGCCTTTTTCTTTGCTTGCTAAGGCTTTTATTGATGACAACAACCAACAATCCCCTGTTACTCCTTGTTTAAAGTTAGCATCAATTTTACCATTAGGTTCTTTTAACTCGACAGGTTTATCATTATCTAAACTACGCATTCTACCTTTCACATGCAATACAAATGCATCATAAGTCGTCGGATCAGATTTAGTCACATTAAAAGTTGATAGAAGTTGAGAGGCAAGCCCTTTAATATCTTCAGTATAGCCACCTTCTTTTTCAAGCTTAGAAATAAACACATCAAAGAAATATTCAATCTTTTCTGGACTCATTTTCCAGAAGCTTTCTATAAAGTTAAAATTATCTACAAAGTCATTAAATTCTTCTTCAGATAATTTCTTTATAATTTTATAATTAAAATCATCTTCACCATATAAAGTTGCAACGGTTTTACCATCGTAACCAGTTTTAGTTTTTCCATTAGGTAAAACCTCTGTTTTTACTCCAGTATTAGCATCTACGATTCGACTAATTTCGCCGTTTTCGTAGTGAGTTTCAGTTCGGTTATACACATCAACAATTTTACGAACTTGTTCATCTCCATCAAAATATATTTCCAAACCATTTTTTTCAACTCTAGTCTTTTTACCATTTGAATAATATGTTGTATCCTGATTTTCTTTTTTCTCAATTAAAGAATCAAACATGTTATATCTAAGTACTACAGATTTGTCCCCTTGCGAATATATGATTCGTGGAGATTTATCCAAATTCAAAACTTGCAATAAAGTTTCACCAGAAGCATCCCTCACTTCTACATAATCGTCTTCAACAGTGATTTGACAATTAGGGAAACTTTTTTCTAAAGACTCATTTGTAAACATTTCTCTGGAAAATTTATTATTATCAGCGAAATAATTATACTCTTCAGATTCAAGTTGCTCACTATTTGCATCATTTTTGAAATCTTCGTCAGTTTTTACGCAAAAAATCTTGATTTTATTAAAAATACCATAACACTCCTCTACAACCCCCTTAAACACACCCCATTCTTTTTCATTTAAGAATCCATCACCCGTTTTATTTTCATCATCATTAACAACACTATCATTCTCAGTATCAACTTTGGCAAAAATCGAATTAAGCTTTTGTTTTTCATCTTTACTTAATTTTTGCCCAGATAATTTTAAATATTCTTTAATGTCTGATATTGATACCTTGTCTATACTCATAATTACCTTCTACATATAGAACGGCATATTTAAGTAAAAACTTGAGGAATATAAGCTAATTTATAAGAAATATTAAAAACATTCCTAACACATAACTAATAAGATAATTGACGAAATATAAAAAAACACATATAATAGAAACAAGCTCTATATAGGCGTTAATTTTGTTCCTACATTTTTATAAATAGGGAGAGTTAACTCCATTGGCATTGAAGTATACCCGCCGATACTTGTATCGCCAGCGGGAAACGGAATATTCCAGGGTTCTCACCCACCTGCGAGTCCAGCAGGTAACAAAATCCGCTTATATGGGGCTTTTATTATTGACTACATTTGTTATTCAACCTTGCACAGCCCTCCCCGATATGTTATAATGGAACTAAGGGTAGGTGTAGAATGCAAAAGATCTCAACGTTAATACTTTCAGAAGAATTATCAACAACAGAAGTTTTAAAACTTTTTGTTAGTGAATTTGATAATTTAGAATTACTAGATTCAACTTCTGTGTACTCAGATATTCTTGAAATCATCTCAAATATTTCAGGAAAATCAATATTTATCGTTGACTTATCTACAAACAAACCGCTCAAACTTGACCTTATGCTAAAAGTATCTCAACAATGCCCAAATTGTAAGATTTTAGCATTATCTGATAACCCATCAGTTGACTTGATCATTCAAATTATGCGAGCTGGAGCTAGAGAATTTATTGCTGTACCTATCATTAAAAACGAGTTTTTTGAAGCAATAAACAAGATCGTTACTCAATTTGAAGAGCCTAAAAGAAATAATAAATGTAAAATTATTTCAGTATTTTCAAATAAAGGCGGTATCGGCAAAACATCGCTTGCTTCAAATTTAGCTTTGGAACTTTCTAAAATCACAAAAGAAAATGTTGCCCTAATCGATATGAACTTCCAAATGGGTGACATTACAACGTTCTTAGACTTAAAACCTTCATTCAATATTTCATACATGCTTGAAAATATTGATAAAATTAACGACACATTTTTATTAAGCACACTAGAAAGATACAAAAACACAAGTTTGTACATTTTGGCAGATCCGCCATATTTCAAACAAGCGGATAATATTCAGCCAAAACAAATCACAAAACTATTCAACACATTAAAAGAAACTTTTTCATATATTATTGTAGACGCAGAAGCAAGTTTTGAAGGCAAAAACATTGCAGCCCTCGACAATTCTGATATGATTTTGCTAGTAACTGTTGCAAACTTACCTGCACTAAGAAATACTCAAAGATGCTTAGAATTGTTTGAAAAACTTGGTTATGAAAAAGACAAAACGCAAATTGTCGTTAACCGATATATGGAAAATGACGAAATCAAAGAAACTGATGTTGAAAAAGTTCTTTCTAGATCAATTTATTGGAAGATACCAAACAACTATTTTGCAATTATGTCTGCAATCAATAAAGGTGTGCCTGTTAGCTCGATTAACAGCACTACAAATATTGCACAAAGCTATAAGGACTTAGCTCAACATATTTCAGACAACTTATACAGACAAAATATGGTTAAAAAATTTGAAAATATACTAAATCAGTAGGGGAGAAAAAATGGGATTAGCAGAGAGATTTAAAGATAGATTAGCAAAAAGAGATATTTTCACAAAAAATAATGAAGAAAGCTATATCTCAACACCAATTACACAAAACATTACAGTACAACCAAAGACCCTACATTCAGGATCTATGGAACCTGTAAATTCATTATCTGAACTTCCACAAATTGATTGTGACAAGTTTGAAGACTTAGAATCTGAAATTATTGATAAAATCAGAAAAACACCATATTGGGAAGAATATTCAACAATAAGACAAGAAAAAATGATTGGATCATACTTCGATAAACGAATCGCAAGCGGCAGATATTCTTACATAAAACATTCAACAAAAGATAAAACAAGTTTTATCGAAAATATTTTAGCCCTAGCTAATAACAGATAAAAGAAGGCGGCGGTGAAAATTTCACCGCCGCCTCTTTATTATCCATTACCTAAATTTCATTTTCTGTAGGCTCAATTTCATTTTTATAAACTTCAACATACATATCTGTTGCTGCGAATTGTACAATACCTGTCGCATAACTTTGGATAAGTGCTGCAATTGTTGTAAACGGTAAAGTTAATAGAATTGAAGCTGGTGAGAATACAGCTTTTTCAGCAGCCTCTTCTGTGCCTGCAAACAACGCAAAGATAATTGGGAATACCATCGCAAAAAGAATAAATATAAACCCAACAATCTGAGCAACTGTACCAACAACCATATTTGCTAGAATCATTTTTAAGAATACCATCATTGTACTTTTGAAAGATTTCTTGATATATCTTACCAAAGTTAATGGATTAAAATATTCAGCCCTGTACACCAAATCCTTTGAAAAGTTAAATATGATATAGTTAAGGAACGGTGATAGAATAAGCGATACAATAATTGATAAAAATAGTAATAATAACCCTATTAAGATTAAACCAACTATTCCAGCAACATTACCACTTAATGCGATACTTCCTGCAACTATAGCCACAATAGGTGCAACAAAGAATAAACCAAAATAAATCAAATAATAGATACCCCAAACAAAAATTAATGGTAATATTTTAAGACCTTTTTCAAACATTTCAGTATTTACTTTAGGAATACCAGTAATTGCGTTCAATCTATCTCTATTGAAGTCTACGCTAAAGCCCATTAAAAAGATTAATGGCACAATTGATAACAAAGCAAATAACGCCACAAATGCCAAAACCATAGGCAATGCTTCTTTTGGAGTTTCTTTATCAACCCAGCTGGCAAAACCACCTAGAATAGAAGGCAATATAAGTAATAAAACGTACCAAAAATGACGTTTTTTAACTTCATCACATCTGTACAAATCCTTAAACGCTTTGAGAATTCTTTCCATAACACAACCTTTCTTGATGTATAAATATTCTAATATCTAACGTATTCTCTTACAAATTTGGCAAAGCCAAACAATAACATAATAAATCTCATAATACTACCTCGTTGATTATTATAACGGACGATTTGTCTTTTTCTTTAATTATATTTATAGCTTTTTACAAAAAGTTACAACAAAAAGAGATTTTGTACTAAAATACTGATATGGAATATAGAAAGTTCAAAATCAATTCAAAATACTCTCCTGCAGGCGATCAACCAAAGGCAATCAATGAACTTGTTGAAGGGCTGAACAAAGGTTATGATACCCAAACATTACTTGGGATTACTGGATCTGGAAAGACATTCACAATAGCAAATGTTATTGAAAAAGTACAAAAACCAACACTAATTATTGCCCACAACAAAACCCTTGCAGCACAATTGTATAACGAATTTAAAGAACTTTTCCCAGACAACGCAGTCGAATACTTCATAAGCTACTACGATTATTATCAACCAGAAGCTTATATTCCACGAACTGATACATATATTGAAAAGTCATCTTCAATTAATGAAGAAATTGACCGCCTCCGCCACAATACAACAAGAAGCTTATACGAAAGAAACGATGTTATTGTAATTTCTTCAGTAAGTTGTATTTACGGCTTAGGTTTACCAGAAAACTACTTTAGAGGTTCTGTTGAAATCAAAGTCGGTGACGAAATAGACAGAGATGATATGCTAAAACACTTTGTCAATGTTCGTTATGAGCGTAACGACTTAGAATTAAAATGTTCAACCTTTAGAGCACGTGGCGATATTGTCGAAATTATGCCTGCGTATGAAAAAATCATCACAAGATTTTACTTTTTCGGAGACGAAATTGAAAAAATAGTTAGAATAGATAATGTTTCAGGCGAAATTATAGAAACACCACAATCTGTTGTAATTTATCCAGCAGTTCACTATTTGTCAGATGACGATAACGTTGAAGAAACTATTGACCTTATCAAACAAGAACTTCAACAAAGACTTGTTGAACTAAACAACGAAAATAAACTTATCGAAGCACAACGATTAGAACAACGAGTTAAATATGATATAGAAATGATTAAAGAAATGGGGTACTGCACAGGTATCGAAAATTATTCAAGGATTATAGAACGCCGACCAGCAGGCTCAGCTCCTGCAACACTATTAGACTACTTTCCAGACGACTTTCTGACTGTTGTCGATGAATCTCACGTAACTCTACCTCAAATTAAAGGAATGAGTCACGGAGATGCTGCACGTAAAAAAGTCCTCGTTGATTACGGCTTTAGATTACCTTGTGCTAAAGACAACAGACCTTTAACAAATAGTGAATTTTACGACAAAGTTAAACAAAAAATCTACATTTCTGCAACTCCTGCGGATTTCGAACAAGATACATCAGCTCAAATTGTTGAACAAATTATCAGACCTACAGGTTTGTTAGACCCTAAAGTTTCGGTTCGCCCAATTGACACACAAATTCAAGACCTAAAAGCGGAAATAAAAAAACGTGCAGAAAAAGATGAACGTATCTTAATTACAACTCTAACAAAACGCATGGCAGAAGATTTAACAGATTTCTTTGTACAAGAGGGAATTCGGGTACGATACCTGCACAGTGAAATCAAGTCAATCGAACGTGTTGAAATTTTGAGAGATTTAAGACTAGGTGAATTTGATGTTTTAATCGGGGTTAACCTATTAAGAGAAGGACTTGATATCCCTGAAGTTTCGCTTGTTGCAATTATGGATGCAGACAAAGAAGGATTTTTACGTTCAGATACTAGTTTAATTCAAACAATAGGGCGTGCAGCTAGAAACGCTTGCGGTGAAGTTATCATGTATGCAGACAAAATAACCGACTCAATGGATAGAGCAATTAAAGAAACCGAACGCAGAAGAAAACTTCAAATAGAACATAATAATAAATATGGAATTATTCCACAAACTATTAAAAAACCAATCGAAAATAACCTTCTTTCATTAGTTGCAAGTTACAGAGATTTAGAAGATATTGTAGCAGAAGAAATGGTTGATTTGGGAATCGAGAAGAAAGACTTACCAAAGCTTATTGACAAACTTGAAAAAGATATGCACAAAGCTGCAAAAATTCTTGATTTTGAACGAGCTGCACAAATTCGGGATCAATTAAAGAAATTGAGAGAAATGAAAAACTAAAAAAGCCCCAAACTTATGTTTGAGGCTTTTTAATAAATTTATTATTTATCTTATGGTTTACCTTGATACATATCGTCTGCTGAAACAATCATATCAATTTGACAATTTTCATCATATTCTTCATTGTTACCTTTGATATGTTCATATGCACATTGTGCCAAATAATTAGACAACATTGAGATATTAACGATTAATACCATACAGCAATATGCAATGAAGCCCCAGTGAGTAAATGGCAATTTAAAGAAAAAGAACAAATATGCCACTGGAACTATTAACACAATGTTAGCAACTGCAAGCTGAGGAACAAAGAATAAAAATGCAATCAATACATCAATACAAGATTCAGTGATAACCTTGTAATTATATCCTTCTTTCATTTTCAAGTATTTTGCAAATGACAAATATGATGTGAAAACAATAGAAAACAGAATTGACCATACAATTACTTTAAAAATTATAGGTAGATAAGGAATATCTACAGGTAATTTAACAGCTTTAATAATAAGTTTACCTAGATTGTAGAAAAGCAACAAATGCGGCACAACAACAACTAAAGTTTTACCTAAAGCTTTTAAATAGTGTAGAGGATTAAATGTTAAAATTTCTTTCTTATTCATTCGGACATTGTTAATACCAGCTGTTAGCAAGCCGAGTAAAAACATACCCACAATAAATGCCCAGAACTCAAATTGTTCCATTTTGCCTTGCATAAACAATGCAACAACAAAGTTTACAGGAATAGAATAAGCGACGATTTTAACATAAGCAAAATCCTCACTAAATGCTTCTTGAAATGCGTCAACGATTGATGCCATATAAATCTCCTATATATTAAAGTTGTGACAAAATTTTATCTGAGAGAGGGGATATACCCCTCTCTAGCTATATTTTAACCTTGAATTAAACGTTTTAATTCAGCTGGTTTTGAAGATTTAGAAAGAGCATCTTCAACAGTAACCAAGCCTTGTTTATACAACGCAGCAAGAGCTGATTCAAGAGTTTGCATACCAGAACCAGAACTTGTTTGAATTGTTGAATAAATTTGTGCAGCTTTAGCTTCACGAATCAAGTTCGCAATCGCAGGAGTAACAACCATGATTTCTTGAGCCATTACACGGCCTTTTTTAGAACCATCTGGCTGACGTTTTGGAAGAAGTGTTTGTGAAAATACTGCAACCAAAGAGTTTGCCAACTGTACACGAATTTGTTGTTGTTGACCTTCAGGGAATACGTCGATGATACGGTCAATAGTTTGAGAAGCTGAAGAGGTGTGAAGTGTACCGAACACCAAGTGACCTGTTTCTGCAGCTGTCAATGCTAACGCAATAGTTTCGTGGTCACGCATCTCACCTACCAGAATGATATCTGGGTCTTCACGAAGTGCTGACTTAAGAGCGTTGGCAAATGATCTTGTATCCATACCCAACTCACGTTGGTGAATAATTGAAACTTTTGAAGTGTGAACAAATTCGACAGGGTCTTCGATTGTCAAAATATGTTCTGGTCTTGTTCTGTTGATATAGTCGATCATCGCAGCCAATGTAGTAGATTTACCGGAACCAGTAGGACCTGTTACTAGAACCAAACCACGTGGTTTTTCTGCAATTGTAGTTACAATTGGAGGCATACCCAACTCTTCTAATTGAGGTGCAGTTGTCGCAATTGTACGGAATGCTGCCGCATAACAACCTTTATCCTTATAGAAGTTAACCCTGAAACGACCGATATTTTCTACACCATAAGAAAAGTCCAATTCCCATTCTTGCTCTAGGTGTCTTCTTTGTTCATTTGACATCATTGGGAACAACAAAGCTTCAACATCTTCAGATGATAAAACTGGATGATCCAATCTTGTCAATTTACCGTCTATACGAGCAACAGGAGGCAACTTATTTGAAATGTGTAAGTCGGATCCGCCACGGTCAACTAATTCTTTTAATAAATCTTCAATAATCATTTTTACACCACCATTATTCTGTATAATTTAACATTGCGTCACTATCTTTTGCAGCCAATTCAATTAGCAAATAAGTCATATAAGCCCCAAGAGCAACAGCTTTTGGATCTAAATTTGTTTTATTAGCAGCTTCAATTATAGCTGTATTAATTTCAGGATTTTCTTCCTTAATATAATGAATCATTTTCTTACGCCAAGCTGGCATATCTTCAAAAATCTCATTAAATGCTGTTGTAGCAACATCTTCTGATATAACAGGTAACATATAATAAAGCCCTCTTAATACATACGCTATATTTATTATACACTAAATTTCAGACCTTGTCTATATTGCAATAAAAATCATATGTTTGAAGTATAATCGAATTATGAGATTAAAACGATTACAGTTAGTAGATTATAGAAATTGTGAAAATCTTGAATTAGACTTTAACAAGTCTAAAATCTTAATCATTGGAAAAAATGCACAAGGGAAAACAAACATCCTTGAAAGTATTTACTTTTTATCAACATTAAAAACCCCAAGAACATCAAATATTCTAGAATTAATAAACTTCAACAAAGAGTATTTTAAAATTGAAGCTGATGTTATAAAAGCAGACACCGATATAGATTTACTTTATGCATACTCCCAAGACAAGAAAAAAGAAGTAAAAGTAAATGGCACAAAAGCTACAACAAAAGATTTTAAATCTGTATTAAAGACTGTTCTTTTTTCTACAACAGATTTACTTTTATTAAGAGGAACACCTCAAGATAGAAGAGATTGGCTAGATAGAGCTATTTGCCAAATTTATCCAGCATACGATGATAGACTTTCAAAATACGAAAAAATACGTATTCAAAAGAACAATTTCTTAAAAGAAGCTGCAAAAACAGGAGTAATGAATGATTCATTACTTGATGTTTTTAATGAACAATTATCCGTAACTGGTAGCAACATCATCTATATTCGCAAAAAATTCCTAAAAGAAATTGAAAAACTTGCAAAAGAAAAACACCAAACAATTAGCGAAACAGAAGAATTATCAATTAAGTACGACTGTTCTTTCCTAGGAATAAACAATGAAATAGAATCAATTGAAGATATTCAATATAAATTTTTAGAATCCTTAGATGAAAGAAGAATCGAGGAAACCCGCCGTTGTCAAGCGTGCGTTGGTCCACATAGAGATGATGTAATTTTTTACATCAATAATCAAGAAGCTACAAAATTCGCATCCCAAGGACAACAACGAACAATTGTTCTTGCATTAAAATTATCAGAATTAGATATAATAACTGATAAAACTGGAGATGAACCAATTTTACTATTAGATGATGTGTTAGCAGAACTTGATGATTTAAGACAAAATTATTTATTAAAATCAATCAACAAAAACACTCAAACAATTATCACCTCAGTTGATACAATTTTATTTGAAGACGAATTTCTAAAAGATGTGTCCATCTTCAAAATTGAAAATGGACACCTAATCTAAAACTTTAATAAAATTTAGTTTATTCTTTTATCAACTTGGTAACAACTACCGCCGCTAATAAACAAGCTGCACCAATATAGAATGTGTATTCATAATGATGGTTAATATTACCTGCAACATTTATCACTGAAGCGTTGATTAACCAACCAACTAAAGTACAAACAAACACTTGAGGTCCAGCAATAAAGATATTGAAAATACCCATTACAGAACCTTCTGTACCTGGTTTGATATAGCGTGAAAGCATCGCAAAAGGTAAAGCACAAACACTTGCCCAACCAATACCAGATAATCCCATAAAGAACAGAACTGCAGCTGGACTACTCTTGAAAAATGCTAAACATAAATACGCTACAACCATTGATAGCATAGAAATAATATGGACTTTTTTGTTCCCAAATTTATCTGCAAGCTTCCCAATTGGAATTGCAACCAAGAAACAAACAAGGTTAAACACCGCTAAACAAATCAAAGCATAGTTTTGAGCAGTATCTTTTAAACTTTGAGCAACAGGTTCAATAGCAACATCAGGAACGCCATAAACAGTGTGAATCACAAATGGAGTTATATAGATTAGCAAACACATCATACCAATCCAAGTGAAAAATTGCATTGTACAAATCTTTTTAACTTCTGGTGATAGCAAGAAGAACTCTTTTAAAGATTGCCAAAAACTAACTTCTGGTTTCTTTTCTTCAACTTCTTCCACTTCCAAAGTACTTCTTTCTGTAACCGTTATGCAAGTCCAAGCCATAGCCAAAGTAAACGCTAGGGCAGCCATAATAAATTGAGCAGGTACTGACATTTGAAAATCAAATAAGAATTTCAAAGCAGGAGCAACAACCATCGCAACTACAGAACCCAAACCAATTGCCAAACTAATATAAGAATTAGCCTGAGCGTGTTGATCTCTAGGTACAACATCTGGAATTAATGCTCTATAAGGCCCTTGAGCAATATTAATACATGCATCTATAACCCAAATCATAATAGCAGCAAATAGCAACCCTCCCCAAAGAGGAATTTTAAGACCTGTTGCAAGAATTATTCCGTCAACTATATCTCCAGAATTAGGAAACAACCATAATGCAATAGACGCTATAATAGCACCCCATAATAGATATGGTCTTCTTCTTCCAAATTTTGATTTTGTTTTATCTGACAAAGCACCGATAATAGGTTGAACAACCATACCAGAAAAAGGTCCAGCCAACCAAATCAAACTATATAACAAAGGAGATGCCCCTAAACTTGATGTTACAGGTTCAGACAAAGCAATTCTCATCTGCCAAGCAAACTGCAAACCCAAGAACCCTAAAGCAAAATTCAAAAAGTTTACAGTCGTAAATTTTTTCAACTCAATATTATCCATTAACCCTCTCCATAATAAAATCGCAATTTTAATAGTATGTCAAAAATCCAATAACGTCAAGATAAACTACTTATCTAAACGTTTTACAGCAGCGTCTATTAAACCCTTAAACAAAGGATGAGGTCTATCTGGACGAGATTTGAATTCTGGGTGGAATTGACAAGCTACAAACCAGTCTAAGTTTGGAATTTCAACAACTTCTGCTAACATTCCATCTGGCGACATACCTGAAAATACCAAACCTGCATCTGTAATTTTTTCAATATATTCATTATTAACTTCGTATCTATGTCTATGACGTTCTGAAATAACTTCAGCACCATAAGCCTTTGCAGCAACTGAACCTTGTTTTAAATGGCAGTCATAAGCTCCCAATCTCATTGTGCCACCATAACCTTTTACATTTTTCTGCTCAAGCATTATGTCAATTACAGGATATGTTGGATGTTCATCAAATTCTTTTGAATTTGCACCCTTTAAACCTACAACATTTCTTGCATATTCTATAACTGCACATTGCATACCTAAACAAATTCCCAAAAATGGAAGATTATTTTCACGAGCATATCTGATAACATTTAATTTACCTTCGATACCTCGAACACCAAATCCACCAGGTACAACAACAGCCTGTAAATCTTCTAGTTGTTTTTTGCAACTTGCCATATCTACGCATTCTTCTGAATTTATCATTTTAATTTCTACTGAAGCTGCATTAGCATAACCTGCATGTTTCAAAGACTCCACAACAGAAATGTAAGCATCTGATAATTTTGTATATTTACCTGCGATACCTACTTTAATTGTTTTTTCCGTATTTTTAATCTTATTAACTAAAGCTTCCCAAGAAGTAAGTTCTGGAGTTCTTTCTTCCATACCTAACATTTTTAAAACAACAGAACACATATTTTGAGCTTCAAGTGCAAGTGGTACTTCGTAAATAGTTTTCATATCGCGACACTCAATAACTGCATCTTTAGGCACTGAACAGAATAAAGCCAATTTTTCTTTTTCAGTTTTTGGAATTGGTTTTGAAGTTCTACATACAAGAACTTCTGGTTGAATACCATAACTACGAAGAACGTTAACACTGTGTTGTGATGGTTTTGTCTTTAATTCACCAGATGTTGGCAAGTATGGTAACAATGTACAATGTACAGAAATTGCATTACCAAAACCAACTTCAGACTTAAACTGTCTAATAGCTTCAATAAATGGTAAGCTCTCAATATCACCAATAGTACCGCCAATTTCAATAATATGAAAATCTGGTTTAAATTGTTTAGTCGCAGCCACAATCTTTGTTTTGATTTCATTTGTAATATGAGGAACAACTTGAACTGTTGCACCTAGGTAATCCCCACGACGCTCTTTATTAATTACTTCTTGATAAATTCTACCTGATGTGACATTGTTTACTTGGCCAAAACTTGTATCAGTAAATCTTTCATAGTGCCCCAAATCCAAGTCAGTTTCAGCACCATCATCAGTAACAAAAACTTCACCGTGTTGAAATGGGCTCATTGTCCCTGGGTCTATATTTATGTAAGGATCAAACTTTTGAATAATTACAGAATAATCTCTTGATCTAAACAAGCGACCTAGAGATGCTGCTATAATCCCTTTACCTAAGGAACTAACTACACCACCTGTTACAAATATATACTTTGTCATAATCCCTACTTTCTTAATCCTTACACGTCATTCTAAATTTTAGAATGACAAATAAAACTTTTAATTATTACCCTTTAACCTAATTAATTTTAGGAACTTTAAAGAAACCATTTTCCTCATCTGGAGCATTAGACATTAACGCTTCTTTTGAGATTTCTTGATTTGGAACATCTTCTCTCATAACATTAACAAAATCAATAACTTGAGTCATTGGTTTAACATTAGATGTATCAACTTCATTCATCTGATCAACATATTTTAAAACATCACCAAGTTGTTTTGTATATAAAACTTTTTCTTCTTCTGTTAATTCTAATCTAGCTAATTTAGCAACGTGCTCTACATCTTTAACTGTAATCATTGATTTTGCTCCTTAAAAATAATCTATAATAAAATGATAGCATAAACATCAGTCATGATTATATATATTAACGAAATTTAAAATTTAGATTTTCAATGAAGGTCATGTTATACTATTTTCATAAAGAGGGATAGAGATGGTAGAGGAAAAAATCTCCGAACTAGAGAGATTAGAAGATTTAATTCTTGATTACAAAAATGAAAGCGACGTGAAGAAAAAACACGTTGTATATTTGCGTTTAATTCAAGAAACCCTCAAGCTAGTAAAAAAAATCGTAATGGCTTTTTATCCTTTACCTAACACCATTTCTAAAGACGACCTAATTCAAGTCGGTGCGGTTGGGGTTTTAAATGCAATAGAAACGTATAGAGTAGAAGAAAGAGGAAGCTTTAAAACCTACGTTAGTAAAGTTATTAAAGGTAAAATATTCCACTACCTACGAGATAAAGCAAACTTAGTAAAAACACCTCGTGAAACCCTTGCAAATATGTCAAAGGTAAAAGAAGCAATTGATGAGCTTTCTGAAAACAATACCAAAATTCCATCAGTTGAAGAAGTTGCAAATTACGTGAACTTACCTTTTGATAAAGTTGAAGAGATTATGAATATTGAACTTATCAAAAATATGATTTCTCTTGACCAAAATATATACACTCAAGAAGGTGGCGAAACATTATTAGATAGAATTCAAGATAACGAAGAAGCAAGTTTTGAAGACACATATGCAAATAAAAAAATAATAGAATTTGCAATAAACAAACTTCCTCAAAACGATAAAACTGCTATTACTATGTATTACATCGAGGGTGAATCTCGTAGAGAAATTGCAAAAAAATTAAACGTTTCACCAACTCAAGTTTCAAGAATTTTAAAAAAAGCCTTAAATAAGCTATACATTATTATTCAAAAAGAAATGAACGAAAAAGAAATTACATTATAAAAGGAGATTAAAATGTTACTTTCGATTATTATGCTGGCATTTATATTCATAATCGGCCTATGTGTTGGTAGCTTTATGAATGTTGTGATTTTAAGAACAGTGAGCGAAGAATCAATTGTTTTTCCAGGTTCTAAATGTCCAAAATGCCAAACACCATTGAAATGGTATCACAATATTCCAGTATTTTCTTACTTATTTTTAAGAGGGAAATGTGGATTCTGCAAAGAAAAAATCAGCATTCAATACCCAATTGTTGAATTAATAACCGCTGTATTATTCGTTGCATTATTCTTAAGATTTTGTATTCCATTTGATCCATTTTTTGGTTTGTCTGCAATTAACCCAATTAGCTTTTCACAAATAATGATTTACATATTTACATTAATTGTAACTTGTTTGTTTATCGCTATTGCAGGAACTGATATTTTGGAAAAGAAAGTATCAGATGCACACACTCTACCTCTGATTGGACTTGGTATTTTATACAGTTTAACTTGTGCAATTGTATCATTTATCGGTTATACAAAAGCAAATGGCTTACCGAAAATTGATTTAGATTTCTTTTTAACCTGCCCCGTTTTATATTGTCTTGCAGCATCAATTTTAGGCTTTTTAATCATTGAAGCAATCTCAAGATTAGGACTTGTAACAGTTGGTGCTAGAGCTTTTGGGGAAGGCGATTCTTACATTGCAGCTGGTATTGGTTCTGTATTTGGAGCAATGCTTGGTTGTTCACCAGTTTATACAAACTTCGGACCAATTTTCCAAGTTCTATTTGCGATATTGGTATTAGCTGGAATTTTACAATTATTAGTAACTATTCCTATTTTTGTAAAAAAACTAATCCAATCAAAAAGCTGGGTAACTCTTGGAGCTTTAACAGTTTTTGTACTTTATACAATTGGATACTTATATGCACAACACGCAGGCTGGTTAACACATAAAGTTGCATACTGGGCAAGCTTAATCGTACTTTTAGCTATCGGTTTATTCACTTGCGGTGAACTTGTCTTAGGACTTAAAGAAAACAAAGGCGAAACTGGATTATACTTACCATTTGGGCCAGCATTAGTTCTTGCAGGTTTAATTGCATTATTCACAATTGGTTTCTAATGGATAATACAATATAAAAAAAGAACCTTGCTAAATCTAGCAAGGTCTTTTTTATATAGATAAAACTTTCAAAGATTCTTTTAAAATTTCTTCTGCAGAAGGTTCACTTGTCACAGATGCCAAAACTCTAGATATAGCACCAGAAACTTCATCTTTGTTGTAACCCAAAGATAACAACACCATTTGAGCATCTTCTACATTTTGAGATTTTACACCTACGCAAGCTGTACAAGCAGAAGCTGCCACTGGCACAACATCATTATAAGAAGTTAATTTATCTTTTAATTCTAAAATAATTTTTTGTGCTAATTTTGGACCAACCCCTTTTGCTCGAGTTAATTCTTTAAAATTACCATCTAGGACAAAACCTACCAAATCACTAACTTCAAAAGAATTTAATAAAGTCAAGGCCATTTTTGACCCTACACCAGAAACTGAAGTTAAAATATTAAAAATATCCCTATCTTCTCGCTTCAAAAACCCGCAGAATGACATCTTATCTTCTCTATGAAGTAATACCGAAAAGATTTTCAAATCCTCACACAATTCTGGAAGATTAACAAAATCTCTTTCCATAATTTCAAATCTATAACCAATACCACCAGCCTCAATAGTTATATAACAACCTTTTGAGCTAGATGTTTTATATGTAAATTTACCACTAATATAATCGTACATAGCTTAACCCCTTAATGAAGCTTTCAACTCCTCAATTACAGATTTTAACTCAGAATCAGTTTTAAGTTTATCCGCAATCATATCGCAAGAATACATAATTGTAGTGTGCTTTTTATTAAAGAACTCTCCAATTGATTCATAACTCATCTGTAAAATTTCACGAGCAAGGTAAACTGCAAGATGTCGAGCATTTGCTATCTTTTGCTGACGAGCCGTGCTTTTCAAATCTTTTACTGTTAACTCATAATAATCAGCAACATTTTGAGCGATTTTATCAACAGTAAGATCTTTTTTACGAACTGCACAATTTAGTGCTTTTTGAGCCACATCTAAAGTTACCCCTAGACCAGAAAATTCTGCATAAGCACTAACCTTGTTAAATGCACCCTTAAGCTCTCGTACATTATTTACAAAATTATCAGCAATATATTCAAAAACTTCATCTTCAGATTCTACCTCAAGTTCTTTCGCATACGCTCGAACAATTTCAACACGAGTCTCAAAATCTGGTGGTAGCATATCAACAACAAGTCCCATTTCAAAACGAGTTCTCAAACGATTATCCAATTTTGGAATATCAGCAGGAAGCCTATCTGAAGCTATAACAATTTGCTTATTATTTGTATATAAAGCCTCAAAAGTTGAGAAAAAGTCTTCCATAGTTTTCATTTTTGATTCAATAAATTGAATATCATCCATCAAAAGAATGTCAACATTCTGGAATTTTTGGTGAAATTTTCTCATTAACGCATTATTGCAACCAACATTTTTCTTACCATTAGCACCTTCATTGTATTGGAAACATTTCATCCATTCGTTAAAATAGTCTTCCATACGAATATAACGAACTTTTAGTTCTGGCTTGTTGAAGATAACATAATGCCCAATAGCTTGCATCAAGTGAGTTTTACCCAACCCAGACGCACCATAAATAAATAATGGATTAAATTTTTTAGCTGGATTATTCGCAACCGAAAATGCTGCATTGTATGCAAATTTCGAATTATCACCAACTACAAAATTATCAAACTTCAAATTAAGATTAAGGTTAGCGTTAGATTGCATTTGTGCTAGTGACAACTTGGCATCTTCAACTTTTTTATCTTCCTCAGTTTGACCTGCAATTTGTTTTGCCAGTTCTTTTTTACGGGCTTTGATATATTTTTCAGCAAAATCTGGATCATAAGTAATAGAAAAAGTTGCACTTTCACCTAACACAGAACGTACAGATTCTTTAATTTTATCAGTCCAACTTTTACGCAAAATATCAATCGCCATTTGATGTGGAGAAATAAGTACTAATGTATCATTTTCACAATCAACAGCTTCTAACGGAGTAATCCATGTACCAAAAATATGCTCAGGCAGGTTGACTTCCAACTCATCCTTAACCCGATTCCAGACTTCTTTAACCTCAATAATATCCATAACAAAATAATACAATAAAAAATATTACTATTAAATAAAAAGATAAAATAATTTTACAAACTAATATGCCTTGATTAAGAAAATTTTGATCCCATTTTCAAGACGTTCTATACGTTTTACATATTTATAATCTGATAAATCTGACATAATAATTGCAACTGCAGGTTTCTTTCCAGTCAATTTTGCATAATATAAAGATTGCCCAACACTTTCTGCCCACTTGTGAGCAAAATCAAATTCAATTGCATAATCTTTAGTAAGACAATCAACACGGGTATTATCCCAAAGTGGAAATTCTGTTTTCCCAAAATCATCACGACACCATTGGCTTACATAGTATGCTTCTTTCATATTTGGACGCATAATTTGTTCTTCATAACGTGCATTTGGGACATAATTTAGTGAAAAATAAAATACCCCACAAGCACTCATTAAAAAGAGAATAACAAAGGCAACAAATTTAGCAACCCAATTAGAAGCCTTTTGTTGAACTTTTTTTGAGGCTTTTTTAACAACTTTATCCGCAACATCTTTAGCCATAGATTTTGCAGTAGTCTTTTTAGTCGTAGTTGATTTAGCTCTTCTTACCATAGGATAATTATACTATAAATAGAATTTTGATGTCCTCCCCTTGTGGGAAGACCGAAATCTTTGATTTCGAAGAGGGGACTTTATTCTTTTTTATAGTCTTTCATTTTCAAATATTGCACACATTTTTGTACCAAATTTACACTAGATACTGAAAATGCGATAAAAGAAATAACAAATAATACCCAACCAAAAATCCAATAAATATAAGGATCATCGGGTAAGAATTTTATATTATCAGCAAGAAAATCAGCTTCTAATATAAACCCAATCGACACCGCAAGTAATACTAACGATAAAAAAGAAATCAAAACCCATTTATTAATACCAGACGATTTAAAAGTTATAATTCTATTACTCATAGAACAATTATACTTATATTTTCAAATTCCGTCAAACTAAGATTAAAACACTATTTAGCAGTTTTAAGGACATATCTTGCCGCTGCTGTTGCAGGTTCAACTATTCCATCATGGATACGTATCGGATAAATGTCCGTCATATGCTGAGCATCGTTTCTTACTATACAATTATTACTTGTTAAAGAATTTGTGCCAGATGAACAACTCACTTCTTTATTCGGTAATGAAGTTCCGTTAACATCAATAAAACCAGAACAAAAATGCATATTACCTGAAGATACAACATCAGCCAATAAAACTCCCACAGGTAAAGTACAAGGACTGTCTCCAATTGTCTTTGGTAAAATTAATAATGTACCATCAGCCAATATATAGGCCATGGCGACATTTAGACTAGTAAACTCAGGGTAACTTGCTGAAAATGATGATGACGTTGATATCGTATATTTTTGAGTTGAACTACCCTTTCTAATTTCTAAATCTTTAGGATTTGCGATAAAAGTTGCACCAGTTAAAGTACCGTTCAAAATAGCACAAATCGTCATCACTTCGTCAGGATGTTCAGTTGCAGCATTCGCTCCACACTTTTGATTTATCCCTGCATAATCAAATCCATATTGGGCTTGACTCATACGAGCAGCTTGCGAAAGTGTTGATACTGCTTTTTTAAACGCTGAACGATACTGCGAACTACGAGTATTTGCAATTAAATTAGGAATTGTCATAGCAGCAACAACACCAATTATACCTAGGGTAATTAACACTTCAGCAAGTGTAAAACCTAATTTAGGAGAGCTTTTAGAAGTTACCCCCCCCCGTAAGAATATTGCTATTACAGCATTTCAACCATTTCATACTAATTTCTCTCCTTAAATTTTCTTATTAATTTACAATGAAATAATTATATAAAAATATTTAAAATTAGTCAAATTTTTAAATCAATAATGAGGTGAATTAAAATTATTCCACATCCTATTTAGATTGAGGGTCAGTTTGTAGCTTGGGTAAAGCCCAACATTATTAAACTCCCCTCACCTATGGAGAGGGTTAGGGAGGGGGGTGTTTTCCTCATAAAAAAACGAGAATCAAACCTTTTGTTCAATTCTCGCTTTCTAAATTTAATTTACCCCTCGGCAACTATGCCATAGCTCTTGCTGAGCATTGCGAAGCCTAGAGATATGGTATGGCAAAAAGCAGTTATCTTTACTTCTGCAGGTATCTATCACTCTTTTTGGCTCTATCTGTAAGTTTTATTCAAAACTTACAATAGCTAGCTTGACCCGTTTAATAAAAAAAAAAGAGAAATAGACTTTTGTCTTATTTCTCTTTTTTCTAAATTAGACGTCGGCAACTAGCTATCTTCCCAGGGGGTGGCCCCCCAAGTATTGTCGCCACTATGAGTCTTTACGACCGTGTTCGGGATGGGAACGG
>JAFXHF010000006.1 GCA_017536545.1 bacterium
GGAGTCTGCTTGACAGAGTTAAAAGGATACCAGCCAGCTATTGGTAAATTTATTTGCCAACCCCGCCGCCCGAATAGCCGTATAGATAAGGTTCGGCATATGTTCCACAAGTTAGCTTAACAGTGAGTAGGGTGCAATTTTTTGCACCGAAATAATCAAACCATCTGTCCAAAGAAATCAAATCATGTGTCTTTTTACAATTAAAAATTTTTGTGATTTTGAATTTAACATATTAATTAATATATAAGATAAAATAAAAAGACGGAATTCATATTTGAGTTCCGTATTTTTGTATTTTTATTATTTTAGGCTCTGTCACAACAAATGGTTGATTTTTAACGAGAAATAGCGTATAATAATAGTAAGAAACAGTACCACCGAAGGAGGTAATTGGATATGCCTACTATCAAAGACGCATTAGATATTATCGGTAAGTTGACTGTCGCAGAGCAGGAAAGCCTTAAAACAATGCTTTTAAGTCCTGCCTTTGTAAAGTCTTTGAATATTGAAGATTTCGTAGCAAAGGAACGCTTTGCAAATGGTCGTGTATGCCCTCTTTGTGGCTGTATCCATGTGGTTCGCAATGGTCATCGTAAAGATGGCACACAGCGATATGTATGTAAGGATTGTGGCAAGTCCTTCGTGATTGCTACGAACTCCATTGTGTCTGGTACAAGAAAAGACTTGTCCGTGTGGGAGCAGTACATTGATTGTATGATGAATGGCTTATCCATTCGTAAGACTGCTGTTGCTTGTGGGATTCACAGAAACACCGCATTCCTTTGGAGACACAAGATTTTGGATGCACTTCAGAATATGGCAGACGATGTTACCCTTGACGGCATTATTGAGGCTGACGAAACTTTTTTCGCCATCTCGTACAAGGGCAATCATAGCAAGAGTAAGACATTTGCTATGCCACGCAAGGCTCATAAGCGTGGTCATTCTACACATATCAGAGGCTTGTCCCAAGAAAAGGTATGTGTTCCTTGTGCGGTTAATAGGAATGGCTTGTCTATCTCCAAGATTACGAATACTGGTAGAGTTTCTACAAGAGATTTACATCATATTTATGATGGTAGGATTAAGACCAATTCCACTCTTGTTACGGACAAGATGAACTCCTATGTGAGATTTACAAATGCCAATGGCATTGACCTTGTGCAGTTAAAGACTGGCAAAGCCAAGAAAGGCATTTATAATATCCAACATATCAATAGCTACCATAGCCAGCTAAAGAGGTTTATGCGTGGCTTTAACGGTGTTTCTACCAAGTATCTGAACAACTATCTTGTGTGGAATAACCTTGTAAATTACGCCAAAGAAAGCGACATGGAGAAAAGGAACATCTTCTTAACTTTCGTTTTGGCAACATTGAAAACTGCTAAATGCAGAGATTTATCAAACAGACCAGCAGTTCCTCTGGTCGCCTAATTAGAATTTGTGGAGATGATAAGATGGTCAATATAACAGATGTAAAACAGATTCTTCAATTTGCAATAGATGCGGAGATTAAAGTCTTTCTTGATGGTGGCTGGGGTGTAGATGCTCTTCTTGGATATCAGTCAAGAGCCCATAATGATATTGACATTTTTGTAGAAAAGAACGATTATCAGAACTTTATAGAAATAATGAAAGCTAATGGCTTTTATGAGATTAAGATGGAATATACAACATTGAACCATACTGTATGGGAAGATTTGAAAAACAGAATTATTGATTTGCATTGTTTTGAATATACGGACGAAGGTGAAATTCTTTATGATGGGGATTGTTTTCCGGTAGAAACTTTTTCGGGTAAAGGAAGAATTGAGGAAATAGAGGTTTCCTGTATTGAACCATATAGTCAAGTAATGTTCCATCTGGGATACGAGTTTGATGAAAATGATGCACATGATGTGAAGTTATTGTGTGAGACACTTCATATCGAAATTCCAAATGAGTATAGATAACTGCAAATAACAGTTTGTAGGGGAGTTCTGATACTCCCCTATAAAAATGGCTATTTATCAACTGTTTGTTGTGACATAGCCATTAGGATTATGCCGTTATATAGTAAAAAAGGATTAAAATATGGTAGATGAAATTTCAAGCGGTAGAGTCTTTAGAGATGATGCTATGTATAATAGCAAGACAAATACTCGAGCTCAGCAGTCACAAACATCTGAATTAGTGTTTGATTTTAGTGCAAAAGAAGTTCCTGTTTTAGATTCAGAAGGTATTAGTACAACATTTTATAAGGATGTACAAATTTCAAAATCTAATGATGTGAAAGATGAAGGTAAGATTACTTCTAAAATCGATCCGACAAAAACAGAGCTTTTACAAGAACTTGTTGCTCGATTACCCCAATATAGAGCCGATGTAATTCAGAATATTAATGAAGGGAACGCTTATTACTGTTTGATGACTGTTGACCCTAATGCTGAAGGTTGGGAATATAAGTATGATAGAGTTTTGCCTATAGATACATATTTTAATAAAAAAAGCGGTGCGATGGTTGATAAATTTGAAGTTGAACCATTTAGTCAAGTATTTGAGCACGCACGAACAGAACTTAATAATCCAAATAAGAATAATTCTAGTATTGTTCAAGATGGTTGTATTGGAGATAATGTTGAACGAAAAAAATCTGGTTGGCAGACTAAAGAAGTTTATATAATGCAAGATGATGGTGCTGTTAAGTGTCAAGAAGAAGTTTCTGCATATGTTTGTGATTATCATTTTAGAGTCGATAACTTTTTTGGCGATAGTCAACGTCGTGTTCAAAACTTTGTATCAAGGTTATATGTTCCGATAAATAATGATAAGTTTCAAATAAATGAGGCGACTACATCATTAAAAGCAAAAGGTGCAACAGTAAGTTACCAACTAGGTGATGCTGGAACTTCAGCAAATAATTTAGCCTTAGATAAATCTTATGAAGAAGCAGGAGTTGTTTTAGATCGTCGAGATGTAACTGGTGATTTTTACGGCTCTGAACTTGATAAACAGATGCAAGACTTAATGAGTAAATATGTTGAACACACATCTTTAAAAGATGAAAAACCATATTTTGTATTATCTGAACTCCCAGATGGAGTTACAGATATTAAATTGAATCATGTAGGTAATGCATATACGATGGCGTTTAATTATGGCGGGGATGAGTATGTTATGAGTGCTCAAATTCCAGATAAAAAATAATAGAATCCGCTTTTGAATTCCATTATTTTGTTAAATATCTACTTAGTTTAGTTTGATTTTTACCCATTCTACACCATTCCACATATGAATGTCATTAATGTCGATATCGTTGATGTCGTATTCATGTATTGTATAGTGGAAATATTCAGGCTTGCAAGGTGCGATTTGACTGGTTAATCTTTCGTGGTAAGCTCCATCGGCGTCCTTTTGTTTGAATGATATTCTGAATTTATCTTCTCCGAAGAATATTCTGTTGTAATTTGGGTTAGATGTTATGTCGATTCGCTTGCGTTCAGGGTGTAAACTTACAATGGTTTCACCTTTTAGAAGTTTTCCTAATTCACTTTTTCCGATAATTCTGTAAAACTTATCTGTTGGATAACTTCTCCAAAGTGATTTGTACATAGCTTCTTTTCTTGAGTAATCAAGTTTTTCTAATCTTTCGATTTCGTCTGCTTTAATTTTACTATGTCGAATTTCTTTTAAATTTGGAGCTTCTTCTTGAATATATTTGATATCTCGATGTTTTACAAACTCAGTAAATAATTCCGCAGAAGGTTGTCTGCCATCTAAAAATGTTTCAAATTCATTGGTTAATTTTTCTGTTGATTGTTTTTTCTGTATCCCAAGGAAATTCTGTCTTAAATCTATAAAAAGTTTTTCTTCACCTCTTTGCAACTCAGCATATTTGATTTCTCCTGTGTCAAAGTTTCGAATTATGATAGTTTTGTCCCCAGAAATATGTAATTGGGTATGGTGTTTTTCGTTCCAGATGGGATTTGAGCTTTTTATTGGAGGGAAAATTTCAGAAAATTCATTGATGATTTCATCATAATATTTTATTTCTTCAGGACTAATCGCTTTTGTTGCGGTCTTAGATACCTGTTTTACTGGAGTAAAAGTAATTGTTGATTTTTTACTACTGCCAAAAATTCCACCTAAAACTTCTCTGACACTAGAGAAAAGTTTGTTTAAGCCATCTTCGTTTACAGGTTTTATGTGCCCACGAAATGAAACACTTGAACCCGTATGTCTTTGAATTTTATGTACTTCGTTATTAATATTAGATGTTGTAGGATTATAGCTACACTTGATGTTTAGATATTCATTTTGGATATTATTTAGCATAAAAACACACTCCTTTTTTTCTAAAGGAGGTGAATGTTTTGTATTGCTCAAAAACGTACCATTATTAAACTTTTGTTACAAAAATATAGCAAAAATTTGCTTTATGGGTTTTGTAATTATTATGCAAGACCCTATAAGTTTTAACGGTTTATTATACGGAATAAATAGACATCATATTACAAAGCCTGTAATGTGTTGTCACCATGGTGATGCGAAAATTATAAGACTTTTGAATGCATCTTCTAAAGAATCTTTAGGTAAATTTTTTGATAGAACAAGCTTTTCTTTTAGAGAAGAAGATGGTGTTACTTATTTAAGACTTAAGACAAAAGAAATTCCTAGATTTAATTTTTTTGAAAGACTTTTTTATGATATAAGTTCGCATCAGGAGAAATTGATTAAAAAAAGAGAAGAGGATGTTTTTACAGATTTGATTTTTAAATTGAATAAATATGAATTTGAATATTTGAGGAATTATTATTTATATATTTCATCAAAACAACTAGATTATTTTAAGGAATTTTTGCTAAAGCACGTTAAACCTGCTGAAAAAAGACTTGCTGAACGCTTTTTTAGTAGTTAAATTTTATTCTGATAATAAAAAAGAGGAACAATAAGCTCCTCTTTTTTATATTATTTATTTACCCCTAAACTGTGATTTTGTGGTAAATTTTCTTGCCTTTTTTAATCTTAATACCGTCTTTTAACGCATCTCGTGTGAATTTGTATCCAAGGTTATTTACTTTTTCTTCTTCAACAGAAACACCGCCTTGTTGGATAAGTTTTTTAGCTTCACCACGGCTTGCACATAATTTAGTTTCTACCAATACATCGATTAAAAGAATTTCGTCACCTTCAAAGTTTAGTGCTGTTGTTGGCATATTAGAATCATCTCCACCGCCTGCAAAAAGAGCTTTTGCTGATTGTTGAGCAATCTCAGCTTCTTCTTTGCCGTGAACTAGTGATGTTAATTCATAAGCCAAAATCTCTTTTGCTTTGTTAAGTTCTGCACCTTGCCAAGATTCCATTTCTTTAATTTGGTCAAGTGGTAAGAATGTCAACATTCTGATACATTTTAGAACGTCATCATCTTCAACGTTTCTCCAGTATTGATAGAAATCGTATACTGATGTTTTATTCTTATCTAACCAAACTGCACCAGAAGCGGTTTTGCCCATTTTCTTCCCTTGAGAGTTCATTAATAATGTAATTGTCATAGAATGAGCGTCTTTACCAGTTTTTCTTCTAATTAAGTCAGAACCAGCAAGCATATTTGACCATTGGTCATCTCCACCAAATTGCAAGTTGCAGTTATAATTTTCATTCAAGTAATAAAAATCATATGCCTGCATAATCATATAATTAAATTCTAAAAAGCTTAAGCCTTTTTCCATTCTTTGTTTGTAGCATTCAGCTCTAAGCATATTGTTAACTGAAAAACAAGCTCCAACCTCTCTTAATAGTTCAATATAGTTTAGGTTCAAAAGCCAATCTGCATTGTTTACCATAATAGCTTTGTCTTCGCCAAATTCGATAAATCTTTCCATTTGTTTTTTGAAGCATTCGCAGTTGTGGTCAATCATTTCTTTAGTCATCATAGAACGCATATCAGAACGACCTGAAGGGTCGCCAATATGACCCGTACCACCACCGATTAAAACGATAGGTTTGTTACCTGCCATTTGTAATCTTTTCATTAAACATAAAGCCATAAAGTGCCCAACATGAAGTGAATCTGCAGTTGGATCAAAACCTATATAAAAACGAGCATTCCCAGAGTTAATTAATTCTCTAACTTGCTCTTCATTTGTGATTTGTGCGATTAGTTGTCTTTGTTGTAATTCTTCAAAAATTCCCATTACAATATTTCCTCTTATTTCCTCTTGTCCTAATCATAATAAAAGCATTTGTTTTTATCAAGTAAATTGACGTTAAAGGTTTATATTTTGTAGTCAATATCGTGTTTTTCAAAAAGTGCGTTGAAAAAGTCTTTGTTCTTGATTACATTTTCTCGTGTTAATTGCATATCAACACCCATATATCTGTAAAAATTTGGGATAGATTTTGCGTCAGCTTGTGTTTCTGCAATATACTCTGCCATTAACTTGTTTGTTGCTCTGCATAATTCTTCCTGGTTTTTATTTTTCTTGAAATTTGCAAGAATTTCTTGAGCTCTAACTTTGAATTCTTTAATTTTTGAGCATTGCATTTGTTTTAGAATAACGACCGCTGGACGAGCTTCAGTTATGTTTGGTTCGAATTTATATTTAGAGTGAAACAATATAGCACTATCAAGTGAAAATAGATTAATTTCTTTTATGCCATTTTTTAGCATAGTGATAATTGTAGCTAAACTTGAGATTTCTCCTAAGTGTTGTCCTCTATGTGGTTCACTTGTTTTAACTGATACTCCATAAATATCATTGTTGGTCATACAAAAAGATTCGTTTGCCACTCCGAAATAATTTTTTGTGTGGATTCTTATTGCGTATCGACCTTTTTTTGTTTTTTCTGATTGTATTTTTAAAGGTCCTAAATTTTCGTGGTCAACCTCAAAACTACACAATTTTGTTCTATCAAAAAGAGATGCTCTTTTAAACTTAACTTTGCCTTCAAAATTTATGGGGGTATATGAGTTTTGTACTTGCATAATGTTAATAAACCTTGTGAAAATAGTTTTTGCTATTTGATTTTGAACTTGAATTCCATATTAGTAAGTTTTTTCTTTAAAGATGTGAGGAGTTCCATTACTTCTCGCTTTTCTTTATCAAGTTCAATAAGTTTATCTGTCAATATTGCATATTTTGCGTCGAAAAGTAGTACAATTGTGCGTGAAAGGTCTTGGCTTTCTTGTAAGAGTTCTTTCTGACGTACTTTTTGTAAACCTTTTGTATATTTTTCATTTTGGACAATATTCCAGATTTGACGTTCGAGTTTATCAGCTTCCATTTGAGCTTTTGCAATTTCAACCAGTTTTTTAAAGAAACGTTTAATGTTTCTTGGCATCATAGTTCGAACTTCAACGGGGCGAACATTGTAATATGAAATATTCCCTATTAGTTCGTTATCTTTTATTGAAAGTTCTAATATTGGTTCCATATCAAGTGTTTTAAAATTTTGTCTATATTTTTCTAGAGTTTTTGGAGCAATTTGAGCTTCTCTTTCAAGTTTTTTATCCATAAGAGTTTTTGGTAAAAGGTATCTTTTATTATCGATATTACCTTTTGCCCACTCTGTAGAATTCTCAAGGCTACGTTTAAACTCTTCATCAGTGAAATGTTGTCTATATCCTGTGAATGAAATATTTGAAACTCTGTTTATCATATTATTTATTAAATCAAAACATAAATATTTTTGCCACATTTGAAATATATGTTAGAATTAGTGTATGTTAAATGTATTTAGACAAGGACACCCAAAAGGGCTTTATTTATTATTTTGTGTAGAAATGTGGGAAAGATTTTCCTACTATGGAATGCGTGCATTAATTGTTTTGTATATGGTGCAAAACCTGATGTATTCTACACAAAAAGCAGGGAATATTTATGGGCTTTATACTGGTCTTGTTTATTTAACACCACTTATTGGTGGGTATTTAGCTGATAGGTATTTTGGACAAAGAAAATGTATTTCGACTGGTGCAATTCTTATGATTTGTGGTTTATTGTTGTTAGCATTTGGTCCAAAAAGTTTATTCTTGTTGTCATTATGTTTAATGATTATTGCAAATGGATTTTTTAAATCAAATATAAGTTCTTTGTTGGGCCTATTGTATGAAAATAACGAAGAGAAAAAGGATTCTGCTTATACGATATTCTATATGGGGATAAACCTAGGTGCGTTTTTCTCTCCTTTAGTTTGTGGGACTTTGGCTGTGAAATATGGCTATGAATACGGTTTTGCTTCTGCTGGTGTTGGGATGTTGATAGGCTTAGTTTTTTATAAATTATTTGAGAATAAGTGGATTGGTGAATATGGTTTAAAACCAGTGGGGGTAAATAGTGTTGCCGTAGATGAAAATGACCAACAAAATTCAGCTCAGCAAAATTCAAGATTGGGTGCGTTGCTTGTGTTGATGTTATTTACTGTTCCATTTTGGGTATGTTTTGAGCAAGCAGGTTCATCTTTGACTTTGTTTGCTCAATATATGACTGATAGAAATTTCTTTAATTGGGAGATTCCAACAGGTTATTTTCAGTCTTTAAATCCATTGTTTATTATTCTTTTAGCACCATTGATGTCTGTTTTGTGGGGTAGTTTAAGGAATAAATCTAAAGAACCTACTTCTGTTGAAAAATTTGCAATAGCATTATTTCTAATTGCTGTTTCTTTTGTAGTGTTGGCTTTTGCTGGTTATTTATCAAGTAAAGGGCTAGTATCTCCTTGGTGGTTAGTTGCGGGTTATTTTATAATGACAGTAGCTGAACTTTGTTTATCTCCAATAGGTTTATCTTTAGTGTCGAAATTAGCTCCTAAAAAGTTCTTATCTTTAATTATGGGATGCTGGTTTTTAACAAGCTTTTTGGGCAACTTAATCGCAGGCATGGTTGGAGGTAAATATGATGCTTTAACTCCAGCACAACTTTTTGGAATGCTGGCTGTTGTGTCTTTTGTTTCATTCCTGTTGTTAATATGTTTTGTGCCAAAATTAAACAGGTTGATTAAATAGTAGTATCTAAGCCTTTGGCTTCTCTTTTTCGGATTTCCTTTTTAGCTTTTTCCCAGAATTCCATTCTTATTTCAAATGGGTATTCAATCAGCGGAACTTGAGCATAGAGTTTTGCTAAATGTATTCTTGTATCAAGCTTTTTGTTCGTTCTGCTGAGGGCTTTTTCAGGATCAATTCCATAATAGTCAGCCAGTAGAATTGCGTCAAAAATCACATCACCGATTTCTTCTTCCATATCTTTACGATTACCTTCTTTGACAGCTTCTTTGAATTCATCGATTTCTGAATACAAGTAATCTAATCTGGTTTTATTTGTTTTTGAATAATCGTAAAATCCGTTAGCAATAAGTTTTTGGTGTACGTCTAATGCCTTTTCAATAGGTTGTGAATGTGAATTTGACTTGAATGATATTACATTGTATTGAACTGGTTGTATCATACTTTTATTAAAGCATATAAACAATTTTTTAAAATATAACGTAACGAAAATTTAATTTTGTATATACATATAGCAAAATTTATTATGTTTGTTTTTTCTATCAGTATTATTTAAAAGGTAAATTAATGAACGTTCAAAAGATAACACTTTCGCCGATTTCAATGTCTTATAGTGCTGGCGAAAACAAGAAATTAAATAGCAATCCGATTACTGATGTAAAACAGGCAAACTTGGCAGGTTTAGAGAGTCTTTCTGCGTATAATAAAGCACGTTTTATATCCCAGATTAGTTTTGGCGAAGCTGATATAGTTGAAGATGAGTCTAATACTAATGCGATAAATTATGATGATATTGTTCCTGTTACAGAAAGTGGTTCAAAGTCTGATAAACTTCAAAATGCATTTTACAATGGTTTGTATAATTTAGATAGAGATACTCACTTGGTATTAACAAACACAGATTTTGTTAATACATCAACAAGATTTACGGATTTAATCGAAGGTCAGTTACTAGATCCTGAAGCCGAAAATTTGATAATGATTGTAGATGAGCGTATTCATCATCCAATATTTTTTGAATACAATAATATGAAAACTTACAATATGATTATGTCAGATAAAAGTCTATTGGCATCATTTATGAATGATGGACTAGATATTTGTTCGGATTACGATCATGTTGTTCCTGTTTTCAATAATGACCAACTAAAAATAAGTAATTCTATTGATCCGATTGTAATTAGAGATCAAGGATTCCTTGATAAAAATCACAAAGCTTTTGTCGAGCCTAATGATAGATATGTATTTAAGGTGAGTATAGACCAGTTCTTAGATGATCATGATGTCGATTTTCTTGGTATTGGCGAAAATTTAAAACTTGATAAAGGTGCCAGAGAGGCTATTTTAGATACGCTTGGTGTTGAAATTGATAATTCAGCTGAAGTTAAACCAAAGAATTTAAAACCTTTATTTAAAGATGTAGGCGGACAAAAAGAAGTTATTGAAAAAATTGAAGAAGAAATATTATTTCCTTTAATCCATCCAAAGGCTTTTGGACATATTATGAATAAAGGTGCAATTTTATGTGGGCCTCCAGGAACTGGTAAAACATATATTGCAAGAGCTTTGGCAAATGAAATTTCAGAACGTTTAGGTCAAAAAGTTACTTTTATGAATATTGACGGTAACGTTCTAAATAAATCAGAAGTTGGTTTAACTGAAGAAAACTGGCGTAAAAGATTTGCAGAGGCAAGAGAAAATCAGCCTTGTATCATGTTTATTGATGAGGGAGATGCTTTTACGCAACAAAGAGATAGTTCAAGTACAGCAAGGTATGATAACAAAACTGTGAATCAGATTTTAACATTGATGTCAGAATTAGAAGAAAGTGATGATAAAGTTTTTGTTATTATGGCTACAAATAGACTTGAAATGATGGATTCTGCGGTTACTCGAGATGGACGTTTTGGTGTAATTATAAATGTAGATCTTCCAGATAAAGATGGTTGTCGTGAAATTTTTGATATTCATATAAAATCAAGAAATCCTGCTGATAATTTGGATAGAGATTCGATAGCAACATCTTTAGTTTCTAAAAAAGCTTCTGGGGCAACGATTGCTGGGGTTGTTGAGCGTGCATTTAAGAATTCTTATCGACGTTGTGGTATCTATGATAAAATGCGTGCTGGTACCTTTGTAATGGAAGATCTAGAAGGTGTTAAAATTACAATGGAAGATGTTCAAAATGCGATTCTCGAAGTAGAAAAGTCAGATAAATTAAAAAAAGGTAAGTTTAACTTACCTACAATTGGATTTAAAACGAATAAAAATTAATAAAGGTATTAATTATGTATGTGACATTTAATAAAGCAAAAACATTATTTCATAGAATTGGAAATGCTGAGGTTTATCTTAGGGAAGGTACTATTGCAAATGGGCAAAGATATTTAAACTGGTCTAAGAAAGTTTTACCTGGGCAAGTAAAAGAGTCTTTTGGGGTGTTAGATAAAGTTCAAGGTAAAGATTATTTTGCAGATATTTATTCTTTCATAATTAGAAGAATCAAAAATTTTTCAAAAAATGGTCATGTGCGAACTGAAGTTCAAAAAGTTGCACAAAGTGGGCAATCAACACTTACAGTAATGGAAGATGGTATTAGAAGTTTTAAATTTGTCTATGATACGGATGGAACTCATTTAAAGACAATTTTTTATGATAATAAAGGCTTAAAAGCAAGAGAAATTGAGGTAAGATAATATGAATAACGTTAAAACAAATAGTCCAAGTTTTGGAATGGCTGTGTATGGTCCAACAACAAAAAAGGTTGCAAGGGTTCTTGGTAGAGAAGCCGCTGAAGAATTTGAAAAAGCAAGACCAGCATTAGAAAAAATTGCTAAGGATATTGATATTTATATCAAGCCAGATAAATCTTGGTTTGAAGGTGATGAACCAGCTTGCAATGGTTTTATGATGCTTGCTGGTAAATTTAAATCAAAGTTAGATGCAAGATTACAATTAGCTAAAAAGTTCTTTTTACCATACAAGCCTAATGATGGTTATGCTTGGGTGAATTTAAGAGATATGTCAGAAGTATCTGGAAATTTGATTAAAAGTGCCGAAAAAATTAAATTAGAAGTGAAATAGAAAATAAAAAATCCTCCTTATTGGAGGATTTTTTATTATTCTAGGTCAGCTTTTTTAAGAATATATTTATATTTCTGAAGAGGAGATGGGCTTACTGTTGAATGTTGCATTCTTTCAGTTGCTTTATTTACAGCTTTTAGCAAATGCTCAATTAAAAATGATTTTGCTTCAGCTGGAGAAAATCTTTCATCCTCAAAGTCATAAGTTCTTGGTGTTACGAATTCTCCAGATTTTTTGCTATCTGATAACCACATTCTTGTTGTAAAAGTTAATTTATCACCTTTTAGTGTGTTTTTTAAAACAGGTTCAATAGTGATGTTTTGCAGTTCAAATCTATCAGGTTTTGATGTGCGTAAATCTTTTAAATAGTAGATAATTTCATCATCAGTTGCCCCAAATTTTTTGAAGTGATCAATGATAGTAACCGCTGCATTTTTGTTTATTCTGATGCCAAAATATGGATTCTGTTGATTGTTTGTAATGTTTTGAACTAACATACTCATCTCCTTTTGTTTCTATTAAATCAGAATATAAAATTTTTTGCTATAGCTTGTTAAAAACACCAAGAGAAACTATTTCGTACTTCTTCTTAATCATATTCTTAACTCCATATTTCCCTTATATCATGTGATAACCTTTTAAGCAAGTAAATAAATATAATCTTGACTGTTATTTATGTATCAGATAGACTTTCTTATAAGAAGAAAGGAAGTAGTTATGATTAAGAATTTAAAAAGATATGCAGATGAATTTAAAACTTTTGCAGTAAAAGGTAATGTAATTGACATGGCTGTTGGTATAATTATTGGTGCAGCTTTCGGTAAAATCGTTGATTCTTTTGTAAAAGATATTATTATGCCTCCATTTGGTTGGGTTTTAGGTAAAGTAGATTTTTCTCAAATGTTTTGGGTATTACCAACATCCTTAGATGAAGAACCTGTTAAGTATGCAACTATTGCAGCTGCTCAAGAAGCTGGTGCTGTTACTATTAACTATGGTATGTTTATCAATAATATCATTAGCTTTATTCTTGTAGCTTTTGCTATTTTTCTATTGATTAAAGGTATCAACAAATTAAAAACTCCAGCTCCAGTTGTGGAAGAAGTTCCAACAACAAAAGAATGTCCACGTTGTTTTTCAACTGTAGATATCAGAGCTTCTAAATGTCCAAACTGTACTGCTGATATTTAGTTTGATTTTGGTCAAAGTTTTAAGGGCGGAATTTCAATTTTGAAATTCCGCCCTTTCTAATTAAAATAATTTTGGTATAAATCTATATCTTACTTTTTTACAATACTCTTGATATTTTTCATCTTGAATTAAGTGTCGTTCTTCTGTTATTGATCTTAGATAGTAGATATATATCCAAGCAAAAGTTGTTAATGTCATCATTATTTTATCAAATATTCCATTATTATTTGTTAGATATAATGGTATAGATGTTGTAATAATGTAGATTATTTGCATTGTGTAATCTGGGTGTCTAATAACGTTGTAAGGGAATCCTGTAACAATACCTCTATTTGTTAGGTTGCCTGCTTTTGTTCCTAATCTTAGAATTGCAATTAGGCTACCAATATTCGCAAAAATTACAACTAAGTTTAAGATTGTAAGTAAAGTTGTATTATTTACTGGTAATAGATTTTCTTCAGTTACTCGAATAAAGCTTAGTGTAAGTATTGAAACTGGGAAGTAACAGCATAGGCAAGAAAGAACCCCTAGAGGAGTTGTATCAATAGATTTGATTTTGTTTTTTGTGAAAACAGAATCAGATAAATAACTGAATAAATATACAAATGTAGTGATTGTAAATATGATTTTAAGCCAGATGTCGCCTGTATCAATTATAAATTGAGATAATCCCGCCCATATACCATCTGTAGATGTGTAAAATAATGCTTGTTGAAGCATAACAAGAATAAAATCTAAGTTGTATTTTAAATTTGGTATGTATGTTTCACAAAGAACATGAGCACTGTATGTTGCAAAGAATACTTGCATAAACACAATCATCATTGCTTGTTTTTCTTTTTCGGTAGGAGTTATATTGTTTAGATAAGCTTCAATTGGTAAGCCTCTTACAAATTGTTTTTTTATATAACCTAGAATTGTTAAAGGTCTTGAGTCCAAAACAGATTTAGGTCTAAATACTAAATAGATAATTGGTGCAGCGATTGTGTAAACCGCAAGATAAAATCCTAGGATTACAGAGTAATCAATTTTATTGTTTGTTATGTTGTTATAATATACAGGGCATAACATCACTGCAAATAATAGTATTGTATATAAAATAATACTTGCAAGGTAATGTCTTCCAATATCTCTATTAGTAACTGTTTTTTCTTTTGCCATACTTAAAACTCCAATCTTCTAGAATACAAAAGTATTATATCATGATTTGATTAAATGACAAAATTATGCTATATTTAGTGCGTCAGTGCAAAGGGGGAGTATTTATATGAAATGTAAATTTTGTGGTGTTGAATTAAATGATAATGATAAAGTTTGTTCTGCTTGTGGAAAACAAGTAAAAAAGGATAAGTTTCCAACTTGGGCAATTGTTCTAATGGTTCTTTCAGGTTGTGGATGTCTTACATTACCAATTGTTGGTGTTGTTGCGGCGTTGACCATTCCTACTCTTGTTGCAAATACTGATATGGCAAGAAATAATATGATATTGCGAAAAACTTATAACACTTTTGGGCAGGCCTATCTGATGGAAAATGCAATTACTGGTAAGTATTATTCTGATGTGAATGATGTATGGGAAAAGTCAATAAAATCTCGAGTAAATTATTCAGATATTGATGGTGGTATAAAATTAGCGGATGGTACAGAACTTAAAATTGAAAAGATTAGAAATAAATGTACTTTAGCTCCACAAGATCAGTCTAAGATAGGCGAGGAGTCTGCTTGTGCCAAGATTATAATTGATGCTAATGGCTTTGATAAAAAACCAAATGTGCATTTATCTAGTGAATCATATAAGAAAAAATCTTTCGATAGATTCACAATGTGGATGTATTCAGACAAAATTCAAATGTCAAATAAGTCTCTTGAATATTATTATATGACGAAAAAGCACTAAAATTATTTGTTTTGTCTTAAATAACTTTCGACAAAACCATCAAGGTCGCCATCCATTACGGAGTCAACGTTACCAACTTCATAACCTGTGCGGTGATCTTTAACCATTTTATAAGGGTGAAATACGTAAGAGCGAATTTGTGAACCAAAGTTGATATCTACGTTTTCACCTTTTAAATTTGCCATTTTTTCTTCGTATTCAGCTTGTTTTATAGCCAAAAGTTTTGAAACAAGAATTTGCATAGCGTATTCTTTATTCTGTAATTGAGAGCGTTCTTGTTGACATTTTACAACAATTCCAGATGGTTTATGTAAAATTCTTACTGCTGTTTCAACTTTATTAACGTTTTGTCCTCCTGCACCACCAGATCTCATCGTTGTAATTTCTAAATCATCAGCAGGGATAGAAATTGTTTTTTCAAAATCTTCAATAATTGGTGAAACTTCTAATGACGCAAAACTTGTTTGACGCTTACCATTTGCATTGAATGGTGAAATTCTAACAAGGCGATGAACACCTTTTTCCGCTTTTGAGTACCCAAATGCGTATTTGCCACTAATTTTGAATGTTGCTGATTTTATACCAGCTTCTTCACCATCAAGTTTGTCTAATAACTCAGCTGACCAACCTCTTTGCTCTACCCAACGTAAATACATCCTAAGAAGCATACTTGCCCAATCTTGAGCATCAGTTCCCCCAGCTCCTGCGTTAATCGTTAAAATAGCATCAGCATCATCATATTCGCCAGATAACATTTGCTCTAACTCGAATTTTTCAAGTTCTTTATCAACTTGTTTTAGCTGATTTAAGCTATCTTCAATAAGTGTTAAATCTGAAAGTTCTATTGCAACACTGCAATCATCTATTATATTAGACCATTTTTCTAGTTTAGATAAAATTTCTTTTTTATCTTTAATTTCTTGTCCAACTTTGGAAACTTTTGAATTATCAGACCAAATGTTTGGATCTTGCATTTTGTTTTCCAGCTCAGCAAGTTCCACTTTTAATTTATCTGGGTCAAAGGCACTCCTTGATGTTGTTTAATCGAGGTGTTATTAAATTTAATTCTTGTTTTAATTCTGTTTCCATAATTTAATTGTATTATAAAAATGTTTGCTTGCAATTCGCCCTACTGTTGCTATAATTAAAACAAGAGAGAGGTTATGGAAGCATACAATTATTTAAAAGAAATATATTCTGGCAAAAGAGCTATTTATAATCATATAACGTTATTTTCGTTGCTTGGTATTATGGTTATTTTTTTGAATAATCTTTCTGCAAGTTGGGGAAGTTCTTTATATATTGATATTTTTGCAATTCCTCCAGCTTCGTCTTTTGAATTGGGGGTTGCTCTGTTAGGTGGTTTTTTGACTGCTCTTTATTTGTTTGGGTATAGCTACCAATATGTAAATTCATTGTTTAAAAGAGAAGAATGTTCACTTATTGAATTTACTTTTGAACCATTCGGTACATTTTTTAGAGTTTTTCCAATGTTTTTCTTATGGCAAAATTATGTTACATTGGTTGCCGTTGTTGGGAGTTTGATAATTCTAGCTTTTGATAATCTTGTAATGTTGTATATTTTTACTGCAATAATTCTTTTATTTTTGCCTTTTGTGCATATGGTTTTAATAAATTTTTCATCACGATTTAAGTATAGGTTGAAATTCTTTTATCCTTGGACAGTTTTGCAATATTTTGATAAAACCTTTAGTTCTGTTGTATATTTGTTTTCACAAGTTTTATTGCTAGCATTAGTTCCTATTACTATGATTACTTGTCTTGTTTTAGTTTCAATGCAAATAGAACACGAAGTTTACCAATACGCAATAGAGCTTGCATGTTTGTGTTTTGGTATTTATAGTTTTGCTGTTTTAAAATACGTATTTTCTGTAGGATTAGTTAGAATTATTAAAGAAAAACTTATGCCTTAGGTGGAACGATCTGAATTCTACCATCATCATATATATCGACTTCATCTCTTGATTGTTGCAAAACTTCTTGAATGCATTTAGTTGCATCAAAATCATATTTTTCTATTATATTTTCTGGTTGATTTAAGTTTTTAAATCCATCATTTCCTTGTGCACAGTAATCGTTTAGGACAGTGATGTAATATTTATTCTCTCTTGGATTGTTAATGTCTATAGGGATTTCGTTACCTAATCTATCAACGTAACTCATTGATTGTAAGTTTCCGTCAGTATCTACCATATATTTGATACCTGACATATAGAAGATACCAGGTTTGTTTGCAACGTTAACAAATGATTTGCAAGCCATTCTTGTTGCGTCTACAATATCTTTTTCGCTGTATTTCATTTTGTATAATTTATTTTGGAAAGGTAAGATATCTGCTAAAATTCTTGTATCAACTTTTCCAGGTTCAAAGTGTCCTCTAATGTTTGAAGACGGAAGAATTGCGATATCACAGTTTAGATTCTTTCTAACACAATCAGTGATAAAATATGCGTGAGCGTTTGGTTCAATAAGATCATATTTTAAAGCTGGCGGAGCTGATTTTACATATCCATAAGTTTCACGAACTCCAAAAATCTTATCAAAAATATATTTTGCTGGGGCGTAACGTTTGAAACTTCTTGTATAGCCAATATTATTTTGAACTTTTTTAATAACTCCATTATCGTCAAATTCAAGGTTTAAAATACCAAAGTTCTTGCCATCTCTACCAGCTTGAGTAATAATTACAGGCTCTCCTGATTTTGAATAAACAAGGTTTTTACCCTCTACAACATCAAATAATAAATCATGAGAATGGCCACCTAGTATAACATCGATACCTTGAGTCCTTTTTGCAAGTTCTGTTTCTAAAGTGTAACCTAAGTGTGATAATAAAATGATTTTATTAACACCTTGCTCTTGTAACTTGTTAACCTCAGCTTGAACGTCATTGATCGTCCCTTGTAATTTACTTACCTCAATGTCTTTTTGGATAACTCCCTGCTTTGAACGTTTGAATAAATCAATAGGAGAAGTTCCAATGATACCGTATTTGTGCCCATTTCGTTCTTCTATTACTGAAGTTTTTACCATATGGTGCCAGTGGTTTCTTGGGTTAATTTTTACGTTAGTTGCTAATAGGTTATAAGAGATAAGTGGTAAAATTGCACCAACTTTATCTTGCATATCAAACTCGTGGTTACCGACAGCAGAAGCTTGAATGCCGATAAGTTTTTCGAATTTAACGGCAAGTTGATTTGTCTTGAAGTCTTCCCCAATCATAATATCCCCAGAAGATAGCTTAAATGTATCAACATCTTTTTGTTTTTTTGTACGAGCATCAAATGCGTTTGACGCAGTAACGGTCCGTTCCATGTTAATAGACTTCCCGTGATAATCGTTTATGTAAAAAATGCTGGTTTTTACATTATTAGTCTGGTTGATTGGATTTATCATCTTAATGTGAGTCCCTCTATTATCTAACCACATCAAGATTTTTTTTTGATATATTTATATACTTTTAGTTACAAATTTTAAAACTTCATTATCTGGACTTTCCAATGTTTAGATAGTTCATCATAAATTTCATTAATTTTATCTACAACTTGAATCAGTACAACTCCATAATTTAAACACTTGTATTCACCCATGTCATGTAGCCCTATACGAGTTTTAATAAGGCAACCGTATTCAGTTAGTATTTCTTGTAACTTTGTTGCTTCTTCAATTCTGTTAGAAACTTGTATGCCAATAATTGCACTCATAATTTCAGAATAAAATAGTTTACCCAAAAAAATAATACCCTTCCGGGTATTATTTTGAATTAAATAAATTTGTGATAACCTTACTTACTCGATATCTAAGTTATCTGTGGCTTGAAGCTGTTTTTTCTTGATGTTGTGCATTACAGCATCTACTAACAACTCATAAGATTTCATGCTTTCAATGCTAGGAAATTCTTCTTTGAGTTGGGCTCTGACCATTGCTTCTAGCTCGTATTCGTCAGAAAGTGATTTTAGATTATCAACACCACTAATAGCTTCTAAATAGTCTGTAGTGCTTTTATCTAATTTATTTTTATTAGAAAATGATAGCCAACGAAGTCTAGGGCTAACAGTTTCCTTTAGCTTTTGAACTAATTTTAAATTTTTCATTCGGTCGAACATTTCATCCACCTCTAATCATTACCTTCTTCTATAATTTTAAAGTATCCTAAAAAAAATAATTGACTTTTTAACATTTGACTGTTACAAATTTTAACAAAACACTTGAAATGCTTGCTATACCTTGCTGAAGTCGGTTAAGAAATCGTATTTTTTTCTTAGTAAAGTTAATAATGCAAGTCGATTTTTCTTAACATTTTCATCTTTATCCATGACAAGTACATCGTCGAAGAATTTAGTAACCGATGGGTTAAGATTTTCTAATTCATTTAGGTAAGTTTTGTAATCAACATTGTCATTAAATTTTTTAAGATTAGCGTATAAAGTTTTTTCAGCGTCTTCCTTGAAATAGCTTTCACTAATTGAGTTTTCGCTAGTGTCTTTAAGAATTCTAATAACACGATTTGCGTTTTCTAGAAGTTGAGGAGAGTTTAGATCTTTAACGATTTTTACTCTTTCAACGTAATCTGCGATATCAAATAGTGGGTTTTTAGAAGCACATGCTTCTAGGATATTTTTGTTATATTTTTCGCTCAAGAAAATAATCATTCTTTGAACGAAGAATTCATTAACTTCATCAGCACAATCTCTTTGAACAGGAAGTCCTTTTAAGGCTTCTTTAATGTATTTATCGATATCGATTTTTAAGTTAGCATCAAGAATTGTTCTGATAACGCCTAATGCTGCACGACGAACGCCAAGTGGGTCAGATGAACCTGTAGGTTTTTTACCAGCGGCAAATACTGCACAAACTGTATCGATTTTATCTGCGATACCAACGATTTGACCTTCAATACCAACTGCAGTTTCAGATTCTGCGTTAAGTGGGAAATAGTGTTCTTTAATACCTTGAACAACTTTTTCATTTTCGCCTGAAACTCTAGCATAATCAGCACCGATGAAACCTTGAAGTTCAGTGAATTCAAATACAAGGTTTGTTGTTAAATCAGCTTTGCAAAGTTTTGCAGTTCTTTCGATGTCTGTACTATTTACGCCCAAATCTTGAGCAATAGCATTAGATAGTTTGATAAGTCTTTGAGTTTTATCAAACATAGTTCCCATACCTTTTTGGAAAGTAACCCCTTTTAAAGATTCTACAAAATCTACAAGAGGTTTTTTAGTATCTTCGTTGAAGAAGAATACCGCATCATCTAATCTTGCTTTGATAACACGAACGTTACCAGCTTTGATGTTTTCAAATTCTGAACCTAGATAGTTTGTCATAGTGATAAATTTGTTAGTTAATTTACCGCCTTTGTACAATGCGAAATATCTTTGGTGAACAGCCATAACAGTAACTGTTACTTCTTCAGGGATATCAAGATATCTTGGGTCGAATTCGCAAACTGCAGGAACTGGATATTCTGTGATGAATGTAACTTCGTCTAACAAATCGTCTGTATAATAAGGTTCAGCACCGATAGCAGCTGCAGCTTGTTTAGCTTTTTCAACGATAAGTTGTTTTCTTTCGTTTTGGTCAACGATAACACAAGCATTTCTCATAGTTTCAACGTATTCTGATGGATTGTTGATAAGAACTTGTTGTTGAGCAAATCTGTGTCCACGAGAGTAAACGCTAGATTCTTTATCAATAATTTTAATTTTTACTTCTTGGTTATCAAGGATAGAAACGATCCATTTAATAGGGCGTGAGAATTTCTCATCGTTATAGCCCCAACGCATAAAGTGAGCACCTTGAAGCTTCATAAAAATTGATGGAACATTTTCTTTTAAAAGTTCAGCGATAGACATACCTTTAACAACGATTTTTGCATGAACGTAGTTGTCTTCAACGTATAAATCGCTAGCTGATAAGTTGTTTTTACGAGCAAAGCCTTCACCAGCTTTAGTTAAATTTCCAGCTTCGTCGAATGCAACGTTTTTGATAGGACCTTTAACGATTTTCACTTCATCAGCAGTTTTTTCGTCTAAGCCTTCAATAATTACCGCAAGACGGCGAGGTGTTGCGTAAACTTTAATATTATCAAATTTAACTTTATTGTCGTTTAAAAAAGTTGTAAACCCGTTGTTTAATTGCTCAATTGCTTGTGGGATAAACTTATAAGGTAATTCTTCAGTACCTACTTCTAATAAATAAATGCTCATATTTCGTCCTTTTATCTTCTAATATCCTTGAGAAAATTATAGTAAAAGCAAAGTCGTATGTAAATAAAATGTTAAAGAAATGATAATTAGCTCAAAATTTTAGCAAAGGGTTGAATTATTAATTAAATATTGTTATAATGTATCTAAGAGGATATATAGTATTTAGTTTTGTAAAAAATGAGTATAAAAAGCTAAAGATTCCCCACGTGCTGGCCGTACACACCAATGTGTGTGTTAAAACATGAGGTGTTGGATATGAGAAATAGTCTTAAGTTAAGTAATAATAATACTTTCGGGGGGGGGGGGTAACCCTTAAATGCTTATCTACTGCTGCATTGGTAGGTTTAGCTTCAATGGGTGTGGTGCAAGCAGAAGATATAACGACAATTTATACTACAAATGGTGAAACTTTAGAACTTCAAACAACCTACGGCGAAGGTGATTCTTCTGTAACTACAAACTATACTGTTCTAGGTCAAGAAGTTCCTTATACGTATAAATTCGATAATCTCTATGGGGATACTGAAAACGGCAATACTACAGTAGATACATCAGTTACTGTTTTAGAACAACCAGTAACTTTTACATATAAAACTCCAAGTGATTATACAACCGCAACTGATCGTGTAACAGATTTATCATCTGCAAATGTTGATAAAGTTTTGTTTCAAAATTTGTCAACATATAGTAACGGTGCTGCGATATACAATACAGCGAATAATTCAAATATAAATATTGTAGCAGATTTCATAGGTAACTATGCTTCATCAAGGGGTGGAGCAATTTATAACAAGGGTGCAATAATTGGTAATATCACAGGTGATTTTATTAGTAATCATGCGTTGTCTGGAACACTTGGATATGGTGGAGCGATTTATAACAGTGGTACAATAGGCGATATCTCAGGTAATTTCATTGGCAATTACGCTTCAACAACTTCAAGTTATGGTAATGCCTATGGCGGAGCGATTCATAATGAAAGTAATAACACAATAGGTGATATCACAGGTAATTTTATTGGTAATTATGCATCATCAATAAGTTTAAGTTCTAGTAATGCCTATGGCGGAGCGATTTATAACGGTGGTACAATAGGTGATATCACAGGTGATTTCATAGGTAACTATGCTTCATCAAATTCAGGAAGTGTTTATGGCGGAGCGATTTATAACAGTGGTACAATAGGCGAGATCACAGGTGATTTCATAGGTAACTATGCTTCAAGGGGTGGAGCAATTTATAACGATGGTACAATAGGCGATATCACAGGTGTTTTCATAGGTAACTATACTACATCAAGGGGTGGAGCAATTTATAACGATGGCAGAATCGCCGATATTACAGGTGATTTTATTAGTAATAATGCAAATGGTAGTTCAGCTTCTGGTGGAGCGATTTATAACAGTGGTACAATAGGCGATATCTCAGGTAATTTCATTGGCAATTACGCTTCAACAAGTTCAAGTTATGGTATTGCCTATGGCGGAGCGATTTATAATGTAAGTAATAACACAATAGGTGATATCACAGGTAATTTTATTGGTAATTATGCATCAGTAAGTTCAAGTTATGGTACTGCCTATGGCGGAGCGATTTATAACGGTGGTACAATCGGTGATATCACAGGTAATTTTATTGGTAATTATGCATCAGTAAGTTCAAGTTATGGTGATGCCTATGGCGGAGCGATTTATAACGGTGGTACAATCGGTGATATTACAGGTGATTTCATAGGTAACTATGCTTCATTGATTTCCAATTATGTCTATGGCGGAGCGATTTATAACGCTTATGGCACAATCGGTAATATTACAGGTGATTTCATAGGTAACCATGCTTCATCAAATTCAGGAAGTGTTTATGGCGGAGCGATTTATAACACGGGTACAATCGGCGATATCACAGGTGATTTCATTGGTAACTATGCTCAAGGTACAAAAGTCTATGGTGGAGCGATTGCTAACAAGGGTGCAATAATTGGTAATATCACAGGTGATTTCATTGATAACTATGCTTCATCAAATTCAGGAAATGTGTTTGGCGGGGCGATTAATAATAGTGATGGCAGCACGATCGGAACAAAAGATGCTGAGGGTAATGTTGTTGGCGGTATAATTAACTCTAATTTTATTAATAACTACGCAGTATCAGAAACAGGGGTGGCGCAAGGTGGAGCTATCTATACTTCAAAAGATCTGAATATTATAACAAAAGATGGTTATAATTCACTTATCAGTGGTAACTATGTTAAAGATGGTGAAGGTAAACGACCTGAAGCAATCCATGTTGCAAATAATATTCTTGAATGTGAATATGTTACTTATGCATATGTGAATAATGGCACTATAGGTTATTCTATTTTTGAAGATAAAGCAGAATCTACAACATTACGATTAATCAATACCACAAATGGTAAAATTAAAATCGATGACCAAATTGTTGGTCAAGTTGATGAAATGGTTAATGGTAAATATTATTTGATTTATTCTGGTGATGGACCTGCAAGACAACAATATGTAAATGACTTATACTATGATATTGATCCCCCGACTGATATTACAATTGTTAAATCTAAGCTAGAAATATTGGGTGATGACACAGGCCTTGTTCAATTAAATAATGATGTAATCAATATGGATATTACACTAGAAAATTCAACATTACACCTAGGTTTAAGAGATAACGTTTTAGATAACAATAATCTAGCCCTAAATTCAGGTACGTTATCAATGATTAACAACCAAGTGGGTGTGTCTGCACTAAATAGTTTAACAGTTACAGGTGATACAAATGTATTGGTTGACGTAGATTTAGCAAACAAGACAATGGACAGGTTCACAGCTTCAGAATACGGCAGTCACGGCGGTAATTTGAATGTTACAGGCATGAATTTGCTATCTGATGCTGTGGGTCCAACCACAGAAATATTATTTGCAGAGCAAGGATTGAAAGATAATGTAATAAATAAAGTTCAATCAGTTGTGGATAATGCAAATCAAACAACACTTTACACTCCAATCTATAAATACAATGTATCGTATGAAAATAGAGAAGATGCAGGATATTTTGTCTTCAC
>JAFXHF010000007.1 GCA_017536545.1 bacterium
ATATATCGGATACAACGGTGCATCTCAAAGATACTCTGGAGTAGATTCAACACAAAACGGTGGCTTAATCGGTGGAACAGTTACAATGTATAAAGGTAACTTCTTCAACGCAACAACCGTATCAGTTGGAGCAAACGTAGCCCAAAACCAAACAATGTATGGAAAAGATGACTTTGCAATGTTACTTTCTGGTATTGGTAACAAAACAGGCTATAACTTTGAATTTAAGGAAGGCAAATTAATCCTTCAACCAAGTATGCTAATGTCATACACTTTTGTTAATACATTCGATTACACAAACGCAGCAGGCGTAAGAATTGATAACAAACCACTTCACGCCCTACAACTCGCCCCAGGCGTAAAAGTAATTGGAAACTTGAAAAACGGTTGGCAACCATACGCATCAGTAAGTATGGTATGGAACTTGATGGGCGAAAGTGATGCAACCGCAAATGGCGTGAAATTACCTGAAATGAGCATTAAACCTTATGTTCAATATGGTGTAGGTGTTCAAAAACGCATCAAAGACCACTTTACAGCATATGGTCAAGCAATGATTCAAAACGGTGGCAGAAACGGTATTAGTTTAACAGGCGGTTTCCGTTGGGCATTAGGTAAAAATAAAGATCAAAAGGTTGAAAAAGTTCGCAATGACAAAGTTTCATATACTTCTGGTAAGAAGATCTTAAAACAAATGACACCAGAACAAAGAATGGCACTTGGCGGGGGTAAATATATGAATACCTCACGTACAGCTAAAGCTGGAAGTTTAAGACAATACTAAAAATAAAAAACAACCTCTTGTAACAGGGGTTGTTTTTTATAAAAGAAAAGAGCCGTTAATCGGCTCGTTTGAATTAAGAATAGCTGGAAGTATGAAAAAGATTAATTATATTTAACGAAAGATATTCTTACTTTAATATTCCTCTGTTGTGGGGTTTTTAAGTAGCCGATTATCCTAGTCCTTTGTGAAGTTTTATATAAGGTTTGAAAATTTAGTTTTATTATTGTAAAATTGTCGTATTAGATTAGAGGTATGTATGCGGTTTTTCGCAAATAAAGGATTAAGGTGAGTATATGGAAATTTTAAATAAAGCCGATATTGGTGTATTTGGTGGTTCAGGTTTTTACAGCTTTTTAGAAGATATTGAAGAAGTAAAAGTTGATACTCCATATGGTGCAACAAGTGACAGTGTATTTATTGGTAAAATCGGTAACTATAGAGTTGCTTTTATGCCAAGACATGGTAGAGATCACTCAATTCCTCCGCACTTAGTTAATTTCAGAGCAAACGTTTGGGCTATGAAACACTTGGGTTGCAAAAGAGTTATTTCACCTTGTGCTGCAGGCTCTCTACAAAAAGAGGTTGAACCAGGGCATTTTGTTATTTGTGATCAATTCGTTGATTGGACTGATGGTAGAAAAAATACTTTCTACGAAGGACCTGTTGTTCAACACCCATCTCCAGCGGATCCATATTGTCCAGAATTAAGAGAATTAGCTATTAAAACTGGTAAAGAATTGGGTATTAAGATTCACGAAACTGGTACTGTTGTTGTAATTAATGGTCCAAGATTCTCAACAAAAGCAGAATCTGCTTTCTTTACTAAACAAGGTTGGCAAGTTATTAATATGACAGCTTTCCCTGAAGCTTATTTAGTAAAAGAAATGAATATGTGTCCACTTAATATTTCGCTAATCACTGATTATGATGCAGGTTTAGTTGGTGATGTTCCTCCAGTTTCTCACGAAGCTGTTATGGAAGTGTTTAATAATAACGTGGCTAATTTAAAATCTTTATTATTTACTATGATAGAAAATATTCCAGCAGAACAAGAAAATTGTGAATGCTATAAAGCTGTTAATTGCGATTTATAATAAGGATATTTTATGGCAAAGTTTATAATTTTTTTGGATAGACTGATATATCTGTATTTATGTTTTGTAATGGGTGCATGTTTAATGTCTTGGATTCCTAACATAAATCCAGATTATCCTCTATTCCATTTTATATTTATAGCTGCAGGTTTTAATCTTGTTCCACCAATTTTTGGAATAGGGCTTGGACCTGCTCTTGTTATGGCTGTGTGTGCTTTTATTTCTTTTGGTTTAGGTAAAATTTATCAAAAGTTTTTTGCAGATAAGGATCAAAAAATTGTAGTAGTTACTCCAGATGAACTTATCCAAAAATTAAAAGAACAAGAAGAAAATTTCATTAAAAAAGAAAATGAGGAAAAGAACGATGATAGCGTTTAAGATAATTGAAGCAATTGCTAATTGTTTTTATGTGTTCTTACTTATGATTTTTGTAAGATGCTTATTAACTTGGATTCCTGGTGTAAATTGGAATAATCCAATACTTAATGCATTACGCTCTGCAGTTGATTTGTATTTGGATTTGTTCAGAAAAATTATTCCACCTTTAGGAATGTTTGATTTATCACCAATTGTAGCTTCTTTTGTTTTAATTTTTCTAAGAAATGGTATAATTTATGCCGCTATTTATATAATGGCTGCATTAGGAATGTTAGGAAATTAGATTATGAAAATAGTTATATTCGGTGCGACAGAAATTGGTTGCCTTTTAGCAACAGAATTTTTTGAAGATCACGATATTACGCTTATTGATAAAGAAGAAAATCGAACTGAAGAATTCGATAAGTTAGATATCAGTTTTGTGCATGGGAATGCTACAGATGTTAAGGTGTTAAAATCTGCGGATATAATCAATGCTGATGTATTTATTGCATGTACCGCTTTAGATGAAGCTAATATTGTAGCGTGTTTAACGGTTAAAAAACTTAGTGGTATCAGAACAATTTGTTTTGTATCTAAAGAAGAATATCAAAACGCTATGACAGTTGAGAATAATACAGATTATTTAGGCGATTTCTTTATTGATTATATTATCTGGCCAGAAGCTTTATTAACTCAAGAATTATTCCGTATTGTTACTGTCGCACACGCACTTGATGTTGAAAACTTTGCAGATGGTAAAGCAAGGTTATTAGAATATAGAGTAAAACCTAATTCTTCAATTGTCGGTAAAATGGTTAAAGATTGTGGATTCACTAAAGATACTATTATTGTTGGTATCAAGCGTGATAGTTTATTGTTCATTCCAAATGGTTTAACTGAAATTAATGCTGATGATAAATTGATATTTATGGGTACTTCTCACTCCTTAGATATTTTAGCTGGTACTTTCTTCCATGAAAATGAACAGGTTAAATCAGTTGCTATCATTGGTGGTGGTAATGTTGGTTATATGCTTGCAAAAAATCTTGAAGATATGAAGATTAAGACTAAGATTATTGAAAAGAATTATGATAGATGTGAGTATTTAGCTCAAGAACTTGATAAAACAATAATTATAAATGGTGATGGTACTAATTTGAGTCTTTTGGATGAAGAAGAAATTGGAACTTGCGATGTTGCAATTGCCGTGACTAATAATGATGAGCGTAATTTATTATGTTCGTTGTTGGTTAAGCAATTGGGAGTTAAGAGAGTTATAGCAAGAGTTTCAAAAATTTTAAATATTCCTTTATTTGAAAAAGTGGGTATTGATATAGCTGTTTCTCCTAAAACTTCAGCTATCAATGAAGTTAAAAATGATATTGATGAAACCAATGTTGATATTTTGGCTACAGTTGAACAGGGTGAAGCAGAGGTTTTGGAAATCCTTGTTCATGATGATTTTAATGATAAAAGGATTATGGATTTGAGATTCCCAGCTCCAGCTATCGTTGGGGTAATCCAGCGTCGTGCAAACGTTATCATTCCTAAAGGTGATACAAAATTAAAAACACACGATGTTTTAATTATTTTCACAAAAGCTGAAAATGCAAGTAAGGTAAAAGAGTATTTTAAGGTAGCGTAGATGAGACTAAATTATATTACAAGTGCACTAAGTATTATTCTGAAAGATATTGGATGGGTTTCCTTCCTGCCAATTATAGTTGCGTTGTATTATAAAGATTATAATTCTTTTTTGCCGTTTGTAGTTGCGGGTTTTGTTGCTTTAATTCTAGGTTTTATTCTAGGTTGTTATGGTAAAAGTTCATCATTTGAATCTCTAAATGATATCAAGCGTTCTGAAGCATTAATGATTGTTTCATTGACTTGGATTACTTTTGGGTTAATAGCAGCGATTCCATACTTGTTCTTTGGCTTTTCTCCAATAAATGCTTTATTTGAGGGAACCTCAGGGATTACTGCAACTGGTGCTACTATTTTTACTAGATATGATTATCCGCATGCGTTACTATTTTGGCGTTCATTTACTCAATGGTTAGGTGGTATGGGGATAATTGTTTTATTCGTTGCTATCTTACCACAGTTTGCGGTTGCAGGTCGTCAGATGTTCTTTGCAGAAGTTCCTGGTCCGACTGAAGATAAATTTACACCAAGAGTTAAAAATACTGCATCTGCTTTATGGATAATTTATGCGGGTTTGACAGTTGCATGTGCTCTGGCTCTATGGCTAGCTGGTATGAATCCTTTTGATGCGATTTGTAATGCTTTTTCAACACTTTCGGCTGGTGGTTTTTCGCCACACGAACGAAGTATTGGTGGCTATGGGTCAAACTTGATTAACTGGATTATTATTGCATTTATGTTTATTTCTGGTACAAGTTTTGTATTACAATCAAGAGTTCTTACTCGTCGTAAATTGTCATTATTTTGGAAAAGTGAAGAATTTAAATGTTATTTAACTATAATTTCAGTATTGGCATTGTTGATTGGTTCAATTCTATTTGTTCAACAACATTATTCGTTTTTTGAAGCGTTAACAGCTTCTGTGTATCAAGTTTTGTCCATTGCTACTTCAACTGGTAGTGCCAGTGAAGATTTTCAGTTATGGTGTTTTGATGCAAAAATATTGTTATTTATGACTATGTTTGTAAGTTCATGTTCTGGTTCTGCTGGTGGTGGTATAAAGATTACTCGTTGGATTTTAATATTTAAGTATCTTAAAAATGAACTGTATAAAATTCTTCATCCTAAAGCTGTTATTGCTATAAAAATTGATGACAGAGTTGTTGCTCCAGATGTAATTAAGCAAACGATATTTTTTGTTTTGTGTTTCTTTGCGTTATGGGCAATTACAGTGCTTGCATTGACAATTATTGAACAGAATTTTGTTCTTGGGCTTACTGCAGCTATTTCTGCGATTGGCGATATTGGTCCTGGGATTGGTGATGTAGTTGGACCTATGGGGAATTATGCGACTCTAAAACCTTTATCTAAAATAATTTTTATCTTTGATATGTATATTGGTCGTTTAGAAATTATCCCTTTCTTGGTATTGTTCCATAAAGATTTTTGGGCAATTAAGAAATAGAAGGCTTGTGAATAATTGCAACATTTTCAATGTGGTATGTGTGGCAGAACATATCAAATGGTTGGATTGATTCAACTGTACAACCTTTTTCTGCTAAGTATTTTAAATCTCGAGCAAGTGTTGCAGGGTTACAGCTTACGTAAATAATATCTTTTTTAGATAGTCTGAAAGCTTCGTCTAAAGACTCTTGAGTGCAACCTTTACGAGGTGGGTCAAGGATTATTGCATCAAATTTGCGTTTCTCACTTGTAAAGAATTTTCCTGCATCCATATTATGAATTTCGACATTTGTGATTTTGTTTTCTTTTACAACTTCTCTTGCCATATCACAAGATTCTTTGTTTTCTTCCACACTGACAACTTTTTTACATACATCTGAAACACAGATCCCAAAGGTCGTAATCCCTGCATATGCATCTAAAATTATTGGTTCATTGTAGTTGTATTTTATGTAGTTTTTTACGTATTTGAAGATGTTTTCAGCACTTTTAGGATTGATTTGGAAGAAAGTATTTGCTCCGATTTTGAAAGTCTTATCAATAAGTTGTTCTTTTACGTAATCTTCGCCGATAATACATTCTGATTTTTGTCCTAATATAACATTTGTTTTTTTACTATTGAAGTTTATACAAACACCTGACACCTCTTCAAATTCATTGTATATAGCTTTAGCAAAGTCATTTAGTCTATCAAATGACTTTGTTGCATTAACGACTAAAACAACAAGATTCTTTTCTGTTAATGCAGAGTTTCTTATTACAACGTGTCTTAAGTCCCCAGTGTGTTTTTTTTCGTTGAAGCCTTGAATTCCAAAATCAAAAGCTTTTTCTCTGATAAATTCTATGATTCTGTCGCAAATTTCAGGTTGAATTGGACAGTACTTGATATTTACTATTTCGTGAGATTTTGGTTTATAGTAACCTGCTAAAATTCTACCAGAATTTTTTGTTTGTGACACTGGGTATTGGATTTTTCGTCTGTAATTTTTTATTTCTGGACTTGCAATAGTTGGCAAAATTGATGTATCAAGTCCTGAAATTGTTTTGATTGTTTCTTCTGTAATTTGATGTTTAATTTTTAGTTGATATTCGTAATCAATAAATTGTAATTGACACGCTCCACAAACTTTTTGCATAGGGCAAATAGGTTTTACTCTGTGTGGTGAAGGTTCAATGATTTCAATAATTTGAGCATTTGCAAAATTCTTGTTAACCTTTGTTATTTTAATTTTTACCTTATCCTGAGGGCAAGTATTTTCAATGAAAATAACAAAGCCATCAACTTTAGCGATTCCAGCTCCAAGATTTGTAATTTTCTCGATATCAACTATCAGTTCATCATTTACTTTCATAATTTTATTATATATTAAATATTCTTTATAATTTAACATGTTATTAAAAATATGTTACTATGTATTTAAGCATGATAATAGGGAGAGTGTGTATATGAAAAAAGTTCTAATATCATTGATTATGCTTGTGCCACTGATTACAGGTTGTGCAAACGTAGATACAATGTTAACTATAAATGATGATAAGTCTGCAACTGTAGCGACATCATTGACATATCAAGGCAATTTATCGAGTAAAGATGATTTGGTAGCGTTAAATATTGCTGATTCATATAAATCATTTATCGATTCAAATTACAAAGTTGATACTGCATATGGTGCTAAATTGTCAACAATAACTGCAACTAAATCTGTTAAAGATTTGGGCAAATCTGATATTGATTTATCTTCACTTGGTCTTGTGTCTAATTTGCCAAGTAAAAAATTTGTTGAAGTTAAGAAATCATTCTTATTATCTTCTTTTAACATTGATTGTACTTATGATGCATCTGTTCACGAAAAACAATTTAAGAATGTTGTGGCTTCATCAAAAGCTACATCTAAAACAGTTAAGCCAGAGTATTTTCATAAATATGCGGATAAAAAAGATGTTGTAGCTGGTGATTTTAGTAAAGAGTTTGCAGATAATTTAGATGAAGATACTAAGCGTTCTATAATGGAATTTTTAAATGAGGTTGAAAAGCCTGTTAAAACTGCTAAAAAAGCAGAGTTTACTAATTCATTCAGTATTAAAGTTCCATCTATTGCTTCTTATAATAATGCTGACTCAATTGATGGAAATGTTTATACTTGGACTATTAAAAAAGGTGAAAAAACTAACATTAAATTACAATATGTTCAATATAGCGGTTTTGCAATTGCATTTGTAATTCTATGTGGTGTGTTGTTGCTTGTTATCTTAGCGGCAAAAATTTTGAAACACGATTCTCAAAAAAGAATAGATAATATTGATAATATCGTGTAATTGTTTGTAATAAAAAAAGAGCCTATTGAAGGCTCTTTTTTTTAAAATTTTTTTTATTTTAGTTTTTAGGTGGTACATCGCAACGTTTTGAACCTGTCCAACTTAATCTTACTCCAGCTTGGCATTTTCTATATTCCATATTTTTGTTTTTAAGTGCCCAAGCAGTACAAGCAAGACCATTGTTTGATTTTGCATCTGGTTTTTCTCTTAGACAGTTGTAATTGAACTCGAATTCATCACCCATAAATCCCATTGGTAGGATGTCGTTACCTGATAGGTAAAATCCAAATACATCAACGCCTAGCATGTTAGGAATTGATGGTCCATTAACGTCAACAATGATTTCGCCACATAATGGTCTTTCTAATGGATCTGTTGTCATGATAATATCTTCACAATATGTTGAGTTGGTTTTTAGGGCTACAGATCCTCCATTTAATAATGCAAAGTAAGTTACCGATCTTTTAGGATCTGCTGGAGTGTAATCTAGTCTTTTGGTTTTATACTCTTCTGTATATTCATTGTATGTTTTTTTAGTTCTTATGTATTCATCTCTGTCTCGTTGTTTGAGTGAAGAATCCATTTCCTCTGTTAAAATTTTGGTTGGAGCACCGTTTAAAGTTCTGTACTCAGTTGATGCGAAACATCCGTCAGGTGAACTACCGCAAAATGACATTACAGAGGTCTTTTTAGCAATTTCTTTAACTATTGCTTCGGATTTATTATAACTTTCTCTTACACTTTCCCAGTCTTGTGGGTACAAATCATCATTTGCTGCTGCAACTTTGCCGAATGCTTCTTGTAGCGTTGTTTGTGCAAGTTGAGCATTTTCGATAAATTTAGTTGATCCTTGTTTGTGAATTACGTTTGGTATCATTAATGTAAACAAAAATCCAATTAGAGCCATGACAATCAAAATTTCTGCCATTGTGAATGCTTTTTTCTTTAACATACTTACCTCATATTTTCTATATATTTAGTTTAACATTTTTCTTCAAAATTTCATCCTATTAATAATCTATTTAATATTAATAGATGAGCTTATTTATTTGATAATATGTTATTTTTATTAAATGAAAGGAGATTATATGAAAAAATTATTATTGTTGTTGTCTTTAATATTACTGTCTGCTCAAATTTCTTTGGCTGCTGGATATTGTCCAACAAATGATGAAGTTCAGCTTAAAATGCGACAATTTCAAATGAGATCTATTAAAAATCTTGATACGAGGGTTCCTATTGAACAGGTAGAAGCATTAAACAATGAGATGATGCAATATCAAGCAAGTCTTGTTCCAAATTGTGTTCATTATTTTCAAGTAACACAAAATCCAAGTTGTAATCGTTTAACTACCCTTGCGACAGGTTATATGTTGTTAGATAAAAATAAACAAATTGCAGCTAAAGGTAAGATATTAAATGTTACAAGACCATACCAAAATGCTTGTCCAACTGAGTATATGACTTTAGAAATGTTTCTAAAATAGTTTTGTATGTCTTACAAATAAAAAAGAGTCTTTTTTAAAGACTCTTTTTTATGGTGGGTGTTGAGGGACTTGAACCCCCGACCCTCTCCTTGTAAGGGAGACGCTCTACCAACTGAGCTAAACACCCAAAGAACTATTTAATTTTCAACTAGTGTGTATGGAGCTTATTGCCCCTTGCGATTAGTTTCCAGACTCTCCGCAAGATTTATATTACCAAGAACAAATTTTATTGTCAACACTTTTGTTGAAACTTTTTTTTTAATTTTTCGTCATTGATTATAGTTGCGTTTAAAGGTAGTTGTGGAGGGAAATATAGGTATGAATTTTGAACTTATTATGGATGATAAATTAAGTTTACCAATAATTGATGATGAGCATGATTCTGAAATTAAAGTTTTTAGTGCTATAGCACATGAAGATGACTTATTACAAACATATTTAAAAGAGATTGGCAAGGTGAAGCTTTTAAGACTAGATGAGGAAAAAGAATTAGGGCGACTTATTAAGGAACAGAATTCAGATATTGCAAAGCGAAAACTAATCCAAGCTAATTTAAGACTAGTTGTCAGTATCGCTAAAAGGTACGTTGGTCAAGGGGTTTTATTTATGGATTTGGTTCAGGAAGGTTCTATTGGTTTAATTCGTGCCGCAGAGAAATTTGATTATTCTAAAAATTTCAAATTTTCGACCTACGCAACATGGTGGATTAAGCAATCAATAATTCGTGCCATTGCAAATAATTCAAAATCTATCAGGATTCCTGTTCACATGGCAGATAAAATTCGTAAATATAAACGAGCTTTTATTCATTTGGCAAACGAATTTGGTCGTGAACCTTCAGAAGTTGAAATTGCTGATTATCTGGGGTTATCAATTAGTAAATTACGACGAGTTAAACAATCAATTATGTTAGAGCCAATTAGTTTAGAAACTTTAGTTACAGAAGATTTATGTCTTGGCGATTACATAGAAGATAAGTCTTGTAATTCTCCAGAGCATTCAACTAAGGAGCGTTTTTTGAAAGAGAGCTTACCAAAAGTTCTAGATGATCTTTCAGAAAGGGAAAGGATTGTTATTACTAATCGTTTCGGGTTGAATTCTTTAAAAGCTAAAACCTTAGCTCAGGTTGGAGAAATGCTTGGGTATTCAAAAGAAAGAATTAGGCAAATAGAAGAGGGGGCGATATACAAACTAAGAAACATGAAAAAATATGATCATTTAAAAGATTATGTTGAAGTTTAAACACATCTTATAGTTGTATTATTCATCATCACAAAACCGAGGCTATGATTGTCAGCATCGGTTTTCTTTTTTAATTTTGAGCAAGTAATGATTTTGCAAATTCAATTGACTGCTCGTTAATTGTACCACCAGCAAGCTCTGCTAGAGCCTTAACTCGATTATCACCAGTTAGTACATAAACATCAACTTTAGTTTGGTCTTCTTGCGACTTTCTTACGTAGAAGTGTTTATTGGCTTTTGATGCGATTATTGCTTGGTGAGTGATAACAATAATTTGATGAGATTTGCTTAATTCGACCATTTCATCTGCAACAGATTGCGTTGCTTTACCAGAAATGCCTGTGTCGATTTCATCAAAAATTACTGTATCAATTTCATCGTTCTGGGCGAAGATTGATTTTATAGCAAGCATTACGCGTGAAATTTCACCACCTGATGCTACTTTTGCTAAAGGTTTTAAGTCCTCGGATACGTTTGTAGAAATCATAAACTCCACATTATCAATACCGTTTGGTGATAATTCTTTTTCCATTATTCGAATTTCAAATCTTGCTTTTGGTAGTTCTAATACAGATAATTTATCCTGAATTTGTACAGATAAAACTTGTGCATAATTGTGTCTATGCTCACTAATTTGTTTTGCAATGCTGTATAGTTCATTTTTTGTTGTAAGGATTTCAGCTTCAAGTTTTTCAACATTCTGAGTTGAATATTCAATAGTTGAAAGTTCTTCTGAAAATTGATTGTAGCTATTTAATACGGCCTCTAATGTTCCGCCATATTTACGTTTTAATTTGTCAAAAATAAATAATCTTTCTTGAATTTCATCTAATCTTTGCGTATCGTTATCGAGATTTTGGCTATAATTTCTAAGAGAAGATGAAATGTCTTTAAGGTTTTCAATCACATCAAGGAATTGGCTATTGATGTCTTCTAGTTTTGGATCGTAGCTAGAGGCTTTAGATATATCAACTTTAATTTTGGATAATCCTTCTAAAATAGAACCATCGTCACCGTTAATAGCCCAGTATGACCCGCCTGTAAGTTCTTTTAATTTCTCGGCATTAGTCAGAATCTCTAATTCTTGTTCAAGTTCAGTATCCTCGTTTATTCCCTGAATATCTGCTTCTTCAATTTCATTAATCTGGAATTTTAGGAAATCTATTTGAGATTCTGTTGTATTTGCAGAATTCTTGGCATTCTCAAGTTGTCTTATTAATTCTTGGTAGTGAGTAAATTTTACTCTGTACTCATCTATAGTTTTACCATAGTAGTCTTTGCCGTAAGAATCAAGCAAGTTTATGTGATATTGAGGTTGTAAGAATGTATAAGTTTGGTGTTGGGAATGAATATCAACAAACAATGTTCTCAAATTTCTAAGTAATTCTTGATTAACTAAAGTCCCATTAATCCTTGAACGAACAGCGTTTTGAGTGATTTCTTTTGTTATTACAACTTCTGAACCCCAATTATCAATGCCATTTTCTTCAAAAATCTTTGATAAGTCGTGTTTGGTGTTTTCTAGAGTTATTTCTATAGTTGCCTTATCGCATCCAGTTTTGATAACTTCTTTAGATACACGAGAAGAAAAAACTAAATCGATTGCATTTAGGATGATACTTTTACCCGCACCTGTTTCCCCTGTGATAATGTTTAATTGATTGTCAAGGTTTGCACAGAGTTCATCAATAAGTATGTAATCTTTTAGTTTTATTTGCTTTATCATAGTTGTATCTTACACAGTGGCTCCACAGCACTTTTTGAATTTTTTACCGCTACCACAAGGACAAGGATCATTTCTACCAATCTTTTGTGTTGTATCGATTTGAGGTTTGTTTTCATTGTCTTCGATAATACCTAAAGTGCTTGAAAATGCATTAGAACGGTACAATACAGTTGTTGAAGAAATAATTTTGTTGTTCACATATCTGCGTTTGTATGTCTTTAACAAATCGTCAATAGTGTAGTTTTTTGCAAGTACTGCGTTTACGATTTCCATAAAGTTTTTATGTTTGTTAGCAACCATTTTAATTAAGTTTGCAGAGAATTTGTCGTTGTGTAGGAAGTATTTGATACACGCATCATAATTTTCGATGGTTGTGTAGTCTTTTACTTCAAAGATTTTGTTGAAAGTTCCATAAAACGGAATTGCATATAAACCTAATTCTTCATCATAAATAATACCAACATCGTAAGTTTCTTTATGAGAAGAGAATCCGCCTAAAGAGTTTTCCAAGAAGTTATCATATGAATTGTTAAATTCACTAACATCAAAAAATTTGTATTCTTCAGGTTCAACGATTAGTTCTTTAAATTCAGTTTTAGTGCCTTCTTCAGCATAATCATTAAATATTCCGATTATATCATCAGCGTATTTGTTTGTTGTGATAATTTCAGTTGTGCCAAAGAATTCTGTGAATTTTTTGTAAATTTCAGCTACATCGTCTTCAACTTCTTTTTGTTTTTCTGGGTTATCAAGATAAACAAGTTCTGGGTTTTGGATAATTTTTGCAACTGCAAATCTGTATGCATCATCTTTTTTAGTTGCAGGTAAAACCCCAGATATTTCTAACAAGTAATAATCGCCATTAATATTTACAATTCTTGCAATAATATAATCGCCAGAGCCAAGTCCTCTGAATGTTGTCATTTTCATTAGTGAAACAATCATGTACTTGCGTTCATTAACGATATTATAAAGTTCAAAACCTGTTTTTGTAACTTTTTTGATTTCAAAAACTGAAGATATAGACTCATCAATTGCAGTAACAACTGCTTTTGTGTCTTTATCTAGTCCTTTTGTGTTTTCTAAATAAAGTTGAGGAATACTTTTTAGATCTTCTCCAAGATTACGTTCAAGAATATAGCTAAAGCACGCAGTTTGTAGAGGAACTCCAGTTTTTGTTGTAGCTCCGATTGTTCTCAAATATTCATTAAAATCTGTTTTTATATCTTCATTGGTTTGGATAAATTCTGCGATATTTTTTATTACGCCATTGATACTATCCATGCGTTCTTGTATATTCATTGTTTCTCCCCTTATCTGAAATTACTTTTTAAGAATATAATATTTCTCAAATTTTCTCAATATATTAAGATTTTATTGGTTAATTTGAGTTCTTTCTATTAGTCAGTTAGTTTAAAATCGCCGTTTTTCTTAATGTGTTCAACAAGTCCACCATCTTCTAATAGCTTTATCATAACAGGTGGAAGAGGCTCAATTTGAATAATAGAGCCGTTTGTAAGGTTTGTTATAACACCTTTTTCAATATCTAGTTCTAATTCATCGCCATCATCAATTGAGTCAGTGTCACATTCAATAGCTAAAAGACCAATATTAATAGCATTTCTATAAAAAATTCTTGCGAAAGATTTAGCTAAAACAGCACCAACACCTGCTATTTTCATAATTAACGGTGCATGTTCTCTCGATGAACCAAGTCCAAAGTTAGAACCAGCAACTACGAAATCACCTTTTTTCATTCTTGAGGCAAAAGTTTCGTCTGCATCTTCTAGTACGTGTTTTGCGAATTCAGGTAAGTTTGAACGTAAGTGGTACAATCTACCTGGTGCAATGTGATCTGTTGAAATGTCATCTCCGAATTTGAATGCTGTTCCCTTCATGTATCTCTCCTTTTTTCTATATACTACCGCAAAAACAAAAAGTATGCTATAATATTATTAAAGGCGGTTATATGTATTTTCATCGAAAGTGTAAAATAACATTTATTTGTCACGGGGCAACAATATACTCTGAAGAGGGTAGATTCTCTGATGCTGAGAATTATCCACCACTATCTGAACTTGGTGTTGAGGAAATGGAAACTTTGTCTAAGTATTTAAAATCTCGTGGTGTAAAAAATGATGTAATATACACTTCTCCATCTATACGTACAATTCAATCGGCAATGATGGTTGCAAAAGTTTTTAAAAAAGAATATGTTATTCTTGACGATTTGAAGACTAGAGCTTGTGGCGAATGGAATGGCAAAACTTTTGGTCAAATACTAAAACAGTATCCTAATGGCTTTGCAAAAGTTCTTGCAGAACCAGATAAAAAACTTATGCCAAATTCTGAAAGTACAGTCGAATTTATTAAGCGTATAAAAGTTGTTATAGATGATTTAGTTGCAAAGAATATTGGAAATAGAATTATAGTTGTTACTCATCCTGATGTTATTCAGGCTGCTATTTGTGCAGCTTTGGATTTGCCTGCCGACAAAATACTAAATATTTTTGTCAGAACGGGTAGTGCAACACAAATAAGTTATTTTGATAATTGGGCTAGTTTGGTATATTCAGATTATGTGCCTCTAGGATAATACGAAAGGTGGATTATGATAAGAGACGGATTAAAATTTGCTGGTTTTACACTTGCTGAGGTGTTGATTACTCTAGGTATTATTGGTGTTGTAGCCGCAATGACTATACCAAATTTAATGGCTAATGTTAATGGGCATAAATTTCGTTCTCAGTTTAAGAAATCTTTATCAACCGTAAACCAAGCAGTAAGATTGAATGTTGCAAATTATGATTACAACTTCGCTTCTGTTAATACAAATTGTGTTAATGCAGGTAAAGATCATCCAGAGGTTACAATGTCTATCTGTGCCTTGTTTAATGGTTCTTTAACTGGTTATACAATATCTGATTACACAAAATTAAAAGATCCTAAAGGTAATTTGTACTACCAACAGTTATATAGTAAAGGTACAACAAGTGACACTCTTATTAAAGAACAAGGTGTGAACTTGTATTATTATCAAATGGCAGATGGTGCATTATTTGCATTCCATGCTCCGTTTAATTACACAACAAGTACTGCTTGCACGCTCGGTAACAGAAGTTTCGTCGCAGCAATGGCAGATGCTAATTTCCAAAAATACTGTATAGCTTGGCTTGATGTTAATGGCGTATCTTTACCAAATAGAGAAACTAGATGTTCTGATGGAAAGTCACATTCAAAAGATGTGGATCACAAATGTATTGTTCCTAATAGTGTTAAATATATGGGTGATGTTTTCCCAATCGCACTTTATGACGATACTGCTGCTCCAGCTTCAGCTGCAGCAAGATACGTTTTAACTACTGCAAAGTAATTTATTGTGACACAAGTCGTTTAGATTCTTCAATTAGGAACTCTTTGCCTGGCTTTATTTCTACAAAGTCCCAAGGTAATGGTTTTTCGTATGGATAATTTTCGGTAGCATAATAGTCAGTGTTTATTTTCATTTCTTTTGCCACTTTTTTAAATGCCCCAAGTTTTCCACCTTGTTTGTATACTTCTATTACGTAGTCTGTAAGATTATCATCCCCTCGTGATAGCAATGCTTGGTAATAATCCCATTTTGCACTAGAAATGCTTATTTGTATTCCAAGTTTGTGGAGTTCTTTTTTTAGATAGTTAGATTTTTTTTCTAGGGATTTTTCATCTTCTCTTCCAAACCATTGGAAAGGCGTGTTAGCTTTTGGTACAAATGTTGAAAATCCGAAATTGATATCGAATCCTTTGTATTTTTGTTTAATTCGTTTTGATAAGTTTACAATTTCTTCTATATCTTCTTGGGTTTCTGTTGGAAGCCCAATCATACCGTAGAATTTTATTCCTTTTAATCCACAAGCTCTTGCAACATCTATTGCGTTGTAGATTTGGTCTTCTGTTAAGTTTTTGTTGATTACTTTGCGTAAACGTTCGCTACCAGCTTCGATTGCAAGTGTTAAGTTCTTTTGTCCTGCTTTAACTAGTGTATTAACAATTTCTGGGACAAAAGAGTCAACTCTTAAAGATGATACGCTCATATCAATTTCTTGCCCTGCATCGATTTTTTGTTCAATATACTTACAAATGTCTTTGAATTTTGGATGAGCAGTGATTTGTGCACCTAAAAGTGCGATTTTATTAGTGTGTTTTAATCCTAGTTCAATTGTTTCAATTATTTTATCGTAATCAACAAATCTTATTGGTAAGTTCAAATATGATGCCAAGCAGAACCCACAACGGTTTGCACATCCTCTTTCAACTTCAAGAATGAAAGTGTTTTGGAAAAATGCACTATCACTTATTATCGGGGTATAAATACATTCAGTAAGTTTTTTTGTAAATTTGGTTACTTTTTTAGTAATTGTTGGAACATATACCCCTTCCATCTTGCTTAGCTCTAATAAAATTTCTGATTTAGGTTTATCTTTAAGTTGATGGCATAATTTTGTAGCCTCTAAATTTACTTCTTCGCCATCTCCAATGACCATAAAGTCAAAAATTTCTTTATATGGTTCAGGATTTGAGCTTATAACTGGACCGCCAGCAAAGATTATTGGGTCATCTTCATTTCTGTCTTTTGCTTTGAGAGCGAACTTATTCCATTCTAAGAATTTGAAAATTGCCATAAAATCCATATCAAAAGTGAAAGACATCGCAATTGCATTGATTTTATCTCGCATAATTCTTGTAGTTTTTGTGTCAGAGTATACTCGTTCAATATCTATACCGTCGAGTATATCTATTGCTCTATACAACCATAAGTATCCTAAAGACGACATTGCAAAAGACTCTGGTCCTGGGAAAAAGAACCACATGTTAAAATCGTAATCTTTTTTTATCGGTCTATCGTATAAAAATGTTTCGTTACTCAACGTCGTTACCTGTTTCTTTTTCGTTTATCGGAGTTAAATATAATTCATCGACAAGAACGCATATTGTTGCGGCAATTGCAGGTGATAGGATTACGCCCCATACCCCCAAAAATTCTTCGGCAACAAAAATTGCTACCATAATGTTAATTGGGTGTAATTTCATAAATTTACCAAATAAAAATGGTCGAATTACATAGTTTGAAATCTGTTGGATAGCAATAAATATAATTATAGCAAGTGTGATTTTTGTCCAACCAAGTGGGAATGCTATAGCTGCAAGAACGGCAATTGCAATTGCAGGTCCTAAAAGTGGAATGATTTCACAGATACCAGCGATTAAACCTAATAAAATCGGGTAATCAATTCCTAAAATTGCAACTTCCAATGTTACCATTACACCAACAGTAATCATTGATAAAACTTGTGCTCTTACGTAATTACCAACTCTAGATGTGATGTTATACAAGATAAGTCCTGCTTTATCTTTTAAATCAGGTGGGAAAAACTCTAGGAATTTGTTTCTTAGGTAACCTTTGTCAACAAGTATATAGTATATAAACATTGTTAATGCTAGTGTTATAAAGATTGTCTGTCCAACTGTTACTGTGATGTTTAAACCTTGGTTAAATATATTATGAGCGATATTTGTTGTCGCATTTGTAATGTTATCCATTGGGATTAAGTCAGATAATGTTCTGCCGTAAAGTTTTGTGCTGGTTACAAACTTGTACAATGTCAATGCTTTTTCAGGCATTAAAGATATAAATAATTCAACCTCTTTGTAACACATAACAAGTATAGGTAGAATTAAAGCAAATAGTGCGGTTACTGATGTGAGTACTACAATTGATGCTGCAATTGCTCTGTTTTTTATTTTTTCTTGTAACCTATTTACGAATGGATTTAATGCTGCCGCAAAAACAAATGAGGCGAATAGTACCATAAGTAATCCTGAAACTTTTGGACTAAATACTAAAACTATTATTAATAATGCTGCAAAAATTAATGTTTTTGGGTTGATATATTTTTTTAACATGACACAAATTCCCTTAATATATATGTTTAAAACTCCTCAAATGATACAAAAAAAGTACAAAATTATCAAGTCTCTATACAGTGTTAAATATCACAGTATATACTAGTTTTAGGGGTGAGTATATATTATGATATAAACTGCAATTGTAACATTTCTTAACATGTTGGAAACAAAAAGGCAATTCTCTAATTAACAAATACTTTATATAAATACGAGGACACTTTTACAACACAAGGATTACTACAATGAGTTTCTTATTAGGCGCATTCGGAAAATTGGCTGCGGGCAGAAGGGTCAGAGACCTTCAAGCTCGTATGATGCGCGTCCAGTCTAGACTGAGACGAGCAACTCGCCAAGTTGAAACAATGAGCAAAATGATCGAAACACAAAAGAAAATGGAGTTGAACCAAATCACTGCGTATGCTCAACAAGCTAACGCAATGCTACCAAGTTTACTAGGTTCTAGAATCCCAGGTATGTCACCTGAGCTTCTAGCTAGATTTACTGGTGGTGCTGGATTTAACAATACTCCGCTTACCGAAGAACAGCAAGTTCAATACGGTAATTTCACTATGGCTATGTCTCAAATCAAAGCCGGAAACGAAATGTCATTAGCTCAGATGAAACAACAAATCGAAGAAAAGTACGAAAACATGAACGACATGATGCTCGAACCATTAAAACAAGAGCAAGACATGTTACAAACAGAAAAAGATTCTTTAGAATCTCAACTTCAAATCGCTCAAGCTGATTACGATGCTTGTAAGCAAATGGAAAAAGCTGATGCGAAAAATCTTAAGCCTGAATATACGGCTGGATAGGGGAAAAAACACAAGTTTTTTGAGCTCTCGGATAATTCCGAGAGCTTTTTTGCGTTAGTGTATTAAATTCTGTTAATTGATTTACAAAAATGTGATTATAAGTTACAATGTAGACATGGAAAATATGAGTTTAAATGAGAAGATTAACGACTTAGTCGTAAAAATGGCGAAAGAGCCTAATGTTATTGAAAATTATCATGCTTTATCTGAGTTGTATTTACAGCAACAGGATTATGATAAAGTTATGAATGTGTTAGATAGTTTGCTTGCAATTAAGCCTGACGATGTTCAAGCTCTTGTGGGTATGGGTACTATGTGGTTCTATGAGAGAGATTTTAGAAAATCTCTACAATACTATAATAGAGCACTTGAAGTTAACCCTAAAAACTTCTTGATATATTACAATATCGGGAATGTTTTTGCTGAGTGGAAAAATTTTTCAAAAGCATTATTCTACTATAATAGAGCTATTGATTTGAATTCATCTAATCCTGCAATTTACAATGCTATTGCTTTGTTGTATCAAGATATTGAAGATTACGTTGAAGCAAAAGCATATTATGAAAAAGCTCTATCATTAGACCCTGAAAACGTGGATGCGTTAATTGATATGGGGAATGTGTGTTTCAAATTGTTTGACTATGAAACTGCTTTAAAATTATTCAAAAAAGTTTTTGTTTTAAATCCTGATAATGAGTTGATTGCAGTATGTATTGCAAATGCTCTTACTCTTATGAAAGATGAAAAACAAGCTTACATGTATTATGATAAAGCTCTTTCAATGACTGAAGATAAGTACAAAATTTTTATCTGTTATGCTATTTCGTTGACTGAGTTTAAAAAGTTTGCTGAAGCTGAGGCTATGTTTAAGAAAGCGATAGAGTTTGATGCAAACTCTCCAAATGCTTATGTGCTTTTAGCTAATTTATATACAAGTTTAGACAGAATTCCAGAGGCTATTGATTTATATAAAAAATCGCTTCAAGTAGCACCAAATGATGCAGAAACTTATATGTTATTAGGTAATGCTCATTATTTGGATAGCGATATTGAACAAGCTATTTCATCTTATAAATCATCTATAAATCTAGCTCCAGAAAATGATGAGTATAGATTGATTTATTCTCAAGTAATGGATGATTATGTAAGATCTGTTCGTGGTGAAGCGTAATGCGAAAACGACGTACTGTTGACTGGGTAGATAGGATAATTTCAGTATTATCTTATGTTACTGCGGGTTGGTTCGGTATGATTTATTGTATTATTTTATATTTTAGAAAAAAAATGCCTTCTAAATTTGTAAGATACAATATTTTTCAGTCGATATTTATATCACTGTTGTTTTTTGTGTTATCTTTTGGTTTCGGGTTGTTATTGAAATTTTTATCTTACATCCCGTTCTTGAACTACATTGTTGCGTCAATTACATTTCAATTTAATCGTCCTGTGTTCTTTGAATATTCGCTCATTCAAATTTTTGTTATTGGTTTGACCTTATACATGTCTGTTATATGTTTAACTGGACGATTGCCTCGAGTTTATTGGGTTTCAAAAATTATAGATAATGCTGTTAGATAATACTCTTTGATGTGTCTAAATCTTAATACAGTGTTGACATTTGGTTATGCTTGGTGTTTTATATAAGTGGATACTAGCCGAAATTTTCGTGCTGGATTTGACGGTTAGTACGAAAGTAAAAGCAGGGTAGCGACGCCCAAGCACCCTAAAATAGCTTAGAGTAGGGCAATTGGTAAAATTAAAAGGAGAAATTATGCCAACTATTAACCAGCTTGTACGTTCAGAACGTAAAAAGCTACAAGACAAAACAAAATCACCAGCTTTGATGAATTGTCCTCAAAGACGTGGTGTATGTACTAGGGTTTACACTACAACCCCTAAAAAACCAAACTCAGCACTTAGAAAAGTAGCCAGAGTAAGATTAACAAATGGATTTGAAGTAACTTCATACATCCCAGGTATCGGTCACAACCTACAAGAACACAGTGTTGTTCTTATTCGTGGTGGTCGTGTTAAGGATTTACCTGGTGTTCGTTATCACATCGTTCGTGGTACTTTAGATACTGCAGGTGTTGCTAACAGAGCTCAAAGTAGATCTAAATATGGTGCTAAGAAAAATGCTAAAGGAGGTAAGAAATAATGTCTAGACGTTCTAAACCTGCAAGAAGAATACCTTTAGCAGACCCAGTTTACAATAGCGTTGATATTTCTAAATTCATCAACAGAATTATGAGACGTGGTAAAAAATCATTAGCAGAGAAAATTTTCTATGCAACAATGGAAAGAATTAAAGAAAGAACTAACGAAGATCCAATCGCTATTTTCCAAAAAGCGATGACAAATGCTACTCCATTATTGGAAGTTAAAGCTCGTCGTATCGGTGGTTCTACTTACCAAGTTCCAATCGAAGTTAAAGCAGATAGAGGTTTCGCTCTTTCTTCTTCTTGGTTGATTGAATCAGCTAAGAAAAGAGGCGGTAAATCATTTATCGACAAATTAACTAATGAATTAATCGATGCTTCAAACGGTCAAGGTGCAGCTTGCAAAAAACGTGAAGATACTCACAAAATGGCTGAAGCTAACAAAGCTTTCGCTCACTATAGATACTAATTCATTATTAGTTATAAATTTAAAGACACTCGGTTTAATTGCTGAGTGTCTTTTTTACATATTTAATTATTTCATCAGATTCGTATATTTTGTCATTTGTCTCTTCGTTATATAAAAATGGAACTTGTTCTTTACCCCCAATTGATAATAATCTTAGAATATTATCTTTATTTATAATGTCAAATTTATGATACTTAATATTATTTTCTTTCAAAAATTCCATTACTTTTATGCAATATGGACAAGTTTCTAATATAAATAAGTCAAACATTTATTCCTCCTTTTTTTGTATGATGATATTATTTTATATATTTATCATCGTCTAAAGAGTTATTAGCTATCTTTGTAATTGCAAAATCTTAATGTTTATAATAAACTACAGCTATGAATAAGAAGAATATATTATTTGTCTTTGGTACTCGTCCAGAAGTTATAAAATTAGCTCCAGTTATTTTAGAACTTAAAAAATACCCTGAAAATTATAGGGTAATTATTTGTAATACTGAACAGCAAAAAGAGTTATCAAATCAAACTTTGGCGTATTTTGGATTACAAGCTGATATTAATTTGGACTGTATGCGTGAAAATCAGACTCTTTCTGAAGTTCAAGCTCGTATTTTAACTTCGTTGGATAAAGTTTATACAGATAATAAAATCGATGCTACTATTGTTCAAGGTGACACAATGACGGTTCTTTGTGGAGCTTTGGCTAGTTTTTATCGTAAAATTCCTGTGTTCCATGTTGAAGCTGGTTTACGTTCTTATGATATATTTGAGCCATTTCCAGAAGAAGTTATGCGTCAAATGACTTCTCGTGTGGCTGATTTGCATTTTGCACCAACAGAAAAGAATAAAAATGCCTTATTAAAGGAAGATATTGCAGAATCAAAAGTATTTGTTACTGGTAACACTGTAATTGATGCTCTATTCTGTTTATCTGATTCAACAATAAATCAAGCTAAATCCTATTTTGTTGATAATAATATTGAAATTGATGATAAGTTAGTCTTGATTACTGTTCACCGTAGAGAAAACCACGGAGAGCGTATTGATAGAATTCTAGATGCAATTGAATGTTTAGTAAAAACTTATACTGATCATAAGTTTGTTATTCCTGTTCATCCAAATCCTAATGTAAAATGTAAAGTTCACTCTAGATTGGGTGAATATGATAATGTGCATTTGTTAAAACCTTTAGATTATCCATATTTAGTATATTTAATGAAAAATGCAAAATTGATTTTAACTGATTCAGGTGGAATTCAAGAAGAAGCACCAACTTTTGGATGTCCTACTCTTGTTATGCGATATGAAACAGAACGTCAAGAAGGTGTTGATGCAGGGGTTTCTGTTCTTGTAGGTGCAGATTATGATAAAATAGTCTCTTTATCAAGTGAAATATTATCAAAATCAAGAGAAGAAACTCGTTTGAAAGCTCAAAATCCTTATGGGGTTGGTGATTCTGCTCATACTATTAAAAATATTATTGATGGATATTTTGCGAAATAAAAAGCAAGTTTTTCAACTTGCTTAGACATAAAATGTTTTAGGGATATATTTAAGTTTTTTCTTGAGGTTTAAGTCTTTATCTGATTGAAGAAGTTAATCTTTCGTCAATTTTTCTATCAATCTTTTTAAGCATTTTTCTCATTCTTAAATCTGAATTATTATTTATAATTGGATTTGTAAACATTTCACTTCTGTATTTACGGTACATTTGGATTTCTCTGTCTTTAATATCTTTTTTGATAAGAATTTTATCATCTTCTTCTGCAATATCTTTTGAGATTTTGAATATCACACCAAATAGTGCCATTACAAATACTGCCCATAAAATTTTATCAACAGGAAGAGTTTCTCCAACGATTGTAGTTTCACCATCGATTGATTCCATCATAACTGTTGAGTTTTTAATATTATCTGCGGTGATATATATTTTTAATTTATTTGGAGCTGAGTTTTCTATAACTAATCCGTCAATACTGTTTGTTCCTTTGTAAATAGCATTAACAGTTTCAGATGAAGAAATACCTGTTAATTCCATTATTAGTTCATTATTTGCTGGGGTTTTCTTAACCACTTTTGCAATTTTATCAGAACCAAGTACAACGTTATAACCAGAATTATTCTTCTCTAATGTGATTGTGTGTAAGTTATTGCTGGCAGCTTTTACTGTCAGTGTTGAGAAAGCAAATGTAATTAAGAATGTTAATATTAAAATTATTCTCTTCATTCCCTTACCTCCCTAATCTACATTTTTATATTACACTTGTTTTTAAGCATGTACATCAATCTATAGGTTTAGATGCCTAATCCATAAGTTTTAAATTTTATATTAACTTTTGTAACGAAAATACCCCATGCTGAAATTGAGTATTTTTTTATTCCTTTATATAGGTGTAAGAGAACACGAGATATCAGGAGAAATTAAGATGATTTTATTATTCGGAGACAAAGCAGCAGCTAAGAACAATTCTTCAAGCAAAGCTAATAGTGTAAAGAATAATAACCCTGTTGAAAATTCTGGTATTTTAGCAATGAATTTAACGGATGCTAAAAGCCTTTTAACAATGGGAGAATATGATACTTATATTTCAAATAGTCCTGTAGCAATCGACTATGCAATGTATGCAAATTATGATTATTCAGATTCTGAAGGTTCAGGTTTTATGGGTGAATTTTCAGCAGCAGTTGCAGTTTTAGGTGATTGTGGATTCTCTGCAGGTGGATTTGATTGTGGCGGAGCTTCATTCTCGTCTTGTTCATCAGGTTCATCTTGCTCATCTTTTGCTTCAGTTTGTTAATTTTCCAAGTTGTTATAATGATGGATGATAATTGAAAGAGTAGAATTAATTTCTACTCTTTTTTTTGTTGATTTTATATAGATTATCAATTGTAACAAAATCTTAACAATACGCTTCAAAATATTAAAGTTTTGGGAAAATATGCCGATTTATAGAGTAAGGAAACTTTAAGGAAATTCGAAAGGACACAGCAAACAATGGGAATGGCAGCATCACAAGCTAGATTATTAACTATTACAGCTCGTTTAGCTGACAATGAGTTGAGATCTCAAACCATTAATAATGCAAAAATGCGTTTGGCTACTCAAAGTTCTCAAGCTAGTGAGAATTATATCAATGCGTTAAACAACGCTACTTATAAATTCGCTAGTTATGATGAAGCTGGTAATGCGATTTCTCAAGATTTGACTTATAATGCTTTGACAGCTTATAGTTCATACAATACTCAGTATGGTCTTATCAATTCAGCTGGTCAAATTCTAGTTAGTGAATCAGAAGCAGCTATGTTTACTCAAGCAAATGGTAACTTAAATGCTTACTTATTAGCTCACGGTCTAGAATATACAACAACTTATTTTGATGAATTAGGGGCTATAGAAAATGGTTCTTATCCTGACCCATTTGATGTTTTAGATGTTGAAGAATTAAAAACAGCATATGAACAATATGGTTCATACGAAAACTCTTTGGAAGTTGAAAATTTTCAAAATAACTATGCTGTATTTATGCATGCTCAAAATAATCTTATCAAAGGTTCAGAAGCATCATTGGAGTCATACTTAACTCATTCAACAAATCCAAAATTGATTTCAAGTGATGAAAATGGTTTTTCTCTAGATTTTACTGGTTATTCTGGACTATCAAATATTTTAAACCGTTTTCAATCTGCTTTTTTGACTAATAATAATACATATAATTTAAACAACTTAAAAAATAATGGTGTTATTTCTGAATCATTAGAAACTGAACTTACTAGTGATAAAGTTAATGCTTTAAAATATGTTTCAAATGCACCATATACTGAAGATAAAGAGCTTAAATACAAAGGTGGTATTGAAGTTTCAGAAGAGGCTGAATTTGTAACTAATCCAACGTCTGACGATAAAAAGGAATATATTTTAGATGATGGTATTAAGGTATTGGTTGATGCTGATGGTAATATAACTGGAATTGACATGACAGAGCTTACTTCAGGTTTAACTGAGGGTGAAACTATTGTTCAAACAGGACCATTAGATGATGATGGAAATGTTGTAACTTCTGGAGTAGCTTTTGAAGATTTTGTTAATGGATTATCTTACAAGCATACAGTACCACATGATGATGGTATAGGCGAATCTGTAGCTGAATATTTCTTTGCAATTAGCAAAAATGCTGGTGGTGAATATTCATTAACTTCAAAAAGATATATATTTTCAGATGCAGAGTTAATAGCTGAATTAAATTCTAAAACTAATGATATTATTTCATCAGTATTAACTCAAGCTAACTATGAAAATTTCGCAGATATGTTGTTACATATGTCAGATACAGAGTTGCAATATTATGGTATTGCTATAGATAAAATGATTCCTAATGTGGGTAAAACTCTAGGAGAAATCTTAGCTCTATATACAACAGCTAAAGATACATTCTTAAATACTATTTTTGATGATACTGAAGCCCTTGCGAGTTTAGGTGGTCTAACTTCAAAGGCTTTCGTAGAACAAGCATTAAAATCTGGTGCAGTTGCATTCCAAGATGAAAACGGCGAAGATGTTTTAGTTACACCTGAAAACTTAACAGATATTGACTTTGTTCTTAAATATTTAAATGAGAAAAAACTTAAGCAATCTGAAAGTTTCAACACAGTAATTAAAGAGTTCTTAGTTGAAGAAATTATGTTGGTTTATGGCGAACCTAAATATGCTTGGGTTGATGTAAACGACACTGCTAATACTGGTAATGCTGATGCAAAAGCTCAATGGTACACAAACTTATTCAATAGAATGAACCAAGGTTTCAAAGCTTTAGAAAATGGCTTAGCTTCTTCTAAAGAATGGATGGAATATGCTCTAGAATCAGGCATTGTAACATTAGAACAAGTTGATAAAAACTTCAAATGGAATGGTTTAGATTACAAAACTTGTATCAAAATTACAGAAGAAACTGATGAAGCAGCTGTTACAAAAGCTGAAGCTGAATATAACAGAGCTATGAATGATATCGAAGCTAAAGATAATATCTATACTTTAGAATTGAAAAATATTGATACTGAACACTCAGCATTACAAACTGAATATGATGTAATTAAAGGTGTAATCGATAAAAATATTTCTAGAACATTTAAATTCAATCAAAGTGCATAATAAATGTTGTTTCAAGCTAATGATTAATATAGGACCTTTGCAAAAAGGTCTTTTTTTTATTATTCCATTAACTGCCTGTTACATTTAGCCTTTTGAGTCTTGATATCTACAGTTGAGCAAGTATCATAAAATTATTGGTTAGTTGTAGAGAAGGGATATTTTTAGATTCCATGATTAAGTTTGATTATAGAAATGCCGATGTATCAATTATTGGACAAGAGCACGGTTTGAATATCGTCCAAGAATTTGCCGAGTATAAAGATAAAATTGCCTCAATTATTTCGGATTTAAACAAAAGAAAAGATAAGCCAGGTCAATGGTTACAGTGGATGAATCTTGGTTATAATGAAGAAACTCTTTGGTATGTTAAAGAGTATGCATCATTAGTTAGAGGTCGATTTGATAATATATTAGTTTTAGGTATAGGTGGTTCAGCTCTTGGCGGTTTGGCTGTAACTGAAGCTCTTTTAAAACCATATTGGAACTTTTTAACCCCTGAACAAAGAGATAATTTCCCAAGAATTTTCTTTTTAGACAATATTGACCCAGACTCAATGAATGGGTTATTAGATATCCTTGATTTAAAAAGAACATTGGTTAATGTTATAACAAAATCAGGTTCTACAGCTGAAACTATGGCTCAGTTTATGATTGTTAAAAATCGAATGAAAGAAGTCCTAGAAGATGATTATAGAAAGCATATTGTAGCAACAACAGACAGACAAACAGGCGTTTTGCGTCAAATTTCAGAACAAGAAGGTTATAAAACTTTTGTAGTTCCAGATGATGTTGGTGGTAGATTCTCAGTTTTCTCAGCTGTTGGATTATTACCTTTTGCTCTTGTAGGGATTGATATTGATGAGATAATGAACGGTATTAAAGATATGGATTTAGCTTTAAAAAATACCGATGTTCATGAAAATATTGCGGCCCAAGGAGCTTTAATCCAGTATTTGATGGATACAAAAAAGGGTAAAAATCTTTCTGTTATGATGCCATATTCTAGCAGGCTTAGATATGTTTCTGATTGGTATGTTCAATTGTGGGCAGAATCTTTAGGTAAAAATGAAGATTTACAGGGTAATTCAGTCCATGTTGGGCCTACTCCGATTAGGGCTTTGGGAGCAACTGATCAGCATTCTCAAGTTCAACTATATAATGAGGGACCTAATGATAAAGTGATCAATTTTATTAGAGTTGAAGAATTTGATACAACTTTAGAAATTCCAAAAGTATTTGAATATACAGGTATTGGCTATTTGGGTGGAAAGTCTTTGAATGATTTAATGAATGCCGAAGCTGATTCTACAAAGGTTTCGTTAATTGATTATTCTCGTCCTTCATTAACTATATCTTTGCCAAAGGTAAATGGATACTATGTAGCTCAGTTATTATATATGCTTGAAGTGCAAACTGCTATAGCAGGTGAATTATATAATATTAATACTTTCAATCAGCCAGGTGTTGAGCAAGCAAAATATTATACTTATGCTTTGATGGGTAGAGCTGGTTATGAAGAATCTGCAAGAATGCTTCAAGATAAAATGTCAGCGGTTTTGAATTAATAAGACTAGATTTTTCTTGTTGAAATGTTTATAATAATCATTAAAAAAGTAAGGGTGATTATATGAGCAGGATTAATCCACTTGTACCAACTAATAAAGTAAGGAAAATACATGTAGATTTGAATACGTCTAATATAGCTGATCCGCAGGCTATTATGGCTGCCGTATCTCATTTATCCAGATCTTGTTATACAAGGTATGGGTCTACAATTGATTTTTATATCCCCGCGAATGAAGTTGATTATTGGGTTAATCAAGCTGAAGCACATGGATTGAATGTGGTGTCATAATGAAAAAAATATTAGGGCTTTTTCTATTCTTATTATTGGAATTTAATAGCTTTGCTTTTGCTCAGCCTACAATTTTGCACGGTTCGGTAGAAAAAGTTCCTGAAACTTTTTTTGGTACTTGGAGAGTTGTGTCAGAAAGAGTTGACACTGATTCCCCACTAACTTTTAAGGAAAAGGGTGTTGATCTTTGGAACTTATCTCAAGATGCAAACGTCATAAAACTTAGTAACCCATTTTCTGGTGCTACTGCTGAAATATTTGTTGAGAAAGCGTCAGTTAATTCGGTTACATTTACTAAAATTGGAAAATATGATAGTAAGACTTTAACGGATAAAGTGAAAATAACTATCAATGGCGATAAATTTGTAGGTACTGATGAGTTAAAATTAGATACATTATCGGATGTTGATGGTACGATAAGAAAAACAGAAACTGCAACTTTTACTATTAAAGGTGAAAGAATTGCAGAATGATTTGTAGTGAGAATTGAGGAGAAATATTGTGATAAAAGAATTTGATACTGTAATATTAGGTGGAGGTCCAGCTGGGTTTGCTGCGGGTATGTATGCTTCTCGTGGTGCTATTTCAACTGCGATTATTGATGTAAATATCCTAGGTGGTCAGCCTTCAAACTATTTAGAATTAGAAAATTATCCAGGATTTTCTGCTATAGGTGGATTTGAACTTATGGAGAAGTTTGAAGAACATGCTGACAAATTCGGCGTTGAAAAATTTCCTATGCAAGAGATTGAGTCAATTGACTTAGTTTCAATTCCAAAGATTATTAAAACTACTGAGGCTGAATTTAGAGCAAAAACGGTTATTATTGCAACTGGGGCTAAACCTATGAAACTAAATGTCCCAGGTGAATTAGAATATGTTGGCCGTGGAGTAAGTTATTGTGCTGTTTGTGATGGAGCGTTTTATAAAGATAAGGTAGTTGCTGTCGTTGGTGGCGGGAATTCTGCAGTTGAAGAGGCTATGTATCTTACTAAGTTTGCTTCAAAAGTTTATTTGATTCATAGACGTAATGAACTCAGAGCAGATAAAATTGTTCAAGAAAGAGCGTTCAAAAATGAAAAAATGGAATTTGTTTGGGATTCTGTTGTGCGAGAAATTAAAGGTGAAAACTGTGTTACCACTCTATTGATAGAAAATGTAAAATCAGCTGAGCTTTCTGAACTTTCAGTTGATGGTGTTTTCCCTTATATTGGTATTTTACCGAATGTCGATGGCTTTAATGGACAATTAGAACAAGATTCAAAAGGGTTTATTGTTACTGACGAAACTATGAAAACATCAATTGATGGCGTGTATGCAGTTGGTGATGTTAGAGTTACTCCACTTCGTCAAGTTGTAACAGCGGCTTCTGATGGGGCTATTGGGGCAGTTTATGCGGTTCGTTATGTTGAGTCTATGGAAGAAGTAACTGTATAACCGAAAATATACTTTATAATTATCTTGAATAAAACCTAACAAATTTATTTTTGTTTGGTTTTATTCTTATTATGGTCAGAATTCCACCAATATTTTATAGTTTTACTCCTAAGGTACAAGAAAATCGACAGCAGGCAATTGATAGTAGTCCAGTGTCGCAACCTGTGCTTCAGTATCCTGTTGCTAAAGGTCGTTTGTGTAGTTTCCTCGGTGATTCCTCGAGGTTTATTAGTTTAGATTTGTCTCCAGTGTTGGATTTCGGTGATATTCAGTGTCCTTGTTGTGGTGTTAAAACTTTATCAGAAGAAAAATATGAGTCTCTATTAAAAGATGCTGAACAAATCAAAACTCCAAAACAAATGGTCAAATTTTTTAAGGCGAATGAAAATTATATCCCCTTAAATATGCGTGAGTGTATTTTTAGAAATTCAGATAAATATTTAGATGCACATGAGTTTACAGTTTTAGATTACTTTCATGATTCAAAACAATTAGCATTTCATACTAGACATTATTATATTGAACAGGTAGATAAATTTCTTATTGATTATTCAAAAAAGCTTACAGACGGAGAATTGAAAACTTCAGTTTTAGATACAAGTGAGCGTTTAAATCCTTCTGGTGGATATCATGATTTTAAAGAATTGATGTTTGCTTTAATTTCCAGACAAGATTTTGGGCTAGCCGAAAAATGTTATTTTTTCGATTATTTGTATAAAGACGTTCGCTCTGCAAGTTTAAATTTTGGTGTTTATGACATCCATGGAACATCTGAGATGTCTGCAAGTGAATTAGCGAAATTATGGGCTGGAAAAGTTTTTAGCAATTCATTAATTAAAGAAACTAAAATTCATAATTATCAGATGGGTAAAGATGTTATCAATAATTCTGTCCTTGTTTGTAATAGCTGTTCTAAAAAGTCAACCCCTAAAGTGTTTATGGATTTGCAGGGTGTTACTGACTATAATGAAGCTAAATTTCTAATGTTTAATTATTTGTCTAATATTTCAAAATTAATGGGTGAGGGTAGAATTACTTCAAATAAATTTTATTTTACTAATTTTGCATATTATATTGATAGGTTATCTAAAGGTAATATCAAATTTACAGATGCTGATATTGATAAGCTGCTAAGGCTTAGAGCAATGGCGTATAGAAGAGATAGTTTTACTCCAATAGAGCAAACTGAGGTGGATATTCCTTGTGCTTGTTGTGGTTCTACTATGTTACCTCATTCAAAACGTTTAGATATTCAATTAGAGCTAATTCGTGCTACATCATTAAAAGATTATGCTGATATTCTCAAGAAATACGACAAATATATTGGTCATTATGCAAAAGATTGTAAAAATATTTTCTTAAATATATATAATAGTAATCCTCAAATTTCAGAGGAGGATTTTATTGCAGAATTTACAAAACGTTCTAAACATGTTTTGGACTTAGAAGTTGATAAGGCTCTTGAAACTTATGATAAGAATATTGATTACATAAAAAATAATGGCACATCTAAAGAATATGAGTTAATGAAGATTGTAAAGGATAGAACACTTTTATATTTAGATAATGGTTATTTTGATGACTATAATTATTCAGATTATCTTGCTACAGTATTCCATGACATAAATTTAGACAGTGATTTTTGTAGTAAAGGTGTTTACATGCTATTGAACGATATGAAAACAATTGCCTACAAAAGTTTAATTATAACCCCTAATGATAAGTATGATAATTCTGATAAATCACCATTATTTACACTATTGTTTAACATCTTTAAGACAGATGTTGCTACTGGTGATTTGTTAATGCCATTAAAGAAAGGCGGTAGTCAAAGTAAAGACAATATAGTTGGCTTATGTAAAGGTTGTAATCTTATAAAAAGTAATAAAGGTGTTGAGGCATGGTATACACAACTTTTAAGCATTAGAAAAAACTTTAGAAAACAATTACATGTTATTGACGGAATGGCAAAAGATGGCAAGTTGAAAGGCTTTGATTCGTGGGCAAAAGATATCGCAGATTCAATGTATTCCTTAACTAGAGGCCGTTATGATATCAGAGATGAATTTTAATATTTTATTATTTTATTAAGATGATATTAATTTTTCACTCAAGATATAAAGATTATGTAAGGAAATCAGGGTTACCCCATTTTTTAATTTATAATAAAAATGTAGATTACAATAATTGGAGATATGAAATATGCAATTAAATAATATTCTTTCACAACTTGAAACAGCTGATAACGTTACTAAAAACCAATTAGAAAACGAATTAGTTAGCATGGGTACTTCAGTTTTACCTGAATTGGTTAGCCAATTACAAGTTGTAAAAGGTGTAAAAAGAGGGGTTGTTGCTATGACTCTTATTCGTTTAGGCGATGTTTCTGTTAAATATTTAGAAGAGGCTGCTCACGAAAATAAAGATTTTGAATGGGTTGCAGAGTATTTAATTAGAGAAATTAAAGGCTTAGCAGCGTAGGTAAAATAGATATAATAGATAAGGATTAACAGAGGATGTTAATCCTTATTTTTTTGCTAAAATAGGTTTTATGAGAGAGTATAATAATTTTAAGTATTCGTGTTTATTTGGTGGTGGAGCAATTCGTGGAGCTGCACATGTTGGCGTGTTAAGAGCCTTAAATGAATTAGGTATTGAGCTTACAACTCTTGCAGGTTCATCTGTAGGTTCATTAGTTGCCGCATTGCATGCTGTCGGCTATACTCCTGAAGAATTGGCCGAAGTGTTCCTTTCTGTAAATTTTGAACTTTTTAGAGATATTTCGTTTGGTTTGAATAATAAGTTTGCTCTAAGTAAAGGGGAAGTTTTTCTAGATTGGATACGTGATTTAATTGAACGAAAGTTCTATGCGGATGATTATAAGAAAGGTAAGTCAAAACCTGTATTATTTAAGGATTTAGACAAAAATTTGGTCATAATCACTACTAACATGAATGATTTTTCTTGTAGAGAGTTCTCAAATTTTGAAACTCCTGGTTTTGAAGTCGCAATGGCTGTAAGAATTTCTTGTTGTATGCCAGGCTTGATGAAAGCTCTCACACACGAAGATAGCTTGCTTGTTGATGGGGATTTGTTAAAAGGGAAGCCGATGTGGTTATTATCTAAAAATCTTCAAAACTTGTCAGATAGAATTCTTGAAATACGCTTGGAAGGTTCATTCACAGGCTCTGATACTAACCCATTGGAATATGTTAGTGGCATGTATTCTTGTATTACATCAACAGAAACTGATTTCATTAAATCTTTGTATGGTGAAGCGGATAAGTATGATTATCTAGCAATAAATACTGGTAATGCGTTGTTTGTTGATTTTAATTATCCATCAGATAAACGTCAGATTATCATTGATGAAGGTTACACGCAAACTATTTCTTACTTTAAAGATAAATTAATTGTTAAAAAGGCAAGGTTAGTTGATGTATATTCTGAAATATTAGATTATTTAAGACAAATCCAGTGTTTCATGCTAATACGAAAATTTATAGCTGCAAAAAATACTGTTTCTGAGTTGTTTATTTATCTTTCTAAATTCAAAGATTTAATAGATTTAGAATTATTTGATGCTATTTGCCTATTTCAAAAGTTAGTATTTGCAAATGTGCGTTCTGGGTTATTAGGGCGTTCTAGCTGTGATAACAAGGAAACTATATCTTCATCTTTAAATGCACTGATAAATGATGTCACTAATAGAATTCAGGAACTCGAAAAGTATATAACTAAATTTTCTGTTTGACAATAAAAATTGTTTGTTGTATGATTACTTTGTTAGCCGATAAGCACTTAACACGCTCCAGTGGCGGAATCGGTAGACGCGTTGGACTTAAAATCCAATCGGGAGCAATCTCGGTGCCAGTTCAAGTCTGGCCTGGAGCAATTATAAAAAGACTCACGAAAGTGGGTCTTTTTTATTGTCCAGCTTTTATTATAAAAATTTATCTAATTATAAATACTTAAATAAATTCAAACCTTTTTTGATTGCCTTTTGGGTGCTTTCGTTTGGTTGTAGTCCTTTTGCGTTATTAAAGTAAAAAGTACATACATTTGGGTATTCGTAGTAGTGTTCTAAATGAAATGAATAATCGATTCTACAGTTAGCCATGCTAAGTGAACAAGGTTCACCCTGTGGTTTTGATACTTGAATACTGTATTTTTTTGTTAATGCATTGTTTTTTTGTTGCTTTACTTGTATTGCTCCCTCATTAAAACTTGATTTTGGGTATTTCTTTGCGATTTGGTTAAGTATTTCATAATTTGATGTAGTACTTGTTATATCTGTATGTTTGATATCCTTTTTGGCAATCTTATATGCAGTGATACATTGTGAGTTTTTAATTAATTCAGGTAAATTATATGTGTTTTTTAAAAATCTTGCACAAACTGATAAAATTAATATTGGTACAATTATACAAAATGCTATTGCAACTACAGCCCATTTCATCTGGGTAATTCTAAAATCTTTAGATTTCTTCCAATATTCTTGCTTATATGCCCATTCATTGCCTTTAATACCACAATATAATTGCAATAATGCTAAAAGTATCCAGTTTAAGCCTAGTGGCATTTGGATAAGTATTAGTGGGATAGCAAGAAATGTTATAGGTGCTTTGAATTTTAAACCCCAAATGAATGTCAAAAAAAATGCAGCCCAGTTAAAGTCTTGTAGTTCCTTTGGCATTTCTTTGTGCGAATATGTATTATTCATTGGATTATTATTCATAGTTTAATTTTATGTGTCTTCTTTTATTGTGTCAAATAGTAGTGTTTAGTTATTAATTGTCCTATCAAAGCCATCCCAGTTGAAATTTTTTATTGATATTTGTGCTTGTATTCTAGTTAAATCTTGTTCTTTTAACTTATTAAATTCATTTTTAAAATCTTTTTGCAGGTGTAAAAGTGGAATATCGAATTCTTTAGCTAATTTCTCTACTTTTATGTCGTAATTGATGCCTAGAGTCTTAACTGAGCTTAAAAGTCCTACTATAATTGCGTGGAACCTCATTGCAATTAAGTATTCAACTTTTGAAATATTATTAATAACTTCTTCATCAGATAGTTCATTATATACTGTTGTTTTACAATCTGGATTTAACATTTTAATAGCATTTTCCAACTGTTTACATCTTTCTAAGTCGATTGAATCCTGAAAAGAATAGATTTCTACTGATTTATTAGGAAATTCTTGTACTATTTTTTGAGCAAGTCTATCTATAAAATCTTTTGTAACTGTTTTATAATCTCTTAACTGGACTGCAACAACAGGTGACTTTTCTTTTTCTTCGATTTTTGTAGAAAATATTGGGTCACAAACAAGTTCTGCGTCAATTCCCCAAGATTTAAGTAATTCATAGCTTTTTATATCTCTTACACTCAAGTAGGTACAGTGTTTGAGGATAGATTTAGTTAAAAACTGTCCAATAGGATTGTTGATTGGGCCAATCCCTTGTGCGAATATAATGACTTTTTTACGTAGGAATAGAGCCATAAATATAACTAGAAGATAGTATATAAGACTTTTTAAGCTTGTTGCGTCTTGTAGTAAACTTCCACCACCAGAGATTAAGTAATCAGATTTACTTATTGCGTTAAAAATATCAAACATTTTAAATGTATAAATACTTTTTATATTGTTGAATTTATTTGATGTATATTGTGGATCAGATGAAATAATAGTAATCTGGTGATTATTTTCTTTTAGTTTGTTTACAAGCACAGATAAAATGGCTTCGTCTCCGAAGTTTTTAAATCCAAAATATCCTGATAGTACAAACTTTTTGGTCATTATTATTCCCCAGATTTAAAGATATTATAAACTTCATCTTGGCTAGGAATAGATTTTATTGCACCAATTCCTTGGGCTTGTAGTCCAGCATCGATTGATGCTATTTTTGCTGCTTCTACTGGGTTATATCCATTGGTAATAGCATGCAAGAATGCTCCATTGAAAGCATCTCCAGATGAAGTTGTATCGATAACATGATCTGTGTAAAACGGTATAAATGTCGTATTTCTTTGACTATTTAGGTGATAACCCTTGTCGATACTAGATTTTATGACTATTGTTTCTACACCCTTATCTGCAACATGCTTAATAATGTTTTCCAATGAACTAATTTCAAAAATTGATTTAGTATCGTATTTTGAACTCATAAATAGTATGTCTGTTAACTCTATAATTTCATCAAAATATTCTTTAGCATCTTCATTTGTTGATATTACTGATGAATAATTAGGGTCATAAGCTGTTAAAATACCATTTTCTTTTGCTATAGTAAAGGCTTTTTTTACGGCTTCTCTTGCTGGGATAGAAAGTGATTGAGTTACACCAGATGCGTAAATAACTTTAGCTTTTTTGATGTATTCTTCATCAATATCTTCAAGTGACAACTTAGCTGGAGCAATTTTTTTTCTGTAGTAGATAAATTCTTTTTCTTCCCCAGGGGTACGGGATACCATGTAAATTCCGTTATTCTCATCAACAATTTTTACATGTTTTGTGTCCAATCCCTCATTTTCCCAACTTGAGAGCATATAGTCTTTATATGCATCATTCCCAACGCATGTGATGAAACCTACTCTTGAACCTAAACGCTTTGCTGCAATTGCAACAACTAGCGAATCTCCACCATAATATTTATGTAAGCATTCAGCATCTTTAAGTTTTTGATTTGTTGAAAATTCGATTAAACTTTCGCCAATAGTAATTAAATCAAATTCTTTATCTAGCATTATTTAAGTTGCTCCAATAATAATTTTGTACGTTTTGTAATCTCGCTATAAGAGCCAGCTTTTGTTAAATGTCTACCAACACCTACAGCAATAGCTCCAGCGTTAATATATGCTTGAACTTCATCTAGTTGAACATTACCTTGAGGAATTATATTTAAAAATGGCATTGGACGAAGTAAGTTTTCAATATATTGAACTCCACCCATAGCTGTAATTGGATATATTTTTACCACTGGGATTCTACATTTCCACGCATTATATGCTTCATTTGCGGTTGATGTACCTGCTATAAATGGTACTTGTTTATCTTTTGAGATCTTTAGCAAGTGTGTTTGGAAAATAGGTGATGAAATAATTTTTGCACCTGCATCCATTGCGGCTTTTGCTTGGATTGATGTAATTATTCCTCCAGCACAGATAGTTGCTTCTGACGATATTGCCTCAATTGCTCTAAAAACGTCAGTATTTTCAACGTTAACTTCCATCATATCTAGTCCACCGTCAACTAAAGCTCTAACTTTGTCTATAACATCTTGCTTGTTTCCACTTCTAATAATAGGTAATACTTTATTTTCTTTTAATTTTTCTATCAAATTTACGTTCATAATCTATCCTTTTTTACAAGTTTATTATATCATAACATTAATAATGGGGAGAGATTTATGAATATTTTGAAAAATAAGTGGTTTTATATAAATTCATTTATACTATATATTGTTCTAATAATTGTATTTTCAGTTTTGTCTGTTGCGTTTTTAGAACAGTTATCATATAGGTTTTTAGTATCGAATTTTGCTGCTACAAAAACTGGTTCTCAAAATATTTATGAAATCGTTGTAGATGATTTTTCTATTCAAGAAAATAAGAAAAGCTGGACAAGGGGTGATTATGCTGATATTTTAGCATTCCTTCATGAGTATACAAATGCTAAGATCATTGGTTTTGATACAACTATAACTTCTTATGATGAAAATAATAAAGATGATATTAAGTTGCTAAAACAAATTTCAAAAATGGATAATTTGGTTTCTGGATTATTACCAGAGGTTGCGGTTAATGACTCAGATAAAGATATTGTGCCGATTTTGAAGTCAGAGCATGCTTTAAATGTTAAGACCACTCTTGCTCATCCTACGGTTTTTAATGGTGTCCGTAATTCGTCAGATTTATTATTAAAATCTACAAAAAATTATGGTTCAGTATTGGTTGAAACAAGTAGTTCTTTGGGGACTTTAAATTCGGTTCCAAATCTTGTTAAAATTGCCGATGCTTATTATCCGTCTTTATCATTAAAAATGTACTTATTAGAAAATGGTACAAATGATATTTCAATTAACAAAGAGAACATTCTAATTGATAAAACTGGAGCAAAAATCCCTTATTTATTCAGACCAGAAGGTTTATTTAAGACAAAATTGAGATTTTATAAAAATATTCATTCTGATTACTCTCACATTGCTATTCCTGCTTATGTGATAAAAGACACTTATAAGGCTTTAAAATCAGGTGTTACACCTAAAACTAATCCAGAATTGTTTGTCCCAGGAAAATATATTGACCCTGCTGTATTCGACGGGATTACGGTTTTTGTGGGTGCTAATATTTCAGGGCCTTCTGCCGACGTGTTTAAAACCCCTATGGCAAAACGACACCCAGGAGTAGATATCCAAGCTACAGCTTATGATAATTTAAAATCAAATTATTATATACATAGTGCTGGTTTCTCACTATCTTTTGCAATATTTGTATTATTGTCTTTAATAACTTTTATAATCGTATTAAGAGCAAGGTTCATAAAAGGTCTATTATCAATTGCTCTGCTAGACATTGTGTTTATGCTAATTGTGTTTTTTGCAGCGACACAAGGGTATATTTTAAGCTATGCTGTGCCTTTGGTATGTCAGTTTGTCACAGCAGTTTTTGCTTATTCCTATAAATTTATTGCTGAAAATCGGAACAAAGAAAAAATTAAACAAGCAATGGGTAAATACTTATCTCAAGATGTTATGAAAAACGTTGTAAGTAACATTGATGATCTTAAGCTAGGTGGTAAACGTGCTGTTGTAACAGTTCTTTTCTCTGATATTAGGGGCTTTACAAGTATGTCAGAAAAAATGTCAGCAGAAGATGTTTCAATGATTTTAAATGAATATTTTACCGAAATGGAACCTATAATAACGAAGTATAATGGTGTTATTAATAAATTTATTGGTGATGCTGTTATGGCTATTTTTGGTGAACCTATTCAAGATATTAATCATTCTCAAAATGCGGTGAAATGTGCTTATGAAATGCTTAAAAAAGTTGAGTACTTACGTGAAAAATGGTTATATGAAGGAAAACCTAAAATTGAGATAGGTGTTGGTATCAATACTGGTGAAGTATTTATCGGTAATATTGGTTCTGAAACTCGTATGGAATACACAGTTATTGGTGATACTGTAAACTTAGCATCAAGAATTGAAAGTTATAACAAGGTTTACAAAACTAATCTTCTTGTTAGTAGCTCGACTTATGAAGCAATTGCGGATATTGCCGATGTAATCAAAATTAGTGAAGTTCAAATTCGTGGTAAAGCTAAGAAAATGAATATCTACGAAGTTTTAAGAATTGACTTGAAAAATAAAGGGGGAAATAATGAGGATATTTAATTATAACGTGCTTTTCGGGGGAGGGGGTAGCTTAAAAGCCTTTAAAAGACAAGGTTTTACACTTGCTGAAGTTCTAATTACCTTGGGGATTATAGGAATAGTTGCAGCAATGACAATCCCTGGGTTGATAACTAAATATCAAAAACAAGCTACAGCGATACAGCTTAAAAAGATTTTTTCTACCTTAAATCAGGTTATGTTGCGTATTGCTGATGACCCAGGATTGGATGTTTTGGCTCAAAAACCTTCTATTTCTATACCTCAATATGTTCAACCATATTTTGCTGGTTCTACTTATTTTCCTCCAAATAGTGATTTAACAAAAATACTTTGTTACAATCCTGATAAAAATTATGCAGCAGGTAAACCTGGTAAAGGTGGTACTGCTATAACTCAATACACCGCAATTAATAAAAACGGGGGAGATAATTCATATATTTCTTCACCATTTATAGCCAAAACCACAGCATCTATTATGCTACCTGATGGTTCATGTATTGGTTTTAACCAATTGGTTAATCCGCCATCTTACAAAACTGCTAATATATTTGTTGATATTAATGGTAGTCATGTGCCACCAAATAGACTGGGTAGAGATATGTTTTGGTTTTATGTAGATCAGGATAAATATACGGTTGTCCCAACAGAAAAAATCGGTAACTATGATTTTGAAAAACTGAATGTTGGAGCTAAAAAGATTAAGGATGCTGGTTGGACAATTCCTAAAGATTATCCTTGGAAATAATAATTTGTATATCAATAGAAAAAAACCTGCCGATTGGCAGGTTTCTTTTTATCTGTAGTTTGTAAATTGTAATGGATAATCGTATTTATCTTCGTTTTTGCGTAATTCTTGAATTACTGCTTGTAAATCATCTTTATCCTTACCTGTAACTCTTACTTGGTCACCTTGAATTGATGCTTGTACTTTTAATTTTGTATTTTTAATGTCAGCAACAATCTTTTTAGCTAATTCCTGAGTTAAACCTTTTTTTAGTTCAAATACTTGACGAACATTTCCACCTAGAGCGTTTTCTATTGGTTTTGGGTCTAAAATTTTAATGCTTAGGTTTCTTTTTACTAGCTTTGATTGTAAAATATCGACGATGTTTTTCAATTTCATTTCATCATTTGTTGTGATTGTTACTGATTTATCAGCTTCTAAATCTACTTCTGAATTTGAGTTTTTAAGGTCAAATCTTGATGTTAATTCTCTTTTAACTTGGTCAATAGCGTTCACAAGTTCTTGTTTATTGTATTCAGATACAATATCAAAACTACATTCTTTAGCCATATTTGATGCTCCTTTTCTCTATCTAAATCCTAAATATTTTCTATAATATAACATAAAAAAGCAGGATTTTCAAACCCTGCCTAATACACACTACTTCTGCTATTACAAGAAATCCATATTAAGGTGTTGGAGTTGGAGTTCTTTTGAATAAATTCTTAATAGCTCCACCTAATCTAGTTACTGGTCCTTTTAAAACCTTATAACCAATTACGGCTCCAACTACTGCGGCTGTCAGTTTTAAGAATTTTTTCCAGCCACGTTTATCTTTCTCTTTTTGAGTTGTTAATTCTAATTTATCTCCTAATAGTTGCCCCCGCATATTAGGACGACCTAGCATTCCGTGTCTTTCTGGGAAGTATCCATCACCATAGCCGTAAATATTTGATAAATCTACATATGGATTAACAAAATTTGTTCCGTACATATAATTAAAAATCATAATTACACCAAATTTTAACCTACCTACATTTATATAAAGTATTTTTTCTTAAAATAATTTACATTTGATAAAAATTTTGATTTAATATTCTTAATAATAGTAGAGGAGTTTGCTTATGAAAATGTTTAAACGATGGTATGATGCCGATACAGCTGTAAGTAGAGCAATTAATGAATTAGAAAAATCAACTGAAGAGATTCAGGTTAGATGTGCTGATTTTATAATTGACTTGTTAAAAGATGTTGAGTTAGAACAAATGAGTTTAGAGGATCAGTATAACTACATTATGCGTCGTTGGTACGATAAGAATATTAAAGTTTCTCATGCTATTGAGTATTTAAGACTTTCTCCAAAAGAACTAAGACGTGAAACAGCTTTAAAAGTTCTTAAATATTTAGAAGAATTAAAGAAAGAATCTTAACATTTAGACTTTTTGGGTTTTCTGTTGTTTAATGTTGTATGGAGGGATTAGTGTGGCTAAAAAGATAGATGATAAAGTAATAAATTTATTTTCAAATCACAATAGCAATTGTATTACTCCTGAAGTGCAAGAAAAAGTTAAGTTCTATGCTGGTTTTAATTATGTAAAATTAAAAAAAGATTCAAATGGTAATAAATTCAATAAAGAAAATTTGATAAAATATTCTGAAAAATGCCATTATATGGTTACTGTAATGCGAGAACTTGACGGTGAAGTTGTGCTTTATAGTTATGATGTACCAAACTCGGAATTGTTTAAATTTATGAAATCGTTTGAGGAAAATACTCTGGATGGTACGATTATTGAAATTGAAAAGTATTTTCCCGAGGGACTAGCGTAAGAGATAAGGATTATGTGTTTTTTTAAGAAATACCACGAAAGTTTATTTAATTGTTTTAAGCCGTATCAATATGTAGGTGGCGAGTATTTATCCCATAATAAAGATTTTGACAGTGCTAAAGTTCGTGTAGCATTGGCTTTTCCTGATAAATATGAAATTGGAATTTCAAATTTAGGTGTAAGAGTTCTTTATGAACTTATCAATCGTAATGAAAACTATATGTGCGATAGAGTTTATGCTCCTGAGCCTGATTTCAAACCTGAAGTCTTGTATGGGCTAGAGTCAAAACGTCAAATCAAAGATTTCGATGTTATAGGGTTTTCTTTGCAATATGAAATGGCGTATCCGACAGTTTTAAAAATGCTTGAAATGTCTGGTATTCCTTATAAAAATGTTGATAGGACTGATGAAGATCCAATTATTATTGCAGGTGGACCTTGTACTTATAATCCACTCCCAATGAGTGAATTTATTGATGTTTTTATCATTGGAGATGGAGAGGATTCTATTATTGAAATTTGTCAGATTTTAGAACGCACAAAAGGTTTACCACGTATAGAAAGAATTAAAGCACTTTGTGAAGGTGAAAATGCTGGTCGCTGGGGTGTAAATGGAGGTTCAGCGAGAGTTAGAAAAAGAATTGCACAAATTACTCCTGACGTTGCACCAAAATCATATCCAATTCCTTTTTCTTCATCAATTCAAGATAGAGCAGTTGTTGAAATCAGAAGAGGTTGTGGCAGAATGTGTCGTTTCTGTCAGCCAGGGCACGTTACATTGCCAATTAGAGAAAGAAGTGCTGAAGATATTATTGCAATTACAAAAGAACTTGTGAATAATACTGGCTATGATGAGTATTCACTATTGTCCTTATCTTCAAATGATTATTCAAACATCAATGAAGTTATAAAAGAATTGGCGGTAGATTTTAATGAAAGAAAAATTTCAGTATCTCTTCCAAGTCAACGTATTGATGGTTTTAATTTAGAGTTGGCTAATCTTGTTCAAAGTGTTAGAAAATCTACAATGACACTTGCTCCAGAAGCGGGTAGCCAACGTTTGAGAGATGTCATTAAGAAAAATATTACAGACGAACAGATTATGGATGCAGTTTTAACCCTATACGAGAATGGTTGGTCTAGGGTTAAGTTTTACTTTATTTGTGGTCTTCCAACTGAAACTCTTCAAGATATGGATGAAATGGCTGAATTGTTCCGCCGTATTAGATATCGTGCAAGGCTACTAAAAAAAGAAAAAGAATTAAAGCATTCGCTTGATATCACTTGCACTCTGTCTATTTTTGTACCAAAGCCATTTACACCATTCCAATGGTGCCCGCAAATGGATTTAGATAAGGTAACAGAGCATATTCATTATTTGATGGATCAAGTCAAAACTATTAAAGGTGTTAAGGTTAACTATCACGAAAAATGGGTATCATTACTTGAAGCGGTAATAACCCGTGGTGATGAGTCTTTATGTAAGTATATTGAAACTCTTTATAAAAAGGGTTGTTACTTGGATGCTTGGGGTGAGTATTTTGACAAGAAAGTTTGGTTTGATACTGCAGAAGAACTTGGTATTAGTTTAAACACTCTTGCACAAAGACAATATGAGCTTGATAAACCATTGCCTTGGGATTTTATCGATATTGGTATAAACAAAGAATGGTTTGTTGAAGAGTATAAAAAAGCTCATTCTATTGATGAAAATTCCCCTCATATTGTGCCAACTTGTCAGCATCACTGTGTGGGCTGTGGGGTGTGTCAAAATTTTGGTGTAAGTAAAGTTATGGATAAACCATTTAAAGCCTCTCAAAAAGCTCAAGAAATGGTTAAAACAGAATTTGTAGACCCTGCTTTTGCTGGCAATAATGACAGAAAAATATATAGATACCGAATCAAGCTTACAAAAACTGGTACATTGAAGTATTTTTCACACTTAGATTGGCAAAATACATTCTTTAAATCGATTTCCCGCTCAGATTTAAAAGTTGCGTTTTCTTGTGGGTATAATCCGACTATGAAAATCTCAATGGGTATTGCATTGCCGTTATTCTGTGAAAGTACTACTGAATTAGTTGATATTGAACTGTTAGAACAAGTTTCAGAACAGTATTTAAAAGATGAATTAACAAGAGTATTGCCAAAAGAGTCTGCTATTGTTTCAGTTGAACAAATAGATAGATCAGAACCGTCTATTGAACAGACTGTATGTTGGGCAGAATATAAGATTTCACTGTTTAAAGGAGTTAAGGATAACCCTCTTTACGATTTTGAAAAAATAGTGTATAATACAGAAAAAGTTTTATCTTCTGATGAAATTTATATCGAGAAGAAAAACAAAAAAGGTTTAGTTAAAAAAACAGATATTAAGAGATCTATCGGAGCTTACCGCTTTGAAGACGAGTGTCTGTTCATAGTATTAAAGACAGGTCAAGGAACTGAAATCCCACCACTTAGAGCTGACGTTTTGATGGACGTAATAGCACCAGGTGCCGTGTTCGATATTACACGTGTGAAATTCCTGACAGAGTCTTTACATGAGTTATAGTAAAGGAATTTTTATGAACGAGAGAAACAGAAATTCAAATCAAAATTTTGAGAAGAAGATTATCATTGCCGAGAGAGACAACATCGCAGCCGTTCTTGAAAACAAGAAAGTTACTGACTTTTTTATTCACAGAGGTGAAGTTTTATTAGGTGATGTTTATTTAGCAACAGTTGATAATATTCTTCCAAGTATTGACGCTGCATTTGTTAACGTTGGTACTGACAAAATGGGCTTTTTACACGCTCAAGATGTTATGGGTAAAGGTACCCTAAAAGAAAAACTTTCACCAAAACAAAAGCTTGTAGTTCAAGTTGTAAAAGAACCTACAGGACATAAAGGTCCTAGAGTTACAACTGAAATTAGCTTACCTGGTAGATTTTTAGTTTTAATGCCAAATGAACCTGGGGTTAGCGTAAGTAAAAAGATTGAAAACTCTAAGGAACGTGCAAGATTAAAAGCTATTGTGAACTTAATCAAGCCAGTTGGTGTTGGTGTAATTATCAGAACCGAAGCTGAAGGTCAATCAGAAGCTGATATTCAAGAAGATTTAGAAATTCTATTGGAAAAATGGAATAACATCATTAATTCAGCTGAAACATTAACTCCTCCAAACTTGATTTATCGTGATCAAGATTTGTTGTATAGAGTTATTCGTGAAGCTTGTACTGATGATGTAACAGAAATTATTGTAGATACTCCATTTGCTCTTAATAGAGTTCAATCTATTTTACAAAACTGGCATATGTCAAAAGGTATTCAGGTTACATTGTACAAAGGTACTGAACCATTGTTAATTGCTATGGATATTCACAAAGAAATCAAAGCTGCGTTGAATGTAAAAGTTAATATGCCATCCGGTGGTTATTTATTCATTCAACAAACAGAAGCTCTTACAGTAATTGATGTTAATAGTGGTAAGTTCGTAAGTTCTGCTACTCAAGATGAAACTATCTTGAAAACTAATATTGAAGCGGTTCATGAAATTGCTCGCCAATTGCGTTTGAGAAACATCGGCGGTATGATTATTATCGACTTTATTGATATGATTTCTCGAGCTGATAAATTAGCTATGATGGAAGAGTTAGAAATTGCACTTGAACCAGATAAGGCAAAACCTCAAGTTGGTCAGTTATCTGATTTAGGTCTTGTTGAGTTAACTCGTCACCGTCAAGGTCAATCACTTTCTGAAATCTTCACTAAGAAGTGCCCTCACTGTCAAGGAAGTGGCTACTCAATGGTTGAATTTAATTTTGCAACACCAACTGCAGAAGGTGAATACCGTGCTAAAGCTGCAAAATTAAAACTTCCAACAGGTAATTTTAAGAAAAATAGTAACAATAAATTCAACAATAAAAATCAACAACAAGAACAAGCTCCAGTTCAGGAACAACCACAAAAAGTTGTAATTGAAACTGAACCATCAGTTGTTGCAGCCGAAGAGGTTACAAGAAAAGAAAATAACAAACGCAACAAAAACAGAAAGAATAAATTTGATAAGAAAAATCGTCAAAATGAAGTTCAAGATGTTGTTGAAGAAGTAATTGTAGCACCAGTTGAAGTAGTTGAAGAGGTTGTAGCAGAACCAGTTGAAGCTACAGCTGAAGAGCCAAAAATTAAAGGCAAATCTAGAAAAAGAAAAACTACTTCTAAAAAAGCTGAGATTGTAGTTGAAGAAGCTCCACAATCAGAAGTTGTTGAAACTCCTGTTGTAGAGGAAACTCCTAAGAAAGCAAAACGCCCAAATCGTGGTACTTCAAAGGCTAAAAAAACTTCTAAAAAATCAAAAGAGGAAGTAAGTGAATAATAAATTTATTCAAAAGTTATTATACGCAATTTCAGTAGTGCTTTTATGCACTACTGAGTTTGCTTATGCAGTTGAGCAATCCCCAGCTTTAAAAGATGCAATGAAAACAATGGTAACAAAATTTTCGCTTGCCATGGCTGGTGTAGTGGTTTTTTCTATTTTGATTTCTGTTGGGTTATCGCTTTATAATAAATTTTTTGTTTCATCTCAGATTAAGGATTATAAATTAAGTAAAGACTCTTTGAGAACTCCTAGAGATACAGAAGAAGCAATTTTAATGTTTATTACAAAAAATAGGTTAAAATAATATGAAAAAAGCAGTGGGGATGGTTGAAATTCTTTTACTTTTAGTCGTTGTTGTAGCGATTTATTTTATGTGTTTCCATCCAAAATATGGTCGAGCAAATCCATTTGCTGATAATCAGAAAATTCAAACTCAACAACAGCTTGTTGATGATAAACTAAAAGATATTGAAGATGCAAAAGCACTAAGAAAAAGAATCGAACAAAACTTAAATAAAGGGTACTAAATGAAAAAAACAACACTTTATGATGTAATTGCACCAGTTATGATAGGTCCTTCGAGTTCTCATACCGCAGGGGCTGTTAGACTAGGTTTATTAGCTAGAAATATTTACAAAAATACGCCTAAAAAGGTTATTTTTAAATTATACAATTCTTATGCTCATACAGGTAAAGGGCACGGAACAGAAAAGGGTTTGTTAGCTGGGGTGTTAGGCTTGAAAGTCGATGATAGACAAATTAAAGATATATTTAATTCTGATATCGCAAAAACTTTAGAGTATAAATTTGAATATTGTGATAATTTTAAATATCATCCAAATGCAGTTGATATGACTTTTATTGGTGATAATTCAAAGATGTTTATATCTGGTGAATCCGTGGGAGCTGGCGAGATTGCAATTAGGAAAATTAATGACTTTACAGTGAAATTAACTGGTAAATATAATACGGTGCTTATTGTTTATAAAGACATGCCTGGAATGTTGTCGCAAGTTACATCAACTATGCAGTACCACAATATAAATATTGCATCACTTTTCTGTGATAGAAATGCCAAAGGTAAACAAGCTTCAATGGTGATAAGTGTTGATGGAGAGTTAACTCCAGATATTATTTCGACTATTGAAGAAATCCCTAATGTTTATTTTGTAAGTTACATTGAAAAATTGGAAAATTAATTATGGAAACAAATATAAATACTTTTGAACAGTTAAAAAAAGAATGTATTGAGCGAGGAAAAGAAATTTATGAAGTTGCTCAAGAAAATATGGCTATAAATTCTGACTTAAAGGTTGAGCAAGTTCGAGCTCACGCTAATCGTAGCTTATTTGCAATGAAAGAAGCTATTCAAGTAGGATTGGTATCAAAAGAGCTTTCTATGAGTGGAATGTGTGGACAAGATTGTCATAGAATTCAAGAACGTTTCAAAGAACAACCAGCTTTGTTTGGTGGTACTTTTGAAAAGATTTTAAAATATGCACTTGCGACAAGTGAAGAAAATATTAGAATGGGCAGAATTGTTGCTTGCCCAACTGCGGGCTCTTGTGGAATTCTACCTGCAGCAATGTTATCAGTAGCAGAAGATTGTGATTGTTCTATTGAAGCTCAACTAAATGCTCTTATTACAGCTGGTGAAATTGGTCGAATAGTTGCTGCAAAAGTTGCCTTAGCAGGTGCTGTTGCAGGATGTCAGGCTGAATGTGGTGTAGCCTCTTCAATGGCTGCAGCTGCAGTTTGCCAACTGAGAGGAGGTTCTATCAATCAAATCCTTAATGCTTCAGCTTTGGCTCTTAAAAATATTCTAGGTTTGACTTGTGACCCTGTTGCTGGACTTGTAGAAGTTCCTTGTGTAAAGCGTAACCCTTTCTTAGCCGTACATGCCATTACTGCTGTTGAATTAGCTTTGGCTGGTGTTGAATCAAAGATTCCATTTGATGAAGTTGTTGATGCTATGGAACAAACTGGTGCTATGATGTCCCCAACACTTAAGGAAAGTTCTCAAGCTGGTTTAGCTACTACAAAAACAGGTTTAGAAGTACAAAAAAGAGTTTTTGGTTAAATTTGGAGAAAAATATGACTAAATTTTTAAAATTAACCATTTTAATACTATTCATTATTTTAAGTGTTGGTAAATTAAATGCTGAAATTATTGAAGAAAAGGTTGGAAATGTTACTAATTTTATAAATACTGAAGATAGAATTTATAAAATGGAACAACTTTTGGATAATTTATCCTTAGATGAACAAATTAAGCTGTTAGATAAAGCTTTAGCAAATCCTAGTTCTTATGAGCCAATTTATTATGTTGCATTAGCGGATTCATATTATAAAACAGATAAAGACAAGGCTGCAGTTACTTATATGATTGGCCTTTTACGTTCATCTGAAGATATTGCAATGTGTGAAGATACATCCGCTAGAGCTCAGATTGGTATTTATCCTCTTTTTGCTCCTAATACGACTGCTTATATTCAATCTTTAGATAAACGTTCTTTGTCTAATATTAGTAAGCAAGCTCTTGATTGGGATTTGAATCATCCTCAAAGAGTAAATCCTATATGGGCTTGTTATCACGGAATGGGTGCATTTATGGGGGAAGTTAAAATTAAAGATATTGATACTTATGATGAAAATAAGCAAATGATTCGCGACGCATTTACAAAAGCATTTTAGTCATTACAATAGAAAACCCTCGGTATTCCGAGGGCTAAGTCTGTCATAGTAGTTAAACTAAAAGAAGAAGATAAAGAGTTATGTATTACATATGTAGTAGAATACCTTTTTTTATTACTTTTGTCAAATAATATTTACAAAAGTTAAAATTTTACTACAGTATTCGCAGTAAGTAGCAAAAAATATATTTACACGTCTTATTACTACCATGAAAATTTTACCTCTTTTAGTCAATAACAATATAAGATTCACTTCAGATTATAAATATGATAATCTTGAAGAAGATAATAACGTACATAATTTTTTAATTGATGAAGAAGAAAACTATTCTCACGATTCCTATGTTAGGGATGCAATTAGAGCCCATATGTATTCTCAGTTTTTACCTAATTATGGATTAGGTACAGGCAGATCTAATGCTTATGCTACATCAATTGAAGATGTATATATTCAAAATTTACAGAAGCTGGATACAAGCTGTTATAGAGGTGCATCTCTATCTAAAAATTTACAATATATTCCTCTACTTGTTAAATCTAAGGTTTATAATGTTATTGATTTAGTAGGGTACTTTGACTTAGAACACAAGTGTAAAGAATATAACATTGATTATCTTCGATACCCTGTAAGTGCTGACTATTGGGCTAATCCCATTTTTAGAACGGATGCTGACTTATTAACTGAGAAAAAAGAAAAATTAGCTAAACTTGGATTATCTAAGGCTGAATATGACAAAGAAATAAGACTATATATACGTGATATTGATTATGAACGAAAATTATTTATGAAAAATTTTCTAACACTTATTGACACTATAAATAAAAATAATTTTTATATTGGTTGTGAATTTGGTGAATACAGAACACCTAATATTTTAGCTCTTAATACGTATTTTAATCCTCATTGGAAGGGCAAAAAGACATATCCAACAAGCGAATTTGTTTATACAAAGATGAAAAATATGTACTTAAACCTAACAGCAGAAGACAAAATTAGATTAGGTTTCACTAAAGGCTTTGAAGAAAATTTAAAGATTGAGCTTGGTCTAGCGGATGAATAAATAAGACTATTTTGTTGAGTTTTCTTTGATTAATTTTCTTAAATCTTGTAAAAATTTATGCACATCTTCAGGTGATTTAACTTGTTTGATAAATTCGCCTTTTCCGTTGAGTGTACACATAATTGAATCAGCAGACATAGAATCATATCTAAGATAAGCGTAATAAGTACCGCTATGTGCAACTACATCAAGTGTACGTTTTTTATCTTTATCATAAACTCTCATATGTTGTCCGTGAACTGTAATTTCAGGGTTTTGTATATTTAATCTAAGAGCTTTTGTAACTCGCTCAAATTCTTTTTCTGTATTGATAGGTTTTGGTATATGAATACCTTTTGCCGTTTTTTTGTGATGTTTTTGTTTGCTTATTACTTCAAACATTTCTTGAAAATCTGTAATTAAGCGTGTTGATTTATCTCGCAAAATTGCAATTATTTCTTCTGGATTCTCAAAATCGAGTCCCTGTTTTGTATTTATAGTTGGGTAATAATCAACTCCAGTTACACCATTTTCTTGGATATACTTGCCGATTCTTTTATCATAGTTATCTCTTACAATTATTACTTGGTCGCCTTTTTCTAGTATATCTGTGCCAATTTGTCTTCCTTGAGTAAATAGTTGTGGCACTTCAAGTTTAGCTTTAATTTCGCTTGGTTTAAATCTAAAAGTACCTGTAAAATTACTATTCGATTGTTGATTGTGTATTTGCATAGTTATATCTTTAAACCTCATAAAAACTTTTTTTGCTATATTTTAGCAATTAATTCATAAAGATTTACTTTATATAGATGTAAGATTTTTTTTAGGAATGGTTGATATGGTAGATTCGGTTTCTAGTGTTAATTTTTGCTCTCAAAATTATAAAAACGCTACAGCGGAGAAAAAAAGTAGCGTAGCAAAAGGTTTATTAGTTGGCGGTGCTGTTGGAACAACGGCTGTTGCAGCAATGCAAGGGACTAAACTAATTTATCCCACTTTTCATAAATGCTTGAAATATGGGATTCCAGCTACTGCACTAGGTATTATAGGATATGGAATATATGATGCGATAAAAAATAAGAATGTTTCATCCCAAAAAGTAAAATTAGGGGATAAAAAGGATTACACGAAAGCAGCTCTAGCTGGAGCTGCAGTTGCTACTGCATATTTGCCAATAAGTCAAGTTATATCAGGTAGTTTAATTAGTTTGAAATTTTCAAAAGGATTTAAGAACTTTTTCTCAAGTTTAAAGATGCTATTACCTCAAATGAAGAATTATGTACACGGAATGTATATTAAGCTTTTAGGCAAGAATTTTGGAGCTAATAAAACTATTTTATTAGGAACATTAGCTGTAGCAGGAATAGGAGCTCTTGCTGGTGCTGCGATACAAGGTGTTACGGATTTAGTCTCAAAATATTCATCTAAATAGGGCCTTTTTCCTTATGTAGTTTTGATAGATGCATTTTGTTTATTATTTCTATTTGATTTTTCAATATTTATTTCTGTAATTGCTAGTTTAGATGCTAATCCAATACCAACGCCAGCCAAAACATATGTCATCCATGCTAGGAAATAGTTTCGTTTCAATGCTCCTAGTTTAACGTTTGGTAGTGTTTTCCTAGCTGCTTTTATTCCTCTGATTGATGCTGCAGCTTCTTCAACAATTGTTGGTAAAAACGCAGAAAAACCAATTACACCAGCATATTTTTCAATAAAACTTTGTTTTCCATCTTTACGTTTACCTGAAAAATCATTTAAAAAAGCAATAGCCATCGGTGCGTACATACCAAGAACTTTTAATTTTTGTAAGCCTCTAAAGAATTTACTTTTTTCAAAATTTGTAGCATGACCAAGCTCGTGTAAAATTAGTGATGGTTTTGATTTTGGAGCAACTGCAAAGTTACCTTGGTGTGTGTAGAAAGCATTGCCGCCATTTGCTACTGTATCTATGCTTTTTGCAAGTCCAGGGAACATTCTTTTTAAGAAGCCTTTATTAGTATTATCGATATAGTGAATGTCTGCTTTTAAACCTTTTTCTGATTTCATTGCATCCGCAACTTTTTTAACATCAGATTCAGAAGCGAATTCTTTCCCTCTCATAAGAATACTTGCACACATTTCAGATAACCATTCGATACCACGCTGAGCAAGTCTTAAAAATACTGCAGTTCCAGCTGCATTTGTTGCTGTATCGGTTTCAAAGCTGTTGAAAAACGGCTTTTCTGTAATGGTTTGTTGAGTGGTAGGTGTTTGATTTATAGTAGTTTTTTGTGGTTGCTCTCTCAACCAGAATTTGCTTGCTTCATCGACGTTATAATTATTCTGTTCAGCTGAATTTGAACAGAAATATGGATTGTATTTAGAAGTTAGATTTAACGTTAAATTATTCATTACACTACCATTTGTTATAAACCAACTAAAATCAAAATTATGCTATATTTATTACTTTTGTAACAAACTATTAATTCAACTTGTTATGTGCTATAATTAACTTGTTAAATAAGGAGTATAAATGAGAGTTTTACCAGTTAGTTCAAATAATTATTGTAATTTTACAGCTCGTAGAGAAAATGATAATAAAATAAAATCTATTTCTAGCATAACTGTTCCAATGGTTATTGCGGCAATGACATTAGCTGCAAGTGCAAACTCTTGTACAAAAGATGATATTTTTGAATATGATAAGACTAAATCCCCAAAAGATTCTCTGGAAACTCAAGATTCTACAGATTATAAACCACCATTTGATATTATTGTAGATACAACTTATAACGAAATCTATGAAGATATTGTGGTTTTTGGTGGTAAGCAGTAATAAGAAGCATTCGTTTTAGATTAGATGGTTCTCATCCCTCATAAAAAAAAGACTTCCGAAGAAGTCCTTTTATTTACGCTCGGAGGGATTCGAACCCCCGACCTTTTGGTTCGTAGCCAAACGCTCTATCCAGCTGAGCTACGAGCGCATATTTCCTTTGCCTTTTTATCTTAGTTTAAACATAAAATTATTTCAAGTAATTTACAAAAAATCTTTAAAACTGGAAATATCATTAAGAATATATTAAAATATTAGAATATAATATATTTAAAGTTCAAATTTTGGTGATTTAAATGAAATTAACTAAACGTGAATTAGAAATTTGCAAATATCTTATTCAAGGCAAAAATAACAGTGAAATCGGTAAGTTATTATATCTTAGCGAACATACTGTCAAGTTTCATGTTAGTTCAATTATAGCTCGTTTAGGTGCTTCTAATCGAACAGAAGTTGCATATATACTAGGAAAAGAAAATATTATAAACCTTTAACATTTTTGCTTAATCTTCTAAAAGAGATATAATTTAACTATGAAGATGTTTTTTACTAAATGTTTATATATTCTTGCATTTATCCTTTGTTTTGTGCCATGCGTTTTTGCTTCAGACTTAAATATATCTTCAATTACTTACGATAATTCTTCGGCTTTTTTATCTATAAATAGTTTTGATAATGAAGATTTTCAGTTTCAAACTCCTCCTAAATTACATATTGTTGAAGACGAAAATAAAGCATACTTTGACATTGAATCTGCTATTTTAAGATGTCCTCAGCAGGATTTAGTAATTACTTCTAACGATATCTCTCAAATCGCTGTTAAACAGTTTTCTACAGAGCCAAATGTAGTTAGAGTTGTCGTGCGTTACAACGATGAATTTAACCCAAAAGTAATACAGATTCGTAAAGTCAATAGTACCTTATTTGTTAGATTTAAACATCCACAAGTTCAAAATTATTATTTTCAACAAGTTTATAGTGATTTAACTGCAAATGTTAATAAGCTTTTTGAGGCTACATCAATTAAAATTCCTGTAAAAGTTATTAAAAACAACTTAATGAATCAGATTAATTCAGCTTTTAATGTTGACTCAGACCAAGAAGTTGATTATGTCTTGAATAAAAAAGATTTAATGCTGCAGTCACGTTTTTACGTTGATAATGTTGATATTAAAACAAATTCTATTCACATTACAGGTAATGGTGTTGCAACCCTGACTAAACCCATGATTTTAACAAATCCTACTCGTTTGGTTTATGATATTCCAAATGCTATTGTTAATCCTGTATTAAGAAATCGAGAAATACCGTTAAATGATACTGAATCCATTAAAATCGGCCAATTTGAACGAGAAATTGCAAGGATTGTTATTACTAGTGATAATGCTTCAAATTACGTTCCAGTAATGTTCCCAGATAATCAAAGAATTGCATTTATTGATAGGAAATCAACTACCTATCAAGCTTTGTGTCCTGTAAAAACTGTTTTAAACTCTGTAAATGATGAAATTAATGACTCTAAGACCCATTCAGTTAAAATGGTTTTCTCAAAACCTGTGGTTTTTGCCTTAAATCGTTCGTCATCAAGTTTTGATATTTCTTTACTTAATGCTGAAAAAAGTGCTGATTTGAATTTAAAATCAACATTTTTATTTGAGGGCTCAAAAATTACATCATTAAAAAATGGAGGTTTAAAGCTCTCTATTCCATTAAAACAATCTGATATTGTTGATATTCATGCTGGTTCAGATGCTAAGACACTTCGTATCAAAATTCAAAATACGAATGTAGATCTTTCCACTAAAAAGTCAGAAAGTTTCCCTGGGATAGTTATGCCATCATCGATGCTTTCTCGTGATATTCACAAAAAATTTATTATAATAGACCCTGGTCATGGTGGTAGTGATCACGGTGCAATTAGAGGTGATATCAGCGAAAAAGATATTACTCTTGATGTTGCTAAACGAGTTAGAACTTTGCTAGAGAAAAAAGGTTACGAAGTATTTATGACACGTGAGATAGATGAAACATTATCTCTACAAGAACGTGTTGAAATTAGTGAAAACTTAATCCCAGATTTATTTATCAGTATTCACGTTAATTCAAGTAATTCTGATGCTCCAAACGGTATTGAGACTCATTACTATAAAGAAAACAGTTTAACACTGGCTAAAACTGTTCACGCTTCAATGTTAAACAATGTTCAAGCTAATAATCGTGGCTTGTTTAAATCTAAATTTTATGTTATTAATCACACAACAGCACCCGCTATTCTTTTAGAAATAGGGTTTATGTCTAATCCAATAGAGAGAGTGCAATTGATTACGGAAATTCGTAAGCAGGCAACTGCTAAAGCAATAGCTGAGGGTATAGATGACTACTTCAAACAATAATAATTCCCCAATAGCATTTTTTGACTCGGGTATAGGTGGGTTAACTGTTCTAAATAAAGTAAGAGCAATTTTGCCTAATGAAAAGGTTTTATACTACGGTGATACTCTTCATATGCCTTATGGTGAAAAAACTAAAGAGGAGCTTTTAGAATACTCAGATAATATTTTTAGATTTTTTGAAGAAAAAGGTGCAAAAGCTGTTGTAATGGCGTGTAATACTACTTCTTCTGTCATTTATGAGGACGTAAAAGATAAATATAATTTTAAATTATACCCAATTGTTCAATCAGTATCAAAAATTTTAGCAGGTTTAAATGTTGAGAAATTAGGCATTTTTGCAACAAGAGCAACAATAGAATCTGGAGCTTATCAAAAAGAAATTGCTAAGTATAACCCCAATATGCAAGTTTTTGGTCAATATTGTTCTAATTGGGTTCACATTGTTGAAGAAAATTCTATGAACTCAGATACAAACAGAACTATTATTAAAAACGATTTAGAAAAAATGCTTAGAAATTGCCCTGAAAAAATCGTTTTAGGATGTACTCATTATCCGTTTTTAACAGGCGTTCTTTCTAAATTTGTACCTGCTAGTATGTTTATTGACCCAGCTGTTGATTTTGCAAACTTTATTAAAACCGATTTAGAGGTTAATGGGCTATTATGCTCTGACAATACCGCAGTTGAGGAGTTTTATGTAAGTTCAAATCCTGAATTATTCCAATCTTCAGCTAAAATGTTCTATGAAGTTAAAGATTTACCTCAATTGCTAACCTTCTAGAATCTGCTTCAAAGCTTGTTCATAAGTATCAATTTCAATGATTGAATCTAAATCTAGTTTATCTTTAGTAACATCTAAAACTGTTTTATTTTCTTTTATTGCGTAGACTGGGATGTCAGCCTTTATGCTCTCAAAAACAGGTGTTGAGCCTAATGAATCATATGGCATAAGCAAAAAATCAAGGTTTTTAACGTTTATACCAGAATTCTTATCAGCTGTGATTTGTGGTGCATTCGCAAGACCTAGTAATATACAAGGCAAGAATGTCGGTGTAATGTATTCAGATGCAGATTTTGGACTGACAACATCACTATAGATTGAATAATCAATAAACGCTGGGGAATGAGCACAAGGAATTTTGTAATTTTTTGAGATGTAATGAGATATAATTGCTTCAACTCCGCCAACTGGGTCTGCTCCCTCTCCATTAGCATAATCAGGATTTGAGTCTTCTGCATCATCAAATAAGCAAACAATTGCTATAGCGTTACAACCCTTAGCTAATAATTTTTCACAAGATTTACTAATCGTTTCGATATTATTAACCCTACCAACTGAGATTTTTTCATCTGTCAAATAAAATTCAACTCCAACCTCATCTTCAGTGATTTCATAATCAGTTACATCTATCCCATAAACAGTTTTAACGGCATTTTGGGTGTTCAAATGAACCTTTAGCACATCATTTGGTATTGCTTTATCATAAATAACACCAATTTTGTTATCAGTTGTTGGAATTAGATTTATTTCTCCTCTGAAAAACGAATCTAGCGTATAACCTTCAGTATAAAGCATTGAATCTGTAATTGCGGAAAATCCACCTGCATTTACTACATTAGGGTTAACTATAAGTTGAGTATGTTTTGCAAACTTTCTTGCATATGCCCCAGCATCGCCCGCGTATCCGCCAATTGAAGCTCCAACTCCAGTTGGAACAATAAATGCTCCTATTTTTTTATTCATATAAGTCATTTAAGTAATTCTCCAAACCATGCATAATTGCAATTGCAGCTTTGTCTTGAAATTTTGAGTTAAGAAGTTTTGCATTATCCTCAGGTTTAATAAGATACCCTACTTCAACTAAAACTGCAATAGTTTGTGGATTTCTTATTACAGCAAAACTTTCTCTTCTAACTTTATCATTATTCATTCCAAGTTCATTTACAAGCCTGTCTTGAATGAATTCTGCCAACTCGTGTGAATGAAGATTGTAATAGTATGTTGATGCTCCTATACGTTTAGAATACGCAGCAGAATCAGGCAAGGCATTGTTGTGAACACTGATAAATATATCGACATTATTTTCCTGAGCACTCAATACTCTTTCAGAAAGGCCTAGTGGGACGTCTTTTACTCTAGACATAATTACAATTGCCCCTGCTTTTTGTAGGTGATTTTTTAATTTCTGAGCAATTGCTAAATTGATATCTTTCTCCCTATGACCAAGACATCCTGTAGTTCCGTTTTCGTAACCTCCGTGTCCAGGATCAACCATAACTTTTATCCCTTTAAGGGGGTGTTGTTTATCGATGATAGGAGCTTTTTTTATTTCTATAATTAAATCGTTTTTATTATAAGATGCCTTGTAACCAAAAGGTGGGGTTTTTCTATCTATTAAGTACTCAAATTTATTTTCAGGATAGCTGTTAACATTGAAAATTGTTAAATGATAATCTTTAACCCGTTCGTGGTAATGAGCTTGTTTGCTGTTTGTCTCATAGATAGTTGTTGGATCAAATGTAAATGGAACTTTCTTTGATAGCTTAATTTTATAAGTATATTTATCTGGCAATTCATTTTCAGAAATTGATATAATTCCTGCTGGTGAAAAGTCTTGAAAAGTAGCTTTTTTAACTCTGCTTTTCGCAACCCAAGCAAAATCATCCCTTGCTAATTGTACTTTATAAAATTCATTAAATTCTCCAACAATCTTTAGCGGTATGTCCTTTTGCAAATTTTGAAGTCGGTTTAGTCCGCTAGCATAGGGTGTAGCCCTTAGCGGTGTACTATCTGCGGACGTTACATATAAAATAGGCTTTTTGTACGTAATTGGAGAATATTTTTTTATAGTTTTATCTATTTTTGGTCGTGTAATTTTATATATTTTTGTTTCGTATTGGTTACTAATTTCAAATGTATTTATTCCATACTCTAAATCGACTGGATGTAAAAATCCTCCAGATTTATGCACTTTAACTTTTTCACCGTTAATAGTTAGTTCACTTTTAGGATTTTCATTACCAATAAAAAATGTGGTAGGTGCGGTTATTGTAGCGTTTGTTGAGCCTGGATATACAATGTTTGCAGCATAAGTTGCAGTTGCTGATAAAATTAAAAATAACAGTATCAATTTTAATTTCTTCATAGGTGTATTTTACTATAATTTTACGAAAATTATAATTTCGTTAAATTAGTTAATAATTATGAAAAATAACCCTCATTGTGTTAAAATTATAGGTGTTAAGGGATAGAAAATGCGAAGAGAAGATTCTGATAAAAAATCTCGCATCTCTGGTGCGAAATATTGTAATAATGTAGCAAATATTTTAGATATTGCTTATTGCGTAGTCGTTGTGATATTGGTTATACACCTTTTTGTATTACAAATATTTGATGTGCGTAAATACCGTGAAAGAGGTCGTTTACAACGTGCTAGCCACGACTTTGCAGTGCGTGGAGATATTTATGATAGACATGGTATTAAACTTGCTACTGACAGAATCTATTACAATATTTATGCTAGACCAATTGACTATTCAAAAAAAGAAACCCCACGTAAAATTGCAAAATTATTTGCTCCAGTTTTAAAAATTCCAGAAGCAAAACTATATCAAACACTTTCAAATACTAAAATTCCTGTAATTGCAGTTAAAAAAGATGTTGATAGAGATACAGCTAAAGAATTGATGAAAATTATTAACCAAAATGGATTCCGTTCTATTAGTTTAGATAAGAAAAACACTAGAGAATATCCTCAAGGTATCTTTGCATCACACGTTTTAGGTTTTTATAACTTTGATGCAGGGGTGTCTAATGGAGTTGAACTTACAGCAAAAGATAAATTAGAACACGCTGTTAGAGCTACATATGAAAAAACTCGTGATGGCAAAATTATTTATAAGATACCAACAGACCCAGTAGGTCCAACACAAAATCCTAAAGGGCAAGATGTTACACTTACTATCGATGCTGCAATTCAACACGTATGCGAAAAAGAATTATTTAAAATGATTCATGAAAAAGAAGCTCAACGCGGTGCTGTAATTGTTATGAATCCTAGAAATGGTGAAATTCTTGGTTTTGCGGTATACCCAACATATGATCCAAATAAATTCCAAAAAGCTACAAATACACAAATAAAAAACTGGACACTTACTGATGTTTATCCTCCAGGATCTACATTCAAGACGATCACTGTTACTAGTGCTATGGAACTTGGTAAAATCAATGAAAAATCAATTATTGAAGATGCTGGTCGTATGAAATTTGGGGGCTATACTATTGAGAACTATGATTTTAGAGAAAAAGGTGCTCCAGGTAAAATTGACTTAGTGTACTTATTTGAACACTCAAGTAACATTGGTTCTGTTAACGTTGGCTATTTAATGACTCATAAAGAGTTCTATGATATGTTGAAGAAATTTGGATTTGGAGAAAAATCTGGAATAGACCTTCCTGGTGAATCTTCAGGTCTATTAGCTCATCCTAAATATTGGGATAGAGGGTTACATATGACAATGTCATATGGATATGGTACTTCTGTTTCAATTATGCAAATGGTTTCAGCTGTTTCGGCTTTAGCAAATGATGGTGTTAGGGTTACTCCTCACGTTATTAAGTATTCTCCAGAAGAAGAAGTTGAAAAGGTTAAACGCATCGAGACTATTAGCCCTGAAACGGCAAGAACAATTACAAAATTACTTGCAATGAGTGTAAATAACGGGAAATCAACAATCAAGATGGATAAATATAATGTTGCAGCTAAAACTGGAACATCAAGAAAACCGCTTGAAAATGGCAGAGGATACTCTGGAGCATTAATTACTTCAACAATTGGATATTTGCCTGCTAGCGATCCACAGGTTTTAATCTATGTTGTTGTTGATAGTGCTAAGAAAGGACCTGTATGGGGTAATACCGTTGCGGGCCCTGTATTTAGAGAAGTTGCAGAACAATCTGCAAGAATTCTTGACTTAAAACCAGATAAATTACCTTCTAAGAATACAAAAAATACAATTAAAGGGAGATAAAAATGAGATTAGATGAATTAATTGAATATTTAAAATATGACGACCTTATTAACTTTAAAAGAGTTGATATTACAGGGATTTCTTATAATTCTAAAACAACTAAGCAAGGTGATATTTTTATTTGCTTAGTTGGTGAACATACAGATGGGCACGAATACGCTCAAATGGCAATTGATAATGGTGCTGCAGCACTTCTTGTTGAAAGACCATTAGAAAATATTTCTGTTCCACAAGTTCAAGTTGATTCGACTCGTCATAAAATTGCAGATATTGCTGATAGATTCTATTCTAGACCATCTTTAGGCTTGAATTTATTAGGAATTACTGGTACAAATGGCAAGACAACAGTTACACATTTAATTCAAAAAATCTTTGAAGAAAATCAAGAAAAATGTGCTCTTATTGGTACATTAGGCTATAAATTATCTTCAACAGGCGAGTATCGTGATGCAAAACACACAACTCCTCAAGCACCAGAATTGCAAGCAACATTACGTATGATTAAAGACGTTGAAAAAATCGATAATGTTGTAATGGAAGTTAGTTCTCACTCTCTAGAACAAAATAGAGTTGGTGGATGTCGTTATAATGGTGCAATTCTAACTAATTTAACTCAAGATCACCTAGACTATCATATTACAATGGAAAATTATTTTAAGGCTAAAGCCTTGTTGTTTGAACGTTTAACAGAGGATGATTTTGCTGTTATTAATGCAGATGATGAGTATGCAGATAAATTTTTAGCTGTTGTTCCAGAAGATGTAAGGAAATTTACTTACGGTGTTAAAAATTGTGCTGATGTTATGGCAAAAGACATTAAATTCTCATTAAATGGTGCTGAATTTAAACTCGTTCTTAAAGATGCTGAATATGATGTAAACTTGCATATGAATGGTATGTTTAGTGTTTACAACGTATTAGCTGCTATCACTTCAGCAATTGCTATGAATATTGATATTAAAATTGCTTTAAAAGCATTACAAAATGTTCATGGTGTTGCAGGTAGATTTGAAGTTGTTAATAAAAAACCTCTTGTAATTGTTGACTATGCTCACACTCCAGATGGTTTAGAAAATGTATTAAAATCAGCTAGAGAAATCACTCCAGAAGGTGGTAAGTTGATTTGTGTATTCGGTTGTGGTGGTGACAGAGATGCTACAAAACGTCCTAAAATGGGTGCAATTGCACAACGTTTAGCTGATAAAATTGTAATAACAAGTGACAATCCTCGCTCAGAAGACCCTCAACAAATTATTACAGATATTATCGCTGGTCTTCAGTCAGTTGATCCTGAAAGAGTTACAGTTGAACCAGATAGAGGAGAAGCTATTGCGTTATTAAAATCAATTTCTGATAATAATGATGTAGTTGTTATCGCTGGTAAAGGGCACGAAGATTATCAAATTTTAAAAGATAAAACTATTCACTTTGATGATAGAGAAGAAGCAAGAAAAGTCTTTGCTGGAAGTGTAATATAGAGGGCATTTAATTGAAAACACGACTTTTTATAGAACAACATTTTCATGGCTGTTACGGGGTAGATTTTAATACCGCATCTGTTGATGAGGTTTTAGAACTTTCTCACAAAATTTTAAAAGAAGGTGTTGGATTTATATTTCCGACACTTGTTACTGATACAGTTGAAAATACTGTTCGACAAATAAAGGTTATTAAAGATGCTGCCTCTCGTCAGACTTCTGATATGGCAAAGATTTGTGGGGTACATTTAGAAGGTATTTTTCTAAATCCAGAGAAAAAAGGTATCCATAATCCCGATTGGTTTTTAAGTCCAAATCATGAAAACTTTTCAAAAATCGAAGATGATTTTATCAAAATTGTGACACTAGCCCCTGAACTTGCTGATGTTGAACTGATGTCTTACTTGCGGTCAAAAGGGGTTAAAGTACAGGCTGGGCATTGTGTAGGCACTGACTTATCACATTGTGACGGTGCTACTCATACATTTAATGCTATGGATGGTTTTACTCATAAACATTCTTCAACTGTTGCTTCAGCTTTGATTAAAGATGATTTGTTTACGGAAGTTATTGCAGATGGGGTACATGTTTGTGATGATGCGTTAAAACTGTTATTCAAGGTTAAACAAATGAACAAAATATTACTTGTTTCAGACTGTTTACCTTGTACCCATAGTGATATCAAAGAATTTGATTTTGCAGGCGAAAAAATCTATTTTGATGGTGTTAAAGCAACTTCAAAAGAGGGGACTTTGGCTGGAAGTACAATGCTTTTACCTGATATAGTAAAAGTTTTGGCTAAAAAGGATTTATTTAATAAACAACATATTTCAAATTCTTACGATTACCACGGTATTGAATCTCGTGGAGAAATCGAATGGGATGAGGAATTTAATATTGTTGAAGTTAGGTATTAACCTAAGGAGAAAATTATGAGAAGCGATAGTATCAAAAAAGGGATAGCAAGAACACCACATAGAGGCCTACTGATGGCAACTGGAGTTAGCAAAAAAGCTATGGATAGACCTTTTATTGGTATTGCTAGTTCTTTTTCTGATTTAGTTCCAGGTCATATTGGAATGAGAGATTTAGAACGCCAAATTGAAAAAGGTATACATTCTGCTGGAGGACAAGCATTTATTTTTGGAGTTCCTGCTGTATGTGATGGGATCTCAATGGGGCACTGTGGAATGAGATATTCACTTCCATCTAGGGATTTGATAGCAGACTGTGTTGAGAGCGTTTGTGAGGCACATCAACTTGACGGGTTAGTACTTTTATCAAATTGTGACAAAATAACCCCAGGAATGCTTATAGCTGCCCTTAGAATAAACGTTCCAACAATTATCGTAACTGCAGGGCCAATGTTGGATGGTGAAAGCCGTTGTGAAAAATTGACAATGATTAAAGGTTCATTTGAAGCAGTTGGGAAATACAGAAGTGGCGTAATTGATGAAAAAAGGCTTTTAGAACTTGAAGAAGAGTCTTGCCCATCTGCTGGTTCTTGCCAAGGTATGTACACGGCAAATACTATGGCTTGTTTGGCTGAAGTTATGGGGATGAGTTTACCGCTGTGTGCAACATCAGCTGCTGTATCTTCTAAAAAACGTAGAATAGCATTTGATAGTGGTATGCAAATTGTAGAACTTGTTAAAAATGATGTTAAACCGCTTGATATTATTGATAAAGATACTTTAAGAAATGCTATTGTAGCTGATTTAGCAATGGGTGGTTCGACAAATTCATTTTTACACATCTTAGCACTTGCTAATGCTGGAGAAATTGATGTAACTTTAAAAGATTTTGAAGAATTAAGCCATAAAATTCATCAAGTAGTTAAATTAGATCCTGCAGCAGTTCCTACTATGACAGATTTTCATAAGGCGGGTGGCGTTCCAGCATTAATGAAAACTTTAGTTGATGCAAATGTCGGAATTGTTGATAAGCAAACAGTTTGTGGTTATAAAATATCAGAAATTGTAAAGGAAGCTTATGTAAATACTGATTTAATACATCCATATAACGAACCATTTACTACAAAACCAGGATTGGGTATTTTATATGGTAATTTAGCGCCAGATGGTTGCGTAACAAAAATTTCAGGTATTGATGAGTCTTGTTATGAGTTTGAGGGAGTTGCTAGAACTTTTGATTCTGAAGAAGATGCTATGACAGCTTTAGAAGAAGATAAAATTAAAGCTGCTGATATAATTATTATTCGCTACGAAGGTCCAAAAGGGGGACCAGGTATGAGAGAAATGCTTGCTCCAACATCTTTGTTAGTTGGTAAAGGTTTAGGAACTACTTGTGCTTTGATTACAGATGGTAGATTTTCTGGCGGAACAAGAGGTATTTGTATTGGTCACGTTTGTCCAGAAGCGGCAAATGGTGGCCCTATCGCATTAATTAAAGATGGGGATAAAATCAGAATAGATATTAACACTCGTTCTATAAATATTTTGGTTTCAGATGCAGAATTAGCAAAACGTAAATCAGAATTAAAACCGTTTGAATTAAAGTGTAAATCGGGTTATTTAGCAAAATATGCTAAAAACGTTCAAGACGCTTCACATGGAGCTATTGTATAGGATAAGTTATGGAAAAAGAGATATCAAAAATAGTTAAAGATACAGACTTAAAGCATATTGCAATTATTATGGACGGTAATAGACGTTGGGCAAAAGAACGCAATCTTCCATCGATGGTTGGCCATAAAAAGGGGGTAGAAGCCCTTAAAAATACTTTAAGAGCCTGTGATGATTTTGGTGTTAAATACTTAACTGTATATGCATTTTCTACGGAAAATTGGAATAGAAAACAAGATGAAGTCGATTATTTAATGGAACTTGTTGCGGTTACGCTAACAAATGAACTTGCTGAAATGCATAGAGAAGGGGTTCAAATACGCTTTATCGGGGATTTAACTAGATTTTCAGATAAGTTACAAAAAATACTTGCTAATGCGGTTGAAACGACAAAAAACAATACTGGAGTTGTGCTTCAAATTGCTTTAAATTATGGTGCTCGAGATGAATTAACAAATGCAGTTAAAAAGATTGTAGCTTTAGGAGTTAAAGCTGAAGATGTCACTCCAGAAGTAATTTCAAAACACTTATATACTGCAGATGTTCCAGATCCTGATATTTTAATCAGAACTGGTGGTGAACAACGTATTTCTAACTATTTATTGTGGCAAATAGCTTATTCTGAAATCATAATTAAGAATGAACATTGGCCAGAATTTGGTAAAAATTTATTAGCAGAATCAATACAAGAATTTGGGAAAAGGCAGAGAAGATATGGAAAGTAACGTCAGTTTTAAGATAGTTTTTGCAACAGGTAATCCTCACAAGTTACAAGAAATTAATGAAATCTCAAGAGGTTCAGGAATTGAATTTATTCTTCCTCCTGTTGGATTTGATCCAGATGAAACTGGCACTACCTTTGAAGAAAATTCATATATAAAAGCAAAAGAAGCTGCTTTACTTTCAAATTGTATTGCATTAGCTGATGATTCTGGGCTATGTGTTGAGGCCTTAAATGGTGAACCTGGAATTCATTCAGCACGTTACGCAGATACCCCACAAGCTCGTATTGATAAACTTTTAGATAATCTTACCAATGTGACTAATAGAAAGGCAAAATTTGTTTGTGCTATGACTTTAGTTGATGAGTTCGGTAATATACTAGATAAAGAAATTGGCGAATGTTACGGGGAAATTGCGACAGAGCAATCAGGAACTAATGGCTTTGGTTATGACCCAGTTTTTTTGGTTGACGGATATGGCGTGACAATGGCAGAAATGTCTGAGGACTTAAAAAATACTATTTCTCATAGAGCAAACGCTTTATCTAAAATTATTTCATTTATCAAATCTGAACTCATCTAGAGCAGATTTGAGGATTTACAATTGAGAAAAGGCATAATCTACTTCATAACGATTATTTCAATGTTTTTGCATGTATATTCTACTCCAATAGCTATTGCTAAAACTTCTGGCAATATTATTGATGAGCGAGAATATCCAAAAAGTAGTGATGTGTTACCTAATACAGATACTAATTCCAATATTGTAATTTCAGGTTCAGTTGATAAGAATGTTAATTTAGACCTGAATACTTGTATTTATTTGGCACTTGGTAATAATCCCAGGATAAGTAGTGCATTTAATGATATTCTTGCTTCTGATGCGAGGATTAAGCAGGTCTGGGCAAATTATTTTCCAACGTGGTCTTGGCAAACTGGTTATACAAGATTAAGACAACTTCAATTATCTGACGCGTTAGGTCGGAACTTAGAGTTCAATTATTATTTGCTGGGTCAAATTTCGTTACAACAAATGTTATATGACTTTGGGGTAACACAAAATCAGGCAACGATTAGAAAATTGGATTACGAAAATTTTAAAAAGGTATTTGAGGCCACTGTTAATGATGTCATATTTCAGACAAAATCATCATATTTTACAGTTTTGTATGCATATGAAAATAAAAAAGTGGCTCAAGATTCAGTTGATAAGTTCTCAAGATTTTATAAGCAGGCAAAAGCCTATTATAGAACTGGTAGAAGCCCGAAAGTTGATGTTACTATTGCAGAAACTAACTTGAGTAATGCCAAATTAAAACTCATACAGGCTGAAAACTCTGTAAATATTGCAATTGCAAACCTAAATTATGCAATGGGATTGCCTTATTTGAAAAGTTATGTAATATCTGAAAGGCTTGAATATAAACCTTTAGATTTGTCGTTTGAAGAAATGATAGAATTTGCAAGAGAATCAAGACCTGAGTTAAAGCAAGCAGAAATTAAAGTTGAGCAGATGAATCAGACTATAAAACTTGCGAAGAAATCTTATTTTCCGACATTATCACTAGAAGGACAATACCAAAGAGGGGGTAGAAGTTGGAACTCAAATTATGGTTTTAATATAGGCGGATATTTAACATTTCCTGCGGTAAATATGATGCTTGTTAGAAATGAAATCAGAGAGGCAAAGTATTTGTATGATAAAGAACTTGCAAACGCCAAAAATACTCAGCATAACATATACTTAGAACTGCAAAAAGCTTATTTAAAGCTACTTGAAAAGAAAAATCAATTACCTGTTGCCCAATTGCAAGAAAAACAAGCAAATGAAAATTTTAATTTAAGTTTCAAGATGTATGGTGTTGGTGTAGGTTCACCATCAGAAGTTAAAGATGCCGAGATTACCTACGAAAATGCACAGTTAACGTATTATTCCTCGATTTATGAATACAATTTAGCAAAGGCTGAATTAGAAAAAGCTATCGGTCGTAATTTATGCCAAAATGATGATTATATAAGCCTCTCAAAATAATGTTAACACTTCTTAATATTTATCATCCTAAAAAGGCAATTTTTTGAAAAGTATTTACTTTATATATATGTAAGATATAACGAGAGAGAGAAAATTATGTTAGCCACTTCAGGACAAGCATTTGGAACAATGACTAGACGTTCTTCTAGAAGAAAATCTTTAGAAGACTTTAAATATTTAGAAAATAGAGATAGAAGAATGAGATTTAACAATTCTCAAGACCCAATTTACTATGTATTTGATTGTATCGAAAACAGACCAGTAAGCACATTGGCAAAAGAATTTGTTAAAGACTCAGTATTTGAAGTAATAAATTTCGTATCAAAAGTTGTTGGATAATCAATAGGAAATAAGAGAAAAGAATTTAAAAGAGTAAGGAAAAAGGATAGGAAAATTTTAAAAGCGACCATCAAGGTCGCTTCTTTATTGCTTTTATTAATATAATTTTATAATATAATAATGAGGCATAATTCAAGAGAAAAGACGGAGCTAATAAAATGATAAAAAAAATAATATTTATTTTTTGTATTCTTTGTTTATCTATAAATACAACATCTCTTGCTAAGATTTCAAATGATGAATTCATTGAATTCTGCGAGCACGGCAGTTATCAAAATATTAAACGAATGCTAGATGATGGTTATGATGTCAATGCTAAAAAAAACTCCCCTATTCATAATTACACACCATTGCATGGTGCTGTGAAGAAAAACCCTGATCTTAATGTTATTAAACTTTTAATTGAACGAGGTGCATTTGTAAATGCAAAAGATATGTATGAGATAACTCCTCTTGAAACGGCAATAATGTATAATAGAAGTCCTGAATTAATAGAATATCTTCTTAATCAAGGTGCCGATATAAATACAACAAAAGTTAATGATCACATGTTTTACCCTATATTACATCTTACTGCCTTACATTACCATTCTTCGGATAAAAATAAGTTAATTGCTCTTTTAATAAAGCACGGGGCTGATGTAAATACAAAAAATTACTCTGGAGAACCTGTTTTATTTTCAGAAATCCATAGATTAACACCAGAAATTGTTACTACGTTGATAAATGCTGGAGCTGATGTTAACTTTGTATCAAAAGAGGGTAGAACACTTTTGGCTGTATCCTTACGTGCAAAATACCCAGAAGTTATTGATATCCTAATCTCTCGTGGTGCAAAATTAAATAAACGAAATAGTAGAGATGAAACTATTTTACAACAAAGCATCCTCCCTCCAACAAAAGAAGCCCTCGCAATTCTTGCAAAACATGGTTATAATTTTACTAATGATGAATTAGATAGAACCCTTCTGAAAGCATGCGAAATGAAAGATAGCTTTTTGGTTCAAAAATTAATAGATTATGGAGCAAACCCCAATGTTATAGGAATTTTTCCTTACAATAAATATTTTGTCAAAGAACCAAATAAAAATTATTACATTAGACAACCTTTAAGTGCTGCAATATTATATGGGGAAAATATTGATATAATTAAAACTTTATTAAACAATGGTGCAGATACAAACATATATACTATTGATGAAAAAACAGGTCGAATCATTTCTACTATTCCTGCACTAGACCTAGCAAAAGAAAGGTTAAACAACATATTAACTGTTGGAGAGCTTAGTACAGCAGCTTGGAGCGAGGATGATAAAATTAATTATTTAAAAGAAATAATAAAAATATTAGAGCAATATGATAAATCAAATTAATATATTACATAAAATGCTCCCAAATAATTTGAGAGCATTTATTTATATATATGAATTAGTTACTTACTCATTGCTGTAACACATTCATCAAGGAATGATGTCATAACATTTTTATAACGGTTGCAAGCAAGCTCATTATTCGCCTCAAAACGAAGAGTAAATACAGGTTCTGTATTACTTTGTCTAATCATTGCAAAACCACCCTTAAAAACGATTCTCATACCGTCTAATGTAATAATCTCTTTTATTTCTGAGCCAAACATTTCAGGATTATTCTGCACCTCTGTTTGCATTGTCTCTAAAACAACTTTTTTCAATTCGTTTGGACAAGGGAAACGAACTTCATCACTTGTAAATACTTTATTAAATGGTGCTAAAAGTTCTTCTAGTTTAAAATCAGCATTTTGATTTTTATTTTTAGCAACTATTTCAATCATTCTGCAACCAGCGTAAACAGCATCATCAAAGCCATAATATCTATCTTTAAAGAATGTATGACCACTCATTTCGCCACCTAAAATAGCGTTAGTTTCTTTCATTTTTTCTTTGATATAGCCGTGGCCAGTTTTGCACATAATCGCAGTACCACCAGCCTCGTTGATTGTGTCATATAAAACTTGTGAACATTTAACCTCAGACACAACAATCGGTTTTGTTTCAATCATATCCATAGCGTAAATTAAAAGTAATTTATCACCAGTTAGAGGATGTCCTTGAGAGTCAACAACACCGATTCTATCGCTATCACCATCAAAAGCAATACCAAAATCAGCACCTGTTTCTAGCACGGTTTTAGATAGAGTTTCAAGTGTTGATAAAACGCTTGGATTTGGGTGGTGGTTAGGGAATCTTCCATCAGGTTCTGAGAATAATTCCACAACTTCACAACCTAATTCTCTGTACAATTGAGGTCCAACAATACCGCCAGTTGCGTTTGCTGAGTCAACTACGACTTTAATTCCTTTGCCAATTTCACCGAATTTTTCTTTCATTTCGGCAATATATTCAGGTAAAATCGCTGTTTCGAAGTTATAATCAACTAAATTTGTAGGAAGTTCTTTCCAATTTGCATAAGTAAATTCTTTAACTTCTTTAATTTGCTTTTCATTCAAAGTTTGACGGTTATAAGTCATTTTCATACCGTTATATTCGCTTGGATTATGACTTGCAGTAATAATCATTGCCCCATCTAAACCATGAGCAACTTCTGAATAATAACCGATTGGCGTTGGAGCTAGTCCCAAATCTTCAATATATTCAACCCCGACTTCTTTTAAACCATTAATTAAAGCAGTTTTTAAAGATGGAGAATGCAATCTTGCATCCATACAAACACTAATTCTTAAATCTTTAGCAGATTTGCCGTTTTGTTTTGTTAACCAGTTTATATAACCAATACCAATATTATAAAACAGCTCCTCTGTTATATCTCCGCCGTAAATCCCTCGTATGTCATTCTTACCGAATGCATGATCATATCTTTGCATAATTCACATCTCCTAATCTTTCGAATATAATTAAATTGTACCATGAAAAAGATGTTTGAAAAATTCTCAAATAATCAAAACTTTGCGGCATGGATATTTATTTTGCCAGCTATTTTAGGAACTTTTATTTTTATTGTAATACCTGTTATTTGTTCTTTTGGTTTAAGCTTTGCAGATTGGGATTTACTTAATCCGATAAAATTTGTCGGTATGGAGAACTATAAATTGTTATTTAAAGATGGTTTATTTTACAAAATCCTCATAAATACAGTTGTTTTTGCTCTATCTACCTCAATTTTAGGAGTAATCATCCCTTTGATTCTGGCATCAATTCTTAACTCAAAAATAAGAGGTAGTGAGTTTTTTAAAACTGCTTATTTTCTACCATTTATTACACCAATGGTTGTTATAGGTATCATTTGGGCTTGGATTTTTGACCCAAATATCGGACTACTTAATCAAGTTTTACATATAAATATAAATTGGCTTTATGACTCAAAATTCGCACTTCCAGCCGTAATTATAGTGTCTGTTTGGAAGCTTATTGGCTATAACATGATTATCTTTTTATCATCACTTTCTTCAATCTCAAATTCAATGTTTGAAGCTGCAAAAATTGATGGTGCAAACGCTTATCAGACTTTTAAAAACGTTACAATACCTCTATTATCACCAACAATATTCTTTGTGATAATAATTACCGCAATATCATCATTTCAAGTGTTTGATTTAATCTATTTAATGACTCAAGGTGGTCCATTTGATAGTACAAATGTACTTGTTTATGCGATTTATAAAAATGCATTTGAATATTTTAACGTAGGAAAGGCAAGTGCAATTGCTTATGTCCTATTTGCGATAATCCTTGTTCTGACACTTATTCAATGGTCTTTGAGAAAGAAAATTGTATATAACGAAATCGACTAAGTAACAAATAGTTTACAATCGACTAAAATTTCTAAAGTTAATAAAAATTCTGCCGTAAATATACATGTGATTAGAGAAGAACACGGGGTGTGTATTAACATGTACGAAGATCTAGTGAGAAAACAGATTATTATTGAATTAAAAAACTTGATTAAAAAAGCAGAAGAGATTGAGCAAGATAAAGATTCATATTGTGAATTTATGAAGGGTATGATTTTAAATACTTATAGTGCAAATTAACCACTAGAGTAATGTTTTTTGTCTAAATTCACCATAAATTAACTTTATGAATATAGTTATTATTGGTGGTGTTGCAGCAGGAGCAAAAGCTGCAGCAAAAATTAAACGTTTACTCCCAGATGCAAATGTAGCAATTTATACAGATGATACACACGTATCATATTCTTCGTGTGGATTACCATATTATATTCAGGGAAATTTTAGTGATTATCGAATGCTTTTAGTCCGTTCGGTAGAAGAATTTAATGCTGCTGGAATAGAAGTTTATCTAGAATCAAAAGTCGAAAAAATACTTCTAAAACAACAGCAAATACTCGTTTGCAATAAGACTGATGCATACTTAGTAAAGTATGATAAGTTAATAATTGCAACAGGTGCAAGACCAAGAATACCAAATATTCACGGGGTGACTAATTTTGACAACATATTTACTGTCAGAAAAATTGAAGATGGCATAAATATACGAGAACAAATGAAAACAGCAAAAAAAGTTGTTATAGTTGGTAGTGGTTACATTGGATTAGAACTTCTCGAAGCATTTGTAAAAAATGGGCTACAAGTTACTGTAATTGAGCGTAGCAATCGACTTATTTCCTCTCTGGATGCTGATATGTCTGATTTGATAAGAAAAAGACTTGAGTCAATAAAAGATCGAAATTTTGAATTTTACACAGGCGAAATTGTAAGCGAAATTAAAGGAGAGGGCAGAGTTGCAAATATTGTAAAAACGCACTCTGGTAAAGAGTTTAATACTGATATGATAATAATTTCAGCAGGAATTATCCCGAATTCCGAATTAGCTAAAGATGCTGGAATTGAAATTGGAAAAACAGGTGCAATCAAGGTGAATAAACTGATGCAAACCTCTGTTCCGAATGTTTATGCGTGTGGAGATTGTTGTGAAGAACCTCATTTAATTAGTGGGAAATCGGTCTGGGTTCCTCTAGGTTCTACAGCTAACAAAGAAGGTCGTTGTGCTGCAATGAACGCAGCGGGAATATATTCCCCATTTGAAGGGGTATTAGGTTCAGCCGTATCAAGATGCCTAAACACAACTATTTCAATGACTGGTTTAACTGAAAAGCAAGCAATTGAAGCGGGCTTTACTCCTGTATCAGCGGTAGTATCAAAAACTGATAAGGTTGCGTATATGCCAGATGTTGGTGATATAACTCTAAAAATAATAGCGGACAAGCATTCAGGCTTACTACTTGGCGGACAGGCAATAGGTGCATTTGGAGCAGACAAACGTATAAATAGTCTTGCTACGGCACTTTTAGCTCATTTAACAGTAAAAGAATTTAAGCATAACGACTTAACTTATTCCCCACCTTATTCGACAACAATTGACCCATTACTAGATGCAATGAATATACTTTGCAGTAAGATTAACAAGCATTGTTAATTTGAGATTTAATATATTTTGCAACGGCTTCACCCATAGAAAAACAGCTGCCTTGCACTCTCAGTGCACCTTGTGCTAAATAATCTGCGGAAATTCCTCGTCCAACAACAAACAAATTATCATAATCATTTGACATTAAACTTTCAATAGGAAGTTGATATTCCCCAGTTTGTTCTAGTGTGGACGCGTTTTTATCCTTAGAATGTACATCAACTGGATAATTTGAAATTAATGCTGGATTATCAAATTTTTTACCACTTCTTAGATCATCAATTGAGTAAATATATTTACCCCTAATTCTATTTGAAACCCTTACCCCAAGGGAGTCTGCAATGTTTGAGATATATGCATTTTCGAATCCTGGGAAGTATTTTTTACAAAATTCTGATAATCTTAATATGCTTTCTCTAGCTGTAATTAGAGCCTTTGTTGTGTCTAAAGTTGAGTTAGGGTCTAGATTTTCGGCAATTCTAGGGCAATTAAACGCTACAGAATCGACTGTTCCAGCTACTGAAAATACCTGAAAATAGTTTCTATCAGTATCTTTTAGTATATTTTTAGCTACGGCATCATTAAAATATGGGGCTAAAGCCCAATCTCTGCCTAAATCCCAGGTATAAGCAGTAGATAAATGAGTTACTCCATCTATCACTTCAACTGTTGTAACATCTCTATCAGAATCAATCTGTAAGAGCCAGTCACCAAAAGCTTTTCTATCAATACCACTCATAATAAATCTCAAACTCATCGGTTGAAATTCATTTTTATTTTCTAAAAATTCGCAATTAATTAATTTTGAAAATTCACAATTTCCTGTCGCATCTACAACATACTTCGCTTCGATATATTCCGATAATGTTTCACTGTTTTCTTGATAATTATTATTAGTATATATCGTATCGTTAGATACTGATAATATATTTGTATTAACTTCTACATGGTTGATGTAAGAGGATATAATTTTTGCAGATTTTGCATATGAATTAAATCTTATATCTACATTTGCATCATTCATCATTTTATCAAGCACAATCTTTGCAAGCTCAGGATTAAACCAACCAGGATTATCCTGATAAGTTATTTGACCGCCTATAATCTTTAACTCAGAAATCAATTTTTGGTAAAATTCAGTATTTATTTGATTTTCACCCGATTTCATAACTGGAACAACAAGTCCTGAGGTAATCGCACCCCCTAAGTGTATTCCTTTTTCAATCAATAAGGTTTTTAAGCCAAGTTTTCCAGCCGTATAAGCAGCCGCACAACCAGATGTGCCACCCCCGATTACTAAGACATCGTATTTTTGCATAGTTCCCCCTTATTGAAATTCTTCTTATATTGTGAAGTTGAGATTCTATCAGTGTTTTCAACCTCTTTTTTACGAGCAGCGAATATCGCCTCATTTTGCCCTGTTAAATTTTCATCCCTATAAAATATACCTGCCGAAGTTTTTAAAAGCCCTAAATCGAATTCTGAAAGGGGGTAAATAATGAGGTCAGAATTTTTAACCGCAACAGTTCCTGTAAACTTTTGTTCTCGTTCATTATAAATATTGCCGATATGAAAACCAGCTTCTTGCATGGCTGATCTAATTGCAGCTGATGTAGAATAAGTTAAAATCATTCCATCTTGTTCTAAGTGTTCAAATAAAAGTTTAAAAAATTCATAAGACCATAAACAAGGACATTTTGATGGAGTAAATGCATCTAAAAATATCAAATTATATAAATTATTATCCTCTTTGATAACCTGACGAGCGTCACCAATTTTTAGGTTAAAAACAATATCCTCTATTTTATAGTGTTTTAATTCCTTTTTGTAGCGATTAGTTACATGTCGATAATATATATTATGTAAAAAGGCTAAGAACCCCCTTAAAAATCCGCTTAGGTTAGTTATATACCCTTTGCTAATTTTACCCCTGTAAATGCCCCTTATATCGCTTGTAAAATATTTAGCATACTTTTTGTCAGATATAATGCGGGTTACAGCCTCATTGGTATAGAAATCAGGGCAAATTTGGGTTATTTTTTCAAAAATTAAAAAATTAATAATTTTTTGAATTTTCTGATTCTTGATTTTTTTATTTTTATCTAAATATTTCCCGATATTTTTCTTTTCAAAATCAAAATTGTCATTTTTAAAAAATTTTTCACCAGTTTTTATAAATGGAGATAAAAATGCTAAAATTTTATCATTATCTATAGCGGTTACAGAAATCTTATCGAAAGCATTATCGGTATATATCTCACCGTTATAAATGCCATCCAATTCATGGTTTATTTTATTGGTATGTATCGTAGCGATATGCTTATCTGGAAGAGAGAAAAATTTTTTATTTTTTCTCAAAAAAATTTTTTCAAAAATAAAATTTAAAAAACTTTTTGAATTATAACCAATTCCATAACAAATATCTAAAACTTTAATCGAATCTTTTTTTAAAAGCTCATCCATATTAATTGGCAAAATAAACTTCTCATATGCCTCAGTTAGAGCCCCTGTAGAGCTATGGTATATGTCATCGAAGTCTGAACTATATAGTCCTACTGAACCATCATTTGTGAAATATGGGTGAAACTCGTACATAGTCTTATTATACACCCCTTTTAAGGATGGGCAAGAACTTAATATTAGGGAATATTTGTCATTTTTACACTTGTTTTTGTTATAATAAGAATGAAAGGTGATTAAGATTATGAAAGTAAGTGTAAAAGTACCAGCAACCAGTGCAAATATAGGCCCCGGCTTTGATTGTATGGGTTTAGCTTTGCCAATTTATAATACTGTTACAATTGAAGAAACTGTATTACCAGGTACTGGAGTTGAAATCAATGTTTTAGCTGATAGTGATGCTATTGACCAAGCTTCACTTGATCATATTCCATTAGATGAAAATAGCATTGTTTATAAAGCCGTTGAGCTACTTTACAATTCAATAGGTCAAACCCCTAGTGAACTTAAAATTACAATCCACTCAAGCATTCCTGTAACAAGAGGGCTAGGTAGCAGCTCATCAGTTATTGTTGGAGCTTTATTAGCTGCTAATGAATTGTTAGGCAGACCAGCAGATGAAGCTGCTTTATTATCAATTGCAACAGAAATTGAGGGACACCCTGATAATGTTGCTCCTGCAATTCTAGGCGGGCTTATCATTGCGGCACAAGAAGATGATGGAAGTGTTACATACAGGAAACTTGAATGGCCTGAAGAATGGGCTCTTACTGTTTGTATCCCCGATTTTGAATTAGCAACAGAAATTGCTCGTTCTGTTTTACCAAAAGAAGTGCCTATGAAAGATGCAATTTTCAATGCTCAAAAACTTGCAATGCTACTTCATGCTGTAAATACAAAAGACTCTGAGCTTATGAAATCTGCATTAAAAGATAGATTACACCAGCCATACAGAATGAAATTAATCCCTGGTTTAGATAAAATTATGGATAATTTAAAACATTTTGAAAACGTTCTAGGCTGCGTAATAAGTGGTGCAGGCTCAACAATTCTAGTTATTTCTGAAAAGAATGACCTAGATAAAGTTAGAAATATTGTTAAAGAAACTTGGGCAAATCAAAATATCAAATGTGATATTAGAACTCTTTCTATTGAAAATAATGGGGCACAAGTTATCACAAACGAAGATTAGTCTATTAAATTAGATTAAATACCAATAAAAAATTTACATATATCCTCCATAATTGGTTATTAAAACTAATGGAGGGTATTTTTTATGAACGTAAGTGTACTTGATAATTGTGTTGGGTGTGGAGCATGTGCAATAATCAATTCTGAAGTCTTTGAGATAAAAGGAAATAAAGCCGTTGTAAATTCAGATAAAATTGAACAAACTCAGGATTTATGCATAGATGCAGCAATTACATGTCCTGTAAATGCTATTGAAATTGATGAATATTAATAATTGTTAAGTTGAAGGCAATTTTACTTTTCAAAAATACTTTATATAAGAGTAGGTTAAAATTTTTTAGTGTTATTTTTGAAAGGTAGGTAATTATGAACGCAGTAGCTAAAGTAGCTTTAGGTGGATTAGGTTTAGGTGCAGTAGGTGTATCTGCAAGAGTGATTCCAGCATTAGTTGATAATAAAAAAGGTAGTTTAACAAATAGAGCAGATTGTGCTGCAGAAAAAATTAAAAATGATACAAGTGCAACGTTAAAATTAGCAGTACCTGCAGGCGTTGTTGCTGGTGTTGCAGCAGCTAAACCAGGTTTATTATCAAAAGTTGGCATGACAGCTGCTAAATATTTAGGTAAAGGTGCTAAAGCTCTAGGTAAATTATTCAAAAACCCAGGCAATGCATTAACAAAAGGTATTTCTAAAGTATTAACAGCTATTCAGAAAAACCCTGTAAAATACGGTAAAATCGGTTTAGCTGCAGCTGCTGTATTATACGCATTAAATACAATTACAAAACATGCATACGATGATGGTAAAATCGAACAAAAATACAACGATACAGGTGCAATTGAAAATGCTACAAAAAACTTAGTTTTGAACGCATAATATAATCCCTATATACATCGAGAGAAAAGAGGCATAGACTAGTTAGTCTGTGCCTCTTTTACTTCATAAGAAAATGAAATTTTATATTCAGTATCAGAAACATCAACAATCGCCCATCTGACAATCTCAGCGTATTTTTCAACTAGAGTTACTTCAATGGGTTTTGATTTATCAATATAAATAATTTCTGATAATATTTTTACCATAATTACTCAACTGTAACTGATTTTGCAAGGTTTCTAGGCTGGTCAACGTCTTTACCTAAAAACTCTGCTATATAATAAGCAATCAACTGAAGTGGAATCATCGCAACAATTGGTGATAATAACTCTGTAACTTCAGGAACCCTAAGAACAAACTCAAATAAATCATCAAGCTTAGTATCTGTAGAGTTTGTTAATGCAATCATTCTAGCATTACGAGCTTTTGCTTCCTCACTATTTGAAAGGATTTTTTCATATACTGAACCCTTCATAAGAACAGATAAAACTGGCATAGTTTCATCTAACATTGCAATAGGGCCGTGTTTAAGCTCACCTGCAGGGTAACCTGTTGCGTTAATATAGCTAATTTCCTTAAGCTTTAATGCACCTTCAAGAGCTGTTGGGTAATTAATACCTCTTGCTATATAAATAAAATCTCTTGTACTTGCATATTTTCTTGCACAAGCTTGTATATTTTCTTTATTAGCTAAAATCTGCTCTATTTTTTGTGGCAACAACAACATTTCAGCTTTTAAATTTGTCAAATCAGAATGAGACATTGTACCTTTAATTTCTGCCATATAAAGTGCTAATAAATAGAATGAAGTTAACTGTGCAATATAAGATTTTGTAGCTGCGACAGAAACCTCAATACCTGCACTTACAGGAACTAAGCTATCAGCTTCTCTTGCCATAGCACTATCAGGTCTATTTGTAATAATTAAAATATGAGAACCACGTGCTTTTGATTGTTTGATAGCTGTTAAGGTATCAGCAGTTTCTCCAGATTGAGAAACCCCAATAACCAAAGTATGCTCATCTGTTACAGTTTTTCTGTAAATATACTCGCTTGAAGCCTCAACATCAACAGGAATTCCGCAGAAATCTTCAATAATATACTTACCAATCATTGCAGCATGTAAAGAAGTCCCACAAGCAATTACCTGAATTCTATTTAAATTTTTTAGAGTTTCTTTATTTAGTTTAACTTCATTTAAAACAATTGGAGAATCTGATGTATGAAGTTTGCCCACAAGAATATTACGAATAACATCCGGTTGTTCGTGTATTTCTTTAAGCATGAAGTGTTTATAACCCATTTTACTAAGTGCAACAGGTTCCCAAGGTAATACTTCAACCTTTGGCTCAATCACTTCTTCTTTTTCATTTTCAATTTTCAATGAATTCGGTGTTAATGTTGCAACCTGATTATCAGTTAAATATATAGCTTTTTTAGTGTGTTTAATAATTGCTGGAACATCAGACGCTACAAAGTATTCACCCTCACCAACACCAATTAAAAGTGGAGCATTTCTTTTAGTTACAACAAGTTTTTCTGGTTCATCGTTGTGCATAATACAAAGGGCATAAGCACCTTCAATTTTTTTAGTTGCTATTTGAACAGCCTTTGTTAAGTCTTTAACCTCAGCATATATTGAAGCTACAAGGTGCGAAACTGTTTCAGTATCGGTTTGAGAGCGGAAGGTACAACCTTCTGCTTCTAGTTCTGAACGTAATTCTTTATAATTTTCGATAATACCATTATGCACAACAACCAAATTTCCACAATTACAAGTGTGAGGGTGTGCATTTAATACAGTAGGAGCTCCATGAGTTGCCCAACGAATGTGGCCAATCCCCATTGTTGACTGAGTAATTTTATCAGTACAAGGTCTTAAAACATCTCTAAGATTTGCTAATTTGCCTTCTGCTTTATAAACATCAATTGAAGTGGAAGTTTTAATAGCAATACCAGAAGAATCATACCCTCTGTATTCTAGTTGCTCTAAACCATCTAATAATATATCAACAACTGGCTTTTTGCCAACATAACCAACGATACCGCACATAAACTATTCTTCTCCCTATGTGTAATTACTGTATCATTTTACCATTAAAAAAGCCAGTTTGATAGACCTTTATATTAATTTTACATCTAGTCTAATATTGTTATTGCTGATCTAGTCATAGCAGGGATAGAATTCATAAAACCATACCCTCTGTTTGTTGCAAAACCTTGGCTAAACCCAGGGCTAAAAGAACTACCTATTCCATTGTTGAAGAACCCACTACCAAACGGCATATCCATAACTGAAGGTGTAAAACCAGTTGGTTGACCTACAATTTGCCTTTTAATCCGTTGAACAGGATGTTTATAATTGTATCCTGCAACATAATTCCTATTATAATTCTCTCTGTAATTTGCTAAGATATGATTTATTCTTCTAGTATTATTCCAGTTTGGAAAACTTCTATTAAACAAATATTTCTCAATTCTATTCAATCTAGACTGCAAATTATTATTCTGATATGTTTTTCTGAATAAATATCGTTCAATTCTATCTAAATCATAGTCATACATATCTGTTGAATTATTTATGTATCGTGGATTTTTTACATTCTCATTTTTTACAATGGTAACCGCTTCTACATAAGACGCACACATAACGATACTTAATAAAACAAATCCTAAAATTAACAAATTTTTCATATATACCTCACCTCTTTCTAAAATAATAAAAATGAATATCAAAATTATCATTCTACTGTTGTCTAATCTTAACAATTAGCCAAGTTTTAGATAAAGTGCTAAGATAATTTTGCTATGTTTAATATCAAAATCAATTTAAAGAAGAAAAAGCAGGTTATTGCTTACTTGCATACACACTGGGATAGAGAGTGGTATAGAGAATACGAAATATTTAGATTACGTTTGCTAAGGGTATTTGACCATGTCCTTGACATGCTTGAAGAAAATAGAATCCCTTCATTTTACTTTGATGGACAAGTTGTAGCATTGCAAGATTATTTAGAAATGCGACCTGAACGTGAAGAGCAAGTACGTCGTTTTATTGAATTAAAAAAATTATTCATTGGGCCATTCTACTGTCTAGTTGATGAATATTTAACTGATGGCATTTGTTTCAGAAAGAACATTGAAATTGGTATGAAAATCGCACAAAGTTACGGTTGTACTGACTTTATTGGTTACTTTGCTGATACATTTGGACATAGCAAGAACATCCCAACAATATTGAAAGAATACAACATAGATAAAGCAATTGTTTGGCGTGGTTGCGGAGATTTGCCAGCAGATTTTGTTTACGACGGAGTAAATACAGTAAATCTTGTTCGTGGATACTTTATGGATATATTCTCATGCGATAAAACAATTGAAGAAAAAGCAGAATTTTTGAAATCTAACCTTGATAAGATTGCAGAAAAATCAGGTAAAACCTTACTTTTACCAATCGGTGCCGATCACTTAGGTATCCCTGATGATATTTCATCTCAAATCGATAAAATTAATGATTTACTTGATGAGTATGAAATCAAACTAGGTTCGCCATTTGACTATTTTAACAAAGTTAAATTCAAAGATAGATTTGAAGGTGAGCTGAGAGATAACTCTAAAACATTCATTCTTCAAGGTTCTTATTCTGCAAGAACAAAACTAAAACAGCTTAATACTGAATGTTCATACCGATTAGACTTAGCTGACAAGCTACAATACAACTTTGATAGCAAGTATAATAACTCAATTGAATATGCGTACAAATTATTACTACAAAATCAAGCTCACGATAGTATTTGTGGCTGTTCAACGGACTCGGTTCATGAAGAAAATATTACTCGTTATAAAAAGATACTCCAAATTGCAAATGGCATTATTGATGAGATTTCAGCTACACAACCTAAAAATTTATCAATAACATTCAAATATCTAGACAAGTATAAACTATTAGAGATTGAAAATACTGAAATTGATAAAAACTCGCAAGTTGTTGCACAACGTAGAGGATTTGCTAGAAATCTTTTATGCGATGTAAATAAAATTCCTATAACTGAAGATTACACAACGGTTTACACATTATTAAAAGAGTTTAATGCTGACGGTTCACCATCAGATTTAGTAGTAGATAACACAAATATCTTTAACTCAAATGTTAGAATTTTACTTGAAAATGGCAAACTTAACTTTTACAACAAGGCCGAATGCTATGAGAATTTTATTGAATTTGTAAGATGTAAAGATATCGGTGATACTTACAATTTCGGCCCAGATATTAATGATGAATATGAAATCGCAGAAATTTTGTCAGCAAGAGTAATTTTAAATGGCCCATTAAGATCAACACTTAGAGTAAAAACATCATTTTTCAGCGTTGATGTAACTCTAGAAAAAAGAGCAAAATTGCTAAAATTCAAGATAAAATGGCTTAACCTATCGTCAAACAAATTGTGGCAAGTTAAATTTAATTTACCTGACAAAATAAATGAAGTATTCTCCGAAGATATGAATTTGCTTATAAGTCGTAAATTCAATCCTGACTACGATATTCGAAATAACCTACCAACCGAAAAAGGAAAAGAGGCTAGAACTAATACTGCACCTTTCCAAAGATTTGTTTGGGCAAATGGCTTAGGTGTTATCACCAAAGGTTTGACTGAATATGAGGTGGCTGGCAACTCATTAATGATTACTTTATTGCGTAGCACAGGAATAATATCAAATCCAAAAAATCCAGCTCGTACAACTCCTGCTGGACCTCCTATCGAAGTTATCGGTGCTCAGCAATTTGGAGAAAACGAAGTTGAATTTGCTATAGGATTTTTCCCAATAAAAGAATGGGCATATTACGTAGAAGACATATATCCACAAACAATTTTATTTTAAATAGAAAAGACGCTTAGCATAGCGTCTTTTTTATTATTCTATAAATTTACCTTCAAATAAATCCATAACCATATTTACATTATCAGAATGATAACCTGATGACGCGGATTTTTTAGTCGAAGCCAATGTAGAATCATCTGAAGAATTTTCTAACTCAGCATCTATATCTTCTTTAGCCTCAATAACCTGAACAATTTCTTCTTTTTTCATTTCAGGTTCAGGAGCTTTTACAGATTTTGAAACCTGAGCAGGGGCAGGCGTTTCATCATCAGAACTTCCAGCTTGCTCTTTTCTAATAGCCTCATCATTAGATTCAGGTGCTCTAACAATAATTTTTTTTGCTCCATTTGGATACATTTTATTAACAGCTTCAACAATAGATGAGTGTTTTGAACCCTCAGGACTGAACTGTTTTAACCAGCTAGGATTTTTAATAGATAAAACCACTTCATCTTCAGAAATAATAACAGGTACAGCCTGCTGTTTTAAAATTGCACGAGATGGGAAACTTGAAATATTTTCCAACAATTTTGCCCACGAAGTTTTTAAAGCATTAGATGCTGCAGGCTTTGACATTGGAACAGAATCAGTTAAAACCTCTTCTTCCGTAACTTGTTTTTTTGCAAGTTCTACTGGTTTCTCCTCAACCTTAGACGCTACTGGTTTAACCTCTGGTTTTATAGGTTTCATTACTTCAGTTTTCTTAACAGGAGAAGGCGGTGTATTGTAAGGTGAAGTCTGTACTAATCTTGGAGCTTCGCCTGTTTCTAACATTGAAATACGTCTTTGCAAATCTTCTAATTTTGTATTCTGTACAAGATTTGCCATATCTAAAATTGCAACATCAAGCCACAATTTAGGATTAGACGTTAATTTTAATTCTTTGGCATATGATGCACATTTATCTATTAAAGAAACCAGCTGATGAGCTTCTAAAGGCTCTAATTTAGCATTTAAAGTTTTTGTTTGTTCATCATTAAGTTGGACAACAGCATTACTTACATTTCCAACAGATTTTAAGATTAGTGCATTTCTTAAATATTCTAATAAGTTAGACAAAATTTGAGAAGGTTCATTACCCTGATTATAAATACTATTTAAAACCTCAAGAGCTTGATTTTGATTTGACTCAGCAATTGCACTAAACAATGAAGTTAAAGAGTCAAAAGACAAACGACCCAATAAACTATTAATGTCATCAACAGAAATTGCTTCATCTGTAGAATTCAACACACTTAGTTGATCTAATAGTGCAATACTATCTCTCATACCACCTGCTGAATTTTGAGCAATATAAGACAATGCTTCATCTGTAATATTAATATTTTCATTGTCTGCAATATATCTCAAGTGTTTTGAAATATCATCAGTTGTGATACGTTTAAAATCAAATCTTTGACAACGACTTTTAATAGTATCTAAAACTTTATGAACTTCAGTTGTTGCAAGAATAAATATTACATTTTTTGGGGGTTCTTCTAAAGTTTTTAACAAGGCATTAAATGCTTGGTTTGTAAGCATGTGAACCTCGTCAATAATATATATTTTATAACGGCTCTGAACTGGTGCTAAAGCTACTTTTTGAATAATTTCATCAGCATCGTTAACAGAACGATTACTAGCTGCGTCGATTTCAATAACATCAATTGGAATAGAATTAGTGATATTTCTGCAATTTTCACATTCACTACAAGGAGAAATAGTAGGTCCATTTTCGCAGTTTAAGGATTTTGCAAAAATTCTAGCGGTAGATGTTTTACCAGTTCCTCTTGGACCTGTAAACAAATATGCATGCGAAATCCTATCCATTTGAATGGCATTAGCTAAAGCTTTTTTAATATGTTCTTGACCAACTATCTGTTCAATCGCTTGTGGTCTATATTTGCGATATAAAGGTATATAATTCTTTTCCATGATAAAATAATTATAGCAGATATTATAAAGTTTGGGGTAATTTATGAACTTAATTAAACCTAAAAAATTAAACCTAGGCGACAAAATTAGAATTATTGCACTATCTGGCCCTGTGGACATGGATAAAATCAATCAAGCTAAAATATATTTTGAAAACAAAGGTTACAAAGTAGAATTAGGTTCACATATCACAGATGAGTACAACTATCTAGCGGGAAGCGATGAAAACAGATTAGCTGACTTGCATGAAGCGTTTTCAGATAAGGATACCAAAGCAATAATCTGTGCTAGAGGCGGGTATGGAGCACTAAAACTTGTTGATAAAATTGACTATAAATTACTCGAAGAAAATCCTAAAATATTCTGCGGATATTCAGATATATCAGTACTAAACACAATGATTTTAAAACATTCAAACCTAATTACATATTCAGGCCCAATGGCTCAAAGTGACTTTGGGAATGAGATAGATGAATTTACAGAATCAGAATTCTTTAAAACATTGACAAGCGTTTGCACAATTTTAAAACCAAACAATCCTAAAATTTATAACGATGGAAACGCTGAAGGGATAATATTTGGTGGTAACCTTGCTAGTATTGTAAGTTTATGTGGTAGAGATTTCACTCCTAACACAGATTTTATATTCTTTACGGAAGACTTGAATGAGCCTGTTTACAAAATTGATAGGTATTTCACTCAACTACTGGCTCAAGAAGGTTTTAAAACAAGGTTAAAAGCAATTATCTTAGGGGATTTCTTAGACATTGACAATAACAAATACTTTGATTCTTTCTTTGAAAACCTTGCAATCGAGTTGAACATACCAATAATTTCAGGGTATCCGATTTCTCATAGTAAACTCAAAGCAACAATACCTTGCGGAGCTTTTTGCAAATTACAAAATACTGAACTTGAACTTACTGAATATTTAGCCTAACTATCAATACATCTGATTTTGCAATTTCTAAAATACGTTTACTAACAGAGCTTAGTAAAAATTTATGCATTTTCTTATGGTTATGAATGCCACAAACTACTAAATCTATATCTTCTTTCGCTAAATATTTGAGTATTTCTGCAGAAGTATTTCCACGTAAAATCACCTTTGAAGTCGCTTGCAAACCATACTCGTCTAAGATCTTCTCAAATTCGCTTAGCAAAATCATTGCATTTGTTTCTTGCTTTTTCTCAATATCTAGTATCCAACTAGAATCAATATTCCCCTCTAAAAATAAATATTCGGGGATTTCAAAGACAGTAACTAAATGAATTTCTTTATCTTTCAAATTAAAATCTTCTAAGCAACGGCGAACAACAAGAGGACTATTAATTGAAGAATCAACAGCAAAAACCACTTTCTGCCTGTAGTTCTTTTCTTTAGATATGTATGTAGAAACATTAGTAACTGATGAAACTTCTTGAGACACGGAACCAAGCCATTTGTTGATTCCTTTTTTACCGTGTGAACCCAATACAATATAATCATATTCTTGGTTTTCTAAAACTTCTAGAATACAATCCACAGCTGTCCCACACATTTTAATTTTTTCGCCAACATTCAAACCTAATTCTGATAAATATTTTTCAGAATATTCAAGTATTGAATCTGCAGAATTAGTACAATATGATGTAAAATTTGCACTTTCGACAGCAACGTTATCTGGCATAAAACTCCAATCAACAGCACACAAAATATCAACAGTAAACTCATTCATCCAATTATAAAAATTCTGAATAGCGTGATAACTAATTTTTGAACCATCAGTACAAAATAAAACTCTCATATTTCCTCCTTTTTGTAGAGCATAAGTTATGTTAAGAAAAAGTACATTAGCTGGTCATATAGGATTTTTTCTGATATGATATTTACATAGAGATTATAATTTCATTTTATTAGGATTAGTTATAGTAATGTCAGCTGAAGAAAACGTAAAACTTAAACAATATAGGGAATTAATCGAAATTATAGCTAAAGTAGAGTATCAAAAATTTTCTCGTTCTCATTTAATTGAGTTACCAGAACTTATTAACATTGGGACTCACGCACTTTATATTTTGTTTAAAAATCACGACCCTGAAACATACAATAGTACTTATTTATCAACTGCAATCAAATGGGCTATTCGCAACGAAGTTCGCAGAAGATATAAATGGTACACTTTAAAAAATAAACAATCTACAGTTGAAGATGAAGATTACGAAACTAATGATGTCGAATTAAGAGCTGAAGTGTATAAAAACATATTGTCTATCGACGAATTACAAGACGCTGAGGTTCCAACACAAATTAAAGCAAATGATAGAACTCCAGAAGAGAGTATAGAATTCACTGAATTAAAAGAGGGAATTCTTGAATCAATGAAAAAGCTGCCTCCAAGAGAGAGAGAACTGATTGAATATAAATTCTTCAAAGAGAAAAAACTGAGAGAGATTGCAGAAGAATTTAACATTTCTCAGTCGAGAATATCCAGAATTATTCAAACAGGATTAGATAGAATTAAAAAAGACTTGGCAAAACAGGGGATTATATAGACAATGAAAACAATATTTGAAAAAAGTAGCGGTACAGATGGTATAAATCTAACAGATGAACAAATTAACCTCAACTTCTTACCGCAGGATATATTACGTGCTGATAAAGTAGGCTTACCTCAACTTAGTGAACTTGAAGTTATGAGACACTATAAAGAACTTTCTGACCTTAACTTCTGTATTGAAAAAGGCTTTTATCCCCTTGGTTCATGCACAATGAAATATAATCCAAAAGTTAATGAAATGCTTGCAGCTTTAGATGGGTTTAACATTCATCCTTGTTGTGATGATGATATGGCACAAGGCTCACTAAAACTTATGTATAATCTTCAAGAAGCATTAAAAGAAATTACTGGAATGGATGCTTTAACATTACAACCTTCAGCTGGTGCTCACGGTGAAATGACAGGCATGATGATTATTAAAAAATATTTTGATTCTATCGGTGAAACAAATAGAATAAAAGTAATTATCCCTGATTCTGCTCACGGTACAAACCCTGCAAGTGCAAAAATGGCAGGATTTGAATGCGTAGAGATTAAATCAAACGATAAAGGTCAAGTTGATATTGAAGCTCTTAAAGCAGTACTTGATAAAGATGTTGCAGCAATTATGATGACTAACCCTAATACTTTGGGAATTTTTGAAGAAAAAGTTGAAGAAATTTCAAAATTAATGCATGATAACGGCTCACTACTTTATTATGATGGAGCTAATTTCAATGCAATTATGGGTCATACAAACCCAAAACTTATGGGGTTTGACGTCGTTCACCTTAATTTGCACAAAACATTTTCAACTCCTCACGGTGGAGGCGGTCCTGGAGCTGGCCCTGTTGGTGTTGTTGAGAAATTAAAAGACTACTTACCAACCCCAGTAATAGCTTTTGATGGAGAAAAGTATTATAGAAATTATAATTTAAAAAACACTATTGGTAGTGTTAAAGATTTCTACGGCAACTTCTCTGTCCTTGTAAAAGCTTATGCATATATTTTAATGTTGGGTAAAAATCTAAAAGATGCTTCATCTAATGCAGTTCTGAATGCTAATTACCTAAAAGAAAAGCTAAAAGGGCATTACGATCTACCATACGATGAACCTTGTATGCACGAATTTGTGCTTTCTGGTGAAAAACAAAAACACGAAAATGGCGTATCAACACTAAACATTGCTAAAGCATTAATGGATGGAAATACACACCCTCCAACTGTCTACTTCCCATTGATTGTTCACGAAGCAATTATGATAGAACCGACAGAATCAGAGTCTAAAGAAAAATTAGATGAATTTGTTGAAACTATGCTTCAAATAGCTCAAGAAGCAAAAACTAATCCTGAAAAAATACTATCTGCACCGCATACAACACCTGTTAAAAAGATAGATGAGGTTACTGCAGCTAGGAAACCAGATTTAAATTACATTGATTAGGAAATATAAAAATGTCAAATAACGAAACTAAAAAAAGAAAAATATCATTTCCACATATGGGGACAATTAGCCATGCTTGGGCTTCAGCCCTTAGAGTAATTGGCTGTGAGCCACACGTAGAACCTTATACTAGCAAAAAAGCATTGTCTTTAGGTACTAAACACTCTCCTGAGGCTATTTGCTTACCTTACAAGCTAATTTTAGGCAACTTTATTGAAGCAATTGAAGGTGGGACTGATTATGTTGCAATGATTACAGCTCCAGGATGTTGCAGACTAGGAGAATATGGTAAATGTATTGAAAATGCACTTAGAGATTTAGGATATGAAGCAAAGTACCTAGAATTGCAACTCTACGATGGAATTAAAGGGTTATATGAGTTCCTAAAAATCGCTAGTGGGAAAAATAATCCTATACTTTTCAGTAAAGCAATTATGATATTCATTCTGAAAGTATTTTTACTTGATAAATTAGAATCAAAATTATCTTTCTATAGAGCTAGAGAATGCAAATCTGGTTCAGCTGAAAAACAATACAATAAATGTTTAAAAATTATTGATGAATATGATACTATTTCAGGCATCAAAAAAGCTGAAAGAATTATCACAGAAGAAATGGCAAAGGTTGAAATTGATCCTGATAGAGAAATTTTACACGTTGATATCACAGGTGAAATTTACGTTGTTAATGACGAATTTTCAAACCAAAATATCGAAAAAGAACTTGGTAAAATGGGAGTTGAAGTTAGACGTAGCTTAACAGTAAGTAGTTTCTTAAAAGATGCAGTAATACCAAAGCAATTTAGAAAAGGGGAAACTCACTTACAACGTGCTAATAGACTTGCAAAACCATATTTAATGAGAGATATCGGAGGAGATGCTCTAGAGTGCGTTTCTGATGTTGCTTACGCTAATGAAAGAGGCATCGACGGTATTATTCACGTGAGTCCGTTCACTTGTATGCCTGAAATTATGTCACAAAACATATTCCCAGCAATGAGAGAAAATTGTGAAATTCCAATTTTACCTTTAATTCTGGATGAACAAACTGGTAGAGCAGGTTATATCACAAGAATTGAAGCCTTTGTTGATTTAATGCGTAGAAGAAAAAGAAAACGTGCAATCGAAAATAAGCAAGAGACTGAAAACGTTGAAACTCAGGCAGTTTAGGATTGTTTAAATGCTAAAATTATTCAAAAATACATTTAAAACTACAAATGATTGTATAATTATCGCAGCACCACTTATTATATTCTTATCTATATTGAGTTGGTATTATGAATATGCTGCGGATTCAATCAATACAACACCAAAACTAATACTTGCTTGTGTAACAATGTTCGTTATGGTTAGTGGTTTTATCGCAGCTTGGCTTTATATGACAAAAAAAACTATAGCACTTTCCAAAAAGATTTTTGTGTTCGATAAAGATAGAGCTAGAGCACTGAGAAAACTAACAATGTCACTTCCAAACGGTATTGGAAGATTATTCTTACCTATCATTGGAGTTGTGTCTATTTATATTCTTGCCTATACACTACTTTATTCTGGAGTAACTTATATAGTGACAGAATTTATTGGACCTATTGATTTTGATTTTTTTGATATGCAAACTCTTATGTTATCTACAGGAGAATTAGTTGAAGAAATCAAATCACTATCGGATAATGAAGTACTTATTATGGATTGCTGGTATGCACTCATATCAATAGGCATTACATTGATCTCATTTATTACATTCTTTTGGATACCAGAAATTGTATATAATGAAAAAAATTCATTCAAAGCACTATACAATGCTATTAGAAATCTATTTAAAACATTTAAATCCTCACTATTATTATTTGCCTATACTTATTTACTAATTATTGCAATTACAGTATTAAATACGCTATTGATGTTTAACCCATTTTTATACTTCTTTGTTCTAATGCTGTACTATTATTTCTTAGTCTATATTGTTGTGCTATTATTTACATATTATGAGCAAACTTTCATCGACAATCAACTCTAAGATTAAAGTAATTGCAGTTGTTGGCCCTACTGCGAGTGGAAAAACTGCGTACTCCATCGATTTAGCAAAACAAATTGATGGGGAAATCGTTTCTGCTGATTCTAGATATGTATACAAAGGTCTTGATATTGGGACAGCAAAACCAACTTTAGAGGAACAGGATGGAGTCCCTCATCACATGATAGACATTGTGAATCCTGAATTCGAATACTCAGTTGGAATATACAAATCCGAAGCTGAAAAAATTATCCGACAAATTTCTTCAAGAGGCAAAACACCTATTATTACAGGGGGTACAGGCCTATACATTGACATTTTACTAAAAAACTATGAACTACCTAAAATTGCACCAAACCGAGAATTGCGTGACGATTTATATAACCGCAGTTCCGAAGAGTTATTTGGTATTTTGACAAAACTAGATAATGTTGGAGCTCAATCAATTGATAAAAATGACAAAAAGAAAATAATTCGAGCAATTGAAATCATTAAAACAACAGGACAAACATTAAAAGATTCACGAGGAATTCAAGAATCAAATTATGAAATTGAATGGATTGGAAAGAATTTTGACAGAAAAACCCTTTACGAAAGAATTGACAAAAGGGTAGATATAATGGTTGATATGGGGTTAATTGAAGAAACTAAGGATTTATTAGAGAAACACGGTAGAATTCCAAATTTGATTAACACAATCGGATATAGAGAAATCATTAGCTATCTTGATAACCAACAACCCCTAGAGGAAGCATTAAACTTACTAAAACAAAATACTAGAAATTATGCTAAACGACAATTAACTTGGTTTAGACGAAATCAAGATATAAAGTGGGATATTTACCCTGAAAAACTAAAAAAGTAATTACACTCTAATCTTTACAACGGCTTTTTTTACAACTGATGATTTTTCATTTAATGCAACTTGAGGTGCATGAGCTTCATGTGGGTATATAAGTACGAAATTTGAACCATCAAGAGTAACAAAATCTGCGTCAGAAACATCATCAGAATAAAATGTAATATCACGTTCAACACTGTATAGTTCCGCTTCAGATAGCCCTACCCTGTCTTTTATGTAAATTCTTTCAACACCATCTAATAGAAGTTGGATATCAATATATCTATCGTGAGATTCAAACTTTGCATCTTCTAGAAGTTTTGTAGAATAAGATTCAACGTTAACAAAATCTTCATCGATAAGTTCATATCTCATGCATTCTGTATCCCTAGACAAACCTTTTATAAAATTAACGACATATTCTGGAATTTGCGAATAATTTTCAATATTATCAATTTTATCAATAATCATACTTTCTCCTCTAAAAAGGGACTGGATAAACCAGTCCCCAATATTAACAAAACCAAACCTTAGAATGATTTAAGTTTCTTTCTCACTGATACGAAACAGTTGTAATGATCACAAGGATTACGAGATTCTTTACCATCAACATCTAGGTAATCAACACCAGTAAGTTTTTTAGAACTTGTACAACCGCCAGAGGTTGGACAATTTCCTGAAGTAAAGCCGTCACCACCATTAAATTGCAAACCTAAATTTAAGCAATATGGTGCGTATTTACTAACTTTACGAGCTGAGCATATACCTCTAGCATAAGATACTCCAGAAAAAGCAGTCTTTCTTACTCTAGCCTCATCAGTAGGTAAGTAATAGTAAACGTCAACAGGTAAGAATTTTTCACTATTACCACCATCATATAACAATTCAGGAGCGTCAGCACCTTTAGGTGCGTCTAGAGGATAAGCCGGATACACAGTACCGTTAGAACCGATAAAGAATGGATAAACATCATCCCATAAAGTACCATCACCTTTATCTCCATCAATATCAACAAATACTGTAAATCCAGCAACTGCGTATGCTCGAGCGTCTTTTTTCCAATCTACACCAGGAGTAGCTGCAGCCTCAAGTGAAGAATAGTCAATAGTTGAACAACAAGTTCTAGCATCTGCAATTGCACCCGAATCTTTACTATCTTGATCAAGTACTAAACAAACATTTTCGTGTTTACAGAAATACCCACCCGCATTGTAACAAGCAATTTGAGTATTCTCAGTCAATTCTTTTCTAAAACACATATTTTGTGTTTTTGAAATATTATCTGCATAATATGATAAACCTGGAATTGAAGCAGCTTTATCACCTAAAATCCATAATTTTAGACCATTTGCAAATTCAATATTAGGTTTAATAGATTTGAATGCACCAATTTTTGAATTTACAGAAAGGAATCTATTATTACCATCTTTATTTAAAGCCGCATTATAAACGTCATTATAAGTATCATGAGTTTCAGGATCACTATCAAATGAACCACAATACGAATCACTAATGTTCCAGTGTTCAGTTATCAATTCACAGAAACGTTTAGCTTGTGTAATTGGAGGGTTAACTACGCAAACCCCATCATCAGTTTTATGAGATCCTGCTGGGCAGAATTTCAATACACATTCAGAACATGAACTATTCATCTCATAACCACTTACGCAAGTACATTTACATGATGAAGTAGAAGCTGGATCATATAATGATTTTTCAGGACAACAAGTATTTGAGTCTGGGTTAAAATCTGTTGAACAACATTTTCCTTCTCCAGTATAAGCACCAGACGAGTTTTTCTTAGCATATGGTAAATCATTTGGGTTTGTACACTTAGCAACACATACTTTTTCACTATTTGTAGAAACTTCAAGAGTTGAATTTTTACATTGACAATCAATAGAGTGAGGAACACCTTTGTTAGTCATATTAATATACCCCTGAGTAGTACACCAATTTGCTTCAAATGTTGGAGCTTCGACATTATATTGTTCTTCATCACCAGGTTGAATGGTATAAGTATAGTCATATGTAACAGAACAAGTTCCTTCAGGGTCAGAAGTAGGTTTTGTAACAGCTTCTTCACCCTCAGTAATATTATCTTCAACATCATCTTCTGAATTAGATACTTCGTCTTGTGGACCAGTTATTGCAGCGAAAAATTCAGACTGAGCTTTCCTTTTATAAGTAATACCATCAATTGTTTTTTGAGACGAACATGAATTTCTAAAAGTTGTTTCACAAAAACTTTTAGCATTTGGAACCATAGCAGAACTATTTGCCATTAAAGCATTTGCAATCGTTGTATTATTAAGAGTACATACTTTTTTTGTTTCACCATTGTAGAAATCATTTAAAACCTCGTGATTATTTAAAATTTCAACACCATTAGCTAAAATTATAAGTTTTTCATCTGCAGTTGGCCCAGTATAGCCGTTACAGTATTGGAAATCATATCTAGAATAATGCGTAGAGGTGTTAACAGTATTTTGAGTCTCTTCACCAGTTGTTTCGTCGACCTCTGTCTCAGTATAAGACCCTTCACTCTTAGGAAAAACATTTACTCTACCATTACCACATACTTGATATGCAAGCCACAAATCATCGTAAGTACTACTACTCCACTCGCCAAAAGGATATTCTCCAGTAAAAGTTTCGGCAACAGCTTTTGGTACAAATCGTCTTAAAATATAAGCTTGAGTATTAGTAAATTTTTTACTAACAGTAGCTAGCAAACCAGATATAGGATTGCTTTTCTTATTCATTGCACGATATTTCTTAGCTTGTTCTTCTTTATTTACTTTGGCAATAACATCAGAAATAGGAGTATTATAAGATGTTGTATCTTCAGGATCACCTAGAGCTACAATTTGACCTGCTAATTTTTCAACCGTATTGTAAGCCAAATAATAAGAATATTCTTCAGCCTTATTTAACTGTCTATTTATTACAGGCATAGTTGCCATGGCTAAAATAGCAACAATAAAGATTGCTATTAGAATTTCCATTAACGAAAATCCAGAATGTTTAACTCGATTTCTAAAATTCATATTGCCTCCGTTTATTTTAATTCCATAATTGCTTTTTCGTAATCTTCTTTACCAGGAGCTTTACCATGCCACCCAGCATTATTTTCCATAAAACTTACACCTTTACCCTTGATAGTATTAGCAATAATTGCAGTAGGCACATCAGAAGACTTAGCCTCTTCTATTGCAGTGTAAATTTCATTCAAGTTATGACCATCAATCTCGATAACTTTCCAATTAAATGCCTTAATCTTATCAGCTAAGTTATCAAGAGATTTAACATTTTCAGTAGAGCCGTCGATTTGCAAACGATTTCTGTCTATAATTGCCACTAAATTATTTAATCCACGATGAGGAGCTTGCATAAATGCTTCCCAAACATTGCCTTCCTGCAATTCCCCATCACCCATCATTACAAAAACATGAGCAGGGTTTTTATCTAATTTAAGAGATATTGCTACCCCACAGCCCATAGACAAACCTTGACCTAATGAACCTGTAGCAACTTCAACTCCAGGACACCATAAAGACGGATGCCCTTGTAATCTTGTCCCTAATTTTCTAAACGATTTTAATTCTTCTTTTGGGATAAAACCTAATTGTGCAAGAATTGAATAGTAAACGGGTGAAACATGACCTTTAGAAAGAATAAACCTATCTCTAGCAGCATAATCTTCAGAGTGTTTACCACCTAAAGAATGTTTCATACATTTATGGAACAATACTGTCAACACATCGCAAGCAGATAACGAACCACCAATATGGCCAGATTGAGCTTCATAAACCATATCTAATACATTGCGTCTATTTTCTAAACTTAGTTCTTCTAAATTTTTAATTTCTGTTTCAGTTAACATTATCTGCAAATAAACCTTTCTTTACATACTCTCAATACAAATAACGGTAAAGTTGGGAAAATACGTTTGAACCTTTGAGGTTCTTTTATTGTTCTATAAAGCCACTCTAAACCTAATTTTTGATATATTTTGGGAGCACGGTTAACAACACCTGCCCATACATCAAAACTACCGCCTAAACCTATCATAGTAGCCTTAGGTAAAACATCTTTTAAAGATTTAATAAAAAATTCCTGTTTTGGAGAGCCTAAAGCAACTAAAACCAAATCTGGGGATGCTTTTGAAACCTGCTCAATAATTTCATTGTCATTATCAAAATATCCATCATGTTTATACACAATATTTAATTCAGGAATCTCATCTTTCAAATTTTTTGCAGCCAAATCAACAACATCAGGTTTTGCACCAATTAAAGCTACAGATTTACCAGCTTTAGAAAACTTAATAATAAGAGCTTTACCAAGTTCAACTCCAGGAATGCGTTTTACCTTGTGCCCCAAGATTTTTAAACCAATTTCAACACCAACACCATCTGGAACTACTAGTTCTGCACCATTAAGTAGTTTAGCAAAATCATCATTTTTACGAGCAGTTTCAATCATTTCAGGATTAATCGTAACAATCTGACCAGAGTTAGCAAAAGCATACTCTAGTGCCTCATCATATGTAAAGCTATCAACCTCATAACCCAAGATTTTAACTAAGACTCTATCCATAAGAACATTATACCATATTATCAATAATTATGCTATAATTTTTATATGAAAAATTTAGCTATTAAGATAATTTTTACATTACTTATTTTCTTTTCATCTTTAGGATGTGTAAGAGCTGTAGAATTTGACGTCTTAGTACTACCAACAGATATTTTTAATGTGTGCGATAACTATTTTTGCTTCCCTGAACCTTCTGAAATAGCTGCTAATTATGTTATTGAGGAACTAAAAACATTAAAAGCAATAAACACAATAGATACAGCTAATGTAAGACACAAACTAGAAACTAAACCCGAATTAAAACAAATAACTCAAGACATGTTGAAAAATTTTGAACAAACTGAAAAAATTGATTTTCAGGTTTTAACAGAGCTATCAAGAGAATTCAATGTAAAGTCAATCATAATAATTTCAAGCTATGCAATTACAGATAGATCAGCAACAAGAAGAGATTTGTGGGAAGTTTTAGAAATATCTAGTGCTTTCAAAATTACCTACCCATTTAACCTAACAACAACTGCAGTTTTAACAGACACAGTTAATTCAGTTGTTATGTGGAGCAACAAATACAACAAAACAGTATCAGACAGCAACGGATATTTCCTTGCTCTAAACCATGCTCAAGCGGCTTCTCATCTTGAAAAGATTAAACAATACTATAGAAATAATGTATCTAAAAATATAAGCCAGAACGTTAATTTAAGATTTTTCCCAAAGGATGTCCGTACTTTCAGAGTTAAAAATCAAGAATCAAAACAAGATGAACCAACTTTTGTTCCAAACGCTTTAGATCATTTAATTAAACCTCAAATGATTAAAGAACTTGAAGATGGTCATTCAAACACTCATGATGATTTTATTTTTGAGTTCTAATTAACTTATTTTGTATTACTTTTGACTCTGATTTTATAAATTTTGATGTAATTGTATCAAAGTACTTAAAACTATTAACCAAATCAATATAAGCAATAGTCATAATTACTGCAACAATTAATAGAAAAAATCGCTTATTCATACAAATAGAATACAAAATAAAAGAGTACATTTATCCGACAAAATAATTATACACATTATCAATATAAAAATAAAAAGGACCTTAAACAAGATCCTTTTTATGGTGCCGTTGGCCGGGGTCGAACCGGCACGAGGTTGCCCTCACAAGATTTTGAGTCTAGCACGTCTACCAATTCCATCACAACGGCTTATGACTTTATAGATTCATGATAACAAAAAAATATAAATTATCAAGAACTTTTTTAAACAGTTGAGCAATACATATTTTTTCACTTATCAGCGATAAAACATATATGAAAAATTTTATTATTATATTAGGAATTTTATTAACAAGCACCAACTTAGCAGCAGCAACAACATTCACAGGGGGTGTAACAAAAGTTGGTCAACAAGAAAGTAATCAAATTATTGATGCTCAAACAAAACAAGGTGTTGAATTTGCAAAAATCACTATACCTCAGAAAAACTTTAGGACATATTCAGATGCAAATGGTAACTTTGAAATCGAGCATGTACAAATAACCAACCCGACAATTTTAAACATAGAAAAAGAAGGTTACAGACCATTTTCTATTACTATAAACAATAACGAGAGCTTAAATAATCCAATGAAAATCGAAATTGCAAAAAGTGAAGCAACAGATATTTCATTAGATACTCAAATATTGCATCTTGGAGATGACACATTTTCAAAAAACTCTGCAAATGCTTCTGATTTCCGACTCAAATCTATTGGCCCATATTATTCAAAGGATTTTATAATGACAGAAAATGCAAAACGCAGTACAAATTACTTAGTTATAGGCTCAATTGTTGGATTAGATACAAAATTAGCAAAATCAATGGGGCAAAACAGAATTCAATATGCATATTCAAGTCCTGCAGAAATTTATTTTAATGGAAAACTTATTGGGGAGTTAAAAATAAATGGTGATGGACAAAGAGTAAAAATCCCAAACCAATTAATACTAGCAGAACAAGCAAACCAAATCACTATAAAAACAGGACAAAACCTAATGCCTAGTGACCATTTAGACTATGACGATATTGAAATTATGAATCTATCAATATTAAGCGAATAAAAAAGAGGTAACTAATGTTACCTCTTTTCACTTTGTTTAAAATCCTAATTATCTTTTTAAGAAATCAGGGATTTCAATATTTGTAAAATTATTACTTAAAACTGATTTTGATTGTGTATTAAATGCACCTGAGAAGAAATCAGTAGCATTCATTTGCTTAGTTTCATTTGATTCAAATGAAGAAGAACCAAACATAGAAACTGAAGGTGTATTATTTTTCAATTCAAAACCAGTTGCAATAACTGTAATTTGGATTTCACCTTGAATATTTTCATTAACAGCTGTACCGATAATAACTGTTGCATCATCAAGAACAGCATCGTGGATAATTGAAGCAGCGTCAGAAACTTCGTGGATACCCATATCTGGACCACCTGTAATATTAACGATTACACCTGAAGCACCATTAATTGAAGATTCAAGAAGTTGAGAATTGATAGCTTGTTGAGCAGCTTTAATAGCTCTACCTTCGCCTTGAGCTCTACCAATACCCATAAGAGCTGAACCTGAAGCTTGCATGACTGTTTTAACATCAGCAAAGTCAACGTTAATAATACCAGGAACAGTAATAATATCAGAGATACCTTGAACACCTCTTAGAAGAACTTCATCTACGATAATGAATGATTCATTCAATGAAACTTGTCTATCTACAACTTGCAACAATTTATCGTTAGGAACAACGATAACAGCATCAACAGATTCTTTTAATTTTTCTAAACCTGCATTTGCTTGATTTTGTCTTTTCTTACCTTCCCAAGAGAAAGGTTTAGTAACAACTGCAATTGTTAAAATACCAAGTTGTTTAGCAATTTTAGCTACTACAGGAGCTGCACCAGTACCAGTACCACCGCCTAAACCCGCAGTAATAAATACCATATCAGCACCTTCTAAAGCTTGAGTAATATCTTGAGAAGCTTCTTCAGCAGCTCTTTCACCAACTGAAGGATCGCCGCCAGCACCCAAACCTTGAGTTGAAGATGAACCTAATTGGATTCTATTGTTAGTTTTTCCATTATACAAAACTTGTAAATCTGTATTCATTAACCAAAATTCAACACCTGATAATCCAGATTGAATCATACGGTTAACAGCGTTACCGCCACCGCCACCAACACCAACTACTTTGATGTTTGTAGGGTTAGCACCCAATCTTGAGTTTTGGTCATTTGATGATTCATCTTTTCTAGCAAAGATATCTGAAACGATATTTTCCACGTTATTTACCTCATATACTTATTACTTTTCCCTAAAAACAACTACTCAGTTAAATAATACTAACTACTAGTCTATTTTATATTAACATACTATTTTAAATAGAAAAAAAGTACAATAATTTTACATAAATTATGAACAAAATTTAATATAAATTAGGATAGATTAAATCTTCGCAGGTGAAATTCCCCAATGCAGTTTGTTTCTTAAAACCGAATAAAAGTCATTTTCATTCAATAGAGCCAAATTTGCTTTTTTATTAGCAGTCTTAATTACGAGTTCCTTATTCCAAGAAAAAGCAATTTGACCGTCAGCAGAAACCTTATATTCATTATTTTTACAAGGCAAAATCTTAATTTCGTCATTCATTGAAACAACAATTGGCCTTGCTGAAAATGTATGAGGGCAAATCGGAACAATAGAAATAGCCTCAACATCAGGTGCTAAAACAGGACCTCCCGCAGCCATTCCATAAGCAGTTGAACCTGTTGGGGTTGAAATAATAATACCATCTGCCAAATATTCACATACGAATTTGCCGTTAATTTCAAGAGCAAATCTTGATGTTCTTGCTGAAAAATCTCCTTTAATAACAAAATCATTTAACGCAATATAGTTATTTGCAGTAAGCATAGAGCGTTTTTCAACTTTATAATCCCCATTGATAATTTTATTGACAGATTCAGTTAAATTATCAGGTGATGATTGAGATAGAAAACCTAAACGTCCTAAGTTAATGCCAAAAATTGGAGTTTCATACTCAGAATAAAATCTTGCAGCTTTAAGGATAGTACCATCACCACCAATAACGAACGCAAAATCAAAACCTGCAGCAAGGTTATTGATATCTAAAACTTCGTACAAAACTGATGCGTTATCCAAAATCTTCTTAAGACTTTCCATAACATCAGCAGAATTATCCATTTCTAAATTATAACAAATTGCATAACGTTTATTCATACGTTTAGTTTATACCAAATATAGGATTTTAGACAAAAATTTCCCATTGATATTAAAAAATGTAATATAATAAACTTATGAGCGAAAAACATTTTGTTTATATTCTAGAAACAGAACGGAACACCCTTTATTGTGGATATACTGATGACATTGAAAAACGTTATCAAAATCATATAGAAGGAAAAGGCGCTAAATATACCCGTGCAAACAAACCCGTAAAACTTCTTTGGAGCAAAGAATTTGCAACAAAGTCAGAAGCCCTAAAAGAAGAGTATAGAATTAAACACAAGCTAACAAGAGCTCAAAAGCTTGAACTAATTAACTCTCAACAGACTCATTAGAAGAATTTTCTTGTTCTGACGGTGTAAACTTTGACGAATCACCAGTTGCATCGTAAAGCTTATCGATTTTTGAGTCAATTTTATCAATTTCCTTTTGCTTCTTATCAATTTGTTTTTGAGTTTTATCAATATCTTTACGAGCTTGATCAATTAGATACTGCTTATAGGCAGATTGCAACTCGGAACTTTCAACATTGCCAGAAAGTGAACGTAACTTTTTATAATCCCTATATTCATCCTTATAATCTTGCTTTAAACCTTTAACAGTATATTCATACTCTTGTTTAAACATTTTTTTAGTTTGTTTTACTCGTTTTTTATATTCTTTTTTCATCTCCTCAGACTTTTTAACCTGAAGTTCTTTTTCTTTCTCTACAGCATCGTAGGATTCAATACCATCTTGAATAAGCTTGAAACCATTAACACTAACTTCTGGCATAAAATTTTTATCAAAAGAAATTAATCTTGACTGATTGCCTTGCCAATCCACACTCCAAGTTCCAAGGAACACAGGTTTTTCACCAGTAAATGCAAATGCTTGAACGAAGATTTTATTTGGATCTTTCTTGTCAAAACCGATAGGATAAATATCCCAACGTTTTTCGTCAAGATTCATACCCATATACTCTTCCCAAAAATACACAACAGCATCACGAATTTCAAACAGATCATAATCTACTTTATTTTTGAAATCGTACACATAAATAGATGTTTCCCAAATACCATCTTCTCTACTACCAATTTTTTGTTTTACAAGAAGTTTACTGCCATCAGGCGTAAAATCAACAGGAGTAAGTGTTCTAAAAGCAGCATAGTTATCAATAGTTTTGTCAGTCGACATAATCGGATCAGGAAGTTTTTTTGCGGTATTAGCTCTAAGGATTTTATTTAAATTTGTATCACCGTCTTCTAGTGGGATAATAAACAAATCACAAGCAACAGAGGCACTATTTGTATAATAATACACTGCAGGATAAACCATCATTGAAAAATCTGGAGAAACAATTCCTTGAGCATTTACCTGACGTGTTTTATATAAGCGTTTACCTAATGATATCTCAGCTGATCCTGGAGGGTCGTTGTATTTCACAACCCTGTACAAAGGCTTTGGAACATACTTAAAATCTGACGGAGTTTGAAATTTAGGAATATCTATTTGTAGATTTGATTTATCTTTATACTCAGAAAGAGCTTCATACTCATCAACAGTCATATAACCTGATGGAGTCATATTATAAATCTTACCTTCCATCTCCTTTTTAGCATCATCTTTTAGTACTTCATATTGGTGCTTAAGCTCACGAGAACGAATATCTTTACTCTTTGCTTCAACTTCAAGCAAATTACCGCCAACAAATAACACGATTATGAGAATAAAGAATCTATTAAGCATAAAAAACCTGCCTTATACTAAACCATCTTTCATGGCCGTTGCAACAGCCTTAGAACGAGTTTTTACATAAAGCTTTTGTAAGATATTATGTACGTGAGTTTTTGTTGTTGCAATAGTGATTACAAGCTTTTTAGAAATCTGAGGATTTTTCAAACCTTCAACAAGCAACGCTAAAACTTCCATTTCACGCTCAGTTAAGCCATATAAGTTTTTACCTTTTTGATAATTGATACCACCAGATTTAGCCTCTTGTTGGCTATTTTTACGAATATTTGAAAGTACAACACGAGCAATTGCAGGATCTAACCAGCCTACACCTTCACTAACTGCTTGAATAGCCGAAATTGTTTGTTCAGAAGTTGCACCTTTAGTAATATAACCATCAGCACCAGCTGCAAAAGAATCAAGAATATCATCTTCATTATCTCGAGATGTATTCATTAGAACTTTAATTTCTGGCATAGAATTTTTAATTTTACGAGTAGCTTCAATACCGTCGATAGTTGGCAAACCAATGTCCATAATAACAAGATCTGGTTTTAATTCTAAAGCCTGCTCAACCCCCTCTAAGCCATCAGAAGCTGTACCCAAAACTTCAATACCTTCATGATTAGAAAGTGCAAAAGACAATCCCATTCTAGTCATATCATGATCTTCAATTATAGTAACTTTAATACTTTTTGACATCTTAACCACCTTTTATACTCTAGATTCTGCGACTACATCTGTAAGCAGAAATGAAAATTCGCTACCTTTATTTACTTTACTTTCAACCCAAATTTTCCCACCATGAGCTTCAATAATTTGTCTTGATAAATACAAACCTAACCCAGTACCAGTTGAACGCTTCTTGCTAGTCCCCTGAGAAAATCTCATAAATAAGTGTGGAATATCTTCCTTAGGGATACCGTTACCATTATCAATAACAGAGAAAATCAAATCCCCAGATTGAGATTTAACCATAATATCAATTGTTCCACCCTTATTTGTATAATTTAGGGCATTACCACAAAGATTTGTAATTACACGTTTGATTTCAGCTCTATCAGCATCAATCAACAATTCATCATCAACATCACAGTGAAGATTGAATGAAATTTCTTTTTTCTTAGACAAAGGTTCTAACTCATCATAACACTGAGTAACCAAGTCTTTTATATTAAACACAGTCTTACATAAAGACAATTTACCACTTTCAAATCTGTAAACTTCAAGCAACGCATTAACAAGACCTAATAAATCCTCATTACTTTGAAGCATTGTTGAAAGTAATATTCGTTGCTGCTCGCCTAATTCTCCTAACGAACCATCTAAGAAAAATTTAAGAGTTTGAATCGCTGCCAATAACGGAGTTCTTAAATCATGAGTTAAAGTTGCAATAAAATCATCTCTCAAACGTTCTGTTTCTTTTTGAACACTAAAGTTACGAATAACACCTACAAATTTTTCTTCATCCGAGTATTCATTTGTTAAAGATGCAAAGTTAATTTCAACAGGGATATACTCTTCACTTAAGACATTTCTAATGTATAAATCCCTAACCAGAAATTCTGAATTATCACAAGACAAACCTAAAATTGTTGATTTAACATTAGATTTTACAACCTTATTATTCATTGGATTATCAGAATACGCAATTTCTTGAATTTTCATCTTCTGAATAGCCTCAGCAGCCATTCCAACCATGTTTTCACAAGCTGGGTTAACCTGTTCAATATTCCCCTGAGAATCAATAATTATAATACCATCCGCACAATAATTAATAATTCCAGATAACTTCATATTAGCAATAGTTAGTTCTTTTGTACGTTCAGCCACAAGCTCTTCTAAGTGTTCAGAATACTTTGTTAATTGAGCTTTTGCATCTTCAAGTTGAGCAATTTTATCTCTCAAATTAGCTAACAAATGACTTCTTTCAATACCATTTCTGATATTCATGATTAAGTCATCATTATCCCAAGGTTTTTCAATATATTTATAAACCCCAATTTCATTGATAGTCTTAATTGCATTTTCTTTATCAGCATATGCTGTAAGTAAAATCATACTAGTTTCAGGATATAATTTTTTTGCTTCACGTAAAAACTCCAGACCATTCATCTCAGGCATTAAAAAGTCTGAAATAATTAAGTCAGGAGCTTCTAGTTTAAGATATTCAATTGCTTCTAAAGGATTGTTATATACAACAACATCCTTAAATCCCTCGACTTTCATCAACGTAGAAAAAGTCGAAGTCAACAATTTGTCATCATCAACGTATAAAATCTTCCCTAAATCCATAATTATATAATAGGCTATTATACAAATATAGACAAATTGTTTACAAATCTGCAATATTCTACATAGTTAGTAATCTACAGGAGAATATTCACGAGCTAAAAGTTCTCTATCAATTAGATACAATGCGGACTTTTCACTACCAAAAGTCTTCAATTTAGATATGATTCGAGAAACCTCCGCTTCCTCCTCAATTTGTTCATCTAAATACCAATCAATGAAATTTCTAGTAGCCAAATCACATTCACCCTCTGTCATGTGAGCAACGCAATCTATTGCCTCAGTAATAGATCTTTCATGCTTATAAATTTGTTCAAAAACATCTAGGGGACTTGATAAATCAAAATTTGGGGTTGAAATTTGTCCCAAATGAATTTGTGAATTTCGCCCTAAAACATATTCAAACAAAATCATCCCATGGTCAATTTCTTCTTTAGATTGAATTTTACACCAGTGAGAAAAGCCGTACAAACCAATTTCAGAAAAATAAGCAGACATTGAAAGATATAAATAAGCGGAATAAAATTCCTTGTTAATCTGCTCATTAAGTATGTCTCTAATTTTATCACTAATCATCTACACTCCTTTTAATTAAATATTGTTTTCCCATAATCCGTGAATATTACAAAATTCACGAGCTTTATCTATGCCAAATTTCTCCTTCAAGACCATCATTGGTATATCTTGCGGAGAATAATACTGGCGAAACAGCTTGTTTTTACCATCACAAATAGTTTCAATAAACTGAATATAATGTTCATCTATCATCGGATGAAGTTGAGAACCTACTCTAATCTCTACACCTTCATCCTCTTTTGTTATTACAACTGGAACATGCTTTTCACCATATTCAGAATCATGAGTTTTAGCATCAAGATATTCCATAGGTTCACCGCAACAGACCAGTTCTCCAACACCAGACAAAACAACTTCTACTAAGTTGCCACAAATATTACATTTATATAAATCAAGACGTTCTGTCATAAATTTACTCCTTTCAAAATAAAGGATAAATTTTCAAAAAATAATTTCATTGGTAATATGTCTAATCCACAGGTACTGGACTTGAAAATTTTAGCGTGATATTATAGATATTAAGCCGTGCTCCACGGGGTGTTGCGAACTCTCGACTCGAAGCTAATGCGAGGTGCAGAGCCTGTTGTGAGGGCTTTATAGGCACATTGAAATTTAATATAATCGTTGATAACAAGGGCTAAGATGGCGTAAACTTTCGAACCATGTCAGGGGGGAAACTCAGCAGCATTAAGATTGACCTTACGGGTGTTTTATTTTTTGTAGGAGAAAGTATTAAAGGACAGTATGTTTATAAATTTCGATAGACAGTGGCACGGTTTTTTTAGGAGCTCTATATGGTTAAAAAATATTTTATACTTAACGCTAATAATTTCGGGACATCAAAAGAGTATAACCAAGCTATTTTAGAAGCCTATGTTAACGGTTTTTTAACCAGTACAACTATCAATGCAAATGGAATAGCGTTTGAAAACGCTATTCACGATATCTTACCAGATTGTCAAAACTTAGGAATAGGTATTCAATTAACTTATGATAAAAGTCTATTGTATTTACTGCTAAATAGACGAAACACAACACTGCTTGAAAAAATAGAAAACGAATTCAAAGCACAAATTCAAAAAGTACAGGAATATGTAAAAATCGATCATTTAGCTACAACTAATAACATACACGCAATTCCAGAAATTTTTGAAATAGTGTGTAAACTTGCCAAAGAATATGATATTAAATACGTTCAAACACATTTTGAGGACTTATATTTTATTCCCAATATGGAGAAACATTTGAAAATAAATTACCCGCTTAATTTATTCAAAGTTATGCTATTCCAGAATTTTACAAAACAAAATCGCCAATTAATCGATAAATATGAACTAAAAACAAACGATTTTATGCTAGGTTTAAATTACTATGGAATGATGAATTCTGATACAATTGAGCAGGGATTAAAGGTCTTAGATGAAGATTGTATTGTTGAAGTTGTTATTCACCCTAAAAAATACAGCAATTCAACAAAAGACTGGCATACAAGAGAATTTGGATTAACTCAAAATCTTACATTAAAAGATACAATTTCAAGATTAGGATTTGAAATCACAAACTACAAAAATATAGAATGATGAAAAAACTATCTACAACACTGCTATTAGTATCCATTTTTATCACTTTTGCGATATTTATTAGTCACAAAAGCAAATCTTTCACAGTGTTGACAGTTGAAACCCCAACGAAAATTACAGTTAGCAAAAATATCAGTAAAAAATCAAATAAAACTGAAAATATATGTATTGAAGGAATTGATAGTTTTTCTCTAACGAATAGTAATGATAATATTATCCTCCAAAACTATAATTTAACACAGACTGAATTGATTAGTTTAGGTTATTTAGCCCAAGAATATGCATTAAAAACATTATTAAATCAAAAAGTATCACTAAAATACAGTTCATACGTTTCAAAAGATTGTAAATATGCAAACATCTACATAAACGGTACTGACTATAAAAAATTACTAGAAAATAATGGTTTTGGAATAACTAATAAGAAAATCAACAATATTGAAAAATTCGAAGAAAATCTGAACAAAGCAAGAAAATTAGACTTAGTGGTTCTAAACCACCACTCTGGGAAATATCACACTCTAGATTGCCCATATGGTGAAATTGCACACGACAAAGTAATTTTACCTAAAAATCAATTAGCAGACGACAGTATTCCTTGTAAATTCTGTAATAACAATCAATCCAAAGTGCAATCTTTAAAACTAAACCGAGATATTTTTGAAGTTACTAACATAATACAGCCAAAACTCACTTTAAGTCATAATGGGATCACTACAATTATGACAGATTTCACAAAAGCTATGAAACCTAACACCCAATGCAATAATGTTGCATGTACTGAACTTATAAAACAAATAAACCAAGCAAAATCAAGCATTGATATAGCAATTTATGGATATCGAGAAGTGCCTGCAATTACTTCAGCAATAAAAAGAGCTAAATCTCGTGGGGTTAAAATAAGATATATTTACGACTCATATTTTGACACCAATAAAAACTATTATCCGCATAATCGAATAATAGAAAGCCTTGCTGACGAATATAAAACAGATAAAAGTGAAACACCTGCACTTAGCAACATGTTGATGCACAATAAATTTATAATATTTGATAAGAAAATAGTGTACACAGGTTCTATGAATTTATCTTCAACAGGCACCTCAGGCTATGATGTTAATAGTATTGTAATACTAGATTCGCCTGAAATAGCCTCTCTTTACTCTAAAGAATTCGAACAAATGATGTCAGGGAAATTTCACACAGAGAAAGATAGAATTCCCGAAAATCGAATTTACAAACTAAATAATACTGAAGTCGAAGTATATTTTTCACCTAAGGACAAAACCTCAAATAGAATTATAGAACTAATAAATGGAGCACAAACATACATTTACGTCCCGACATTTTTGATTACTCACTCTGGAATTGCAAAAGCTCTAATAAATGCAAAAGCTAGAGGTATTGATGTCCGAGTAATAATAGATGCCAATAGTGTTACCACTAAAAACACAAAACACGCACTTTTGAGAAAATCTAACGTTATGCTAAAAACCGAAAATTATGCAGGCAAAATGCATTCAAAATCAATGATTATTGATGATTTGTATTTCATAACAGGTTCTATGAATTTCTCAAATAGTGGAGAAAACAAAAACGATGAAAATACAATAATTATCAAAGATAAAGACATTGCCCAATTACACAAAAATATATTTTTATACCTATGGACAAAAATCCCAAATAAATATCTAAAGCAAAACGCAAAACCAGAAAGTCCTGACTCCATAGGTTCTTGCCAAGATGGAATCGATAATAACTTCAACAATAAAACAGATAAAGAAGAAAGTTATTGCAATATTTAAAAATAGTTAACACTAATACCGTGCTTTGTGAAAGTAAATTGCAACTTTAGAATATCCTTTTCGTACTCATCAGGTAAATACTCAAAAGGTTCAGACATTTTCACAGCTCTAACAGCAGCATAATCAAATAACTCATCTTTCGAAGGTTTAAGAACCTTATAAGAATCAATCCTACCCCTTTTGGTTATTTTAAAAAGGATGACTGTATTAGGGGAGCCTTCAACTTGTTGAGGTTTGAAATTAGAGATAACCTTTTGCTGAATAACCTTAACGTAACCTGACAGATCTACATCTTCAGCCTCAGGTTCAAACATATCCATAGCTCTTTGCATAACTCTTGGCATTGCTTCATTACCATTAGTCCTATGCATTGAAAATGGTGCTGTAACCATTTCAGTAACATCAGAGCCCAACATAAAGGCATTAGCTGAGCTAATGGATAAAAATAAAACAAATATTCCTAGAAGAACCCTAAGCACGAGTACCCCCTTACATACGTTCTGGAGCTGACACTGCTAAGATATTCAATGCATTTGCAAGAACTGTTTTAAATGCCCATACAAGAACTAATCTTGATTTTGTAACTTCTAAATCATCAGTAATAACTCTTGTTGAGTTATAGAATGAGTGGAACTCAGAAGCCAATTCTTGAACATAACGACAAATTGTATAAACTTGTCTTGCTTGAGCTGAAGATTTAATCATTGGTTTAAATTCTTCTAATTTCAAGATTAATTTTCTAGCATCTTTTACAGAAATTGATGCAATATTTTCATCAAATTCAGCTACTAACTTATCAAATTCAGATTCAGAAAGAACTGCTGGAATTGTTTTACCAGTTTCTGTATCAACTCTATCTGTAATCGCATTTCTAATAATAGAACAAGCTCTAGCATGTGCATATTGAACATAGAATACTGGATTTTCATCAGATTTAGTTTTAGCAAGTTCAATATCAAAATCTAAAGTTGTATCAATATTTCTCATAGACATCCAGAAACGAGTTGCATCAACACCAACTTCATCAATTAAATCTTCAAGAGTAACCATATTTTTACGTTTACCCATACGAACTTCATTACCGTTAATAACAAGGTTAACTAACTGACCTAAAAGAACTTCAAGCTTGTCTGGATTATATCCAAGAGCCTCAATTGAAGCTTTAACACGAGCAACATACCCGTGGTGATCAGCACCCCAAATGTTAATCATTCTATCAAAACCACGTTCAAGTTTATCTACGTGATACGCAATATCAGCAGTTAAATAGGTATTTGAACCATCAGCCTTTTTGATAACTCTATCCTGATCATCTCCGTAATCAGAAGATTTAAACCATTCTGCACCTTCTTGATTATAGATTTTACCGCTATCTCTAAGTTTTTGAACACACTCTTCAACTTTACCAGAATTGTGTAATGATAATTCTGAATAGAACTTATCAAATGTAACTCTAAAATTATCTAATAAATCTCGTTGAACTTTTTCTTCATATTCTTTTGCATAATCACAATATACATCTAAAGAAATCTTATCAACATCATTACCAACAGCCTCTAACTCAGCTTTTTTATCAATAATAAATTGTTTTGCAACAGGAATTAAATAATCCCCTGGATAATAATTTTTTCTTTCAATTTCATCTTCTGGGAAGTCAATATTTTCACCCAATTCTTGTTTAACACGAATAATCAAAGAATTACCAAGTTTTTGGATTTGAGAACCTGCATCATTAATATAAAATTCTTGATAAACATCGTGTCCATAGAATTTTAAAAGATTAGCTAAAGCACTACCCATAGCAGCCCAACGACCATGTCCGATATGAAATGGACCAGTTGGGTTAGCGGAAATATATTCTAAGATAATATTTTCTTTTTCAATTGAATCTGGACGACCAAATTCAGCTTTTTTATTATAAATTTCTTTAATTAAGTTGATTAGTAATGAGTCACCAGCTTTAAAATTGATAAAGCCACCAATTACAGAATAATCGCTATCTTCTTTTTCAACAAATTCAACAATAGCATTTGCAATCATAGGTGGAGCAATTTTGGCATTACGAGCTAAAGATGAAACGTTAATAGCCAAATCTCCAAACTCTGGATTTTTTGGTTTTTCAACAGGTAATGAACCTCTTGTATATTCAGTCATTTGACCTAATTTACCAGCCTTAATAGCTTCTTCAATCGCTGTTTCAATTTTATTTAAAAAGTAATCTCTTAACATATCAACCTCATATTATATATTTCGCAAATTAATTATAATATAAAAAGACTCTGAAACAAGTTCAGAGTCCTTCTCAAAAATTATATTAGAATTTATATTCTGGAACTTCAAACGGTTCATTATTTGCATCCTTGTCAACGAAAGCCAAATAATATTCCATTGCATCTTCTTTACAATTATTGTAAGAATTTTCAGGCACTAACTCACAGTGTAGTTGAGTTCTATCACCAGAATAGTTTCCTAAAACAGAGGCAAATTTTTCTATTTCAGCCTTAACCAAACCACCACCATAAGCCTTTGTCTTAGCATCTGTACCTGATGGTCTGATTTCGATGTACTTATCATCAAATTCTAAATACGTACCATCACCAACAAACTTGATAGATTTTAAAGCATCAAAACTCAAACCTTCAGCATTGAATTTGTCGTTTAAAATACGTTTAATATCTTCAATTGAAATTAAACCTTTTCTTTTTGCGATAGCTAATGACAAATAGAACATATCGTTTTTAGTTCTAAGAGCTTCACCCTCAACTTTTGCCTGTTTTAACTTGTTAATATCAGGTTCTGATTCGTTGTAATATGAAATATCTACACGGGTGTCAAAACGACCTTTAATATTATTATCATTAAATACTTTTTCTAAGTATTCAGATAGATAAATACCATCACCCTTCAATTGTGCAAGTAGAGCTGAAGCAACAACAATAGCTTCTGTTGCAGATTTTTCTCTCATTGCAACTGCAAGACGACCATTTTGAGATTCAATTAAATCTTCGGTACCCATAATCATACCACCAGACTCTTCTCCTCCAAATACTAGACGAGGATCAACACCTAGGTTAATAGAATTTCCAAATACATCATCTACAACAACATTTTTATCAGGATTATTTTTAAGTTGAAGTTCAACTTTTTTCATAATATTTGCAATTTCTTTAAAACCTACAGGAACATTCACTACTTGAACACCTTTACTTTTTGCCCATTCATCCCAAGATAGAGCAGAAGCTGTTGTTTTAATCATAAATCTAGGGTGATTATTCCAAAGATTTTCCTTAACAAGTTGAGCAGACCAAAAATCCATCAACAACAAGAATGCTTGGTTTGCAGTGAAGACAGTCAACACTTTTTCACCATCTAAAACAATATAATCAACACCCAGTCTTTTTAATTCTTCAACTCGTGAAATTGATTCAGTTTGAGTGATTGTTAACCTGTCGTGATCTGGATCTGTAATAAGAACCGCAGTACCTACTGGATAATCTTTCAATTTATTTGCATAATTCAATGTGTCAATTACAGGGAAGAACTTTGTTCCATCTTGTCTTTTAGCTAAAACTGTAGCATCTACTGAATAATCATAGAACGCTTTTTCACCTTTTGGAGTAACGTCATACTTACCAATAGAATGGAAAAACGGATCTTCATCTGTGTTAAACCAAACAAATTTATCAGAAATACCAAGTTTTGCTAAAACTCTTGATAATGTTCTATAAGCTGAACCCCCAACGTTTTCGATAACGATTTTTGAGTTAAAAGATTTAATCATATCAAGGTTAACATCTTTAGCAACACCAGATTTTAAATATTCAACATAAAGATCTACACCATCATCGAAAGATTTAAGAACAGATTCGTTAATTAATGGGTTATCTTTAGCAGAAATTTTAATCTCATAAGAACCATTACGTTCAACCTCATCAAAAATCTCTTGAATTTTATTCACAAATTCCATTGATTCTTCAGGCAAATATTGAGAACCTTGAGAGTTTAAATCTTTTGTAGCATTTTTCACCGATATCCCGTGACTTGATGTAATATATTCACCGCCTAGCAAATCCAATTTAAACGCTAAAAATGAAGCCAACCAAATTGGAATAGTTTCTTTTCCTGAAGGGACTAAAGTTTGAATACCATTTGCAGCTTGAATACGAGCAATAGCATCTAAGAAAAGTTTTGAATTGTAACGAACTTCACAACCAGCAACTTTAACAATTCTTTTATTTGGGTATTTTTCAACTGCAACAAGTGCCTTTGCCAATGTTGCCAACACAATACCTACAAGATTGATAGGAAATCTTGTATCTTGTGGGAATAATATATTTTGAGGTCCACGAATACCTGCAGTCGAAACTTTTGCTTCTTTTGCGTAATTTGCAAACCATTCTTCCAAGTTCAAACCTTCAGGATTTGTAACTTCATCATAAGGTTTTAAATGTTCTCTTTTTAAAATAAAAGAAAACTCACCATCGTTATCAAAATTCATTAAGTTCAAATTCTTAATATATTCTGGAGTTTTATCATAAACACTTTTAAACAACTCATTTTCTAGTGCTACACTAGATGTTTTTAATTCAACCATACCTCTCTCCTTTTTTATTTAAATTAATAATACACTAAAAACTTATTAATATGTAGCCTCTTAATCAATTTTAATGTATAATAAATTAAATAAGGGGAGAAATTTATGGCAAAACAAAAGAAAAATTACGCTTACAGAGAAGCTCACGAATTTAACAAGTGGAGATCTCTTTTTCAGTTTATAGTATGTAAAATAGGCTATAATGCAGTACTAAAACTTATTTATAGGCTAGAAGTACACGGAACTGAAAACATTCCAAAAGATAACGATTACATTATTTGTCCAAATCACTTATCAACAATTGACCCCCCTATGATGGAAATTTTTATGCCAAGAAATATTGCATTTATGGCAAAAAAGGAATTGTTTGACATACCATTTATCAGATGGTGGATTGATTGGTTAGGAGCTTTTGCTGTCGATAGAGGAAACCTTGCACCTTCTACAGTAAAGACTGTTAAACAAATCAAAAAAAGTGAATGGGTATTTGGTATTTTTCCTCAAGGAACACGCCAAGCTCCAGGAACCATTAAAAACGTAGGCAAAGGATTTGCTGGACTTGCAAGAATGACAAAATGCAACATTTTACCTGTTGGAATTATCGGTACAAATGAGAAAAAATGGTTACCTTTCTCTGGTAAAATTATAATCAGAGTTGGTAAAATCATTCCATATAGTGAAGATTTGGATGCAGTTAGACTTGAATGGATTAAACAAATCGAAGAACTAACTGGTTTTAAATACATTGAAGAAGAAGAACATGAAGAAGTAGCAGATGGAGGTTTAGACAAAAATGAGTAATAGTAATAAACCTGTAAGAAACTTTAACAGAAGGACAGCAAAAGAGTATCACTGGTTTAGAACTTTATTTTTTATGACATTTCTTTTCACAGTAGTATATCCATTTTTTATGATATTCTACAATTTTAAAATTGAAGGTAGAGAAAATATTCCACCAAGAGTGGCAAAACAAGGTAAATATATGTATGCAGGGAACCACGTATCAGTACTTGATCCACCAATGCTTGCCATGGCCGCACTATGCCCTGTTGCATTTATGGCAAAAAAAGAGTTGTTTGAATCTACCGAAAAATTAAATTGGATTATAAAACGCTTAGGTGCATTTGCCGTTGACAGAAACAAACCGGAAATTGCAACATTCAAAACAGTTCGAGATATTATCGGCACAACTTGGTCTTTGGGAATATTCCCTCAAGGCGGAACAAAACCTTACGGCAAGCTTGACGGAATCAAGAAAGGATTTGTAGTTATAGCAAAAGCTGCAAAAGCTGACGTTGTTCCTGTCGCTATTGCTGACTGGGATGGATATCCTTCAGTTTACCCATTCACAAGACGTAATGTTAATATAAAAATAGGAAAACCAATTTCTTGGGAACTAGATGATGATGTAATCGTCTATGAATGGTCAAAACAAATTTCTGAATTGGCAAATTATGAAAATTGTGCACCAATTCCAGAATCATATAAAGAAAAAGCTCAAGTTTAACCAACTTAGATAAAAATAAAGCCCCTTTTCAGGGGCTTTATTTTATTTAAAGAAAGGAATTTTGTTTTTATAAATCAAATCTTATACTTGATTTAATCTTTCAAGAGCTAACTTAGCAGTTTCAGCTACGCCTGGATCTTGATCGTTTTGAGCGATTGAGAATACAGTTGTTAAATCTTTTTTGTATGCTGGATTTTGGATGTAGCTTAACGCTTCGATAGCTGATGCTCTAACCATTGGGTTAGGGTTGTCTTTTAAGTTGTCAACCACTGTGATAGCACCTGGTAATTCTGTTAGAGGCACTGTTTGGTTAGACAAACGAGCTACTTCATCTCCGTAAAGCTTTTGCATAATAGCTACTGTGAATAATGCATAGCTTTTATTTCTTTCAGCTTGTTCTTTTGGAGTGATAGTATTTGCTAAAGCTTGTTCTGCTTCAGTTACTTCTTTACCAGTCATAATTTTTTCTCTAGCTGCAACTTGTTCTGCAGTTGGGCCAGCTAATGCTGAAGAGTCAAAATTGATGATATTTGTTAAAGAATCGAATACTTTTGTATCAACTAATTCAGTTGCTTTATCTGGAGCTACTTTTACCATATTAGCAATTTCTTCCATACCAGCTGCTTGAACATCAAAATCAGCATTTGTTAATTTTGCGATAAATGAATTCAAATCAACTTGAGGAGTAATTGTTTCAGAAGGTACAACTTCTGGTTTTGCTTCAGGTGCTACTGTAACAGCAGGTTCAGGAGTAACTGGAGCTTCTGGTTTAACTTCAACTGCTACTGGTTGAGGAGCGTTGATGTTAGTTTGAGCTGGAACCACTTGAGGAGCAGGAACTACCACTACTTGAGGTGCAACTGGAACTTCTGCAGGAGCTGGAGCAACAGGAGCTTGAGGAACAACTGCTACTTGAGGAGCTGCAGGAACAGGAGCTACTTGAGGTGCTGCTGGTAATGTTGCAACTTGTGGAGCTGCTGGAATTTGTGGAACAGCTTGTGGCATTGGCTGACAAACGTATGGTGGGTAATACGCTGGTTGTTGAGCCGGTGCTTGTGGATATGTATAAACCGGAGCTTGTGGGTAATTATACAAAGGTAAAGTTGGTTGAGCATATTGTCCTTGACATTGCTGACCTACACCTTGAGTACCTACAGTCGGATTATTAATTTCGATGTTTACTGCATTTAATTTTTGTGGTTGGGGTACAGGCATATAAGTTGTCTGTTGTTGTACCATATACGGATTCATCATTGGTACACATGGAATTTGATTCATAATTTTTCCTTTCCTTATAAAATTGAGTCTTTTACCATTCTACCGTTTAAATAACCGTAAAGGTAAATTATTGCCAAAAATAGCCATTTTTTTAACAAAACTTCACACAAAAATCAAAAACACTTACTATTATTGAATTTCCAGCAACTATTATCCAAGTAGGCAAATTAACTGGAAAGAATTTTATTTTTATGGTAAAATTGAGGTTGTTAGGATATAGTAGACGGTCAAAATCCAGATATACTTTGAGGATATAGATGAATATAGACAAAACAAAAACAAGTTCAATTAGAAAAGCGTTTGGTAAAACATTAACAGAAATTGGAGAGTTAAATGAACGAGTTGTAGTCATGGACGCAGATTTGGCATGCTCAACTCAAACCCAAATGTTTGGTAACAAATTCCCAGACAGATTTTTTAACTCTGGTATTGCAGAACAAGACATGATAGCTACAGCTGCAGGTTTAGCCTCAGAAGGAAAAATCCCATTTGTTGCGAGTTTTGCGATGTTTGCAACTGGTAGAACTTATGATCAAATTAGAAATGCCATTTGCTATCCAAACTTTAATGTAAAAATTGTAGGAACTCATGGAGGTGTTACTGTAGGCGAAGACGGTGCAACTCACCAAGCTCTAGAAGATATTTCTTTGATGAGAAATATTCCACACATGACAGTAATTGTACCTGCAGACTCTAGAGAATGTGAAGAAGCTATAAAATATGCATCTTTACATGACGGTCCTATGTACATCCGAATTTCAAGATGCAATGTTCCTGATATTTTTGATGAACATTACCATTTTAATATTCACAAAGCAGTAGTACTTGAAGAAGGTACAGATGTTTCAGTATTCACAAATGGTGAAACTTTAGCAGAAGTATTGCTTGCAGCAGAAGAACTAAAAGCTGAAGGCATATCTGTAGAAGTTATAAACGTACCTGTGGTAAAACCTTTAGACTATCAAACTGTAATTGATAGTGTTAAGAAAACGAAATTTGCAGTTACAGTTGAAAATCATTCAATTATTGGAGGTTTAGGATCTGCAATTTGTGAAACATTAGCTAGCAGATATCCTACAAAAGTTTATAGAGTAGGAATTCATGATGAATTCGGTCAAAGCGGTAAATCTGACCAACTTATTGAATACTACGGATTAGATTCAAAAACTTTAGCAAAACGTATCCGTACTATGTATAAAAAAGAACAAGAACAAGGAAATATATAATGATAACTTTTCAAAACGTTACCAAAAGATATAAAAATAACCACTATGCATTAAAAAATGTTAGTTTAGAAATTCATTCTGGAGAGTTTGTATTTATTGTTGGAGCTTCAGGTGCTGGTAAATCTACTCTAATGAAACTTCTTTATTCGGAAGAAAAAGCTACAAGCGGAACAATTTCTATCGGCGGATTGAATATTGCCAATATATCTAGCGAAAAAATCCCTAACCTTAGAAGATGCATGGGGATTGTTTTCCAAGATTATAAACTACTACAAAACCAAACAGTTTTTGATAATGTAGCTTACGTAATCAAGACATTAGGAATTAGTAGTAAAGAAATTAATGCTAGGGTAAATGGTGCTTTAAAAATCGTTGGACTTTATGACAAACGTAAAGCTAAACCTACAGAGTTATCAGGTGGTGAACAACAAAGGGTAGGGATTGCTAGAGCAATCGTTAATGGTCCACCATTATTGATTGCTGATGAACCTACAGGTAACTTAGACCCTAAAAACTCAATGGAAATCATGCAAATCCTTGATCAAATTAACCAAAGAGGTATTACTGTCATTGTGTCAACACACGATAATGCGATGGTTGATTACTTTAGAAAACGTGTTATTACACTTGACCAAGGTGAAATAGTAAGAGACATACAAGCAGGTACTTATGAATAGAAATCTTAGATCAAACGTAAAAAAACATATACCAAAAGATTGGTTATGCGAATTAAGAATATTATATAGACTAGGAATTGAAACACTTGGCGATATCATTAGAACAGGCTGGGTGAATGTTGTTATAATTACAACAATGGCAGCAATTCTAACGATTTTTGGTACTTGTTTTAGAACTGCTCTATCAATTTCATCTTTTTCAAAAGAACTTGGAAGTGCACTTGAAATTTCTGTGTATCTAAAAGATAGCGTTGAATCAAGAAGTGTTAAACAAGAATTACAAAAAATTAAACACGTTGAAAAAATTACAATTATCCCTAAATCAGAATCGTGGGCAAAATTAAAATCTGAAATGAGCTTACCAAATATAGATAACCCACTTCCTGACACATTACACGTAAAAGTTGACAAACCAGAACACTTACAAGCTGTATTTGATAGCATTAAAACAATTCCTGCAGTTGAAGATATGAGTTATGCAAAAGACTTAGCAGCAAAAATTGAATTAGTTAACCATGTCGTAAAAACGATAACTCTTGTTGTAATTGGGATTATGGCATTATTAACAATAACCATTATTAACAATACCATTCAACTTGTTATTCAATCAAGAAAAGAAGAAATTGAAATTATGAGATTGATGGGTGTAAGCAACTGGTATATTCGTTTCCCATTTATAATGCAAGGTGCATTTTATGGCTTTACAGGTTCACTACTTGCAATGTTACCTTTAGGATACGTACAAAATGGATTAGCAAACATTCACAAATTCTTTATGGTTCCATCACCATCTAATGCTCAAAATATAGTATTAATAATAATGTTTAGTATGAGCATACTATTTGGAGCTGTTGGAAGCTTCTGGTGTATCAAAAAACATTTGCAGGTATAATCACTAATGATAGATAACAACAATATATTGCTTGTAACAGATTACGAAGAAGTAGCAAAATCCGTTTTAGAAAAATTGATTCTGCTAAGAGAAAGTGACAGTATTAGCGTTTGCAATGTTAAAAGTGTAAAAAAAATGCTAGAAAACTCACTATATAGCGTTGTTCTTTTACACGAAACTGATGATGACGATTATACTTTAAAGCTTATTTCTACAATCAAAGAAGTTAAGAATGACACAGAAATATTGTTATTATTAAATTCACCAAATCCAAGGTTGATATTAAAAGCATACGATAGCGGTATATTTGACTACTTTACAATGGAATCAGACGAATACGATATGCTTATTAAAACTGTTAACTGCTTCAAAATTAGAACAATAAAAGATATTTCAAACCGTAATGAAAAATTTCTATACCAACAAGGAGTTATAGACAGTAAAACAGGGCTGTATCAATACAAACACTTAAAAGAAGTTTTTTACGAGCTTGCTGATAATTTAAAAATTCAAAATGGGATTTTCGGCATCATAACACTTGATGACAGTACAAAAACAAAAATATCAACAAACCGATTAGCCTTAGCCATAAAATCAAGCGTAAGAATGGACGATATTATTGCAGTTGGTAAGGCTGGAACGTATTATATGATTATCCCAAATATCGATGTTGACGGAACAAAAGATCTAATCAACAAAATACAAGAAAAAATGGGAGACGATTTTAAAGTAAGAGCTGGTCTTGCAAAGATTGGCAATAATTCATTTGAAACACTTGATAAAAATGCCCAAGACGGCCTAGTTGCAACAATTAAAAATAATACAATGTTAGCCTGTATTGAAGATAATATTGTACCAAATAACGCTTGGCTTGATGACGATGAAACATTTAGCAAAAAGAAAGATTTTAAACTATTTAAAACAATTTTTGATAAAAAATTAAATAACGTTATAACGCCAATATTTTTTAGACATCAAAAAGAATTTGAAACTAAACTTGCAAACACATCTGTAAGTCAGTATGCAAATAATGTAGAGTGTGTATTTAGCCTTAAAAATGAGCTTATTCATAGTGAATTAACTATTAGATATAATGGCTATGCAAAATTCAAAATAGAAATCACACACAGCGGATTAGATAGTGCTGAAAATACAAAAATGGAAATTCCATTAAAGGATATGACAAATAAACTTTTAACATCTTTACTGAAAAAACTAAAAGATGAATACAAGCAAACAGCTTTTGCGAAAGGAACTGAAGATGCTTAATATTGATGATAGTGTATTAGTAATTATCGATGTACAAGATAGACTTGTATCAGCTTCAAAATACGGCGAAGAAGTTGCTCAAAATACAGCTAAATTAGCTAATACAACAAGAATTCTCAATATACCAACAATAGTAACTGAACAATATCCACAAGGATTAGGAGCAACAGTTGTTAACGTCAAAAATGCACTCTCAGACACAATAACAACTATCGAAAAAACTTCATTTTCAGCATTTATTGAGCCGAATTTCAAAAACGAAATAGAAAGACTTAAAGATCTTGGGAAAAAACAAATTGTTATTTGTGGAATTGAAACACATATTTGCGTACTACAAACTGCCGCAGATTTAATTTCGGAAGGTTTTGAAGTTTATGTTGTAAAAGATGCTTGTGCAAGCCGTAATAAAAAAGAATACAAAACAGGCTTAGAGCTATTACAACAATACGGGGCTAAAATAACCTGCGTTGAAATAGCATTATTTGAATGGTTAAAAACTGCAAAACATCCTAATTTCAAAGAAATTCAAACTCTAATCAAATAATTAAGGATTCAATACAACCATCTCGCAATTTTTACAATCAAATTTTAGCGGATATTTTTTGCCTTTTACGTCAACTAAATATAATTTTTTGCTGGGTTGACCACATAAACCTGCCGCAAATTTTAAGCAGTGTTTTGTTCTCATGAGCTCAACATCCTGAGGAATAGTATTTTTAGATTCTAAAGCATTCTCAAGAACTTCACATTTACAGTTTTCGTAGAAAATTTTGGCTTCATTGTTGCAAACATTACCTCTATAGTCAATCTTTCGATCTGGATAAGTAGCATAACCAATAGGTTTTTGAAGATTACGTTTATAATTTCGCAATCTTTCGTTACTTAATAATTGTAATAATTCTCTACGAAGTTCATTAATTTGAGATACAGGAAGAAATGGGATATTATCATCAAAAACATTGATTTCAGTGCAATTAAAGATTGTATCACCAGTCTTTTGCAACTGAGTTTTTAAAGTTTCTTTCATTTTAAGCAAATTATTAGGTGCTTCACCTAATGGTAATTGAATTTCAACCTTATTAGAATCCTCATCTATCGCTAAAATTTTAGAATCTTTTACTTCTATAGAAATGCCTAATTTTCTCACTGTTTTCGATATTTCTAGCTGTTTTTCAAACTTAGCATCAAAGTTTCTATATAATAATGTGCCAGATTTAAGTCCTTCCATTTTATTTGGATAAACTTTGTTTCCATCGACTTTATTTACTAAAAAACCTGTCATTTCGCCATTATTTATAAAACATAAACCATCTTGAGGAGATAATTTTGCATCAATTTCAAAGTAATTATGAAAAATACGTTTAATTTTACCTATTTTTTCACCCCTAGATTTTGGGGATAAGAAATTAAAACATTGCGAACGTTCATTTAGAAAATAATCTGTATAACCTCTATTAAAGGTCTTATCTGGATTTGGGGTAAAATCTAAATACACTTTACCAGAAGATGTTCTCTGTGCATATTTATTCAACTCATTATTATAGTATGCAACAACATTTTTAACGTAATTTATGTCTTTTAAACGACCTTCAATTTTAAAAGATTTAACTCCCGAATCAACTAAATTTTTCAATGACTGTGAAGCATTAAAATCTTTTAAGGATAATAAATATTTATCTTTTAAAATAACTTTTCCACTCTCATCTATAAGAGAATATTTCTTGCGACAAGGTTGGGCACATTCACCACGATTAGCAGAACGTCCGCCATTGGCATAAGAAAAATAACATTGACCACTATATGACACGCATAAGGCACCATGAATAAAGGTTTCAACCTCACATTTCACATTATTACAAATTTCGCCTATTGTATCTAACGATAATTCTCGAGCTAATATAACTCTTGAAACACCTAAATTATCAAAGAACTTTGCCTTTTCTAACGTTCTATTATTACATTGAGTACTTGCGTGTATTTCTATAGGCGGAAGCTTACCTTCAATCGCCAACTTAAGCAACCCCATATCCTGCACTATAATAGCATCAACACCTATTTCATATAACTTATGAATGAGTTTTACAGCTTCATTCAACTCAGAATCATTAAGAATTGTATTAATAACGACGTGGATTTTCACATTAAACAAATGAGCATAATTAACGAGTTTTTCTATATCTGACAATGGATTAGGTGCATTCTTGCGGGCCCCAAAATTAGTCGCCCCGATATAAATAGCATCTGCACCACTATTTATAGCTGCAATTGCAGTTTCATAATTTTTTGCTGGAGCAAGTAATTCAACCTTTTTCATAGCATTATTTTATAACAAAAACATCATAAATCGTAATATTTAGAATAAATTTTACAATTAATGATAAAATCAACTAAAAGGGGAAAGTATGAAAATATCTCTAATAAATCATGGCTGTGCAAAAAACTTAGTAGATGCAGAACTTATGCTTGGGATTCTAACTAAAGAAGGATATCAAGTAACTTTAGATGACAACGATGCTGATATTGTCATCGTAAATACGTGTTCTTTTATCCATGATGCCGAAAAAGAATCTGTACAAAGCATACTAGAAATGGTAGAAGCGGGCAAAAAAGTCATAGTATCTGGATGCTTATCTCAAAAACACAATCAAGAGCTAAAAGAAGCTATCCCTGAATTAGCCGGTATGATTGGGACCGCAAACCTAAACGATTTATTAAAGGTTGTTAAAAACATTGAAAAGAATAAAGATTATCAAAGCTATATTGATGAAAAACCAAAATATATATACCCTGAAGATGTCGAACGACAACAAATAACAATGGGGGCAAGCTCTTATCTAAAAATAGGTGAAGGGTGTAATTATAAATGTGGTTATTGCGTTATCCCAAACCTTAGAGGGAAATACGTATCAAGACCAATTGAAAATATCGTAAAAGAAGCTAAAGGACTTGTAAAAAAAGGTGTAACAGAAATAATACTGATTGCTCAAGATACATCATCTTACGGCATTGATTTATACGGTAAACAAGCCTTACCTCAGCTTTTAGAAGAGTTAAATAAAATTGATAACCTATCTTGGATTCGTATCATGTACGCTTACCCAAGCCAAATGACAGATGAACTAATAGATACAATTGCGAAACTAGATAAAGTTGTAAAATACGTAGACATACCTTTACAACATTCTCATCCAAGAGTTTTGGAATCCATGAGAAGACCCGTAATGGACTACAGAAAGCTTGTAGAAAAGCTTAGAAAGAAAATCCCTGGTGTTTCCGTTAGAACATCTTTAGTAGTTGGTTATCCAGGGGAAACCAATGAAGAATTTGAACATCTGTATAATTTTGTTAAAGATGTTCGTTTCGACAGAATGGGTGCTTTTGAATACTCAAAAGAGAAAAACACTTATTCATATAAACTAAAAGGTCATTTAACTGCAAAAGTAAAAAAAGAACGCAGAAATAGACTTATGGAATTACAACAACAAATTTCATTAGAAAACAATCAGAGTCGCATTGGAAAGACTCTAAAATGTATCGTTGAAGGCTTTACTGATGATGGCGTAATCATTATGCGTTCAGAATACGATGCTCCAGAAATTGATGGAGTTGTTTACGCTTCATCAACTAGACAAGTTGTCCCTGGTGATATCGAAGATGTAAAAATAACAAGTGCAGACGAATACGATTTATTCGGAGAAATTTTAGACTAAAGAAAGGTAAACAATGGAATATATTGAAAATAAAGAATTAGAAGAAAAAGAGGTAAAAGGCATATTTACTGATATGTTAAAATATGCCCCATCAAAACTTTGCGGGATGTTTGGAAATATGATTGCAGTTCCAATTTACACAAGCTTATTTTCACAAGAACAATATGGTTTGTATACAATTTCTATTGCAATGCTTTCATTCCTTTGCATAATCTTTTCTGATTGGGTGGGATTATCTGGTTTAAGGTTTTTCAGAAAACACCAAATTGTTGATGATTTACCAAAATACCTCTCAACACTTGTAACTATTTTAACAATCAATATAGTTTTAATGTTTACAATTGCATTCATATTCAGAAACAGTTTATACTCGTTATTTGAAATACCATTCAAGTATTTCTTAGCTGTACTATTTTTAATCATTCCAGTTGCAATAAGAGCACTTTTATCACAACTTTTAAGAGCTCAACTTAAATCAATTTCATATACCGTTGCAACTATTCTAAACCAATTTGCAACTATATTTATGGCCGTATGTTTTGCGAAATGTTTCAACATGGGTGCAGCTTCAATCTTATTAGGGATGGGTGTATCTATATCACTAATCGATATATTATTACTCTATCAAAGTGAAATTCTCAAGGTTTTTAAATTTCAAAAAATCGAATGGAGATTTATTTTACCAATAATAAAATATGGAATTCCACTTGCTGCAACATCACTCAGTGCTTGGATTATAACCAAAAGTAACACTCTTATAATGAAGAGTATCAGTGATTTTTCACAAACAGCACTTGTTGGAGTAGGTTATAGTATAACTTTACCGATTTTAATGCCTTTATTTGCAATGATTACGGTTGCTGCAATTCCTAGAATTATTAACTTATATGAAGGTAAAGTAGATGTTCGTCCAATAATTACAAAGTTCTTAGGATACTATATTTTAGTGGCATTGCCGCTAGTTACAGTTATGTCATTGTACAGTATAGATGTTGCACACGTCTTCATCAAAAACCCTAAAATGTATGAAGCAAGCCAACTTGTACCTTTCTTTTCTTATGGTGTATTCTTCCTTGCAATGACCGATTATACAACATTACAGTATCATTTAGCGAATAAAACTCATATTGAATTCATAATCAAGCTTATTTCAGGAATAATAGGAGTTGGATTAACTTTTGCCCTAATACCAAAATTTGGACTTATTGGTGTTGGTATAGCTACATTTTCAGCTAATTTCCTATATTGCTTATTGAGTATGATTATCATCATTCCAAACTTAAATGTATACTTCCCAGGAACGATGATACTACGTATAATCACAGCATTAATACCAACATCTGGAGTTTGGTATGCACTTAAAATATACGGCACAAGCATTACTGGAGTAACTCAAATAGCAATTTTACTTGTAACCTTCTATTTGATATACTTTACAGCTTGTCGTAAATTCATAAATTTAGCCAAGTAACAAAACTTAACATATGCTACATTAATAGCAACTTTAAATTTTTTCGAGCGTTTATTAATTATCGAGACATGTGAGTCATGCCTTAAAAAAACGTAATAAAAAGGGATTTTCTCGTGTGCTCTTGATAGAATAATAACCATTCTAAACTATTTATCGATAAATTAAAACATAACGTTATGAAAGGATTTAATATGAGAAACAGCAAAAGACCGAAAAGGATAGTTGCAGCAGCAATTACTGCAATGTTCTTGTCACATCAAACAATGATGATGTCTGTTGTTGCTTCAGAGATTACTGGTGTAACTGGTAATAATGGAGTTTATAACATTAACCCTAGTGCTATAATTAACGGCACTGATATTGGCTATAGAAAATACCAAGATTTTGTTCTAGATCAAAATGACATCGCTAATTTAATATTTAAATACGGTGATACAGATGTTAATACATTTGTTAACCTTGTTGACAATCAAATTAGCATAAATGGTTTGGTTAATTCAATGAGAAATGGAAGTTTTTACAATGGTAAAGCAATCTTTATTTCTCCAAACGGTATGGTTGTAGGAGCTTCAGGCGTACTTAATGTAGGCTCTCTAGGAGTATACACACCAACAAATGCCGTTTATGAAAAATACAAAGCAAACCCAAGTGCAAACTTGAATTCTATCACAATGTCTAATAATGCAGCAAAAACAATTACAATCAACGGTAAAGTTATTGCAGCAAACGACGTTGAACTTAAAGGTGGTAATGTAACAGTTGGTCAAACTGGTTCAATAGTTGCAGGTGTAAACGAAACTAAACTGGCAGCACTAACAACTCATAATCAAGCAGAAACATTATTTAACCAACTTGTTAATACCGATAACATGAACAGTGCAAATACATTTGCTAGTGATAATGGAAACATCTATATCCAATCTGGACAACTTGCAGAAAACACAGGCATTAACATCGCTGGAAACTTAAAGAACTTTGGTGATGGTAACATAACAATTAAAAACTCAGGAGCTAATGGTATCAATATTTCTGGAGATATTAGCAACGCTAATGGTACAGTAAACGTAAATAGCAACTGGGGCGGAATCGATATTTCTGGAAATGTTAAAAATAATGGTACAACACAAATTTTCAACGTACCTGCAGAAGCTACAATTAACTACACAGATGAAGATGGAAACCCAGCATCTTACACTGTTGACGCAAACTCTGGCTTAAACATTTCTGGTAACATTGATACAACTGGCACAACAACTATCAACAATACTGGTACACTAGGAATGAATATCTCAGGCACAATTAACCATACTGGAGATTTGAGTATTCAAAACGGTATTGCAGGTGGCTCTGAAATGGCTAATGCAAGAAATGCAAATATGGAAGCTCTAACCATTTCTGGTAACATCAACTCTGACGGAAACACATCAATTACAAACTTAGCTGCTGGAGGCTTAGATATTCTTGATGAGGCACTAATTGCGACATCAGGAAACTTGACTATATTAAATGAAGGTATTGGAGGTTTAAATATTGATGGTCGAGTTGAAAACTATAATACTGATACTAATCTATCTGGCGAAACAACAATCACCAACAATGCAGGTATATTAAAAGTAAATGGCAGTGTTGACACTGAGAATGCTGAACTTACAATGACAAACAACGGCGAAAACTTCGAAATTAACGGAGATATTGCTGGTGTGAACAATAATGTAAACTTGATTAACAACAATGGTGGTATTGATATTAACAGTACAGCTGTTGTTCGTTCATCTGACGATATTAACATTACAAACATTGGTACAAATGGCGTAAATGTTAAAGGCTTAATAAAAGCTGGGCAAGACGTAAATATTGATAACAAAAATTCAAACGTTGTAATCGGTGATAACACAGATAACAACAAATACGTTTCAGCAGAAAGAGATATTAATATTGTAGTTGTAGATGGCAACATCCTTAACTACGGTGTTGAAAAAACTTTACTAAACGCTGGCGGAAACCTAAATATGAACGTAACAGATGGAACAATCGGTCTTGGTGTTCAACAAACAGCTTGCCAAGGTTCTGGGTGTACAGGTGTTGGCCCAAAAGCTGACGGTTCACGTGATTTCACAAAATCAATCAACGCTAATATTAAAGGTAAAGTAAATGCTACAACAACTAGCACTGATCCAATGAAACCTGAAGATTTAGTTATCAATTATGCAGCGATTGATTCCGATATGAATATTGATGCTATCAAAGCTGATGGACGAGTAATCTTAACTGTTGACGATGACTTTGGTTACGACAACAACGGTCCTCGTTACAATATGATTAACGCTTCTACTGATGAAACAAAAGCAAACATCGAAGGTAAGTCAATTTCATTGATTGCTAACGGTAACATCGGTCAAAAAGATAATAAAGTTACATTCAACCAAATCGGTGGTTCAATGGATGCACTTGCAAACGAAAGCATCTACTTAAAAGCTCTTGATGATGAAAAGAATGTTACTAACGAAGCTTGCAATATTATCGCTCGTGAAGGCGATATTGATATTGAGTTTGGTGGAAATACTCACATTAAGAACATAACTGCTGAAGGTAATATCCAAGTAATTACTCGTGGTACAAACCTAACTATCGATAACTTGGGTCATATCGACGACCAATCAGTTAACCCAGCTGATTACTTCGGCGAAAGACACGATGGCTACGTTTTTGATGGCGGTTATAGTAATGATGACCACAGAAAAGAAGTATTACCAAACAAAGTAACTCTAAAAGCTCTTGATATCAATAAATTCAACAGACCAGATGGAGTTATGGTTGACGGTTACTATGCATATGCAAACTCTTCAGTTGTTGTTAAAAACGCAGTTCTAGATAACGGTGTTTTAGATATCACAGCTGATAATATTTATGCTAATGGTATTGCAGCCCACTTTAATAAAGACGGTTTTACTAAAGAAATAGACCCATCTACAAATAAAGTAAAAGGTGCATCTGAAATCCCTACAGGACACGCTGTAAGACCAGATGACGTTGAAGGTATTGAGCACGACGAACACGAACGTAATTACTATTACCCAGAAGGTGATGGTGACGGAACATTCAATGGTGAAGATTCAGATGTTGATGATGATGACAATATCGCAGACGATACACCATTAGAAATGCCTGATGAACCAATAGATACAGATAGCGACTCAGATACTGATACTGATACTGATACAGATACAGACACTGATACTGATACTGATACTGATACAGATACAGACACTGATACTGATACTGATACTGATACTGACAGCGC
>JAFXHF010000002.1 GCA_017536545.1 bacterium
CAAGAAGATTACGAAAAGATTTTCACAAAATTTGCAAGAATTGATAATCCTCTAACAAGAAAAGTTCAAGGAAGTGGACTAGGATTATACATCACAAAAAGCCTTGTTGAAAAAATGAGAGGCGAAATTTCTGTTGAATCTGCACCCTTAGAAAATAACAGTGAACTTGCTCAAATCACATTCACACTAAAATTCCCGATATTAAATATCGAAGAACAAGCGAGGATGAAATGCAATCAGTAACACTTATCATCGACAAAAGATTAGAACTTTCTACAAAATATAAAAAACTTCTTGAATCTGAAACAAACAAAGTTATTATCTCAAAAGATTTGATAACTTCTATCAAACTTATCCAAGATAAAGAACCTGATTTGATAATAATTTCAGACAGTTTTGACGATGATTTGTCTGATTTTTGCAAACAAGTTCGAGCACTAACTTACAACATGCGACCGATTATTGTTGCAATGTCAAAATCTGCAGATTTTAACGACAGAATAAAAGTTCTTGAAAGCGGTGCAGATGATTTTCTCTCTGAGCCTGTAAATTCTGAAGAGTTTAAAGTTAGAATGACCGCTCATCTTCGTCGTGAATACGAATCAAACTTAGATTCTAAACAAGAATTACCAAATAAAAATTATACAATGAGAGCTATCAAAAGAAAACTTTCTGAAGATAGCCAATGGGCAATGCTTTATATTAGTATCGAAAATTTTGAAAGCTACAAACAAGCCTACACTCAACTAGCATCTGACAAATTATTACAAACCTATAGTGCTATTATTAAGGCTTCACTAAACGAAAACGATTATATCGGTGAAATTTCAGAAAACGTTTTCTTTGTAATCACAGATACTCTAAAAGCTGAACGTTTAGCTAGATTTTTAATCTTTGCATTTGACTCTGTTGCAAACAAATTTTACGCAGAACACGACCTTGATAGAGGTTATATGATTTTACAAGGGGATGAATACGCAGGTCGCAGAGCAAATTTTGTTCACTCAACAATTAGTGTAATCACAAATGAATTTATTCAATACAAAGACACAACCCAAATTCTAAATTCGCTAATTCATATTCACACAATGGCAGATGTTCCTTGTCGTTCAAATTATCTTATGGAACGTCCTCAAATCGTTGGTGAAAACTCGATTTTAGAAAAAGAATACAATAATAAAATTATGATTTTTGAAACTGACGAGGCTCTAAGTACGCTTCTTCACACAATTTTAGACATTCAGGGTTATCAAACAAAAATAATAAATGAGTATTCAATTCCAGAAGATGAAGAAATTCCAGCACTAATTTTGGTTGACGCAGGAGATTTAGAAAAGAAAAATGGATTAAATCTTTGTTATCAATTAAAACAACAAGAGAGATTTAAATCTTCAAAAATCATTGCAACATCAATTATTCATGACAAAGAATTGGTTCTAAATACAGGAGCTGATTTGTACTTACCAAAGCCGTACGAAATTCCGCAATTAATCAAATGGGTAAACGAATTTATCAAAGAATTTAATATGTAACAAAATCGTTTCAAAACCCCAACATGGTTTGACGTAGAGCCATGCTTAAATTACTATCATAACAAGAGGAAATGAAGTGAATATCTTCAACTGTCGCCGCAGCCGTAAAAGTCGGAACACTCAAAGAAAATGTCTTATCCACGTGCATTTTGGATAGAACACAAAAAATTTCTTGAAGTGTCCTCTAAGAATAGCTAGAGGATTTTTTAATGTCATTAGGATCAACAGCAGTACGACCACATAGTGCAAAAGTTGGAACATGTCCACACGGACTTCCGCTTGGGGCTTGCCCAATCTGTAACGGAATGGCAGGAGGGAATTCTACTACTAAAAGAGACACACCAAGAAATGTAGGTGAAATGTCATACAACCAATGTGCAGCAATAGGAGCTATGCTAAGAGCACAAAAGCACGCTAGAGCACAAGCTCAACAAGCACAACAAAACCACCTACAAGCACTTGCTAACTTTCAAAAAAATATCGCAAATACACATCAAAGACTTGTTGAATTTGCGACAATGATTAACAACACAATGCCTGCAATTATTGCGAAACCAGTAAATTTTGTACTAACTCAAATTGTTGGTAGAGTCCTTACAGTAATCCAAAATCTTCCAACAACAATCGCAAACTTTACACAAATGGTTAGCCAAAAATTTGCAGAAATTTCAGATAAGTTAGCAGCAGTATATGGCGAATTAAAAGCCGCAGTGGAAGAAAAAGTATCTAAATTCTTCACTGAAACCAAAAAGAAACTAAAATCTCTCTTCTTTGTTTTCGGAACACAAGAAACCGATGACGAAGACAAAAAAATCGATGAAGCAAAAAGGACCTTTGAATTAAAAACCTTTATACACAAACTGTATAAAAAACTCAAAGGAGAAGACGAAAAGGACATAGAACAGGATGCACATTAATCCGTTAAACGATGCGGAAAACAGACGCCAACAACGTAATCTAACAAACTCTCAACGTAAAAACAGTGTTTCTACAAAAGAGGGCGTGTTAGTTAATAACCTTGTAAAAGATAAAGAATGCAAAGACTGCATCACATTATGCGACACAAAAGATTCTTATATGATTTCTGATGATGTTCCAATGCCAACAGAATTGTATGAAGATAAAAAGATTGTAGATAAAAAACTTGTGCCATTAAGTGCAATTGCACTTGGTGTAATGGGTGCAGTTGCCCTAATGACTGGGTTTGTAAACCGTAGTGCAAAGATTGCTCGCAACTTAGCTGAAGAAAAATGGCTTCCTGCGGTAACCAGAAACGTTCAATTAAGTAATGAAACTTTCCAAGTAATCTATCAAATGATTCAAAGCCCAGGAAGAAAAACATTTATTGCTGGTAGTGGAGTTCTAACGCTTTCAGCAATGGCATTTATGGGTAAGACTTTCTTTGATGGGTACAAAGATGTTTGGGTAAAACGTAAAGAAGCAAATATTCAAAAGAATTTACAAGAAAATTTAGTTGCAGTTGAAACTCAATCTTTCTCTGGAAAAATGCAAATTATCAGAAGTATGCTTTCTAAATACGCAACAGATTTTGAAAAATACATAACACCTGAAGATGAACCAATTCTACCAAATTTTGGTAAAAATAGATTTTCTACAATTCCATTCACCTCAGATAAAAAACAACCAGAGGAAAAGAAATTTAGCACAGGAAATATCATTCTAGGTGTTGGTACACTTGTTGGTATTGTTGGATTAGGATTCTTGTCATTGAGAAACTTATCAAAAAGTAAACTAAATATCCAAGAAGGTTTAGAAGGTGCTAAAAACGCAATTAAAACCATTGTAAAAAATTCAACAGCAGAAACCATGGAAGCTGACAAGTACAATCTTCAACATATGTTTGTATCAACTGATGCTCCTGAAGATTTTGTCAGAGAACAAGTTGGACTTTTGAAATGGGGAACTGATGAAGAAAAAGAAATCTTCATCAACAAAATTTTGAAAAAAATCCGCACATCAACAACAAAAGTAAATCCAAATATTGGTGGGGATGGAACTCCAAAACCTGCATTCAACTCATTTGTTGACGATTATCGTGCATTTTTCTACAACTGGCTACTTGATACTGCAAATCCTCAATTCAAACAACTATTTTTAGGAATAACAGGTATCACTGCAATCAGTTATGGTGGAACTTTAGCAGGGGAAGCAATTAAAGAAGTTCAAGTGAAAAAGATTAATGCTGAAACTGAATTAGACTTACAAAAACGATTAGTTTCAACAGAACTTCGCAATTTCAAATCTAAAAAAGATGCTGCTATTCAACCTCTTGTTGAAGAATTCTACAAACAAGTAGACAGCGGTCAAAAATCAAAAGCAGAACTTAAGTCAATGGCTGAAAATGTTTTATTTGAAATCAAAAATGGCCCTCCATTTGTTTATTCATAAAACCAAAATACAGGATCCACTCATGATACAACCTATTCAATATTATCAACCACAACATCCACAACTTGTTGCACCAAATCAACAAGTACCGTATTATGCGTGTACATCTTGCCAATTACCAACACCAGAGAGAAATTATTGTGTCTTTGACAAAAATGAAGTCGATTATTTTGTTAAACAAAAAGAAAATGCTCTACCTTATTTAACAGATATTTTAGCTCATTCTAACAATGAAGCTCAAATTACAGAAACTCTTTATATTATGGATAGAATGATTGACGATGGAACAAAAGGAATTGATAAATTGTACCCTGTTTTTGCAAGATTTAATAATACAACATCTCCTAATATCCAAACTTTTTTAGCTGGAATTTACAGAAAAATCCAAGTCCCAGACGCTTTTGGCCCATTAGTAAAAATGCTTATCCAAAACTCAATGCAACCACATAATCCAAACCAATTATTTGACCCAAACGAAGAAATCGGTGGTGCAATTTTGAGTTATGTCAACGACAGATTTAGAGGTTAGTACATTTTTTTCATACGTTTTTGAAGCATAACAACTGCATTAGCTTCAATTGCAAGTTTTTGACCTACTGCATCTAGTTTTTCTTTTGTTTTTGCCTTTATTGATAAATCTTCAGGTTTTACATCTAAGATTTTACATAAAACTTCTTTCATTTTTGGGATATAAGGCATCATTTTTGGAGCTTGAGCAATAATATTACTGTCAATATTTACTATTGCATAACCTTTATTTTGCACATATTCATAAACCTTTTTCAATAAAATCGTACTATCAATCCCCGCATATTGAGGATCTGTATCAGGGAAAAGTGTACCAATATCATCTAATGCTAACGCTCCAAGCATCGCATCAATTAATGCATGAATTAAAACGTCAGCATCAGAATGACCCAAAAGCCCCATTTCGTGGGTAATTTTTACTCCACCAATAATTAAATCTCTGCCTTCGATTAATTTATGAATATCATATCCAATGCCAATTCTATACATTTTTCAAACTCCATTTTTTATATTATAACATATTTTCTAATATATGTTATAATCTGACTATGAAAATTGCAAATAACAACTTGAATAGCGTATTTGTTAAACGACAAATAGTAGAAACTGTAGAACAACCTACTCAATATGAACTGCCAGAAGGTTTACCATTTTATTATTACTTTGACGTAAAAACAGGTTTCCTATTTATTGGCTTAGGATTAGCTGCACTAATTGTTAGTGCTATTGGCTCAGGTCTTTTTTACTATTTTATATTCTTTAGAAAAAAATATTACTGCAACAATTGTGGCTACTCATTCTGGGGCAAAAAATCCGAAGAACCTATTTGTCCTAAATGTGGAAATACAGGAATATAAAATTTACCCCTCAATTAAAACAAATTTCTCAACAGCTTTCACAAAACCATCATTTTCAACAGTATCAGTAATATAATCAGCACAAGCCTTCAATTCAGGTGTTCCATTTCCCATAGAAACCCCAATACCACCAGCTTGAACTAAATCAATGTCATTATTCTGATCGCCGATAGTCAAAATCTCTTCTTTTTTCAAACCCCACATTTTGCATAAATGCTCAACTCCAAGTGATTTTTTAGCTTCACCTGAACAAATTTCGCAAAAATATGGCGTTGATTTTACAATATACAAATCAGGATAAACTTTTTTAAGTTCATCGACCCAACCTGTAACTCTATCAGCATCTTTTATATCAATTGCAAGAATTTTATTAACATCTTTAATTTCTAAATCATCGAAATTGCAAACAGTATATGGAATATGTTTCCCATCTGTATAAAATTTTATAATCTCATTATCTTCTTCAACAAATAAATTATCATCCAAGTATAGATTTATATGAACTTTATTTTCTCGAGCCCATTTTATAAGATTTTTTGCATAATCAACAGGTAAAGTTTTTTGAAATAAAGTTTTGTTATCACAATCTTTAATCAATGCTCCTTGATAAGAAATAACAGGAGTCCCGAGATTAAGCTCATTTGCAGCATGCAAAGCTGAACGATGCATTCTTCCTGTTACCAGAACAACTTTTACACCAGCTTTTTTCAATTTTGCCATACAATCCATAACTGCAGGACTAAAACCTTTACCCCACTCAAAAATTGTTCCGTCAATATCTGTCGCAATCATCTTAATCATAATTAAAATCCTTTGCAAAAAGCCCTTGATAATGCACAAATTGTTTTTGCATCATTTATTTTACCATACTGAATCATCTCAAAAACATCAGCTAATTTATATTCATAACATTTGATAATTTCACCCTCATCAGGATGTTCACCAACAAACTCTAAATTAGATGCCAAGTATAAATATAATTTTTCCGTACAAATCCCAGGGGTTGTATTGATGTAACCTAGAGATTTCCAAGTTTTTGCTCTATAACCTGTTTCTTCTTCTAGTTCTCTTTTGCAAGCCTCGTTAGGATCTTCCCCGATTTCAAGTTTCCCTGCAGGAAGCTCTAATACAACTTCTTTCAATGGATAACGATATTGTTTTACAAGCAAAATGGTTTCAGCATCTTTCAAGGCAACAACCACAACTCCGCCACTGTGCAATATCACTTCACGAAAAGATTTGTGACCATCAGCAACTTCAACATCATCTTTAATTACGGTAATAACCTTACCATCATAAACGACCTTAGAATTTAATGTTTTTTCTTCAAAATTCATACCCTGATGATACCATAACACGCCTAAAAACGGAAGTCACGCTCACCTTGTTCTATTTTTTCAAGGTTTTGCTCAACAATACATTCCACTTTTTTATTTTTTAGCATATGCAATTCTTTTTGGATTAGCTCTTCCCCAACTTTTTTTGTTTCAGCAGAAGCATAATCTTCCAAGTATTCTTTCAATGTCATAATAGCGTTTGGATGACAGAAATTGTGGATTTGTTTATCCTTACACATTTCCATAAATCTATCGCCAACTCTGCCTTCACGGTAGCAAGCAGTACAGAAACTAGGCACATAACCAAGTTCCATAAGCCATTTTAAAATTTCATCTAGAGTTCTTCTATCTTCAACTTCAAATTGAGCGGTATCTTCTTCAGATTCTTCTTCTGGGTGAGCATAACCACCAACACTTGTTTTTGACCCGCCACTAATTTGAGAAACCCCAAGTTCTAAAACTCTTTCTCTACATTTTTTAGATTCACGAGTTGAAATAATCATGCCTGTATATGGAACAGCAATTCTAATACATGCAACGATTTTTGCAAAAGTATCATCATCGATACCATTATCAAACTTACTTGGGTCAATATCATCCGCACGTCTGATACGAGGAACTGAGATTGTATGAGGTCCAACACCAAATACAGCTTCTAAGTGTTCAGCATGCATTAAAAGTGCTGAAAATTCGTATCTGTATAGCTCTAAACCAAACAATACACCCAAACCAACATCATCAATACCACCTTGCATAGCTCTATCCATAGCTTCTGTGTGGTATTTGTAATTATGTTTTGGCCCTGTTGGGTGAAGTCTTTCGTAAGTTTCTTTATTATAAGTTTCTTGGAATAAAATATAAGTTCCAATACCTGCTTCTTTTAGTTTTCTATAATTTTCAACAGTAGTCGCTGCAATGTTAACGTTTGCACGTCTGATTGCACCATTTTTGTGATGAATAGAATAAATAGTTTTTAATGACTCTAAAACGTATTCAATTGGACTATTAATAGGATCTTCACCTGTTTCAATAGCCAAACGCTTATGTCCCATATCTTGAAGAGCAATAACTTCTTCTTTGATTTCTTCTTGAGTCATTTTTTTACGTGGGATTGTTGTATTTGTCACATGGTATGGACAATATACACAACCATTCACACAGTAATTTGATAAATATAACGGAGCAAAAAGAACAATTCTGTTTCCGTAATAATCCTGTTTAATCTTTTTCGCAAGTTCAAAAATTTCTTGATTTTTTTCTTCAATTTCACAGTCTAGTAAAACCGCCGCTTCTCTATGCGATAAGCCTTTTCCTAATCTTGCTTTTTCTAGAATTTTATCAATTAATTCAACATTATTTTTATTAGCCTCAGCATATTCTAAAGATGCCAAAACTTCTTCATGATTTATAAACTCTTCTGCTATCGACGATTTCGGATTATACATTTCTCTTAATCTCCCTTAGTACTATGATAAACCTTGAAGAAAAAAAGTAAAGTATTAAAAGTTGTGAAACAACAACTCTAAATTACAAATTATTTGTAAATTCATCTAATTCTTCGAATTCAAAAAACTCATTCATTGTAATTCCTAAGCCTGTACAAATTTTTAAAATAGTATAAGCTCTAGGTTCTTTCATATTTCTTTCAATTTCGCTTAAACCACCTTTTGATATTCCACTTTGATATGCTAATTGTTCAAGCGTCAATTTTCGTTCCTTACGCAACGATAAAATTCTTTGGCAAATTAACTTGTTAAACTCTTTATTAGTCATAACTTCATACTTGTTCATATTTATGAACTATATGTTGATATTACAACTTTTATTCAATACAATAGTTCATACATATGAATACTGATTGATAAAGCATAGACAATAAAATATAGTCAAATGGCTAGATAGAAAAATAATGAAAAATTTTATATAATTTAGTTTTTGGAGGTAAGAATATGAAAAAGATTATTAGTTTAGTATTATGTTTATCATTTATTAGCTTACAAGCATCAGCTATTATTTTACCAGAAGGAAAAGCTATTCCTGTGAAACCAGTCCAAGAACTAAATGCTGATAACTTAAAGCAAGGTGAAACAGTAACATTTGAAGTAGCTCAACCAGTTAAAGTGAACGGGAATGTTGTTGTAAAACAAGGGACAGAAGTAACGGCACAAGTGGCAAGATTAAAAAACAATTTTATCTTAGGAATTCCTGGAGAAATGGAATTAACAAATTTTCAATTGATGACTAGTGATAGTGACCCAATTCCACTTCGTGGAAATGTAAAGGACAAAGGTGAAGGCAGATATTGGGCTCATGTTGGTTGGTTTTTCTTATTCCCACTATTATTTGTGAAAGGTGGCGATGGAAAAATCCCTGCAACAGTTCAATACACTATGTACACAATGGAAGAAGTAAATTTGTAAACGAAAAAAGGAGCTTTTAAGCTCCTTTTTAGTTTAATTACTCAATTGTTTTTTTACCCAGTTTTCAAGGACTTTTAATGGTGAGCGAGTAATCGCTAAAGCCCATTTTGGTATCGTTTTTGTAATAATTCCACCAGCACCAACATTTGCTCCCTCTTGAATTTCTACAGGTGCAACAAGAACAGAATTAGAACCGATTTTTACATTATCTGCAATAATTGTTTTTGATTTAGTTTTTGTTAGTGGGTTATAATTAGCAGTAATTGTACCTGCTCCAATATTAACATTTTCACCCAACTCAGCATCCCCAATGTAAGATAGGTGTCCAACATTTGTATTTGAAGATATCTTTGCCTTTTTAACTTCTACAAAATTACCAACTTTTACATTATCACAAACTTCAACACCACCTCTTAAGTGTGCACAAGGCCCGATTTTACAATTTTTACCGATTTTATTTTTACCCTCAATATAAGTCGCAGGATAAATTATTGTATCTTGACCAATTTCAGTATCTTCACTAATCCAAGTTGAATCAGGATCAACAATTGTAACCCCCTCAACCATATATCTTTCTAAGTTACGACGATTCATCATTTTTGTTGCTTCTGCCAAATTTAAACGTGAATTGATACCGTAAATTTCATCACTGTTGTCTAAAATATAGGCATTAACACTCAAACCTTGAGCCTTACCCCAAGAAATAATATCTGTTAAATAATATTCACCCTGAGCATTATTACTTTGTAACTGTCCAAAAGATGCTTTGAATTTTGCCCAATTTAAACAATAAATCCCAGCATTAACTTCTTTTACAGCTTTTTGTTCTACGGTTGCATCCTTTTCTTCAACAATACATTTTAGAGAATTATCTTCTTCTCTAATAATTCTGCCGTAATTTGTAGGATTTTCAAAAATTGTACTCATTACTGTTAAATCAGAACTGCTAGATTTGTGATATTCAACAAATGCTTTCAATGTTTCTTCTCTAACTAAAGGAGTATCTCCACATAAAATCAACACCAAACCGTCAAAATTTTCTAAACTTGGGCAAACCATAGAAACCGCATGACCTGTTCCCAATTGTGGTGATTGTAAAACCGTTTTTGAATTTTCATAATTATTTTGAACAAATTTTTCAACAGCTTCTGCGTGGTGTCCAACAATTACAAACTGTTCAGACACAAAATTTTTCACATTATCCATAACATATCCTAACAATGTTTTACCCATAATTTCATGTAAAACTTTAGGCGTAGTTTCAGATTTCATCCTTGTACCCTTACCAGCTGCCAAAATCACGGCTTTGATATCCATATTTTTCTCCCTTATTAATAAATTAACCTTGTTTATACTATCCCAAAAATATGATAATTATTCAACAGATAAAATAAATTGACATTTATCTAAAACTTCAAACTCGTTTTGTAAATTAATATTTTCACCATCCAAAACCATTTTTTTGACTACAAAAGTACTAACTAATGGATCATCAGACACGCAAGTAAGCATATAATCATTTTCTATTTTTGAGCTAAACACAGATTTAACCTCAGTATCTAACTTGTATTCAGCTTCATAAAACGTCCAGAACTTATAAAAATCTTCTGGTGTTGGATTATCTACCTTTTTACCAAAACGTTCCATTATTGCTTCAAAATTTGGTCTATTTTGAATGAATTCAATATCAAGCCCTACATTGCTATTATTAAACACAACTGCAATAATATCTTTTGAGTGAGAAATACTAAAAAACAATTCTCTGCCTTTTAGAAACGGCTTTTTACCTACTCTCTCAATTTCAATATTATCAATTTCATACACAGATTTAGCAATAAAATTCACCAAAAACAAACCACAAAGATGTTCAAAATATTTTTCTTCAGATGAATATTCTCTACCGTCAGAAAAATATTCCAAACTTTCTCTGTTAATAGATTTTAAAAATTCGCTTTTATTTATATAAAATATATCCATAACTGTAAACTATTTTACCATATAGTTATAAATAATTTCAGATGCTTTTACAATAAATTCTTTTCCAGCAATAGAATTATGAGGACGATTTGCTAAAATAACAACAATATATTTTTTGCCATTTGGAGCAATTACAATTCCCGCATCGCCAAGCATTTTGCCAATATCACCAGTTTTATGTAAAAATACAGCCCCAGGGCCTAACCCAGCATGAATTAAACGATTATTATGAACATGACCCATGTAATTTAAAATTTTCGCTCTGGATTCAGGAGATAAAAATTTATCATTTTCATCAATATTATAAAGCATAGTAGCCATATCACGAGCAGTCGTTTTATTAGTACCAGTCAAATCTGGAAGCCAAGTCTGCACGTATGTATCTTTCAACCCCCAATCTCTGATAGATTGGTTTACATCGGTCATAGAACCAACTTTTGCCATCAACATATTAGTTGCAGAATTGTCAGACTCTGTAATCATACGATTTGCCAACTCATCAATTGTATATTCAGAATTGTGAGCTCTGAATTGCAAACTGCCAGAACCCTCTGTTCTATAATATTCTGTTAATGGAATTGTATCTTCTAACGACATTTGACCAGCTTCAATTGACTTGAATACATCAATCAAAACTGGAATTTTTATAATACTTGCTGTTGCATAAATTTCAGAAGCATTTATATCAACATAATTCTGTGTATCATAATCCCAGACAAATACAGCAGGTTTAACAGACTTATAATTTTCCATTAAGTTCATCAAAGATTGTGTTAGAACCGGCATTTTAACATTTTCGTGTAACGGAGTCATTTGAGCTTTTTTCTCATCAGCAGAATAACTAAACCCTCTTTGACCTAAAAACCAGTTATTTGACAAATAATTATGCGTTGGGAAACCAATATCATGCATATCTGCTTGAACTTCTTGATATGGAGTTGGTATAAACATCGCCTTTGTTATGTTGTTAAAAGAAAATGGTAATGCGTTGAAAAATACAACAGCTAGAAGTCCCAACACAACTAAAGGAGCTAATATACTTTTTTTTCTTTTTGATTTTACTCTTTTACGTCTTACAGGGGAAGGTTGAGCTGTTTGCCCATAATAAGAACCAGACTGATCATAACGAGCATATCTATAATCATTTGTTCTTGGCACATTAGACGAAACACGAAATTCAGAATAATATCTGTCATCATATTGTCTTGCTAATTTCGGCATTATATCCCGATTCCTCCCTACACATTACTATAATGATATATTACATTTACCCTCTAGGCAACTATTTAACACAGATATTTACATTCAATTGTTAACAAATGTAACAAAAGAAAAACATGTTGAAATCAGGCTTTTAAAAAAAACTTTATATACTTGAGAGATTTTTAAAAAATAAGGAGACGAGACATGGCATTTTTAGCATTAGCAAGTCAAAAGAGTTTATTGACTTTACAAAAAAACTTTTTACAGTTTCAATTACTTTCAATTATGAACCAAACAAACTACGCAACTTCTCAAATGACAGCAATCGAAAGAGAATATGCTGCTACTGAAGATGATTGTACTAATGATGCAGACTTTATTTACTATCAAGACCTAAGTGATCAATTAGAAACAGAAAAAGACTCTATTGAATCACAAATTACAGCACTTGAAAACGAAATTTCAGGCTTAAAGACTATGGTAAACAACAATATCAAGTCAAGCTGTACATTGAACTTATTAGGTTCATAGTAAATTACGATAGATTTTGTTCAAACAGTTCAACGGTGTTTAGCATCAATGAAGTAATAGTCATTGGACCAACGCCACCTGGAACTGGAGAGATGTACGATGCAACTTGGGATGCACTTTCAAAGTCCACGTCTCCTCGGGTCTTCCCGTTCTCATCTTTGAAAATCCCGACATCTACAACTACTGAACCCAATTTTAACATTTCCCCTTCTATAATATTTTTTCCCACTGCTGAAATAACTACATCAGCAGTTTTTATTATGTCTAGGTTGCTACGACTATGACAAACAGTTACTGTTGCATTTCTATTTAATAACATTTGAGATAATGGGCGACCAACAATATTTGAACGACCAACCACAACAACATGTTTTCCCTCTAACTTAATACCATATTCATCCAAAAGTAATAAAATCCCTTTTGGTGTGCAAGGATAAACTGTTGGTTCTTCTCCTGAGAATAATTTCCCAAAATTGTATGGTGTAAAACCATCAACATCTTTTGCTGGTGCAATAGCATTTATAACATTTTCTTTTGAAATATGTTCTGGTAAAGGTAGTTGAACCAAAATTGCAGTAACATTTTTATCATTATTTAATTCTTCAATTTTAGATAGAAGTTCTTTTTCAGAAATATTCGCAGGATAATTTATCACCTGAGAATTTATACCAAGTTCTTCTGCTGTTTTCTTTTTATTATTCACATAGATTTTACTTGCAGGATTTTCACCAACTAAAATCACAACAAGAGTAGGCTTTATTTGAAACCCATCAATCTTCTGTTTCAAATCTGCCAAAAGTTTTTCTCTTAACTTTTTACCATCTAAAATCTGTGCCATTTATTCACCTACTGCTTCGCTTGTGGAAGGTTTAATCTAAAATAAAATTCCTTAATTGCATCTTGTACAACTTTTGAATCCCTAGAAATTGGGTTCTGTGCTAATTCGCTATCAAAAGGAATTACACCTAAGATTTCCAAGTCATACTTTTTCAAAAGCTCATAAACCGATGACATATCATTATTATTAACCTTATTGATAACAACCCCCAATTGATTGCCTGCAGCATATTTTGAACTGAATTCTTCAATACGTTTTGCTAAATGTGCAGACTCTTCACTTGGATTACCAACAATAATTGTCGAATCAATTTCGGTATCAACAAGTTGATTTAAGTATTTCAAATCAAATTCACAGTCAAAAATAACTAAATCATAACGGTTGATTAGCTTAAGTACTGCATCATTGATAAGCTTTGTCACAGGACAACGACAATCTTTTGAACCTACAAACCAAGACACAATAATATCAACATTATCATCAATTGATACTAAAATATCTTCCATTGCCCATTCAATATATTCTTGTTTAGACATATCTTCAGGTATTCCAGTTTTGTACTCGTGTTTACCACTTCTGATACCATAAATTGTATTCCTGATATCCAACCCAAAACTATGACCTAATTCACTTGCAAGATCATTATCAAAAAGCAAAATAGATTTTTCTGGAAACATTTCCTTAAAAATCTGCATAAATGCTTTTACCATTGTAGTTTTTCCACTACCGCTTTTCCCTGTTATTGCAAGTTTAATAGTCAAATCTAAAACCTCTTCCTTAACTCATTTGATAATCCAAAAACTAAATCCATTGCCTTTTGAGCTAAATCAATATTCAAAGAGCCCGCCCCGCAAGATGATGTTACTAACGAATTATCTATAACAAGTTTCTCATCAATACCCTTTTTAGTCAAATATTTAACGGAATTTTCAAAATTTTGAACCAAATCATCTAGTGTAATCTTTTCTAAAGCCACACTGTCAAGTGTAGGAACAAGTCCCCAAGCGATTTTACCACCTTTTTGCAAGAACTTCTCAACCTCTTTATGGTACAAACTCAAATGTTGAGAATATGCATAAGCATCAAAATTTATAATATCTACACCTGATTTAATCGGAATCGACCAATCACATTTTCCGCAACAATGAATTGCACTTATCCCACCATTTTCTTTGATAATATCACTTATTTCACTAAGCATATCAACAACTTCGTCTTCCGAAATTGTCAAATAAGCAGATGTCCCTAATTGTGAAACTGATGGTTCATCCATAAAAATAATTGGTGTAGTGTCTGGATTTGCAGATTTTATACGTTTAATTTGCCACAAAACCTTTAGAGTTAAAAGTTTTACAACAACTTCTCTCAATGTATCATCATACAACGCACTTTTACCATTTATATCATTCAATATTGACGCCATTGTAAACGGCCCAATAATTTGACCTTTTGCAAACTGTGGCTTAGTTTCTCTGATTATTTGTTCAAAAACAGGAAACGATGATGAAAACTGCTCACTAATCCCATATTTTTCAAGTTTTTCTGAACTTATGTCAGAAATAATCTCTTCATAATCAATAAAAAATTCTTCTAATGCTTCAAAAAATTCATCACTTTCTGAATCAATAGCAAAATTTTCTAGCTTAGAATACAAAAACGAAGGCAATCCTTCCAAAAATTGAAACGTCATGTCTTCGCTTTTGTTAATATTTGCAAGTTGTGGGAAAAACGGAATTTCTGAAAAATCCTTTTTAACCAACAACATCGCTTCTTCAACATTATCGTGAGGTAGTGAACCAATCGCAAGTGCTTGCAGTTTTAAATTAGAACTTTGATTCATCCACACTCCCTTTAATATCTAAAACTATTCAGCAGATTCTTCAACTACTTCTTCGATAGATTCTTTAACTACTTCAGAAGCTGAAACTGAAATTGCTAATTCACATTTAACTTTAGAAGTTAATTTGATTAGCATTTTGTATTCGCCGATTTTGTTGATAGGAGCGTTTAGAGAAACTGATTTTCTATCAACTTCGATACCAGCTTGAGCTTGTAATTCTTCAGTTAATTTTTTAGTTGTGATTGTACCGAATAATTTACCAGATTCACCAGCTTTAGCAGATAATTCTAATTTACCGAATTTTTCGATAGCTTCTGCTTTTGTTAAAGCTTCTTGGTGTAATTTTTCTTGTTTAGCTTTAATTCTAGCGATATTTTTTTCTCTATTTTCTAAAGCACCAGCTGTTGCAACTTCAGCAACACCTTGAGGTAATAAAAAGTTTCTAGCGTAACCGTCTTTAACGTTTACTACATCGCCTACTTCGCCTAAGTTTTGAACTTCTTTTTTCAATATAACTTGCATTTTTATTCTCCTTTGTATTTATATTTCTGCATGTAGCCCTAACATACAACAAAAATACTTATTTGTCGATAGTTTTCGCTAAATTGTTAAAATTCAGTAATAGATTAGCCTATTAGGATTAAGCTCAACCAAATAAATAAAATTCCTGAAATTATACCAATAATTGATAAGTGCCAATTACCATATTCTTTTGCTAGCGGCAACAAGGTATCAAATGAAATATACGTCATAATCCCAGCAAC
>JAFXHF010000008.1 GCA_017536545.1 bacterium
TAATTTAAAGCCACATCAAAAACCAGATGTTAGCCATTATGAAGTTTATAGGGGTAACCTAGGGGATCACTATATAGAAAATTTGAAAAGAGATCAACGTCGTTATTATATAACGAAGGACACTCCCGATCACAGTATCCCGACTGCAAGTCGGGGTGCTATCGAGAGTGCCAATAATATTATACCGAGTTTTTTATCAGATTTCAACCCACCCAAGTGGGTAAATCCACAAACTACAACATTAGGTCAAACAATAAATAGTCATATTCAAAATAATATCCCAAGTTTTGACTTTAATACAGCCGTTACAACCCGTGGAAACAATCAACAAACTCCAACATATGACAAGATTTTTAGCCCTGAAGATATTGGAAAAATGACACCTGAAGAATTTTCCAAAAATGAAAAAATAATCAATGAACAACTTCAACAAGGTTTGATAACCCCAATAACTCAAAGAAAACAAAATTATTCTGGTTACAAAAATCCAGTGTCTGGAGATAATCGAATATTCTCTCAAGAAGATATTGGAGGTTTTTCAGGAGAAGAGTTTGCTAAACACGAAAAAGAAATTCGGGGGCAGTGGGGAAGCATTGGAATTCCAACAAACAATGAACTTCAATCATCTGGTGCTGTTTACATTGCACCATATACACGTAGTGATGGGGTACAAGTAAAAGGTCATTATCGTTCGAGATAAACGTAAAAGAGGGTAAATTCAGCTCTTTATAACGTTAAAAAAGCCAGTCTTTTGGACTGGCTCTTTTTATTCTGTCTTTGTGTTTACATCAAACCCAACACTTTTTTATACCAAGAGAATGATTCTAGCTCAGTACCATTAAATGTTGTTTTTGCACATTGTTTCTTTAAGTAATTCTCGAATTCATCAGTGAATTTTGATTTCACTTTTTTGATTTCTTTTTCAGAGATTGATGTTGACATAGAACCTACTCCTTTTACACTTTAAGTTGAGAACCTTGTCTTATTATATCATGTTTTACATGAAATTTTCAATACTAAACCATGAATATTTATTTTTTTGTTACTATATAAGGGTTTTCATTGTAAATTTTTGTTAAGATTTTTTGTTTATATAATAATTTGTTTATTAAAACATAATTTTGTGAAAATTTTGTTATTTTTATGATAATATTTTTGTATGATTATAATTGGAGAAAACATACATATTATTTCAGCTTCCGTCAGAGAAGCTTTAGAAAAAAAAGACGAAAATTTTGTCAAAAATTTGATAAAATTTCAGCAAAATGTTGACTGCATTGACCTCAATGTTGGGCCAGCAAAGAATAAACTTGACAAAATTTTTGAATGGCTAATTCCACTTATTGAAAATCAAAATATATCACTTGATTCCACAAATTCTGAAGCTATAGAACAAGGATTAAAACTAATCAAAAATCCAGAAAATTGTTTCATCAATAGCACTTCAAAAGACGAAGAAAAGCTTGAAAAACTAACCGATTTAACAATAGAGTATGGTTGCAATCTTGTTGCTTTAGCTCTTTCTAAAGAAACTGGAATTCCAAAAACGGCAGATGGACGACTTGAAATCATTTTTGAAATCTACGAAAAATGTATGGAAAAAGGTATTGAGAGCCATAAAATTTTCTTTGACCCATTAGTTTTACCAATTTGTGCTGATCAATCACAAGCTCAAGAAGCTCTAAATACTATCCAAATGGTGAAAGAAAGTTTCGAGCCTAAAGTTAATACTATTATCGGCCTATCTAACATCTCAAACGGTTGCCCAAAAGATTTACGACCACTAATAAATAAAGTATTTGGAGTTTTAGCATATGGTGCAGGATTAGATGCTGTGATTCTTGATGCAAAAGACACCGAACTTGTTAGAATTTTTAAAATGCTAGAGAACAATCAGCCCACTTCTTCCGTTGATAAGTTGTACATCAGACTGGCACAAATGATAAATTCATTCCAAGAACTTGAAGAAATTGAATACGACACAAATAGTGCGGAAGAATGCAATATCATTAAAGCAGCAACAATTTTACTGAACAAAAAAATATACTCTGATAGCTTTACACAAGTGTAATTTTTATGGTAAAATTCTATTAGAAATTGAGGGTTTATGAATATCAAAAAGTCTTTATTAACAAGTATTTTAGTTTCAACACTAGTATTTAATATAACACCAGCTATGGCTTTGACTCCAGAAGCAAGTTTGTTATATCAAGAAGCTTGTAGTGCAGAACATCAACAAGACTTAAAAGGAGCTATCGCAAAACTTGAACAAGCTATTCAAGTTTCAGGTGGTGATGCAATGCTTTATACAAAACTCGCAGGCTTGTATACAGAAACTGATAATACTGAAAAGGCTCTTGCAATATACAGAAAAGTTATTGAACTTAAACCCGACGATGCGTTTGTATACATAAGTATTGGTAGCATTTATGAAACTCAAGGAAAATATAAAGAAGCTCTACAAGCATATGAAAAGGCTCTTGATATCTTTCCAGAATATAAATACAACTACTACAATATAGCAAACGCTCAATACCAATTGAGAGATTACAAAAATGCAATCAAGAATTACAACATTTTCTTAGACACATATTCTCAACACTCAGAATCTCGTGAAAATTTAGCATCTTCATATTTAGCGGTTAAAGATTATTCGAACTCTGTCAAACAATTTAAAAGAATTTATGACAAAAACCCTGACTCATTTAAAAATTTTGCTGATTATGGCCTTGCCTTATTAAATATTAGTGAGCCAGAAAAAGCCGTTGAAATGTTAGAAAAAGCGATAGAAATAGATCCAGAAAACAATTCTGCACACCTTGGACTTGCTCAAGCATATCAAGATCTTGGACGAAATGAGATGTCATACGAACAATATCAAGTAGTATTAGCTAAAATCCCAAACTTAAATACAGTACGTCTTGATTATGCTGATTTGCTTGCTGATATGAACAAAAACACTGAAGCTATTACCCAATACAGTATGTACATAAAAGCTTACCCAGATGATATTAAAGGCTATAAAAATATCGCTAGAGTTTATAAAAATTTGAATAACTTTGATAAAGCTTTAGAAAATTACACTATTGCAGAAAAGAAAGACCCTAAAGATTTAGGGATTAAAAAAGATATTGCTTTATGTTTCCACAGCAAAAAAGATTATACTAATGCTATCAAATATTACGATATAATCCTAGCAGTTGATCCTGAAGATTTTACCGCAAAATACAATAAAGCATTAGCTCTTCATGCAACAAATAAATTCGAAGATGCAATTGGTTTATATAGAGAAGTTTTAGTTCTTAAAAACGACAAAACCATCAAAGAAAACTTAAATAGTGCTTTAGTTTCACGAGGGCATGAACTTCTTGAAATTGAAGATTATGATAATGCTATGACAAACTTCAAAACTGCAATTAAAGATGGTTTTACTGATGGTTCAGCATATTTTGGAATGGCAAAAGTCTACAGAGCACAAGGAAATAATACAAAAGCTTCTGAAAATTATGAAAGAGCAATAGCACTTGACCCTGATAAAACTCAATATTCAGCAGAATATAGTGAGTTTATTTCATCACTTTACAAGCCAAAAACAACAACGCCTGCAAGCTCAACAGAAGAAATAACAGTCCCAGCAATTAGTATTGATATTGATGAACAAAAATCTTCTGCAATTGCAGAAAAACCTAAAGCGGAAACAAAACCTCAACCTGTTGTTAAAGCATCTTCAATTACAATCAAACAAAATGAAGAATTTATCGCAGAAGGTGATAAGAACTTCAAAAATAATAATTATGATGCTGCAATCAAAAACTACCAAGATGCACTACAATTAGTTCCAAGTGATGAAATTACACTATTGAAACTTGGTAATGCATTTAAAATAAAAGAAGATAATACAAAAGCTATAAACTATTACCAAAAAGCAATTATTGTGAATCCTGATTATACAGATGGATGGTTTAATTTAGGCTTGGCTTACGCAAATGAGAACAATTTTATTGAATCTCAAAAAAGTTTTGAAAAAGTAATCGCATTAGATAATGATTACAACCTTGGATATGCTTATTACGCACTAGGTAGAGCTCTTGAACTTCAAGGAAAAACTAACGAAGCTATTAAAAACTATAAGTTATTCACAAAATACAACAATGACAAAGAGATGATTAACACAGTTCAAGACCAGATCAAACAATTACAACAGTTATAATTATGAAGAAAATCTTTTTAACAATAATTACGATTTTAATTGCATTTTTTACTTGTGCTTGCGACAAGGAAAAATCTGTTATTCTATTCAACAAATATCGTTTTACCCCTGAAACTATAAATTCGCCAAGTAATACAAATATTTTTAAACCAAATGAGAGGATTTACTATTTAGTAACACTTCCACAACAAGTAGAATCAAAACTTTTACTTATACAAGTTTTTAAACTTGGAGGAGAAAGCGATGAAAGACTAGGCTATGATTTAGTTTGGGGTAAAAGGGTAAAACTTAGAGATGAACAAAAACATTATTTTACAGATTATATTGTAATGCACGGAACTGGTAATTACGTAATGAAAGTTTACTCACGTGACAACCCAACTAAGATTTTGACAAGCGGTCATTTTTATGTGAAAAACTAAAATAAAAAAGGATTAGTAAGTATGATAAAAGAAAAAGCTCTAAGTTATTTCAAAAATGGTTATTCTTGCTCAGAAAGTATCATTCAAGCATATATTGATGAGGGATTATGCCCAGAAGAACTGTTACCTTGTGCCACAACATTTTCTGGAGGGTTGTCCTCAGGTTGTTTGTGTGGAGCAGTTGCAGCTGGACAAATAATACTAGGATACCATTTTGGAAGAAATAATAAATTTAATAACGAAATTTCTGCAAGAGCTAATGCTGCAAAACTTGTAGAAGAATTCAAAAAAAGAAACAAAGTAACTTGCTGTCGAGTATTGTCAGCGGGATTAGATGGAAGTGCAAGAAAAGAACATTGTTCAAAACTAGTTGCTGATGTCTGCGAAATTTTAGATGAAATGATTAAGGTGAAAGTATAATGCAAAATTTTTATAAAGTTGATAAACTAAATTTCTTAACAGCTGGTATGCCTTTATCTACAGGTAAAGGCGGTTATCCAAAAGCTTTTGAAATTATTGAACAGATGGGGCTTGATGGGATGGAAGTTGAATTTGTTCATGGTGTTAGAATGTCTGATGAAACCCGTGCACTTCTAAAAAAAACAACTCAAGAAAAAAATCTAATTTTTACAGCACACGGCCCATTTTATATCAACTTAAATTCAAAAGAAGAAGACAAAATTGAAGCAAGTGTTCAAAGAATTATTGAAACAGCTCAAGCAGCTTCAGATTTTGGTGGATACAGTATAACTTATCACGCAGCATTTTATATGGGTGGGGACAAAGAAACAGTCTATCAACAAGTAAAAACCCAAACTCAAAAAATCATTGATACACTTAAAAAACACAATATAAAAATGTGGATTCGTCCTGAAACAACAGGAAAAGAAACTCAATGGGGTGATTACGAAGAAATAATTAGACTTTCAAAAGAATTTGAACAAGTTCTTCCTTGTGTTGATTTTTCACATATTCATGCCAGAACTGCAGGCGAATACAATACTTACGATGAATTTTGCAAGATCCTAGACAGAATCGGTACAGAATTAGGTGATTTTGCCCTAAATAATTTCCACGCTCACTTAGCTGGAATCGAATACACTAAAAAGGGAGAGAAAAAACACCTTATCCTTGAAGAATCTGATATGAATTATAAAGACTTGCTAAAAGCTTTAAAAGAATTTGGTGTAAAAGGTGCCCTAGTTTGCGAAAGCCCAAACATTGAAACTGATACAAAAATTCTAAAAGACTATTATATGAGCTTATAAAGTCCACTATATAGTTGAAATATTAAAGTTTTTGAAGATTTTGCCGATATGAATAGTACAAGTTACTAACAAATGAGGCATCATATGTTTAATTCTGTAAATAATCCTTTTGGACAACGAATTGAATCCGCAGTTTCAACAGGTCAAGAAAAACAACGTCAACAACAAGATCAACAAAAAGACGAAGAAAAACGCTATCTTGAAAGCGATGAAAAAGATGAAGTTAAGATTGGTGGCCTACCAATTTTAACAGAAGATGATGTCATTTACTTAACTCAAAACTATATTGCACGTCTGAAAGATGAAAACCGTGAAAACCCTAAAACTGTTGAAAAATTAGACAAATTTTTGGCAAAATTTGACGTGAAAAAATTTATGAAACAGAACCCGAATATGACTAGTGCTGATTTTCATATGATAATGTATAACGAAACTGCTGGGTTGCTTTAATTAACTCTAACACCAGATGATTCTTTTAGCATTTCGTCTGTTGTTCTACCTGGGCGTTCTTTTACTCCAACAGATGTGTCAACGTGATATTTACAAGATGACGGTGGAGGTAAAATACCAATAGACTTAACAAAAACTTTTCCAAATACTGTTTTTGTTTCTGTAGCTTTTAATGCAAATGGGAAAATATCTTGTCCCCATTTATTAGGCCCCTTACGACCATTCGCATCAATTGCGAATTGTCTAATACCTCTGGTTTTTGAATCAGTTATAATAATCATACTATTATCTAAAACAAAAGCTTTTGAATTTGAGAAATTAGTAAAACAACCACTTTCTGCAGTAGTATAGTTTACAGGAAGACAACCTTCTGTGAATGGATCTGACTCACAAAAACGGACTGCACCCATTGCTCTAACAAAAGCTTTTTCAGCTTCTTCACATCCAGTAGTTGTTGCTGTTGGAGTTCCGTTAATATCTAAGCCAAATGTAGAAATTTCACCCGTAGTTGGTGCCAAATAACAAGAATATAGCCTTCCAGTATCCACTGTAATATTTTTCAATGCAGTAGTCATCTTAGAATACGCAGTCCTAAATTCTGCCAATCTTGTTCTTTGTTGAACAGATGCCCCAACTGTTGAAAGTGTCATTGTTGCCAAAAAACCAATTAACGCAATTGTAACCATTACTTCTGACAACGTATATCCTAATTTTTTATTTAATAAACTCATTCCTAATAACCCATACCAAAATAACTCTATACTAATTTTAACACATTTACTCGAACTAGTCAATTGAAAATAGCTGAAATTACGCTCTTGGGTGCGTTTCGTCGTAGACTTCTTTCATATGTTGCATAGAAATATGAGTATAAATTTGAGTATTTGAAATACTTGCGTGTCCTAAAAGTTCCTGCACAACCCTTAAATCCGCCCCATTTTCTATCAAATGAGTTGCAAAACTATGCCTAAACATGTGTGGAGTAACTTTTTTTGGCAATTCAATCTTATCCACAATATCATTGATTACGTTTCTAATCATTTTTGTTTGCAATCTGTACCCAGTTTTGTTGATAAATACAGGTGTGTCATCGCAAATTGGAGGTAGGGTATAACCTTTTGCAATCAATGGACGAGCAAAATCAATATACCCTTGTAAATAAGATTTAGCTCTATCTGTAACAAGGATAATTCGCTCTTTTGAACCTTTACCAAAAACTGTAATTTCGTTATTCGCAAGATTCAAATTCCCAAAATTCAATCCACTCAATTCTGAAACACGCATTCCACTTGCCCACAATAGTTCAAGTATCGCACGATTACGATAACCAGCAGGAGTGTCAATGTTAATATTACTTAAAATTTGTTCGACCTCATCAGTAGTTAAAAATTTAGGTAAAGACTTCGGACGTTTCGGAGAAATCAAGCTCTCCGCAGGATTACTTTCAACTTTTCTTTCTCTATGTAAATACCTATAAAAAGTCCGTATAGAGGCAATTTTACGAGCAACAGTAGTTTTTTTGTAGTTAAAAATCTGCATAAAATGCAAATATTCTCTAACCTTTGAAAAGCTAACATCCTCACACTGATTGTCCCCTAGCCATATCAAATATGCCAAAATATCCGCATAGTAAGCTTTTGCAGTATGCTTTGAAAAATTTTTTTCTACTAAAATATAAGACTTAAAATCCTCTAAATCCTTTTTCGAGTTTGCATTTAATACCATTTCTTAACCTTGTTGCTTTTTTATGTTAACTATTATACAATATTTTTGAAAGATTTAGAATAGTATAAAGGTAAAAAGTAGGTAAAAACATGAATTGTAAAAAATTATTAGTTACTTCAATGATTTTAACATCATGCATTCTTTGTGCACCTAACGTGTTTGCTGCTCAACCGATAAAAGCTCAAGTATCTAAAAGTTACGTTGATATTAGCAGATTAATCGAATATAACAATTATTCAGATGCTGACCAACGTCTTAAAGAAATATTAAAGAAAAATCCTAACGACTTGGACGCTAAATGTTTGCAATTAATTTCACAAGCTAAGCAATGGAAATTGGCACCTGCACAAGCAGAATTAGATAAATTATTGAAAAAATACCCTAACAAACCTGAACTTCATTATGCTCAAGGTTTAGTTTACTTGATGAGAGAAACTTCATCAGACGTTGAATATATCAAAAATATTAACAACCTATCAAATGCAGCTATCAAATCATTTGTTCAAGCTGTAAATCTTGATAGTACTTATTATCAAGCTTATAATGCTATGGGTGTTGCAACATTAAAACTTGGCAATAAAAAAGATGCTGAACAATTGTTCAAAGTTGCTATCAAAAATAACCCAAGCTATGCTCCAGCGTATGACAACTTAGGTAATATTGCAATGCTTGATGGCGATTTAGACCAAGCTGAAAAATATTATCTACAGTCAATTAAACACAATTCACACAACCCAACTTCTATGTACCATATGGGACAAGTAGAAGCTAGACGTGGAGATTATACAAAAGCTTTGACTTGGTTAAACCACTCATTGCATATCAATCCTAATTCATCTCCTGCTTGGAACTTACAAGGTGAATTGTATTTGAAACAAGGTAACCAACCAGCAGCTATCAATTCTTTCAAAAAAGCTATTTATGTAAAACCTGAAAATTCACGTCCTTACATCAACTTAGCTGGCGTATATGAAAGACGTGCAGACCATGAATTTGCTATGGAAGAACTAAAAACTGCAATTATTCTAAATCCAAATTACAAAGAAGGTATTTATAGAGTTGCTAATATGTCATTAGAAACTAAAAAATACCAACAAGCTCTTGAATACTATTCAAGATTGTTAGGCGATGCTACATACAATAACAACGCTATCATTGGTCTTGCTAATACATACTATGAAATGGCAAAAGACACTGCAGATAGCCGTAGCTTCACTACTAACAAAGATGTTTACTTAGCATATGATTATGTAAATGAAGCTATTCAAAGAACTCCAAATGATTTGAAACTTCACTTAGCAAAAATCAAACTTGGTAAACTAACACACCAAATGGAATTAACTAAAGATAACCTAAATTACATTGTTCAATCAGCTAGCAATAGCTTAATGGACACAGTAATCAAAGGGGAAGCATACCTTTCTCTAGGCCGTGAAAGAGATGCCGTTTATACATTTGAAAATGCAATTAACTTTGCAAACAGTGTTGATGATGAATTATACTTAGCAGAAATCCTTGTTCAACACAAACAATTCAGAACAGCTAGAAAAGCTCTTCAAAAAGTGTTAATGGTTGACCCTGATAACAGAATTGCAAGTAATGGTATTCACTATATCAACTTATGCGAAATGAAATCAAATGAGTTCTTTGAAATTGCACTTCGTCAATACAAAGAAGGTAACTACGCATCAACTATCGAATACTGTAACAGAGCAATCGACTTTTATCACAATGCACCTTCAATCGCTAAATTGAAAGCTCAAGCATATGAAGCTGAAGGTAACTATCAGGGTGCTGTTAAATACTATACTCAGTACTTAGCACTTGCTCCTAACGCATCTGATAAAGCTGCTGTTGAACAAAGAATCAACGTATTTAGCCAAAAGATCTAGGGGTAAATGATGTTCCCAATCTTGGTAACACCCAAAGATTAAATATAAAAACAGATGAAAAAATTCGATATAAGAAAAACATTTGAAACTTTTTTGAGAGAGCCTCTTAGTATTTTAACTGAGGGGCTGTTTCAAATAGTAAATATCGAAGCAAACATTTTTAATAAACAATCTTCATTCAGTGTTGATTTTATGAAAAATAAAACTCAATTAACTGTTGTGAATAATGAGAAAATGTGTAATTTACTTCAAACCGTTCTATATAAACAAAAAATTAAAGAAGTAAAAGAAAAGGCAGTGAGTGCAAAATGAAACCATATATGAATGCAAAATTTTTGATAAGTGCAGAAAAATTAAGTCAGTGTCCAGAATATACACTGCCAGAATTTCCTTTGTTAGGCCGTTCAAATGTTGGAAAATCTTCATTTATCAATGGACTTGCAAACAATAAAAAGCTTGCAAAAACATCTAACGTTCCAGGTAAAACTAGACTTATCAACTTTTTTAATTTTTCAGATGAATTTATGATTGCAGATTTACCTGGATATGGTTATGCCAAAGTTTCTCACGAAGCACGTAACAAATGGCAAAAATACTTAGAAGAATACCTACTTAAACGTGAACAAATCAAATGTCTTGTTCAATTAGTTGATGCACGCCATGAAATCCAGAAAAATGACTATCAGATGAGAGAATGGGTTATGGCGTATGACTTACCAATTATCACTGTTGTAACTAAAATGGATTGTATTTCAAAAAATAAAGTCCAAAGTGCATTAGCTCACGTTCGTAAAGAATTCGGGGGAGAGATTTTCCCATTCAGTGCTGTTGACAACCGCTATAACGAAAAAATATTAGAATTCTTTACCAAAAGAGATGATTAATATTGCACCTTAAAATACAAAAATAAATTGCCTGAGCTTTTTCATACATCACAGGCAAAAAAAATAATTTGTTAAGTTCTCTTTTTCATACATTTTTGCACTATACTTATATTATAAAGTTTGTGCTATATCTCTAAAACTATGTCATTTATATCTAGTTCCAGTGTTTATAGCATAATAAACAAGAGAGTAAATTTCTATTAGCCACATGGTTATTTATAATAATTTACAAAATGATAATTATTTTCATTTTATGCTATAATTAAAGAAAATAGGAGAAAAGAAAGTCATGTATAACATAAAAAAAATAACAGAAAATCTATTTTGGGTAGGTGCAAATGATAGAAGAATAGCACTTTTTGAAGGGGTATATCACGCACCACAAGGTGTTTCATACAATTCATATATTTTATTAGATAATAAGACAGTTTTGCTTGATACTGTAGATAAAGCCGTTACCCACCAATTTATGGAAAACGTGGCTCACGTATTAGATGGTAGAAAACTTGATTATTTGATTATTAACCATATGGAACCAGATCATTGTGCAGAAATTCCGACAATTTTGGCAAAATATCCAGAAGTAAAAATTGTTTGTAACACAAAAATCAAAACAATGATGGAACAATTCTTTGATTTTGAACTTTCTGAGGAACAATTCCAAATTGTAAATGAGGGTGATGTTTTAAATACAGGTAAGCATAATTTAACATTTTTAATGGCACCAATGGTTCACTGGCCTGAAGTTATGGTAACTTACGATGCAACTGATAAAATTCTTTTCTCGGCTGATGCATTTGGGTCATTTGGTGCAATTGATGGTAACATTTTTGCTGATGAAGTTAATTGGGAAAATAGATATTTAAACGAAGCAAGACGTTACTATACAAATATTGTTGGTAAATACGGTCCACAAGTTCAAATGCTACTTAAAAAAGTTTCTAGCATTGAAGTCAATATGATTTGCCCACTTCATGGTTACGTTTGGAGAAAAGATTTAGACAAATTTATTGACCTATACCAAAAATGGTCAACTTATACTCCAGAAATTAATTCTGTAATGATAGCTTACGCATCAGTTTATGGTGGAACTCAAAATGCAGCAGAAATCTTAGCTGGCGAATTAGCAGAATTAGGCGTAAAAGATATCAAAATGTTTGACGTTTCTGTAACACATTCATCTTACGTTGTATCAGATATGTTCAAATACTCTCACATTGTGTTTGCATCAACTACATACAATAATGGTATTTTTGTTGAAATGGAAAACTTAATCCACGATATCGTTGCTCACAACATTCAAAACCGCAAAGTTGCCGTTATTGAAAATGGTTCTTGGGCACCACAAGCTGGCAGACTTATGACAGAACTTTTATCTCAAATTAAAAATACTGAATTTATTACTAGTGGCGTTTCTATCAAATCTGCGGTAAAATCAGAAAAAAGAGAAGAGTTAAAAAATCTTGCAAAAGCAATCGTTGAAAGCATGTAAAAAGGAGGCATATTATGTTAGATAAAAAATTAGAAGCAGCATTTAATGACCAAATCAATAAAGAATTATACTCAGAATACCTATACTTAGGTATGAAAGCAATTTTTGCGGATATGAACTTGCCAGGTTTTGTAAACTGGTTCGATGTTCAAGTTCAAGAAGAAAGAGCTCACGCTATGGGTATGTTTGATTATGTACACGAACGCAATGCTCAAGTAACCCTAGAAGCTATCGACAAACCTGAAATCAAAGGTTCTACTCCATTAGAAATCTTTGAACAAGTTCTTGAACACGAAGAATATGTAACATCAAGAATTAATGCACTAATGGATGTTGCTGAAGAAGTTCGTGATAGAGCTGCATTATCTTTCTTAGACTGGTACGTGAAAGAACAAGTTGAAGAAGAAGCAAATGTTGGTGGTGTTCTAGCTACATTAAAATTAATCGGTGAAGATAAAAAAGCATTATTGTTACTAGACAAAGATCTCGCAACAAGAACTTTTGTAGCTCCAGTTATTGGTTAATTTTTAAAAAATATAATAAGGGCGGGTTGGAAATTTCCAACCCGCCCAACTTTTTACCTTACCTTAAATACCATAACAATACTTTAGTGTATTGAAATTTTTCCAAATACACTTAATTTTATCTTTTACAGAGAGAGATTTGAATAATTTTTTAACAATATTTTGTTCTATTCCTAAATCACCAAGTTTCATTTCATCATATTCTAATTTTGTTGCTAAATATGACACTGTGATTAAGTTATATTTGTATTTTTCTTTTTGATTGTTCTTTTTCAAATATTCATAAACATCTTCAAATGTGTAATTAATGTTCTCATTTGCTAAAATGGATAAGATTACATCGACTGTTGTTGAGCCATTGTCTTTTTCGTAGTATTTTAAACTATCGGCTAACAATGTTTCTAAAGATGGCTGATTTGTAATCCCTAACGCTTTCATTGCTTCATAAGGAGGGGTGAGTTTGGTATTTTTAGCTTCAAAAACATCCCAAACTTCTTTACACTTTTTGTTCAAAAAGTCTTTGGCTTTCACCAATTCTTTTGTATTTTTATATTTTTCTTTAATTCGTTTAACTTCCAGAACTTCGTTTTTGTCGATTGCTTTTGCAAGCTCAGTTACTATTTGGCAAGTCAATTTGTCAGATATGTCATCATTAATTGAAACTGCACCAACACAGATTGATGAAATACCTGTTTTATAAGCTTTTGCTCTATTCAAATAACTTATATGAGAAGATAAAGTTCTTGGTTTTGTAGATTTTTTGCAAGACAAATCCGCAAGACTATCTGCAACGTTTTTCTTTACTGAAAACACGCCATCAAGAACTTCAGTGCCAATTTGACCTTTTAGAACTTTATCCATGTGTTTATTATTCCCCTATATATTAATAAAGGATTTTTCCACAAGAAAATTGCCACATTGTTAATAAAAATATTAATTCAAAGCTCGGCAAGTTCCAATTGCTTTAGCCGTTCTGACACCAAAAACAGGATTATCATAAGTCATTTGAGAAGTTGAAGTATATTCACCAGTTTGACGGTTGATTATAGCATTTGATATTGAAATATAATCATCAGTCATAGATTGATGTCTAAACATAATTTTATCCGCTTCAAAATATGACACCTCAGAAATCGGTTCTCGACGAAGATAAATGCGTTTATATTCTTCTTCCAAACTATAAATTCTAAACAAATCGCTTTGAGAAACTTCGCTACCGTCTTGATTATAGATAGTTTCCACAAACTCACAACGAAGAACTTTCATAGCATCAAAATCAGGAACAAACTCATCAGAATTTGCCACACAAACACCACATGCCAATAATAAAACCGTCGCAAACATTTTCTTCATATCAACATGATACAACATGACCAAATCTAGGTAAATAATTTAATATTTATACTAAATTACATTCATACAACAAAAGTCTTGATATGGGCAATATTTACAAGCACTATCTTTAAAAGTAGGTTCAAATTTATGAGCCTTGATGTCTGCGACTGCATTTTTAAATTTTTCAACTGCGTCCGCAATCTCGTCATCAGTATAATTTACACCATTATTTTTAGATTGAAAATCTTCTGGATAAAGGAATTTTGTAACAGAAACTTTTTTCCCTGTTGATTTTTCATAAATATACTTGTACCAAGCCATTTGGTTATAGTAATCTTCGTGATCTCCATCTATTTTGATTGAAGAGTTTTTATTATTACCTGTTTTATAGTCATAGATTGCGATTGTACCATCTTCGCACACATCTATTCTATCTATAATTCCATAAAACTCAGTGCCATCTTCAAAAACATAGCTAATAGGAAATTCTTGAGCAACCAACTGAGATGGAACAGTATTTAGCACTTGGCAGTAATAATCATCAAGAGCTTTTTCGCCTCGACCCTCAAAAATCTGACGTTGCTCATACGATTCCATTGGCAAAGTCGCAAGTTCATCCTTAAACCATTTTATAAATTGAGCCTTATCTGGGTGAGTTTTGTTATCAGCTAAAAACTTCATCGCACTTTCGCAAGCCTTGTGCACTGCACTACCATAACTTGCAAAGTTCGGATTACCATCTTTTACTTTTAAGCCTAAAATCTTTTCATATAAATATTGTCGTGGACATTTTAGATATGTATTTATAGCCGATGGTGAGAATTTACGATCTTTTAATTTTGCATCAATCATTTCGCAAAATTCTTTTTTATAATCATATTCGCTTTTCAAGATAAGTTCATTCACCTGCATCCAATATGAATTTTCATCATATTCAAACGCTTCTGGTTCTTTTTCAAGCATATCTTGAATTGCCACAACATATTTTGTCGGCTTTTTAGGACTTGTACCGCTTTTTTCAGGATAAGACATTCTTAATGTATGTTTTGCACGAGTCATTGCAACATACAAGAGTTTTGTCATATCTGATGGTTTAACCTCATTTTTTAATTCATCATCAGTCTTGTATTCTGATTCATCAAGCGGAATTTCTGCTCTTACTGATTTTGAACTACTTTCCCATTTTTTTGTTTCAAGAGTTGGAAGATAAACATATTCAAATTCACGACCTTTTGAACCATGATAAGTGCATAATTGAACAGCATTTAAAGTAACTGGAGCTTTATCTGTACAAATCTTTTCATCATCATCTAAAATGGATTGCAAATATTCGAAAAATATTTCAATAAATCCTGTTTTAAAGATTTCTGAAAATCCAACAGCTTCATCAATAAACTTCTTGATACCAGCAATATTTTCAGTACGATTAATACCAGTATTTAAGTAATAATCAAAAATACCTGTTTTTGAACCTATTTCAAGAATTGTATTTTTTATATTTTCTTTTGTTTTGTATTCAGATAAATAATCATAAGTATTTAAAAAGTTTTCAAACTTTTCAGGCTCGATGAATTTACTTTTATCAATATTTCTCAAAACTTCGATAAAAGTTTTACCCTTAGAAACTTCTTGATATAACACCTGATAATCTTTTGGATGAACATCAAATGGTTTTGACATAAGAAGTTCAAAAATACGATGCGAATACATTTCAGGATTTATTAAGAATTGAGCGTAGAAATACAACATATTAACCGCTGGAATTGTGAAAATATCTTTTCCATCTTTCAATTCATATGGAATATTTCTTAGCTTTAATAATTCGGCAAACGCTTCTGCTTCAGCATTTGAGCGGGTAAGTATTGCAATTTCAGAATACTTTTTCTCACCAGTATCTTTATCTTTTGGACAATCCTCAGAATTTACAAGTGCTTCTATTTCTTTAACAATTTCCAATTGTTCCATCATCATATCCGCATATTTGTAAAATCTTACAGGCTTGTCTTTAGCAATAACTTCTTCGTTTTTTGCCGTTAGATTTTTGTTGATTGGATTACCTTCATCATCCACAAAACTATGTGAATTAACCAAGCTCAATGGATCTTGAGCAATTACACCTCTTGCGGCATCAAGAATACTTTGAGTTGAACGCATATTTTCTGTCAGACAAATAATTCTTGTCTTAGGAAACTCTTTCAAATATTTTTCAATAGTATCAAGTTTTGCCCCCTGAAAACGATAAATAATCTGATCATCATCCCCTACAACAAATACATTTTCAGTTTCTGAGGCATGAGAAAGTGCAAAAACAATTTCGTTTTGAGATTTGTTTGTATCTTGGTATTCATCAACCATAATGTATTCATAACGATTTGCAATATCGTGCAAAAATGATTGATTTGCCTCAAATCTTTCTAATACCATATTAATCATATCGTTAAAATCGAGGTATCTTTGAGCATTTAATTTGCTTTGATAAAGCTCGTAGAATGTCCAAAGTTCTTTTGCTTGTTCAACTTTTTTCAAAGCATCATCACGCTTGTCATATGGTGGTTTTTTATATCTTTTGTTTCTGCCTTGCTCAACATCATCAATTATTTCTTCAAGCCTTTTAACCTCAGGCATCCAATCGTTGTTTCTTTCTAAATTCAAGAAGAAATCCTTCTTACTTAAACGATTTTGCTTAATTGTACTGATTCTATGTTTAATTTTATTGATATAAAAATAAGGATCGTTTTTGTCTGTTCTAAAATAAACGGGATTAATTTCGTCAATACATTCTTTAACAAAGGCTTTTGAGATTGGATCAGTAATGATTTTATAGTTTGATGGGATTTCAAAATCATCAGGAAATTCTTCGATAAGGCTACAACAAAAACTGTGATAAGTGAAAATTTGTACTCCGCAAGAAACAACGTTTAATTCTTTTTCGATACGTTTTTTCATCTCTGTTGCAGCTGCATCAGTAAAGGTTAAACATAGGATCTTTTCAGGCTCAACACCTTTAGATAAAATATTTTTAATACGTTCAATTATCGTAAATGTTTTACCTGTTCCAGGACCTGCCAATAACATTACTGGACCTTCTAAAAGATCTATTGCTTTTTGCTGTTGTCTGTTTGGTTTAATATCCATTCCCAACTCCTTTGAATAACCTATAGGCATTACAACAAAACTCCTATGATAAGAAATTATATCACATAAAGTTTTTTGTTGAGTTCTATAAAAGTAATGTACTTATCTACGAATTTTTCTTTATTGGGATAAGTACCAACACTCCTGTTAAAACGTATAAAACTGTTGAACCAGTTGCTAATATCACAAACTTAGAAACCGCATCTTCAATAGGCATTCCATATATTTTGTTGAAGATTAAAATACCTCCAAACAAATTCAATGCTACAAGCACAAAATCTAATGTATACAAAGAAAACATCTTAACTAAAGATGTACGACATCTATATACTACAACAGTTATAACAATCAAATACAAAACCATAAGAGAAACTAAACTGAACAACCCTAAAAAACTATTACCAGCCGATAAAAATGAGCCAAACATATTAACCAAACGTCCTGCATCACCTTTTGCAATAACTAAATATGAAATAAATAATGAAAATAAAACTTTTGCGATAATTAAAACTTTCTCTAATTTATTCATAACAATTTCCCTATTTTACTTGTTAATTATTTTATTTTTGTTTAACTATTTTTATCATGAATATACTGACAACAATATATACAATCGTCAAAATAATGAGACTTGTTTTTATTATTTTAGTTGTTACACTGAAATCATATCCTGGTGGATGTAATGCTGAGAATTCAAATAATATTTTTACAAATACAATACAGGTCATCTGAACAAGGATACCAATACAGGTTAAAATTTTCTGATATTTTAAAAAATTTATATCTGATTTAAATTGTTTATGCTCTAAAGCCCAGGCATTTCCTTTTATTCCAAAAAAAACAGCTAAACCGAATCCTATCCAAGGGCCTATATGTGGAATAAAAATTACTGGTATTTGTATTAGGGTTACATAAGAATTATTGAATAATCCCCATATCCAACCTAGCAAAAAAGCACCCCAATTAAAATTCTTCTTCAAATCTTCAATATTATCAAAATTATTCATATTATACATCCTATAAAAAATAACCAGCTAATTAAGTAATATATGCATATCGAAACATGGTGTCGTTAAGCTCGTAGGTTGGGTGAAACCCAACATTATTAAAATGGTGTCGATGGCGGGACTTGAACCCGCACGGGTTTCCCCACACGCCCCTCAAACGTGCACGTATACCGATTCCGTCACATCGACAAGCTCAAGACTATTTTACCATAAATCTACAACAATTTCATCAAGTTTGAAACCACATAAATAAAAAATACATACATTGGTAAAATATTTAAACATACACCAGTTACAAATACGATTGAATAAACTTTTTCATTATTTCCAAATAACCTCAAGCCAAATTGTTCTTTTGAAATATAATAACTGTTTTCATAAACTGATAACAAAAGCATTACCCCAACTAAAAATAACTGAAATTTATATAAGCCAATATATGGTAATACTAAATATTTAACAATGTATATATAGAAAAATTCACTAACATCTGAACTTACTCCAATCCCTGATGATGCAATCCAAAACATAAACAAAAATACAACTGCAAACACTACCCCTGCATATCCCAACAGAGAAATAATATTCCAAGTGATATATTTTTTACATCTATTAATTCTTAAGTCCATAACTTTAAATTACTATAATTTTGTCTTGCTTGCAAGGTTTAAGACATCTATGAATGAAAGAACAGACGCAAATTCATCAAATAACCTTGAATACTGCCCGATATCATCAATACGACCTAATAAATGATTCATCTCAAATACATCCTTGCCTGTATTTAACAATACTAAAATTGTATCTCCGTATATAGAACAAGACATCTGACCAACTTTAAAACTTGTTTTTAATTGCATAAATCTTTCTAAGAATGAAACATTCAATAAATATCTTGCTTCGATTTGCTCAGAACAATCACCTTCAAATTTTTTAACCCAAACATTAAATTTTTTATTAAATTTTTCATATTCTAATTCAACTTTTTCATAACCTTTTGGAGTTCGGCTGAATAAAGATTTAGAACGAATAATAACTCTTGAGTTAATCTTCTTATTCATTTTAAACCTCATAGCAACACCTTTAAAAAGTTCTGTTCGATCTGGTTTTTGATTTTTACGTGTAACAACATTCGCTAAATCAGCTTCTGCCACGCAAAATTCAACCTCATTGTATACTCCACCAAAATAATCATCAAAACTTTTACTAGTTACTTCTTTTTTAAACAATTCTGAAGCATTAAATAATTCTTGTTCTATTGTACAGAATTTATATGTGATGTTTTTATCGAATACTTTTAACAATTTAGGGAAAAGTGTTCTTTTTATCTCATCCTGATAAGATTTATTTTTAATTCCAATATTTATAATTATTGACCCAATAAAAAATATCACCGACATTACACAGTGCAATTTTAAATTATATTCTCTTTCTCTCTTCCCAGGAATAAAAGCTAATAATGCGGCAAATAAATATTCACCAATTGATTCTATATTGTACAAGCTTTTTCTTTTTTGGCGTTGAAGTTCTTTCCAAACAGCCAAATTATCCTGCATCAATTGTGCAAAACGAATCGTAAAATCATTTTTATATTTATCCATGCAATTTTGCATTATTATTTTCCCACTACAAATTTATAATCTATTTACCGATTTCTAGAGCTCTTTGAGCCATTGCTTTTGAAATATTCACAACCGCCAAGTTCGCCTCATATGCACGTTGTGCAACCAAAGCATCAGCAATATCAACCATAGCATTTACGTTTGATGCTCTAATATAACCATTTTCATCAGCATCAGGGTGTCCTGGTTTATAAATTTTGTGGCCTAATGTTGGATCTTCTACAACACCTGAAAAATTAACCCCACCTTGTAAATAAGGTAAAGTTCCAACACCAAAAGCATCTTCTTTCATAGCATTCATCAAGCCGTGGAAAGAAACATCATCAACTGCAGTTAACACAGGGATTTTTCTAACATAATTAGGAGTATCCAAGTTTGCAATGTTTTTTGCGTGGATATCAATTCTCTTTCCGTGTACTTGAAGAGCTTTTGCACCTATATCTATTGTATCCATTATACCCATTTGTGTTCACCGCCTTATTTATTATTTACCAACGTTAATTACTGTTTTCATTTCTGTCACAATGTTTGTCATTCTTCTTGTTGCCATAGAATATAAAATTGAGTTTTCCTGAATTTGTAAAAGCTCGTGTGCAGCATTTACAGGTTCTTCTGTTCTATCCATAGAAATCGCTGATGGTCCTAGTTTTTCAGAAAGTCTTGTTTCTAATGGACTATTCATTGTGCTTAAGTATTGTCCAAAATTAATATCTTGTCTGATATAACCTGGAGTGTTTACGTTAGCAACGTTTGAACCCAAAGCTCTTTGTCTTTGAGAAATCAAATCCATCATTAATGAAACTTTACCCATACTGTCTAGTGATGTATACATTGTATTAAAGACCTTTCGTTATTTATTAAGCTTCTCTGATATTGATAGCTTTGTTATACATTGTGTCTGCAAGTTTTATCATCTGCATACTTGCAAGCATTGAAGCATTTAATCTCAACAAATCTGTTGCTGAACGATAAATACTTACGTTTGATTGTTCCAAGTTATTTTGTTTAATGCAGTCGTGATTTTTGACAAGTCTTGCTTCACCTGCTTCATCTGTTGGTTTCAATCTGTTCATATCAGTTGTTTCCATACCTGCAGGATTGTCAAATCTTACAAGAGGAATTGTACCAACTTTTCTTGCTTTAGCACCTCTTGCATCGTATGCCATAACATCACCATTCTGTTTTATCTCGAATTTGAAACAATTTGATGGAATTTGAATACCTTCGCCAACAATCCAACCATCACGAGTTGTCAAATAGCCATCTTTACCCTGTCTAAATGCACCGTCTCTTGTGTATTGAACTTCGCCTGATGGTGAAACTACAGGAATATATCCCGCTCCATCAATAGCAACATCATAAGGGTTACTTGTAATTCTGATAGAACCTTGTGTGTAATTTGTTCTAACAGCACCTGTCAAATAACCATCTTCTTTCAAGATTTGTTCAAAAGAAACATCTTTATAACCTGTTGTTTGGAAATTAGACAAGTTATTGGCAATTTGTCCAAATCTTTCGAATTGAACTAATGCGTTATTGGTACCTTTTGAAATTATTCCTTGTAGATTGTGCATTTATAAAACCTCTTTTAATTATTGACTTAATTGAGAAATTGTCTTACCTAAAACTGAGTTTTGAAGCATAAACATTTGTCTGTTGGCATCAAAATTTTTGATAACTGGCATTAGGGCCATAAATTCTGACTGCAAAGAAACGTTTGAATACTCGTTATAACCTTGTTTGATATTTGGTTCCATTACAACCATTCCATTATGGTCAACTACCCCAATTTGACCGATTAAAGTTAACTTGTGAGTATCTGGATTGAACATTGTAATCTTACCTGCTGTATCGATTTTAATTTGTCTCAAATCCTGTGGAATGAATGGAAACTTGATTGGAACGCCTGCATTTGATAAAACTTCAGCGTTTTCTAATGTTAATAATGTTCCGTCTTTACCGATATGGAAACGACCATCACGAGAAAGTTTTATTCCATTTTCGGTTTGCGTTTGGAAATAACCTTTATTTGCAATAGCGATATCTAACGATTTGTCTGAAACTGCAATACGGCCAACCTTATCGTCACGAGTTGTTGATAATGCGTGAACTCCTAAATATTCAGCAAAAGAAGTTACAACAGCTTCTTTTCTTTGATAACCAACTTTATCGAACCCGCCAATATTTTCGTTAGCAACAGCAATTATCTCGCTATCAAGGTGCATCGCCCTGATTGATGCGGTCAAACCACTATCATTAAATTGTATACCACTATTTAAACGCATAGTTCTACCTCTACATGTAATATTATTAATATTGTCGGACATTTGACGAAATTCCTCAACAAATTTGCGAAAAATCATCTATTTGTAGGACATTTTGCATGGTTATAATGATAATTTCAGATATGTCAATATAGAGATAAATATATTGAAAAACGACTTATTATTTTTATCTAACAAGTCGTTTTAGGAATTTCTTAAATCTATTAAGGTTGATATTGTATGTTTAACCAGTTTTAATTCTTTTGGTTTTAGTTTGTTAATATTGAATTTTATATTTTGAATAATTTTTTCTTCCTCACACGCATCATATACAAATAAATCATACACATTAACTTCAAGAACTTCTGCAAGTTTTAATAAATTTTTCAAAGAAGGAAAATGATTACCATTTTCCATTTTACAAAAATGTTGAGTATCAAGCCAGACTAATTCTGCAAGTTGTTCTTGTGTAAGATTTTTCTCTTTTCGAAGCTCTCTTATTCTTAATCCGAAAAGTTTTTTAAACTCTTTTTCGTCCATATCCACCTCTCATAATATTGTACTGTATTAAAGAGTATAGACTTAATGTTATTTATTGACATTATTTTATTGACTTTTATGTTGTTTCATGACATGTATACATGGTAAAAATTAACATATTAATTGGAATTAAGAATAGGAAATATAAATGCAAAACCCGAAAATATCAATAATCGTGCCTGTTTATAATGTAGAAAAATATTTACAAAAATGCTTGGATAGCTTAGTTAACCAAACTTTGAAAGATATTGAAATTATTTGCATTAATGATGGCTCTACAGATAATTCTTTAGAGATATTACAAGAATATGCGAAAAAAGATAAAAGAATTCAAATAATTAGCAAGAAAAATGAGGGTCAAGGAGTTGCTAGAAACATCGGAATTGAGCATGCCCAAGGAGAATATCTAGGCTTCGTTGATCCTGATGACTGGGTTGAACTTGAAATGTATGAACAAATGTACAACCAAGCAAAGAATCTAAATTCAGAAATTGTAATTTGTGATTATAAAAAACACCAAGAAGGTACAAATAAAAATTGGACACCTATAACCTTTGAATATGCAAAATCAGCAACACAAACAATAAAATTAGACGTTCCTTGCAATAAAAATATAGAAAAAAATCTTTTAATGGAGTCTCTATTTGTTTCTCCTTGTTATTCTTGGAATAAACTTGTAAAAAGGAATTTGATTTTAGAAAATGATATAAGATTTAGTAATATTAAATGTTATGAAGATGTTATTTTTATCCTAAAAAGTTTCATATATTCTAACAATTTTTCATATGTAAATAAATCCTTTTATCATTATAGAATTCGAAAAAATTCTACAGTTAGAACTTATGAGAATCGCTATAAAGATTTTATTTACATAACTGAGGAAATAAAAACATTTTTAAAAAATCAAAAGCTATTACATACAATGAAGAAAAATTTAGAATATTTTTTCGTTATGGGAACTTATTGGCAATTTAAGTCCTTAAAAAAATTCTCTTCTAAATTTTTATTATTAAAATATATAATTCCAAAACTTAAAACTTCAACAAACATAAAATTATTTTTAAAAATCTTTTCTTTATATTACTCTCCAATATTTTCAATTACCAACAACAATGAATACAAAATAATTAATATTTTTGGTTTAAAAATAAAACATAATAGATTTAAAACCAAATTTCCAATTGATTTAGTATACTTATGGGTTGATGGAAATGATGTTGAATGGCAAAAAGAAAAACAAAAATGGCAAGAAAAATTAGGACTCAACCAAGATAATAAAGTCTTAAATGCTTGTAGGTTTATCGATAATGAAGAGTTAAAATATTCATTACGTTCAGTTGCTAAAAACCTACCTTGGATAAATCACATTTATATTGTCACAAATGGACAAATCCCAAAATGGCTTGATACAAATCATCCTAAAATCACAATAGTTAACCACAAAGAAATCATGCCTGCAGATGCCCTTCCAACATTTAACTCAGAAGCAATTGAAACTTGTATTCATAACATCTTTAATTTATCAGAGTGTTTTTTACTTTCTTGTGATGACTTTTTTGCATATAAAATGATACCGCCAACATATTTCTTCACTACTAACGGGAAACCTATAAATAGATTTGTCAAACATCATCTAACAAAAATACAAATTGACGAGTGCTTATACTTCGCAAATAATGTTTACTCGGAACAATTGATTAAGAAAAAATACAATAAGCTTTTTAACTGCGAACTCCCACATACAATAACACCATACAGGATAAGTGATTATAAAAATACATACGAAAATTTTAGAAATGAATTTGTAAGAACTTGTTATTCGAAATTTAGAACATCTAATTGTACACAGCGAATAATGATCAATTTATATAGCTATATAATATCTAAATGTCCAGCTAGATTTATAAAAATTCATTCTAAAAAAAGAATACTAGAAAATTTATATTTAACACTTAAACATCCAATAAAAATGGATAGAGAAATAAACAGACATTCAAAAAAACTAAAATTATTCTGTATAAATGATACTGAAAATACAAAACAAGAAGATAGAGAATTGTTGAAAAGTTATCTAGAATTTTTGTTTCCCCAAAAACAAAGTTGGGAACTACAACAGACTTAATTCTGAAAAACGTAAGTTAACTTACATCTTGCCACCTGACATAATTCCAATTTGGACTACAGGTGGCTTTTTTTATGTCAGGCATTGCCCTGACTTACATTCTTCGCGAAGATTACATACAAAAAATCCGACCCCTATGAGTCGGACTTTTTATATTTTTTAGAACTTGTTTTTTAAAAAAGGCGACACCCAGATTCGAACTGGGGGATAAAAGCTTTGCAGGCTTCTGCCTTACCACTTGGCCATGTCGCCACCCGTATATATACTATACGCAAGACATAATTCGATGTCAAGGTTATGAATCATTTGAACTTATCATTTGTTCCATTAATGTCTTTGCCATCTCCATTTGGATATCTTTTTTGTCAATAATATTCTCCACTGTTTGCGGTAACACAACATCAGGATTTATCCCAAGTTTATTGATATCCTTGCCTTTTGGTGTCAAATACTTCGCAATAGTCAAATTCAATCCTGTTTCATTTGGCATTGGTATAATTTTTTGTACCATGCCTTTGCCATAAGTTTTTGTCCCAACTAATTTTGCTCTATGATAATCCTTCATCGCACCAGAAAAAATTTCACTAGCACTGGCACTTGCACCATCAACCAAAATCACAACTGGTTTTTCAATATTTACATTATTATCCTGTGCCATAATATCATAATGATAGCCGTTACGACCAACAATACTTACAATTTTACCCTTTGGCACAAATAAATTCGTCACAAAAACCGCATTAGGTAAAAGACCTCCTGTATTTCCTCGAAGATCTATTATCAAGCCTTCAGCTTTATCTGTGTTTTCTAAAGCCTCCAAAAATTCGTTCGGAGTTGAGGTACTAATAAAACTCAAAATCTGAATATATCCAATATTTTTATCCATTGAGCTTTTTACAGTTTTTATAGAAATTTCTTTTCTAATAATTTTTTTCTTTACGATTTCACCATCACGCAAAATATCAATACTAACAAACGTATTAATCGGCCCTTTTACCAGACTCGAAACCTGCCCTAATGAAAGACCACTAACTTTTCTATCATCAATCGCCATAATGATATCATTGACCTTCAAATCAGCAAACTGAGCTGGGGTATTTTCAATAACACTAATGATTCGAATTTTACCTGAATCATTAACAATATTTACCCCAATACCTGAAATCTTAGAATTTATTGAGACATTTTGTTCTGCAAATTCTTCTTGGTTTAAGTACCTTGAATAAGGATCATTCAAACTCGCAAGCATTGATTCTATCGCAACTTTAGCATCGTCTAAAGTTTTGATTTTTCCTCGATAATGATTTTTCCATCTTAACCAATACTGGTCATTGAAGTTTGGGTCATAATACTCGTTTTTCACAACCTGCCAAGTGTGGTCAAACAACCTCTGTGGCGTAACTTGAGTTGTATTAATTCTTTGTTCTTCAACATCTAATAATGGGTTATGAGAGGTCACAAAAAAGGCATATATCGCAACTAATGTACAAACTGTTGCAACAAATAAAATAACCGTTTTGAACCTTCTTTTCATAATTTCATTTAACACCAAGGATTTTTTATAATCAATATACATCCTTGTTAAGAACAAGAATTATTCAAAAATCTTTATAAATCTTATAACCTATCAAACCCTGGAGAATATGATGGCAAATTTTTATAACCTGTATTCTGCATTACAGCTTTTTTAATATATTTGTTAGTATAATTACCTTTTTCTAAAAGCTTTTTCAAAGTGTTTTCTCTTTTTACAAGAGGGTGCTCTTGATCACTTTCTGGATAAATTTTTAAAATATCATCCCAAACAAAAGCTTCCATTGTCCAAGCATAAGTTTCTTCAGCAAGCGAATTGAATTCATCCTGATGAAGAGCTTCGTGTGCTAACAATGCTGCTAAAGCTCCAGCGGGTGCATCTTTATGACGGTTACTTATATAAATGAAAAGTTTTTTACCTTTTTTCCAACCAACCGCATCAAAAGTCGCGTATTCTTGGTTAATTTGACCTAAATCCCTAAACTCGATTTTTACTGGTTTGTGGGATAAATTGTTACCTAGAATTGCATTTCGAGAAAAATTACCCTCTGTATCTTTTAGCATATCGAGTGCAACATAAAATACTTCATCTTTACCAACATCTTCGTAAATTGGTTTTATTTCTTTCAAGTATTCAGGGGTGTATTTTGCTGGATATTGATTTGGAACAGTAAGTTCTGGAGCTTGTGCAGCATAAGAAATCCCTGTTGTTATCACTGCAAAGACTGATATTGCTAATAATTTTTTTATTAAATTTTTCATTTTAATCCCTCTTCTTTCGATTATATATTCATAATCGTATTATATTTATGTTTTGTTAGAAGGCAAAAATTTCCCTTGAGAACTTATAAATTATTTACTTTTTTCTATTTAATTTTACAAGTTCTGAATACATCATTTTATATTCCGCAGAATCATCAATACTTTCAGCTTCTGCAATATATTCTAGTGCTGTTTTATAGTCTTTTTTAGATTTATAAAATTCACTCATTTTTGTATAGTATTTTGGATTGTTCAAATCATACAAAATAGCACGTTTCATACATTCAATCGCTTCTTCTAAATCATCTGTTTTTTCACGAACTAAAGCCAAATAATAATAGCCTTCTGAACAGTTGATATCAAGCGAAATTGCTTCCTGAGCATAACTTTTTGCCAAATCATAATCTTCATTTAAGATGGCAGTTTTTGCACCTAAAATATTACCTAAAATATAATTTGGGTTAATTTCTAAAATTCTATCAGCAAGTTCAATTGCTTTAGCATAATTTTTCTCTCTGATATGAATTTCTGCTAAATCACTCAAATAGTTAAGATTCTCAGGATTCTCTTTAATAATCTCATTAACAAGCTCTTCTGCTTTACCATAAATGTTTAATTCTGTATAAATTCTACTTAAAGCACTTTTTGTAAAATTATCATTATTGCCTCTTTTGATATTATCCTCTAGAATTTTTTGAGCACCGATAAAATCTTTATCATTAGCAAGTAATAAAGCTTTTAAAACTCTTGCCTGAGAATAATCAGGATTTATATCAAGAATTGCATCAATCTCTTTTTTTGTTTTTGCGTAATCTTTTTTATCATAGTACAAGTATGCCAAAGAATATCTATAATCAAGGCTTTCTGGATTTATGTATAATGCTTTTTGATAAGCCTTTTGAGCTTCGTCAATCCAACCGTTATAGAAATATGCATTACCTAAATTGTAATAGTAAATTGAATTTGATTTATCTAAATTTGAAGCCTTAGAAAAACATTTTATTGCCTCAATAAAATTCATATTTTCCAAATCAAACAAACCTAAATAGTTCAAGATTTCAGGATTTTGAGAATTTTTACCTATTTTTGTAAAAATTTCTTTTGCAGTATCAAAATCATTCTCGTCAAATTTAATTCTACCATTTAGTAATAAAACTTTTTCATCAGATTCATCACAATCAGCCAAAAGTTCTTTTGCTTTATCTTTTTCACCATTCGAATAAAAAGCTGTTGCACACTCAATTTTTACTTCAGAATTAAAGTATTCAGAAGATTTGTATGTATCAAGTTCACAAAATAATTTAAGTTTAACAAGAATTTTGATTAAATCTTTTAAATTCTCTACACTTGGATAAATTTCAAACAATCTTTGAGAGATTGTTAAAGCAACATCCAAATCTCCCTCACGCTCTTTTATAGTTCTTGTTAATTTTAATGTTGGAGAATGATTAGGATTTAATACAGAAGATTTTTCTAAATACTGCATTGCTCTTGAATAATTATTCAAAAGGAAATATAGTTCTCCAATTTGAAATAGAATTTCTACATTATCATTTTCTATTTCCAAAGCTTTATAAAGCATTTCTATTGCTGGCTTATAATTCTTTGATTCTTTAAGTTCAAATGCTTGTTTAATATATTCAATAGCTTGAGTATCTTCCATAATCCTACCTATTTCTTATTCTTCAACAACTTCTTTTGGTATATAAATTTCGTCAATTGGTTTATCTTCTTTTTGTTTTTCTTTTTTCTTAAACCACTTAAATTCTACTTTTTTATTTTCTTTTTTAGGCTCTTCGACTTTTTTGTTAATAATAATCAAAACTTCATCTTCACTAGCCATTTTGAGATTGTTTCTAGCTATTCCTTCCAAACTATTATCAGAAGTTACAACTTTTTTTTCTGTTTTTAAATCTTCATTTTTTGCTTGAGCTTTTTTGAGAAGATTTTCAAGGGTGTACATTTTACCTTGGTAAGAAATAATTTTCCCTACATTTAAAATCGCACCATAACCAATCTGAATTAAACAAAAAATCAATACAACAGTGAAAAAAGAATAGTAAAAACCTGTTTTTCTACTATTTTTTCTACGTTTTCGCTTCTCTTTTTTTTGTTTTTTATCTTCTAATTCAGACTGTCTTTCCATTGATACTAAATCCCTCTTAACCAATTATAAATGAATTTTCAATATCAGACAAACTTTTTACAATTTAAACCTTATTGTCCCTTTAATTCTATTTTTTATTAATGAATTAGTCTGATCAAAAATAGAAGTTGTACCCATTTCAATATTAACTCTATCTATATCTCTTTTACCAAAAGGATTTATTGATATATAAAATTCAGCAATCTTAATATGTTTTGCGAAATTTGCAGAAACAGTTTCTTTTAAAGATAAGTATTGCCCTAGCTTGATTTCAGGGGTGAATGAAAAATAGTCATTATAATCCCCATTTGTACTGTTAACTGTTTTTGAAAACTCAGTTGTTAGTGCATAATGCTTTGTGTCATATTTAGAGTAAATACTAGATACTTGTCTTAACTCTGCATAGTCAATTTTCTCTTCATATGCTGTTCCTGTAATAATATTACCAAATTTTTCAGATTGATCATATTTAACTTGGTTAATTGAATATTCCATATTATTAAATTTTGAATATGCGGATTTGCGAGAATCTTTTCGATTTGCGTGATATTTTCCACCCTTATAGTTATAAGGTCTTTGGATTTGAATTGCGTGAAATTCATCTAACATATCATCCAAAACAACTGCTTCTTCTTCATCATAAGAAGCATACCCATATAAAACATCAGAATACATATCATTTATCTGATAAATGGATTCATCAATCTCATATACAATCTCATCTTCTACTACTTCTTCTTCAACTCCTGAAGTATCTGCAGTTACATCATCAGAAACAATATCAGCTTTTACAATAGGTACACTTTCTTTTATTTCATCAGAGATAGCACCTTTTGATTCTTCAACAGCATCAACTTCATCAGGTATATGATACACAAAGATTTTTGGCGAGTTAGGTTCATCTACCTTATTTTTTGAAGCGACTTTAGCATCACAGGGTAAAATCATTAACATTAAAAGTATTAAAAGTAAGCTTACCTTCTTCATATTTGTATTTTACACCATTTTTTCAAAATCATCAATGGGCAAATATTTAGTATATTTTAAAAAAAGTTCAAGACTTGACAACGAAATTTTTGTGTGTTAATATGTGTGTGGGGTAAATGTATATTTATAAGTCTTATCAATTCGATGAGACTTTCTTTTTTATGTATACATATTAGTTTTATTTTTCTTGGATTACTAAGAATGATTTTAACATTCTACCAGTACCATCGTCTTTTGAAACAATTTCCAATTTCTTCTTATAATTTAACGATGTAGAAGCACCACCATCAAAAGCCATTGCTCTATCAAGTTTTAAATCTTTACATAATTTTTGGACTTCATACATATCCATTGGGTTTTCATCTGTGATAATCAGAATATGGCATTCATCAGTACCTTTAAGCCCAATGATTGTTCTTGGGGTTTTATGTAGAACAGAAGCAGATTCTCTTATAACTTCACCCTCTTTATTTCTAACAATAAAACCTTCTTCTTCTAAATGTAATTCAGGAAGAATTAATGGACCGCCTTGAGCTGATGTTAACAACGCACAACCAAAAGGAATTTCTGCTTTGTGCCCAACAATTGCATATTCATATTTATTTCTGTCACAATGCATTATTCTAAATTCTGAGCGGTCAATGATTTTATTCATATTTCTTCTAAAAAATGGATTTGCTAATAATGCTTGATTAAACATTGGATCTGCAGCTGTCATTCTATCTGTTACAATATAAGAAATTGTTTTCCCATTTTTTGGATCAAAAAATCCAGCATTTATTGTTAATGTTGAATTTGCTTTGATATGAGCTTCTCTGTTGGTGATTAAATCTTCAGATGCAATAAATTTCATCTTCTTTTTGATTTTCTCACCTTTTAAAATGACATGATAAATTCCATTTTCTTTGTCTATTTTAATATCATCTGCCATAGCAGGTACACAAAAGAAAATTGAAAATAAAAACACTAATAATAATTTTAAAATTCTCATATTATAAATCCTTTGTCTTATAAAATCCCCAAATTGCCACTGTGAACGCTATTGTTGGGAAAGTTGCTGTTATGAACGGAGATAAAATCTCTTTTTCTGCCAATAAATCGAAAAATGGTAATGTTATATAGTATCCAAAGATAAAACCAATTGCAATAATAAAACCAACCATACGCTGCTCTCTAGGCTTGCTAAAGCCCAATAAACAACCTAGAATTGCTAATAATACACAAACTAATGGGTGGAAAAATCTTTGTAAGTATTTGTTTAAAGTCCCATGATATTCTTCGTTAAGCCCTTCTTTTTTTAGAAGTTTAACATACTCTTTTAAGTCGTGATTATCAATATCACGTTCTTTCATGGTTGAATAATTCATCAAAGTAAAAGCATTTTTCGCAGATTCACCTTCTAGAATTTTCATTTTATCAATATGCTTGATATCAAAATAAATACCATCATTAGAAATTCTATAATTAGAAATATCCTCTAATTCCCATCTATCATCGTACGCATAACCTGTTTTGGCAGAATAAATATCTTGTAATTGATGAACATCTTGATATACGTGGCTTGCAAAATCCAAAACAATTACATTATTCAATTTTCTACCATAAGATTTTGATACAATAATTGCCGCTAATGGATGCCCTGTTTCATCTTTCTGTGTGTAAATATACTGAGTAGATACAACACTTCCTCTAATAGCCATTGTTTTTGCTGCAGCCATTGGAGTACCTTTATTTCCTGTCATAAAACATAGAAATGTTATTATTAAACTCAATACAACTACAGGTGCAACAATTCTTGGGAATGACATCCCAACAGCACGAAAAATCGTAAGTTCAGATTCTTTACTTAATTTGTCAAAAGTAAATAATGTTCCTAATAACAATCCAACAGGAAAAGCTTTATCCAAAACTTTTGGCATCTCATAAACTAACAATAAAATAGCTGTTTTGATACTATAAGCACCGCTTAATGCTCCTTTTATTGTTTTTAATAAGATTTCTGGAGCAATCCAAACGATAGTAAATAGCAAAATAGCAACCAATGTCGCCATAGCTACTTGTTTAAACATATATTTGTCATAAACAGTTATCTTAGGGAATTTAAACTTCATTATAAAGTAAAATCCTTTCCTAAGTAGAATTCTTTAGCCACAGGGTCAACTGCAACTTCATCACTTCTACCCTGAATTTTTATCTTACCGTCAAAGATTACATAAGCTCTATCTGTAATTGAAAGTGTTGCTTTTGGGTTGTGGTCTGTAATCAATACACCCAAACCTTTATCTTCTGATAATTTTCTAATGTTATCTTTAATTTCGCCAATAGCAATTGGGTCAATACCTGTAAATGGTTCATCTAAAAGAATAAAATCTGGGCTTGCTGCAAGTGCTCTTGCCAATTCAACACGGCGTCTTTCACCACCTGACAAAGAAATTGAAGCGGCTTTACGTAATTTTGTTACCCCAAATTCATCAAGTAATTCTTCTAATTTTTTAGTTTTTTCACATTCAGTTAATTTATCATTCATCTCAAGAACTAATTTGATGTTATCTTCAACAGATAAGTTTCTAAAACTTGAAGCTTCTTGAGGTAAATATCCAATACCCGCTCTTGCTCTCATATGCATTGGCCAAGATGTAATATCTTGTCCATCAAGAGTAATTGTTCCCATATTTGGCTTTACAAGACCAACAACCATATAAAATGTGGTTGTTTTACCCGCCCCGTTTGGCCCTAAAAGACATACAACTTCTCCTTTGTTTATGTTGAAAGAAACATCGTTTACAACTCTTCTATCACCATAAATTTTTATTAAATTCTTAGCCTCAATTCTCATTTTATCCCCTTTTGTCTACTGTAATTTTACCGAAAAAATTCCCTAAATGCAAATTTTAAAAATATTAAAAAATCATACAAACGCTTTATTATTATTTTTATTTAGTTTGCTATAATTATCCTATGTTTGATATATCAACTCCAGAAACATATATTCCAACCATATTTCTAACTCTTGTGGCAATTTTTGTTTCCATCTTATATAAAGATGCGAAAAAAAATATCAAAGAGCATACAAAAGATTTGCCATATTACCATGAAATATCTGTTTCTATGAACTATATTGAACGCAATATTTTGGAAGATGGTAGATTTAAATATCAAAACAACGTTGATCCTGAAATTGTTCATAAAAACGAAATATATAATGCGTTAAGACATGCTGGCGTGTTGTATTCAATGTATTTATACGAAAAATTAGGATTAGAAACAAAATATAAACAATCAAGAATTAAATCATCAAAATATTTCATAGATAGATATATCAAAAAACTAGACGAAAGTAGATATGCAGTTGTTTCTATTCCAGAAGAAGAGCAAATCAAATTCCCAATTGCAAAATCAGGAGCTTCTGGAGTTGCCCTTTGTGCCTTAGCAAACCTATACAAAGATGGCGAGATTGAATTGGAAGTTTTACAAGGATTAGGTGAATTTTTACTTTCATTACAAAACGAAGAAGGCAATGTTTATGCATACTACGATATTGAAAAAAATATCGTAAACAAACTAGCTGAAGCTATATTTTATCCTGCGGAAGCTGCTATTGGTTGGATTCACTTATACCTAGTTGATCCTCAAGAAAAATGGCTTACTGCTGCAAAAAACACCCTTAATTACATTATAAAATCAAGAAAATCAATGGAGTTAGATATTCCTTTTGACCATTGGTCAGTTCTGGCAATTGAAGAGTTATTCAAAAATGATCTTGTTACCCCTGAAGAAAGAAATACATACAAAATGTATGCTGAACAAATGGCTATCCCGACATTATCAGACCAGATTACAAATAAAAATAATAGCTATTGTGGAGCTTTTAAAGACAACATTAGACCTTGTAGCCTAGGAACTATTATGGAAGGTTTAGCTGCAATTTATTTTTGCACAGATAGTAAACCTCTAAAAAAGGTTATCTTTAAATCACTTTCTATTGGTAATATTTTCTTAAGCAAAGTTCAGGTTAAAACAGGAGTACAAGCAGGTGGACTTCCGAACTCTGCAAACTGGGTAAAACCTGGAGTTACACCAAATGCAAGTATTATAAGAATTGACAACGTTCAACACGTTGTTTCAGGTTGGTTAAAATTCCAAAATATCCTAAAAGTTACTGACAATTACTAAGAATTGTTTTATTTCTACCAGAATTTTTTGCTTCATATAAAGCTTCATCAGCTTTTTGTAAGAATTCTTCTTTTGTTGTCATTTCAGGAGTTAATTGACAAGCTCCAATACTTACAGTGATATCTATTTGTTGTCCTAAATAATTCAACCCTAATGTTTGAATAGTTTTTCTAAATCTTTCAAGAGGAATAATAGATTGTTCAATATCAGTTTCTGTAAGAATTACAGCAAATTCTTCTCCACCATAACGGAAAACCGTATCTGTCTTTCTAAAAGTTTGTAATGCCGCATTTGCAACTTGTTTTAACACAAAATCTCCACATTGATGACCAAAAGTATCGTTTACTGCCTTAAAATAATCAATATCAAACATTACAAGAGTCAGTTTATTACTATATCTTGAAGCACGTAAAAACTCTTTCTCAAAAGTTGTTTCAAAACATCTTCTGTTAGACAAACCTGTTAACTCATCTGTGATAGACAAATATTTAGTTCTTGTATAAATATAGTTAATTTGTTTTATAACTTCATTTTTATTCTCTTCAGGAACATCAAAATCTCTAATAATATTTTGAATATTTTGTTGGATTTCATCCAACAATCCATCAGGGATATTAAATGCAACATCTTCTAAATTTTCAACCATAAAGCTCCTCTTATAGTTAATTTTAGCATAAAAATTTACTCTCTATCACAAAAATATAATCGTCTTTTTTTAGAAAAACTTTAATAGTTTACAAAATTCGTTACAAAGTTTAAAAAATCCCAATAAAAATAGCCGCATAACGGCTTGTTTCTTAAAAGGTTAGTGTGTAGGAGAAAATAAAGAAAAAGAAAATGGTTTGTGTACATATAATATGTACCCATAATTAAGGCAAAAGTAACATAAAATCAGCACAACTTTTACATTCCTTAATGTTTTTCTAAAAATAAAATTATTTTGCGGTTTTAAGTACATATCTAGCAGCAGCACTTGCTGGTTCAACAATACCATCATGTATTCTTATTGCATAAACATCTGTCATATGTTGTGCATCATTTTTAACAACACAATCATTTCCTGCTAATGAGTTTGAACCAGATGAACAACTTGCCTCTATATTAGGAAGATTTACTCCATTCACATCAACAACTCCAAAACAATCTGAAAGTGAAGTTGAAACGCCTGTTAAGTGGTGATCTTGAAGCACATTCCCTATTTCTAATGTACACGGAGTATTCCCAAGCGCTAATGGGAAAATAAATAAAGTACCATCTGCTAAAGAATACACGTGACCTGCGTTCAAACTACTGCCATCTGCAAGAAGTAATGGGGATGTATAAGTTATTGAATAATTTTGTTCTGAAGAACCTTTTCTAAGTTTCAAATTATTTGCCCTACCTAAATATGTAGCACCTGACAATGTTCCATTTAGAATTGCGCAGATTGTCATGACTTCTTCAGGATGTTCAGTTGCGGGACTCGAACCACATTTTGCGTTTATTCCAGCATAATCAAAATCATATTGAGCCTCACTCATTCGTGCGGCTTGAGAAAGAGTTGAAACTGCTTTTTTAAACACTGAACGATACTGTGAACTGCGAGTATTTGCAATTAAATTAGGAATTGTCATTGCAGCAACAACACCTATTATACCAAGGGTAATCAATACTTCCGCTAGTGTAAAACCTCTTCTATTATTACTTTTATTTACCCCTGTCATTCCGGACTCCGATCCGGAATCTATTAATGCTAATTCTTTATTATTTATCAAATTGATAGATTCTGAATCAAGTTCAGAATGACTGTTAATGTTTTTAATATCTAATAAATTTCTCATTTCTTTCTCCTTTATTTGTTTTTTATTTTTTGTTATTCTATCGAGCTAAAAAATTCAGCCTAAAAACAGTCAGACAATGCCTGACCTACTTTCTTTGCAGGGGATTACTACGGACTCGCTACGCTCGTCCTCGTAATGACAGTTAAACATTCTGTCATCCTGAACTCGATTCAGGATCTCATAATCAGACAACTCTATTTGTCGCATTATGAGATTCTGATTTTCATCAGAATGACATCTATTCACGTCATTGCGAGCAAATGCGAAGCAATCCAGTTTAATACTTAGATGACAAAACAAATCAACAATATAGCCTAAAACAAGCCTCGTTACAAGCTCTAACGGGTTACCCCCCCCCGAAAATAAAGCTATGATTGAATTTTAGCAAATTTAATTTTTGGTAATTCATATTTTCATTATACACATTTTTTCAATTTATGCAATAAAAAAGACCCCTTTGAAAGAGGTCTTTTTGGTTCTTATTTTTTATTTTTCTTTTTGAATTCTTCTTTTACTTTAGAAGCTTGTCCGCCTGTTGCGTCATCAACTTGTCTTGATAATTTCTTTTGAATAACTTCAGGATTATATCTTTCTTCCATGTACTCAATTTTTGCTTTCTTTTTAGCTGCTGCAGTTAAATCATCAAGTGCTTTGATTTGTTTTTCTGTTGTTAAATAATCTTTGATACCAGATTTTGCTTTTTCATATGGTGTAACACCTGCAGCACGTCTATCTTGAACGTAGATAATGTGGTAACCAAATTGAGTTTTTACAACATCAGAAACTGTATCTGGTTTAGCCTCAAAAGCTACTTTTGAAAATTCAGGAACCATTGCTTCTTTTGGGAAGAAACCTAAATCTCCACCTTGTTTTGCTGAACCTGGGTCATCTGAATATTTTTTAGCATATTCTGCAAATTTTGTTTTATCTGCTTTTAATTCTTTTGCTAATTTTTCAGCTTCTGCTTTTTTTGCATCCATTTTTGCTTCAACTTGAGCTTTCAATTCTTCTTGAGGAATTTCTCTTTTTCCGTTAAGAGTTAAATCTTGTTGAATTTGCCAAGCGTTTGCAGAAATTAAAAGGTGTGATGCTCTAACCATTTCTGGGTTTTTGAATTTATCTGGATTTTCTTTGTAGAATTTTTCACATTCTTTATCTGATATTTCTATTTTACCAGCAGAAGTAGCTAATTTTTGCATTTTTACTTGTACTTTTAAGTCTTTTTTAAACTCACTTACACTAATACCGTTTGCTTTTAAAACTTCTAACAAACGATCTCTTCCACCCATTTGATCCATAGTTTTTCTCAAAGCTTCATCAACATCTTTGTTTGTAACTTTGATACCACGTTCTTGAGCTTCTTGATCTAACAATTCAGTGATAATCAATTGATTAATAACATTTTGTTCCATCATTAAATATAAGAAACCGTCTTTATTACCTTTCAAATCACCCAATTTACCAAATGGAGATTGACCAATATTTTTATCTATAAGTTTGTCATATTCTGCTTTTGTGATAGCTTGGTCATTAATTTTGATAATTGCGTTTTGATTTTTTACACCACAACCAGTAAATAAAACTGCTGATAATGCCAAAGTTACCAATAATTTAGATGCCTTCATTCATTTCTCTCTTTCTTTTTAATACTCGTGACTAACTTTGTATATATAATAAAACAAATCCGTCAAAATGTTAAATACTTCATTAAAATTTACATAAGATGTGTCTAAAATCAAGATAGATACACCTTCTTGGCAGGTTTTTGGTGCAAGTGTAAATTTGATTTTTTTCGACAGATTATGTGGCAATGTTTTTTGAATTATATTCCATTCTGGTTTTGAATATGGTGTATAAATCCTTATACAATCTTGAACCTCACGGATTGCAGCAATTTTAACCTCCGTTGCAGAAAGTCTTAATCTGATCAATTTAATTAAGTTTTCGACACTTTCTGGTGGTTTTGCAAATCTATCAACCCACTCTTCAACAATATAATCTAATTCAACAGATGATTTTACATCAGCCAATCGTTTATACTCTATCATTTTTTGTTCAGAAGAACCTACCCACTCATCTGGGATATAAGCCGTAACATTAATATCGACAATAGTTGGAGTTGTTTTATTAACCTTTTCACCTTGAAGTTCTTGAACTGTTTCTTCTAACAATTCACAATAAGTATCAAAGCCAACATTTATCATATGACCGTGTTGTTTTGTTCCCAAAATGTTACCAACACCACGAATTTCAACATCTCGAAGTGCAATTTGATAACCACTACCAAGTGTTGTAAATTCTTTAATTGCTTTCAATCTATTAACAGCATCTGTTGTAATTTCCTTACATTTTTTATAGAAACAATAGCAATATGCCTGACGTTGAGAACGACCAACACGACCTCTCAATTGGTACAACTGAGCCAAACCAAACCTATCGGCATCATGGATAATCATTGTATTAGCATTTGGAATATCAATACCATTTTCGATAATTGTTGTCGCAAGTAGAATGTCATACTCTTGATTTGAAAAATCAACAATAACTTCTTCTAAAGTTTTTTCATCCATTTGTCCATGCCCGATAGCTATTCGTGCATTTGGTACAATCTTCTGTAGTTGATTTTTAAATTCTTGAATAGTTTCAACTCGATTATATAAATAGAAAACTTGTCCTTCTCTATCCAGTTCGTGAATTATGGCATTTTTAACCATATTTTCATTCCACTCACCAACATATGTTTTAATCGGTAATCTATTTTTTGGTGGTGTATTAATTACCGACATATCTTTAATTCCAGATAGTGACATATAAAGCGTTCTTGGGATTGGAGTTGCTGACATTGAAAGAATATCAATATTTTCTCGAAGTTGTTTTAATTTTTCCTTATGACGAACCCCAAATCTATGTTCTTCATCAATAACTAAAAGTCCCAAATCTTTAAACACAATTCCATCTTGTAACAATCTATGAGTTCCAACAACAACATCACAAGTTCCTGTTGCAAGATTTTTTACAGTTTGTGCTTGCTCTTTTTTAGTTCTAAATCTTGATAATAACTCAACACCAACACCAAAAGGTTTAAATCTTTCAGAAATTGTTTGATAATGTTGCAACGCCAAAATAGTTGTAGGTACAACAACGGCCACTTGTTTACCAGAAGTTACAGCCTTGAAAATCGCTCTCATTGCAACTTCTGTTTTTCCAAATCCAACATCCCCACAAATCAACCTATCCATAGGTTGTTCAGATTCCATATCGTATTTTACTTGAGAAATTGCTTTCAATTGGTCTGGTGTTTCCACAAACTCAAAAGCCTCTTCCATCTCGATTTGCCAATTTGTATCTGGCAAGAATTGAATACCTTGTTGCATTTTACGTCTTGCATAGAGTCGTAACAAGTCATATGCAACAACTTCAACTTCTTTTTTAACCTTAGCTTTGGTATTTTCCCAATCTTTTCCACCCATTCTGGAAAGTTTTGGTTTTATTGTACCTGAACCTCTATATCTACATAACAAGTTTATTTGTTCAGCTGGAATATGTAATCGGTCTTTGTTTGCGTATTCAATAGTCAAGTAATCTTTTAATTGACCATCGATTTCTTGTTTTGATAATCCCTTATAAACCCCCAAACCGTGAATTGTATGAACGACAAATTCCCCAGGTTTAATATCATTTATATTTTCAATATATTCTGGTTTTTCTTTGAAATAAGATTTTTTACTTGTTGTAACCTCTTTAGAGCGTTTGTTAAACAGCTCTCTATCAGTCATAATAATTGTTTTAAAATCTTCTAAAATACATCCGCCCAAAACTGTACTTTCTGAAAATTCTGGGTGAAATATTCCTTTTTCTTTTAGAATTTCTTTTACACGTTCTGGATAATCTGTTGCGATAAGAATTTTATAATCTCTGTGTTCTTCAATAAAATCTGAGATTAAATCAATATTAGCTTCAAAATTTCTCAATGGTTGGGAGTCAAATTCAATTAAATCCCCAATTTGACCATCTACAAAATTATTAAACCCTATTTTTGTAAAATAAGAAGTCCCCCTCAAAAACTCTTCATAAGTAAAATGGTTTTTGCCCTTTAACTCTTTGATATAACTTAATTTTAGATTTTCCTCTAATTGTTTTTCAAAATTTTCATTTACAAATTCGTATTTTGAATAAATTTCACTAGTTTCATCAAAAACTAAAATATAATCTTCAAAATAATCTAATAAACTTACCAATTTATCGTTAAAATAGTTTTGGTAAACCTCAATTCCATCAAAATAACATTCATCGGGAACTTCATCTTCACTTTGTTGTAAATCTCTTACTATATCTTCTTTCCCATCTACTAAAAACTTATAAACAGGAAGAATTTTTACTTCTTTTATTTTTTCAATAGATTTTTGGGTTTCGTTATTAAAATATCTAATATCTACAACTTCATCTCCCCAAAGCTCAATTCTTATTGGATTATCATCAAGGGAAAAAATATCAGCAATATCCCCTCTAATACTAAATTCTGAAACATCATTAACCATTGTAGACTTTTTGTAACCAAGTCTTACAAGATTTTGAGCTAATTCTTTTAAATCTAAACTATCACCTATTCTTATTTTTAGACTGTTTTTTTTGAAAAAATCACTTTGAGGAAATTTTTCCAATAATGATTTAACAGGACATAAAACTATATCTGGTTTTGATTGTAAGATTTTGATTTGTTGAGCATAGTCGTATAAATTTGGACTAACCGTCTCATACATAGAAATATTCTGAAACGGCATAACTTGAGATTTTACATTAAATGCTGATAATAAATCACTTTGATATTTTAGGGCATTTTGTTCGGTTGAAGTTATAAACAAAACTTTTTTCTTTGAATATGCTTTGATTTTTGATAAAAGATAAATTCTTAAAATTGATGTCAGACCAGTTACAGCAAAAGAAACATCTTTTTTAACCTTTGCTCGAAAATCCTCATAATTTCTTGAAATATCGTCTTCATTTATCATTAACATATCTTACATTATATAATACTTATCAATATTTTTAACCTATTTACATTATTTAACATAAAGGCAATTAATTTTTATTTTTAGTTTTTGTGATAATAGTGTAGTATGTAAATTTTAAAGGTAGGGAAAATGATAAATCCAGTTAATCTGAATCCAATGGTACAAAACACAACAATGGTGGCACCTCAACAAGTTGCAACTCAACCTCGCCAAATTTATGCACCAATGGATAATCCAAATATGGATGGTTTAAAAGCTCTTGCAGCTTACAACCAACCAATTACAAATAATGCTCCAGCAACACCAAAGACAATTACACCAACACTACCAACAGTACTATCTCCAGAAGCAGTACATTTAATGGAAGGTGAAAGAATCACTTCAGCTGACGGAACATTAAGTGCTATTGTTAGACGTTTTGATAATACAACTGTTGTTTATAAAACTGATATTATGGCTCCAAATGATGCAATCAGTGAAATCGAAACATATAACAACGCAACTGGTAAACTAGTTTTAGTTCAAAAAAATTATAATAAATTTGAAGCTGGAAAAAATCCAGTAACATTTGAAACAGATATCGTTGAATATGATGAAAACGGTAAAGAAAAGAAATCAACATACTACTATGAAGGAAAACTTGCAAATGTTACTGAAACTCATTATGGTCCAGATGGTTTTGAGAAAAAATTTGTTGTAAATGCTGATGGAACTTCTGCAATTCTAGAAAATTGCAAAGTAACAGATTCTGCTAGAATGATTAGATATGACAAAAATGGACAAGTTCAAGAACTTGAAATAATGGATAGAAAAAACAACAAATCCAAAATTGAAACATACAAAAATGGTAAACTTGCTCAAGTGGAACACCTTGAATTAAAACCAATTCAAAATACAACAGGTAAAAATCCTCAAGCAGATACTGAAATTCAACCAGCACAACCTTATGTTTTAGGTTATGATCCAAAACAAGTTGAAGGTCAAAAACAATTCTATTCAAATGGTGCAATTGAAAGAATTACAACTCAAACTGCAAATGGTTCAATTACACACACGTTTGATGTAAACGGAACATTAACAGGTATTGAAGATGCTCAAGACCCTAATAATGTAAAATATATTGTTTACCACAACCGTGGAGAATATTATTCTGTAGAAGAAAAACTCGGTGAAAACATGTTCAAAAACACAACATTTGCTCCAGATGGATCAAAAGAAGTTTGTGTAATGAATGAATCAACAAAACAAGAAAAAGTAGCAATCTACCGAGATAATGGAACTTTAGCAACATACATTGAACATAATTCTCCAGAAGATAAAATGATGATGTCGTTCAATCAAAATGGAGAACTTGTAAAAGTTTCATAAGCAAAAAGGTCCTTTTAAGGGACCTTTTTTATTGCATACATATACTAAAAATGTTATAATACATCTGTGTTGGGAGGTATTATGAACGTTTTTAATTATTATATTGGAGCTTTTAAAAATTTCAAAGATTATCAAAGTTTTGCAACAAGAAAAGAATTTAATTTCTTTATATTGTTTTTCCTTTTAATTTATATGTTTTTTGGGATTTTATCATTTGCAACAATTCCTTTTTCAATTATTTCTAACCCTAATCAAGCTCCTGATATATTTGCATATTTCCCAATCCTTTCATGGGGGATCTTTATAATACATCTTTTGCCTGGATTAGCACTAATAAAAAGAAGATTAAACGATATCACACCGACAAAATCTAATATTATCTTTAGAATATTTTTTGGATTTGAAGTTTTCAGGATTTGTACAGGGATATTCCTTTCAACAAAAATATCTGCATTTCAAACCGTAGCATTATCAAATGCTGATGTAATACCACCATCTTTTACCTATTTAATAATATTTTCATTGTTTAATATGTTATTAAATTATATCTGTATTGGATTTTATATCTTTTTAATGGCTAAAAAAGGAAAACAACAATAAATGATTAAATAAATTAAAAGAACTCTTGATAGCCCAAGAGTTCTTTTTTTTACTACTACACTAATCTTCTACTATTACGGAATTTATATTTGTACGTTTTGGCTTTCGTACTCAATACCCATTTCTCTAAGTGTTTTAATAAAGTTTTGAGCACAAATTCTTTGAGCTTCTGGTGGAACAATTCTCAAGATTTCAACTGTTCTTGAAATCACAGGATCCTTATCGTACCAACGATTGTTAGCATTAACAGGTTTCACCATAGCATAAAATTTATCAATAGTTTCTTTTGAAACTTTTTCTTCGATTTTTTGCAAAAATATCTCTGCTTGAGCTCTTAGTTCTGTTTGATAATTTCTCAAAAGCTCAATTACTTCTAATAATAATGGGTCATGATCGTACCAACGTTTATAAGTAGGACTCATTATGTATTCCCTCCGTTAGGCTTGTTGGGGACTCTTCGACTCTACGTTCTATTTTCCCTCCTAACAATCTTATCTTATTTTCAAAATTTTCGTATCCTCTATCTATATGATGTAGTTTTTCTACAACAGAATTACCTTCAGCCATCAACGCTGCAACAACCAAAGAAGCTCCAGCTCTTAAGTCACTTGCTGTTAATGTAGCACCAGAAAGTTTTTTTACACCTTTAATAATTGCGTGGTTTCTATCTTGGTGAATATCAGCACCCATTCTGTTTAAATCAGGTACTTGCATAAATCTGTTTTCATACAAACTTTCTGTGATAATACCAACACCATTTGCAGTTGTTAAAAGTGTCATCGCCATTGATTGCAAGTCTGTTGGAAATCCTGGATATGGTTGAGTTACGTAATTGATTGAATTTAATCTATTTTTACAGCTTACTTCCATTGAAGTTGGGTCGATAAGTTTAATATTCGCACCCATTTTCAATAATTTATCAGTAAAGAATGTTAAATGTGCTGGATAAATATTTCTGATAATACCTTTACCCTTAGTTGCAACAATAGCTGTCATAAAGGTTCCAGCCTCAATTCTATCTGGGATTGTTGTGTATTCAATTGGATGTAAGTCAGCTTGTTTTACACCATTGATAATAATTTCAGAAGTACCTGCACCATTAACATCAGCACCCATTGCGTTTAAGAAGTTCGCCAAATCAACAATTTCAGGTTCTTGTGCTGCGTTTTGAATTTTTGTAGAACCTTCTGCTAAAACTGATGCTAACATAATATTTTCTGTTGCACCAACAGATGGGATATCTAAATAAATGTCAGCTCCCACAAGTTTATTAGTTTTTGCATGAACATATCCATTTTCGATTTTAATTTTAGCTCCTAAAGATTCTAAGCCTCGAATATGGAAGTCAACTCGTCTTTCGCCAATTGCACAACCACCAGGAAGAGCAACTCTTGCTTCTTTACAACGAGAAACCAAAGCACCTAATACTATAAAAGATGCTCTCATTTTGCTTACTAATTCATAACTTGCAGTGATACTTGTAATATCTGTTGCATCAATTGTTAATGATTTTTCTTCCTTGTTATAACTTGTTTTTGCACCTAATTGAGCAATTACACTAAGCATAATCTCAACGTCTGTCAGATCAGGTACATTATAAATTTTTGATTCACCTTTTGCTAAAATAGCTGCTGCCATTAACTTTAAAACAGAGTTTTTAGCACCACCTATTAATACTTCTCCCTTTAATGGGGTTCCACCTTTTATATAAAATCTTTCTACCAATTTAGCCTCCGAAAGAATGGTTTTATGTCTATTCTTACATAATAATACAATCTCACAGGTTTTTAGTAAATAAATTACAATATGTAAAGATTGTATTTGAGATTTTAAGCAATTTTTTAATCCAAAAATACTTTATATAAATATAAGGGATATTTATGGGGAATTATTATGGGAATAGATAGTTTGGGAAAAAATTATGAAGCTTTTGCTACTCGTACAGGTACCGCAGGTAGATCTGCTTATCAAGAACAATTCGTAGTTCTTCCTGATAGTTGGCGAGAACTTGTTAAAAAACCAAACAAAACTCAAGCCGATATTGATCGTATTGATTCTGAATATAAAAAAGGATTTATAAATTTTGGTCAATCTTACATTAAACATTTAGATAAAACTTATGGTGATGGTAATGGAGAATTAACAATAGATGAATATGTAAAATCTCAAATGGCACCTTTATCTGAGGAATACAAAAACGATGCTGAATTTATTCAAGCTGCTAAAAATTCATTCCATAATATTAACGTTGATGGCGGTAAAACTTTAAATGCTAAAGAAATAACTGCATTATTATCAATGTTTGATATGGATGTAGAAAAAGGTGGTGGCATAAATGGAAAAATTAAAGTTTATGATACCTTATCTTTGTCTTTAAATCTAATAGAATCACCTGATAGTGAATCAGGTAAGATTATAAAAGAAAGAATTTCTGAAAGATATCAATCAATATTCTCAAAATAATATCCAATTAAATAGGGAACTGAAAATCAGTTCCCTTTCTTTTTTACCAAATAACTTTCTCAATAAGTTCAACTTCGTAACCATCTGGATCGTTTACAAAGGCTATTTTTGTTCCTTTTCCGTTTAAATCAAATGGTTCGTATAAGTATTTATAACCTAATTCGTTCATTTTTTCTGTGAATTTGTCTAATGACTCAACAGAAAAAGCCAAATGTCCAAAACCTGAACCTAATTCATAACCACCCTCTGGTGTTTCGTCATTATAAGTTAATTCAAGTTGAGTTGTACCATCTTCATCTGTTAAAAAATATAACCAACAATCATCTAGTCTTTTCTTTTTATCTAACTTCATATTCAAAAGTTCTGTATAAAACTTTAAACTAGCTTCTGCATCTTTTACTCTAATCATTGTGTGTAATAATTTCATAAAACCCCCTATTTTTTATTGAGTATAACATAAAATTGACATCTCTGTTTGAAATAATATAATTGACTTATGGCTAATATATTAAAAGTTTTAAAAGGAACAAAGGACATTTTGCCACAAGAAATTGAAATGTGGCATTTTATAGAACAAAAAGCAGACGAAGTTTTTTCAAAATATGGATTTAAAGAAATTAGAACTCCTATTATTGAAGTTACAGAACTTTTTTCTCGTGGTGTTGGCGATACAACTGACATCGTAAACAAAGAAATGTACACTTTTGAAAAAAGTGATCGTTCAATTACTCTAAGACCAGAAAATACTGCTGGTGTTGTTCGTTCCTATATCGAAAATGGTATGTCTAGACTTTCTGCCCCTGTAAAACTTTGGTATAAAGGGCCTATGTTTAGATATGAAAGACCTCAAGCTGGTCGCCAAAGACAATTCCACCAAGTTGGTGTTGAAATGTTTGGTATAAAACAGGCAACTGCTGATGCTGAAGTTATTTTGATGGCAGTTAATTATTTAAAAGCTCTTGGTCTTAATGATTTGGAAGTTGAATTAAACTCTCTAGGTTGTCCAACTTGTCGTGATGAGTTTAAAAATAGACTTAAAGAAGTTTTAAAACCTTATTTTGAAGAACTTTGCGAAGATTGTCAAAACAGATATGAAAAAAATCCTCTAAGACTTTTGGATTGCAAAGTAGATTCTTGTAAAAAGATTTTTGAAAAACCTGAAGTTCAGGAAGTTATAAATTCTGATTTTATTTGTGATGAATGTGCAGAACACTATACAGAATTGAAATTATATTTAGATAGAATGCAAGTTAAATATAATGAAAATAAACTTCTTGTAAGAGGTTTGGATTACTATAACAGAACAGTTTTTGAAATCAAATCAAACAATTTAGGTTCACAAAATGCTGTTTGTGGTGGTGGAAGATATGATGCTTTAGTTGGTCAACTTGGTGGAGAACCAACTCCAGCTGTTGGTTTTGCAATGGGTATGGAAAGATTAATTTCACTTTTACCAGAAAAAGAATCTAAAAAACTAGACGGTTACATTGTTTCAAACTTCCCAACAGATGCATTTATTCTTGCGGAAGAGTTAAGAAAAGATGGGTTAAATGTAGAGTTTGATTTGTCTAATAAAAAATTCACAAAACAACTTGAAAAAGCAGCAAAAGTTGCAAAATATGCATTTATTTTAGGTGAAGAAGAAATTTTGAAACACCAAGTTTCTATCAAAAACCTTGAAACAGGCCAACAAATTAAAGCCGATAGAGGCTTTGCACTAAAAATGCTTGATTTTTAGAATGGTCTTTGTTTTATAAATATTTCCATCTCAAATTACGTCTTATTTTCTTGGATGGAATTATATTTAGAATCAATGCAATTATTTTATTAACAAACCAAACAAGTTTTATGTTTCTTGTTTTAATAAATAACCTTAACCTTAAAGGTAAATTTTTGTAAGAACCACCCTCACTTGTTGAAATATAAGGACGAATAAACTCATCATATATTTCAAAAAATTTATTTGTAAGGTTTTCTATTTGATCTTTTGAATACCCAATAACCAACATACGTCCCAACGGTTCTTTATTTAAAAATCTTGCAAAATAAAAAGATCTTGTTTTATAAAGTTCAGTATCTTTATAAAACTCTCCTAGATGGTCAAGCCATTTTTTTATTTGGTTATATAATTTATCAGTATTATTTCTGTTCTTTATATGATCACCTGCTACATGAACACGATAATTATATTTACTAATTGTATTTAAACTATATCCATTTCCTTTTAATACAGAAGTTAATTTATGAACAAATATGCCATCTTCCGCAGGTTGAATTCCTTCTGGAAATCTAATCCATTTATTTACATCTAAAACAGATTTTCTAATAAACAATGCCCATGCTGTATAACAATACAAATGTTTTAAATATTTTTTATCAAAAGTATCACTTACTAAAACAAAATTACTTTTTTCATTTTGAGCTATGTTATAACAAGTTTCATAAAAACATTCGTCAATAGTGTCATCTGAATCCAAAAAGTGAACAAATTCTCCATTTGCATATGACAATCCTAAATTTCTAGCAACAGAAACTCCTTCATTTTCTTTATCAATATACTTAATACTTTTTGGGTATTTTTTTGCATAATCTAAACAAATAGAACCTGAATTATCTGTACTTCCATCATTTACAATAATAATTTCTATATTATCTAATGTTTGGTTTAAAACAGAATCAATACATTCTGCAATATATTTCTCTACATTATAAACAGGTACTATTACTGAAACCTTTACAATCTTTTCCATAATAAAATTTTATTCTATATAAAAAGTAATTAAATTAGACAATAGTCTATATTTTACACAGATTATATTACTTATAATCTAGAGATTTGTCAATATTTATTACCTAATATATGGTTTGATTTTCTTATACAATATTTTAAACTCCTAAAAAGGAGGCATTATGACTGTTAAACAATTGTTAGGACTCCGAATTAAGGAATTAAGAACAAAAATAAAATTAACACAAGCTCAACTAGCAGAAAAAGTTGGGATTGATCCAAAACACCAAAGTTGTATTGAAAATGGAAAAAACTTTCCATCTGCTGACTTATTAGATAAATATGCTTTAGTGTTTAATATAGAAGCTTGTGAACTTTTTGAAATTTCTCACAACAAACCAAAAGAGCATATCAAAAAATATTTGATAAATGTTATAAATAATTGTAATGAATTTGATTTAAGAATTATTTATAGAATAGTTAATTCAATAATAAAATAATTTAAACTTTAGCAAATTTCTTCTCTGCTTTTAATTGATTATATTTTTCTATATCTCTGTATTTTAAAACAGCTGCAGGATTTCCTCCTACGACTGCACAAGGTGGAACGTCTTTTGTTACAACAGAACCCATTGCAATAACTGCACCTTCACCAATAGTAACTCCAGGTGCTATACAAACTCTTGCACCAATCCAAACATTATCCTCTATTGTTACAGGTTTTAACTTAGAATTATAATCAAATGGCAATGTTTCTGGACTATAATAATTATGATTGCTTGACCAAATTAAAACTTCTGGGCCTAAACTTACATTATTTCCTATTGTAATCCCACCTAATGCTGAAAATCTTGATTTTTCACCAATTCTCACATTATTACCAATAGATATGTTTTTTGCTATCTGAATTCTTGTACCGCTACAAATAGTAACATTTTTACCACAAGATTTTAATCTTTTTTTGTATATTAAATATCTTATTTCCCTAATTTTTAAAAAACTTACTATATCAAACTTTTTCATAAAAAACCTATTCTTAATCAATGAATAAATAATAACATATATATTATTTTTAATGCAATATTATCGTATTTAATCTATACATTGCAAATTAAACTATTGATTTTTGTCTACAAATAAGGTATAATACCTTACTGTAACCAGTATTTAAGGGGTAAACAATTATGGCAGAAAAAATCACTATTCGTTCAGACAGAGACACAGATTACAAATTCATGTACAAAGGTGAAGAAGTTGTCCTTGGTGCAGGAAAAATTATTGGTATTGCAGATGGTTTAGAACATGTTGTTTTACCTACTTGTGCTATGAAGATTATGAATAACTTAATTGTTATTAAACAAGATGTTAAATAAAGCTTATAAAACATAATAGAAGCATTTTTAAAGACCGATAATAAATTCGGTCTTTTGTTTTATTTAAGCCAATCTAACATTGGACGAATCTCTCCTGATTGCAAATTATACTTTTTAGCATTTGCACTATTTAGTAAAACATCTATTCTTAAATTTTGTTTTGGAATATCATCAATAGTTAAATTTTGATTTTCTTTATCATAATATTCTGAATAATTTAAACCATTATGAACACAACCAGGGAGTCTTACATATTTTTTTATATCATCGTAATAACAAAGTCCAAATGTTCTACAAATAATTCCTCTATATTTATAAACAGAACACTCATTATCTATAAGAAATGGACAGGTGTGTTCAAATCTTTCACCTGTAAATTCTGATTTTTCTTTCATTAATTTTTTGATATTTTTTTGAATTATTTGTTTTTTATCATTTGGTAAAGATAAAAATCCTTTTGTTAGATATGTAAATTCTAGTTGTGAATATGGAAACTCTCCACCTGTACAACATAGTGAACAACCTTTTTTACACTTTATATATTGTTTATGGTTGTTAAAAAGCTCATTTAATATAATATCTAACTCTTCTAAAAATTTTTCATAATCGTTTAACATAATTATTATTATAATGGTTTTTTACATGTAGAAAAGTTTGTTAATTAATTGTAGAAAAGTTTTTTAGTTTTCTACATGTTTATATAATTTATTATTTGTTTAAATGTTTTCTACAAATTGTCTAAAATTAATCAAAAGTTTTCTACATTTTTTAAACATTGTTAAATTATTACATAATCTATATTTCTAAAGTTTTCTACAAATATTTAATGCTTACTACCATGAAGAAATATTATATATATTATTATTTATTTATTTATATTATTATATATTGTTTTATTTTCAAAAATAGAAGTTGTATTCAGTTTGAAAATATATTATAATGTAGAAATAGAGTTATGTTATTTAAGAGGATATTTTTGGTATGTTAAAAAGATTTCTAAATAAGCAAAAAGCATTTACATTAACAGAGTTATTGATTGCTTTAACCATTATTGGTGCAGTTTCAGCAATGGCTATTCCAAACTTGATTGAAGGAATACATAGAAGAACACTTGTTACACAGTTAAAAAATATTTATGGAACAGTTCAAGAACTTGCAAGAGAACAGTTAGCTACAAGAAATACAAAAAATCTTTTAGATACTGATTTTGGAGATCCTGCAAAATTGTTAACTGATAAAAATTTCCAAATAACAAAAAAATGTACATCTGGTGCACAATGTTGGAATGCTCAATATAAAAGATTAAGTGATAAAGCTGTTACAACAAGACCAACAAGTGAAAATATTGATACAGGTAAATCTATAATATTAAAAAATGGAATAATTTTAACTTACACGACAAATTTAACAACTACATATCCAAATATGCCTGATGGTGATAAAGTTATCGGTATGTTTAGGGTTGATGTAAACGGAACAGATAAACCAAATATTATTGGACGTGATGTTTTTTGGTTTTTAATATCGAAAAAAGGTAAAGTTGTAGATTATTATACAGCTAATAATAAAGCTTATGATAAAGTAAAAGCAACAAATGAGTGTAAATCAGCTACAACCATTACTGCTTGTATGGCTCTTGTTATGAGAAATGGTTGGGAAATGAATTATTAGTACAAAAATAATATTTAAAAAGACTCCTTTCTAGGGGTCTTTTTTATATTACAAAAACTTTATAAAAACCTTGTTATTATATATTTTCAATTGTATTTATTTTATAATGATTTTAATAATAGAAGGAGTTAGGGAATGAAATTCATTGTAAGAAAAGATGATTTATTTAACGGGATTAAAATTGTTGAACGTGCAACATCTCAAAAAGCAGTTCAGCCAGTTTTGTATAATATTTTAATTGAAACATTAGATAATAATCAAATTAGATTAACTGCAACAGATTTAGTTTTGACTGTTATTACAACTGTTGATGCTCAAATTGAACAAGCTGGTAAAATTACTCTTCCTGCAAGAAAATTAAATGAAGTTGTTTCTAAATTGGGTAATGATTTAATTACTTTTGAATGTGAAGAAAGTGGAACAAACGTTAATATTTCTTGCAATAAATCAAAATTTGATATGATTGGTATTTCTGCAAACGAATTTCCTCCAGAAGTTTCTAATTACCAGATGGATGAAACAAAATGTTTTGATGTTGAATTAAAACCATTCTTAAAAGCTATTAGACAAGCAGGTTTTGCTGCCGCAAGTTATGAAGTGAGTAACCTTTTATCTGGTATTGTTTGTGATTTTTCTAACGGCATTTTAGAAATTGCTTCAACTGATGGTAATAGACTTGCTCGTGTTAGAGAAAAAATAAATTCTGATATTACAGAACAAACTCAGTTGATTATTCCATCAAGAACACTTAATGAATTTATGAAAATGGGTGCTTTTATTGATGATGAAACAATAAAAATTTGCAAAGATAAATCTACAATTGTTTTAAAATCAGAAAAAACTCTTACAATTTCAAGACTTTTAGAAGGTCAATTCCCTAAATATAACCAACTTATACCTTCAGAAAGTCCAAAACAAGCAGTTGTAAATGTTTCTCAACTTATTTCAGCACTTGAAAGAGTTTCTGTAATGGTTAATGATAAAACAAGTATTGTTAAAATGCATTTTGCAGATAATGAATTAACTCTTTCAGCAGATACTCCAGATTCTGGTAAATCTGAAGATAAAATTGATATTCAATATACTTCAGAAGAATTGTTGATTGCTTTCAATTACAAATTTGTATTAGATGCGTTAAGAATTATTGAAAGTGATGAAGTTATTATCGGTTTGAATGCTAGCTTATCTGCAACAGTATTAAAACCAAATAGTGAAGATGATTTTATCTGTTTGATTATGCCTGTTCAAATTAGATAATTAAATAATTTAACAAAAGTAAATAATATTATAAAAACCCGCAATTTATATATTTAGCGGGTTTTATAATTCTGAAACTAAATAAAAAAGGATAAAATATGCAAATAACCCCAGTTAGAAGTGTTTTAACACATAAAACACCAGTATTTAAAAGTCATGATATTGTACATAATGAAGAAGTAAATAAAGAAGGATTTAGCGATAAACAAGTTTGTGGAGCAGTTTTAGCAACTGCATTATCTGCTGCTGTATTAGCTGGGTCTGTTGTTAGGGGTAAGAATAAAGCAATAAAAGCTTTAGCTGGTGAAGTTGCTGAATTAAAAGACGGTTTAAAAGTATTAGAAAAAGAAAAATTTGAAATAACAGAATCGAATTGTTTTCTAAGTGGTGAAATTGCAAAATTGCGAGGAAAATTAAAAGAATATTTATTATCTGGTGATGTTGAAATAGATATTGATATATTAAATAATCTTCGTGGCAAAATAAAAAAAGGTGATTTATCATATGATCCAACAAGACCTCCACTAAGAAAAAGAAAACCATATGTAAAAAAAGAAAATGGTTTGGATTTTGATTCAAGAATAAAAACTGGTCCAAAAATAAAAAATAAAGAAAACCCATTAGACGTACCAGAAATAGGTAAAGATGGAAGATTCTTTTTTGAAATACCATCATCTTCAGAAATGCATATTGAAAAATGTGAACCTATAGAATTTACTCCTATGAAAAATGTTTCAACAAGTATTTCTGAAAAATATGCTGATTCTGTACAATGGGATAATGATAAAATAGTGCGAGATATTTTACAAAATTTCTTTGATGGCCATGGTCAAACATTGGATGGTGTAAAATTTGAATTTATACCTGTTAAAGGTGGTAAATATAAAATAAGAATTAGTGGAAAATCAACATATACTCCAGATAAAGCTGTTTATATTGGAGAATCAACAAAAAGAGAAAACTCTAAAGCAGCTGGAAATTATGGTGAAGGTTTGAAAATGGCAGCATTAAAACTCTTACGTGATAAGGGTGCTGAAAGTGTTGTATATAGTTCTGGAAATTGGCGTGTAGATTATACTTTAACAAAAGGTTCTCTATCTGATAGAAGAGTTTTAACATATTCTCTAGATAAAGTAGATTTCCAAGAAGGTAATTTTGTTGAATTTACAGTAGATGATTTTGATATTTTAGAAACCTTCAGAAAATCAATAAATCGTTTTAATCATTCAAGAAATGTTCATTTTGCGAATATGGATTTTGAAAATAGTAAGTTTGGTTTGAAACTATTACCAGAAGGACAAAAAGGTGCTATCTATATTGCAGGTCAAAGATTAGAATATAACGGAGATTATGATGGTATTGATGGTGCGGTTATTTATTTAAAAGAAAAACCGCCAAAAGAAGTACTTGATTTATCTCGTGATAGAACTTCTATTAATGAATCTCAACTAGAAGAAATTGCAATATGGTTAGCAAAAAGCAACACAACAAAAGAAGAAAAACTTCAAGTTATGAAAGTTTTAGAAAAATATTTTAGATATATAGAAGATTCTAAAAAAGCAACCATATTGGATAAATTTTTAGATAAGTTTGTTTATTATACAGATACAGGATCTCATAGTATTGAAAAAATGGTAAACTTCCCTTCTAAATATATAGCATATTCCCCTTGTTCTCAAGATATCTATAATGATTTAATAAATGAAGGTTATATAATATGTAAAAGTAATTTTTCATATCCTGGAATGAGAACAATAGAAGATTTAATAGGTGAAGTTAGAGAACATAAAATTGTAAAACCTAATTTATATCAAAGACAAAAAATGTCTATTATAAGACGTGCAATTTATGTATTAAAAGAAGCTTTGAAAAAACAAGGATTTTCAAAAGAAGAAATAGATACAAAAATTTTATTATTCAATGCAAAAGCTGTAGAAGAAAGTGGTATGTATAAGCATACTCGTGCTGAAGCTATTATTGATGATGGTTTAACAAAAGGTTTTTGGCTCGATGTAAAATATTTAGAAGAAGGATCTTTTTCTGATATGTTAGAAACAACTTTACACGAACTTTGTCATAAAGCTGGTGGTGACTCTTCAGCTTCTTTCTCTTACAAATTGACAGATGTTAATAGAGCTGTTTTAGATGAAATTTTACATGATGCATCAGTAAGACAAAAACTTCAGGCTTTAGACGTTATTTGGAAAGAGGTAACCGAAAAAGCTGCTCAACACACAAATTAATATTTTTTTGTACCAAAAACTTTTATTTATTTTATAATTATATAGATAAATAAGAGGAGTTCACTATGGCTACAATAGAAAAAGCAAATATAGATTGGGCAAACTTAGGTTTTGGTTACTATAAAACAGATAAAAGATTTGTTTCAAACTTCAAAAATGGAGCTTGGGATGAAGGGACTTTAGTTGATGATGAAAATATTGTTATGAATGAAAGTGCTGGTGTTTTACAGTATGCTCAAACGTGTTTTGAGGGAATGAAAGCTTATACAACTATAGATGGTAAAGTTGTTGTTTTTAGACCAGATATGAATGCAAAAAGAATGTCAGATACTGCAAAAAGACTTGAAATGCCAGTATTTCCTGAAGATAAATTTGTAGAAGCTGTTGTAGAAGTTGTAAAAGCAAATTTAAAATACGTTCCACCATACGGAACAGGAGCTTCTTTGTATATAAGACCATTTATGTTTGGTATTGGCCCTGTTATGGGTGTAAAACCAGCTCCAGAATTTCAATTTAGAATATTTACATCTCCTGTTGGTCCATATTTTAAAGGTGGAGCAAAACCAATTACATTAAAAGTAAGTGATTTTGATAGAGCTGCACCAAATGGAACAGGTCATGTTAAGGCTGGTTTGAATTATGCAATGAGTTTACACGCAATTGTTCAAGCTCATAAAGAAGGTTATGATGAAAACTTATACCCAGATGCTTTGACAAGAACTAAAGTTGAAGAAACTGGTGGTGCTAACTTCTTTTTTGTAACTAAAGATAATAAAGTTGTAACACCAAAATCAGATACAATTCTTCCATCAATCACAAGACGTTCTTTGATGTATGTTGCAAAAGAATATCTAGGTTTAGAAGTAGAAGAAAGAGAAGTTTATTTATCAGAACTTTCAGAATTTAGTGAATGTGGTTTGTGTGGGACTGCTGCAGTAATTTCACCTGTTGGGAAAATTGTAGATCACGGAAAAGAAATATGTTTCCCATCTGGAATGGAAGAAATGGGTCCTATTTCTAAAAAATTATATGACACATTAACAGGTATTCAATCTGGAAAAATTGAAGCTCCAGAAGGTTGGATAAAAGTTATTGCATAATAAAAAATTTAAAAAGAAGCCGGTGTTGGGAATTAACACCGGTTTTTAGTAAGTAAAAATATGATTAAGATTTTGAGTTAATAATTATTTATTAAAGTTTACTGCCTGTTGCTTTGTATAAGCCAATATAATTTACTAGGCAGTTTACTTTATTATTCACAAGTGTTTTATCTGTGTATAAAACATTTTCTCTAACTTGAGTTAAGTCTAATTTAGAAATAATACCTGCATCGAATTTGTCGTTGCTATATCCGAAATCTTCTCTTTCTAAATCTGCTTGTTTCTTAATATTTTGATATTTTTCTTCATCAAGTTTGATTGTTACTAAAGCATCATTAACTTCTTGGATAGAAGTTAAATTAGTTTTATAATAATTGTTTAGAATTCTTTCATAAGTTGATTTTTTAAGTCTAAGGTTAGCAAGTCTTCTACCACCTGTAAATAATGGAAGATTTAAACCACCAGCTAAAGCTGCTAAAGCGTTACCTGTTGACCAAGCACTGCCAATATCATTTGCCATTAATAGAGCAATGCCGTTAATATTAAAGGTTGGTAAAAATTCTTTTTTTGCAACTCTAACATCCAATCCAGCTTTTTCAACAAGTTTTTCAGCTTTGATATAATCTGGTCTTGCAGCAATAACTTCTGTTGAAATTTCTGCTGGAATAACTCCTGAGAAATTTAATTCATCATAAGAAATTCTAGCTAATTGTTCAGAATTATTAGGACTTTCCCCTATTAAAACTGCCAATTGGTTTAATAATTTAGCTCTGTTTTTTTTGTATTCAGTTAATTCTGTATTACCTGCAATATAAGATTTGTTAGCTTTAACAGTATCAGAAGTAGATGTTAAACCTTCTTTATTTCTTGCAAGCATAAGTTCATAAATAACTTTTCTATCTTGAACAATTTCTTCTTGAAGTTCAATCATTTTGTCTAATTTAACTAAATTAAGATATGTTGCACCAACCGCAGAGGCAACACCAATATATGCAGCTCTTTCATCTTGTAAAGATGCTTCATAATCTTTTTTAGACATAGAAGTTTTATCTCTGTTTTTTAAGAATAAATCTAATTCATAGCTAGCAAATGCTGGAGTTACAAAATTAAAATCTCCATTAGTATTAGGTAATTTTGCATAAGCAGTATTAAACCCAACTGTTGCAGATGGTAATTGATTAGCAAAATTAATTTTAATAGCTTGATAATATTCATCAACAGCATTTGTTGCCATTTTTAAATCAAAGTTGTTTTGAATTGCTTTATCAATATAAGCAGTTAATAATGGGTCATTAAAATTATCCCACCATTTATAGTTTATATATTCATATTTAAAACTATCATTTTTAGCTCTTTGTTTATGTGATTTTGATATAGAAACTTTTTTAGTTTCATTTTTATCACCAACAGCAAAACAAGCAACAGGTGTGATTTGTGTCATCACAAAACTTGCTAATAATAGTGTAACAATACCCTTTTTCAATGTTTTATTTCCTCTTAAAATTATTTACTTGCAATTTTTATAACGATATGATAGCATAATATTGTTGTAAATGCAACACATAAAATTTTCAACATAAAGAAAAATCTCAATCTAAAGATGTATAAAACAAAACATTTCACAGATTCATTATTTTATCAGATGGAACTTACAGCAAAATATTGTAGGTCTTTAGGGGTGCAAGTTTTTGCAAAATTAAATTTTCCAATTACAGTAGATGAATATTCTGCCATGGATGTTATAATGTTACATGATGGTATTTGTCAAAGAGAATTGGCAAAATTAATATTAAAAGACAGAGCAAATACTGGTAGAATTTTAAATACTTTAGAAGAAAAAGGTTATATTGAAAGATTTGTTGATACAAAAAACAAACGTCTTGTAAGAAAAATGATAATCACAGATGAGGGGAAAAAAATATTTAAAAAAGCTTCTGATATTTTAAAAGAGCATTTAAGTAGTATTCCTAAAATTCTTACAGATGAAGAAAAAGAAACTCTTAAAAACACAATGAAAAAATTAAGAGAAGGTTTGAAACAAGAAGTAGAAATGAAAATATAGAGGTTATTAACATGGAAGAACAAATTCAAGAACAACAAAATGTTGAAACTGAAGAAGTTAAAGATGAAAAAGCAACAGGTAAAAAAAGAAAAATTTTTGCATGTGTTGCAGTTTTGGCTATAGTTTTAGCTGGTTTTTATATTGCACATGAAATGCATTTTCAATCAACAGATGATGCTTATGTAGAAACAACAACAGTAAGTGTTTCTCCACGAGTATCTGGTCAAATTGAAGATGTTTTAATTAAAGATAACCAATTTGTAAAAGAAGGTGATTTGGTTGCTGTAATTGATGATGCAGATTATGTAATAAGATTTGAACAAGCTGATGCAAATTATGAAAAAATTAAATTTGATCAATCAAATGCAAAAGCAAATTTTGTTGCAGCAGAATCTAATATTGATTTAGCGAAAAAAGATTTGGAAAGATATAGAAATTTATATGAACAAGGTGCAGTTTCAAAACAAACATTTGATTCTGCTCAAGTTAAATATGATAGTGCTGTTGCTAGTTTAACTCAAGCAAAACAAGCTTTGTTAACAGATGAAAATGGTAAAACAGTTGCTGATGCTAATTTAAGAACAGCAAAAGCTGCAAGAGATAAAGCTGAATTAGATTTATCTTATACAAAAATTTATGCACCTCAATCAGGTACAGTTTCATCTCGTAGAGTTGAAAAAGGTATGTTTGTAACTGCAGGCTCACCATTATTTACATTGGTTCCTGAAGATGTTTGGGTTGTTGCTAACTTCAAAGAAAACCAATTAAAAGATATGAAACCAGGTCAGCCTGTTGATATCAAAATTGATACTTATCCAAATAAAGTTTTTAAAGGTAAAATTGATAGTATTCAAAGAGCTTCTGGTGCAAAATCAAGTTTATTTCCACCAGAAAACGCAGTTGGTTCATTTGTTAAAATCGTTCAAAGAATTCCTGTAAAAATCGTATTTACAGAAGAAATTGACACTGATAAATATAACATTGTACCAGGTATGTCAGTTGTACCAAAAGTAAAAGTTAAGTAATTAAACAAATAAATAAAGGGTGATAATTTCACCCTTTAATTGTTTTAGGATAATATATGTCAGATGAACAAGTAACAACAAATGAGGAATGGCAACCATCGGGAAACCCTTGGTTACTTTTAATACCTGTTATTGCCGCAACGTTTATGTATGCATTAGATGAAACTGTTGCAAACGTTGCATTACCTCATATTGCTGGTTCTTATTCTGTAAGTCATCAAGAATCAATTTGGGTTTTAACAAGTTATTTGATGGCAAGTAGTATTGTTATCCCGATGATAGATTTTTTCTGTAAGTTTTTAGGAAGAAAAAATTTCTTTATGTTGGGCGTTTTTATATTTACAGTTGCTTCTTTTCTTTGCGGAATTGCAAACTCTATCGGAATGATTGTAATAGCAAGAGCTTTGCAAGGTTTTGGTGGCGGTTGTTTAATGCCGATGGCACAAGCTGTTTGTATGGAAACGTTTAAAGGTGAAGCTAGAAACAAAGCAATGGCTGTATTTGGTTTGGTAGTAGTTGTTGCTCCAATTTTAGGGCCTGTTTTAGGTGGTTGGATTACTGAAAATTGGTCTTGGCCATATATTTTCTTTATAAATATTCCTGTTGGGTTTTTATGTATAGTTTTAGCTAAAAAATATATGGAAGATCCACCTTATGCAAGACGTCAAAAGAATGTTCAATTAGATAAATTTAGCTTTTTATGGCTTTGTGTGTGGTTAATTCCATTGCAAATAGTTTTTGATAAAGGGAATGAAGCAGATTGGTTTAATGCAGAATGGATTTGTTGGTTAACAGCAATTTCATTGATTGCGGGAGCTTTGTTCTTTTATAGACAAATTAAAAGTGAAAAACCTATTGTAAAATTAGATGTTCTAAAAGACGGGAACTATCTTTGTGGAACTGGTATGATTATTTTGATAAATGCCGTAATGTTGGCATCTTTAGCAATATTACCTCAAATGCTTCAAAATATGCTTGGATATGATGCTTTAACAAGTGGTTTAGCTATTATGCCAAGAGGTTTGGGAGCGTTTGCTGGATTGATATTTTTTGCAGTTGTTGGCGGAAAATTATCATACAGAACTTATGGATTAATGGGTTTGGCATTATTGGCTTTAGGTGGTTGGATGTTGAGTGTACTTAACCTTCAAATCAATACAATGAATATTGTTATTCCAAATTTTGTATTTGGTGCAGGTATGGTTTTAACAATGATGCCAGTTAAAACTTTATCTTGTATTACATTAAGAAATGACCAAATGACAAATGCTTCAGGTTTGCAAAATCTATTACAAACAATTGGTGGAGCGATTGGAACATCATTAGTAGCAACAATGATTTCAAGATTTTCTCAAGTTCACCAACACGGTTTAGTAAAAACATTAACAGAGTTAAACCCTAATTATATCGAAAGACTTAATGCTTATGCAGGTGCATTGTTACATCAAGCAGGTGAATGGACTCATGCAAATTATATGGCATCAAAAATGATTTATAATCAGTTATTACAACAATCAACGTTATGTGCTTATATGACAACATTTAAAGTATTTGCATTAGCGTGTATGGTTTTAATACCTTTTATGTTTATTTTAAAAGGTGAAAATAAAGTTAAACAAGAGGAAACTATAAAGGAATAAATTATGGCAAATGAACAAGTAATTGTTGAAGATGAAGATAGTAAATACCTTCCGAAAAATCCTTGGTCGGCGGTTGGACCTATATTATTGGCTGTATTTATTTATGTAATGGACGGTACAATTGCAAACGTTGCATTACCACATATGGCTGGTTCTTTTTCAGCTACTCGTGATGAGAGTATGTGGATTTTGACAAGTTATTTGATTGCCAGTGGTATTGTAATTCCTTCAGTGGACTTTTTCAGTAAATTATTAGGAAGAAAAAATTTCTTTGTAATAAGTATTTTAGTTTTTACAATTGCATCATTGCTTTGTGGTTTGGCAAGAAACCTTACAGAAATGGTTATTTATAGGGTTTTACAAGGTGCAGGTGGTGGCGGTATTGTTCCAATTTCTCAAGCTGTTATTATGGAAAGTTTTCCAAAAGAACAACGAGGAAAAGGGATGGCAATTTTTGGAATGGGAATTATCTTAGCTCCTATTATTGGGCCAGTTTTAGGTGGTTGGATTACCGATAATTGGTCTTGGCCTTGGATTTTCTTTATAAACGTTCCGTTTGGTTGTATGGCAGCTATATTGTGTCATAAAACAATGTTTAACCCTCCATATTCTTGGCGTCAAAAGGGGGTTAAAATTGATGGTTTAGGATTTTTATTCTTAATTATTTGGTTATTTTTCTTACAAATATTTTTTGATAAAGGAAACAATGCTGATTGGTTTAATGCAACTTGGATTTGTTGGGTATTTGGCATATCTTGTGCGTCAGCGGTTGCGTTTTTTATATCTCAAATTATGCGAAAAGATACACTATTAGATTTGAGTGTATTTAAAGATAGAAACTTTGTGGTTGGTACATTAATTCAGGTTGTTATGCAATCAGTTTTGTATGCATCATTAGCAATTTTGCCTCAATTTTTACAAAGTATGATGGGTTATACTGCGTTCTTGAGTGGATATTCTATGATGCCTCGAGGTTTGGGAAGTTTTACAGCAATGGTAATCTGTGCATTGATTGCTGATAAAGTTGATAAAAGAAAACTTGTTGCAGTAGGTTTAACTTTGTTAGGTTGTGCGGGTTTATTCTTTGGGTTCCTAAACTTACAGATTGCGAGTATAAATATTATGATTCCAAATTACATTATGGGTGTTGGTATGGGTTTATGTATGGTACCTATTATTAACTTGTCATTAGAAACATTAACAAACCAACAAATGACAAATGCTTCTGGTATTCAAAACTTGTTGAAAAACATAGGTGGTGCAATTGGAACATCACTAGTTGCAACAATGCTTACAAGATTTGCTCAAGTTCACCAATATATGATGGTCGGTAATTTGAGTAATTTGAATGAAGTTTTTGTTCAAAGAGTTAGTACTTATACTGCAGCATTATCTCAATATTATCCAACAGAAGTTGCTAGACATATGGCTGAATATTTGCAGTATGGTACGTTAATTAAACAATCAACATTGTGGGCGTTTATGGATGCGTTTAGAATATTTGGTTTGTTATGCTTTGCGTTGATTCCATTGTTATTACTTTTGAAACGAAGCAAGTTCCAACCAAAGAAAAAATAATTTACAAATAAAAGGCTATCTGTTCACAGATAGCTTTTTATAGTATAATCAAATCAACGGATATGAAAAATTAAGGAGAGCAAATGTTTGGAGTAATTTTAGCGGGTGGATCTGGAAGTAGATTATGGCCATTATCAAGAGAGTTATATCCAAAACAGTTATTGAATTTATGTGCTGAAAAAAGTTTGTTACAATCTACTTTTGAAAGATTGAATAAATTTATTCCAGCTGAGAAGATTATCAGTGTTACCAATTCAAAACATCACGCAAACGTTAAAATGCAATTAGGTGAAATGAGTGAAAATTCAATTATTTTATCTGAACCAATTTCAAAAAATACAGCTCCAGCTATTGCTCTAAGTGTAAAATATATTATCGAAAATGCAGATGAAGATGAAATTATTTTAGTTGTTCCATCAGATTTGTTGATTGAAAATGATGAAAAATTTATTCAGACTGTTGAAATTGCAAAACAATATGCACAAGATGGTAAAATTGTTACTTTCGGCGTAAAACCAAATTATCCTGAAACAGGTTTTGGTTATGTATGTTGTGAAAATGGTAAAGTAATTTCATTTATCGAAAAACCAAACAAAGAAACAGCTCAAGAATTTATCGAAAAAGGTAATTATTTCTGGAATAGCGGAATTTTTATGTTCAAAGTTTCAACTATTATTCAAGAACTAGAACAATATTGTCCAGAAATTTCTTCAATCATTAAAAATATTAGTTGTGCAGACAAAACAGCTCCATTTACAGAGTTTGAAAAAATGCCTTGTATTTCGATTGATTATGCTTTAATGGAAAAGAGTCAAAATATTGCAATGGTTGAATTGCAGTCTGATTGGAAAGATTTAGGCTCTTGGAAATCTATCTACGAAGTTAGTCCAAAAGATAATGACGGAAACGTTTTTGTTGGTCATGTTTTAGATAAAGGTTCAAAAAATTCTTTTGTATATTCATCATCAAAACTTGTTGCAACAATTGGATTAGAAGATACTGTTATTGTTGAAACAGAAGATGCTATTTTAGCTTGTAAAAAAGATAAAACTCAAGAAGTTAAACAAGTTTATGAAACATTAAAAGAACAACACGATGGAACTCAAATGGTTCATAAAACAGTTTATAGACCTTGGGGATTTTATACAGTTATTGCAGAGGGAAAAGGTTTCCAAACAAAACTTATCCATGTAAATCAAGGTCAAAAACTATCTGTCCAATCACACAATCACAGAAGTGAACACTGGGTAGTTTTATCAGGTATGGCAAAAGTTGTTTTAGAGGGTAAGGATCATATTTTATCTCCAGGTCACAGTATAGATATTGGAGTTAAAGCAATTCATTCACTTCAAAACCCTTACGAAGGTGATTTAGAAATAATTGAAATTCAAAAAGGTGATATTTTATCAGAAGATGATATTATTCGTTATGAAGATATGTATGGAAGAGTTTAGAAATAACAAAACCCTCTGATATTAAGAGGGTTTTTTAATGTTTAACAAAAATTAACATGTGTTAAATTTCATGCAATTTTTCCCTAAAAAATCCGTTTATATACCTATAAGGGATATTATTAGGGGATATTTATGAAAGAAATTAATTCATTACAAAACATTGAATATGTTTTGAATCAGGTTAATTCACAAAAAAACACTACACAACAAAGAGCATATATGACAACAGATTCTGATGAATTTGTGTCTTCACAAGGATCAAATAAGAAAAAGAAAGTTAAAAAACTTTTAGTTGGTTTAACTGCAGCAGCTGGTCTTGTTACTGCGGGTGTTTTAGCGTTAAGACGTGGTAAAGTATCAGTTGAAGATGTTGAAAGAACAGTTCAAGAAGTAGCAAATAGAACAGATGTTTCTGAAGAAGTTTCAGCAGCAACAAAAGGTGCTGGTGAAGTTGTTCAAGAAGTTGTATCAGGTATTAAAGGCTTGAAAGCATCTTTAGTTACAGATGACGCAGATTTAAGACAAGTTCAAGAAATCGATTTAGCTTCATTTAGAGGTAAATACGAAATTGATGAAGATTTTGCTCGCTATAAAGCTAACTTAGAAGAACAAAAAGTTTCAACATATGCAATTAAAGATGATAGTGGCAAAGTTGTTGGTTATTACCAGTTAGAACCTGCAGAAAATTCAGAATTATATATTCACAGTATTGCGGTTCGACCAGAATTACAAAAAACAAAAACATCTTATGCTGCGATTATGGAAATGCAAAAAGAAATTGCAAAACTTGCAAAAGAACAAAATCTTACAAAAGTTGCATTAGATGTTGATGCAGAAGATCAAACATTGATTAAATTATACAAAAAATTCGGTTTTGAAATTACTGGTGAAGAAACAGGTACAGAAGCTGGTCGTAGATATCATGATTATCATATGGAACTTGATGTAGATTCAGCTTTGAAAAAATTAGAAGCAAAAGAACAACCAAAAGCAGAAGTTGGTAAAGTTGAAACACCTGATGTTGAGGCTCCTAAAACAGAAACACCAGAAGTTTCTCAACCAAAATCAGAACCCGTTAAAACTGAAGTAGCAGAAGATGTTGCAAAAGCTAAACGTTCAGTAAGAAATGTTGGAGATTTTGAAGCAAGTTATATAACAAGACCAACAGCTCAAGGTTTAGTTTATGAAGATCCAAGATTTTTTAAGCTTGAAGGTTATTATCATTCAACTTTAAAACCTTATAAACTTGGTGGTAAAACATATGTTGATTTTTATGGTTCCAGATATCAAGTTATCGAAACAAGTGATGTTGAATATGTTACTCGTCATACTGCAGATGAATTGTATCGTAAAGTAGGCTTTGATACACCTGAAGTAATTAAATTTGAAACAGAAGCTACTGACAGTGTTGGTTATCTAAGAAAAGTAAATCTTGAACCAAAAACAGATGGTAATTTCTTAGAAAGAATTATCCATAATGAAGGTATGAATATTTTTACAGATGAAGTTCGTATCATAGAAGACGGTGTATTTGCTATTTCAAGAGGCGATAAAGCTGTAATGGTAAAAATTGTTGATGATGTAACATCACAACCTGCTCAAAAAGGTGTTTATTATGTTACTCCACAGGAATTTGTTGATGTTACTTCTGCTTTTGAAAAAGTAAGTCTTAATAAATTCATGAGTTCTAGTGATGTAACTTCTGAATGTAGAGTAAATAATAAACATTTTGCAGATTTTGAAAAAGAACTTGTTGCTCTGGAAGATAATATTAATGCACTTAGACATCAAATGGCACAAGTAAAAGGAAGACTTGTTGATGATGGTTCTGCGTTTAGTTCAGTAGATAAATACAGACATTTAAGAAGTCGTATTGATGCAGGAAAAGCACAATATATCGAAGAAATAAAAGCAAAAGTCGCAAATAAAGATAACGTATTAGAAAGATTTTTAGCAGAAAAAATTGAGGATTCAGCTAGTCTTTCAAGTTGGGATAAAGAAGAAAAAGAATTTCGAGAAGCTATTATAAATAATCTTCAACAAAGCCCAAGATTAAGACCTTACATCATCAACTTATTAGAGAATTATAGTTATGATGCTCGACAATTGCTTAAAAAACTTTGTCCAAAATATGGTGTTGCAGATGAAGATAGATTGGTAGTTTTAACAAAACTACAATCTATAAGAAAACCTGATCCTGATAGTACTTGGGCAACACTTCCAGTGAATAGTTTTGAAAGTTTAATGAAATTATCTGATATTCCAACAGAAAAACTATTAAAATATGTTTTTGTTGATGGAATAGAATCTGCTGATGAAATTGTGAGATTAGTTAATCAGAATCTTGTTTCAAAAATTAAAACATTAAACCTTGGTAAAACATTTAATTTAGATGAAAAAATTGAAACAGATATTGTAAAAAATTTATTAGATGAATTTGGTGAAGTTTCAATAGAAAAATATAATGTAGCATATGAATTAATGAGAAAAAATCCTGAATTTACTAAACATTATTCTTCATTCTGTACAACAGGCCCATTTACATTAGTTTCTGAATTAATGAAAAAATGTCAAACTCCTGAAGATATAAAAGCATTAACTCAATATTTATCAGAAATGGAAAAAGTATCAGGTTATTGTTTTGAAAAAGACATAATGGTGCAAGAATTCAATATGTATCTAAAAGCTAAAGATAAACAGGCATTTATCGAAAAAATTAAACAATTACGTATCAATACAGACCATAATGACCAAAAATTGGGTGATGCGTATTTGGAAAAATTAACGAAAAGTTTCAATCCACAAATTATCAGATTACAAGAATATTTAGCTGACAGAGGTTTTGATGGCAATCTAGTTAAAAATATAATTAGAGAAGCTCAAGTAAAATATAACTCGGCTGTATATAACGAAGATTTTGTAAAAATCGTTGCTGAAATTTTAGAGAATTTGCCTGACAACATTGATAAAAATACTATTTTTAATAAAATAGGATACACTATTAAAAGAGCTGTTCATGATGGTGATTTTAGTGAAATCAGAGCAAAATTAGATAAAATTGCTTGTTTTGAAGATATATTAGAAAATCCTCTTAGAGATGCTTCTAAGATAAATCAAGAAAAGTTGCTAGATCAACTTATGTGGTTAGACGAAAAAGGGACTAAACGCTTTATAGATGTAATGTATGACAAAGCCCTTGGTGAAAAACAATTAGCATTTTCCACAGATATTTATAGTCAAGATGGTGATATGTCTTCAATTGCAAAAATTGTAACTGATGAAGATTTGTATAAAAGATATATGACTGAATTTAGACCTCTTTTATTAAAACATGATAAAGGGGTTATGTTCAGTAGTCCATATTCAATAGAATGTACATTAAAAGAAATGATAAAAAGGCCTGTTGGTGAATTCACTCAAGATATGGAATTCTTCATAAGTAAAGGTTATGAAGGTCGTGACTTACGTGTTTTTGCACAGTTCACTCTTGAAGAAATTCAAAAAATCAAAGGTGGTGTAATTTATTTAACACGTAAAAATAAAGGTTTAGATCCTTATGTTTTAAAACATTTATCAGACTTGAATCCATCTGAATACAATGAGTTTGTAACTAAAGTGTATCCAAGAATAGATGTTTTATGGGATAGTAATTATGTAAATGATTCTTACATAACAAATTATCTTGGTTTATCGATAAAAGAACTTGATACTCTTACTGAAACATGCAAATTCTTAAAAGAAAATCTTGTCAAACTTCAACACGCAGATATGAAAGTTACAGGTTCTAGCGTATGTGATTTGGTTAATTCAAACATAAGATCAATACTAAATGTTGTAGATACAGTTGGTCAAGATGTTCTTAACCATGCTATTGAACGTAGATATAAAGGTTTAAAAGATTTATTAGAGGTTTGCAGTAAACTAGAAAGTTTGCGTACTGGTTCTCCAGAAACTTTGAAATTATTATCTGATCAATTAGGTAAATTACCTCATCCAGAACAAAAATTGAAATATCTAGAAACAGTTTCAAGTCTTGTTGATTTGGTTAAAGTTGATGAACTTGAAGGTGTAATTAGAGCTATCAAACCTCAAGATATTACTAAAAATCAAATTATCAAACTAAATCAAATTTTCTCAACACAAAAATCTTATGAACAACAAATTGAAGATTTTATCAGAGAATTCAAAGTTCCTGAAAACAAAAAAGAACGTATTAGAGCGTTGTTTGGAAGACTTCGTGTTGATGAAAAATTTACAGCTCCAAAACCTCTTGAAGAGCAAATAAAAATTCTTGATATTAAAGCTCAAAAAGTTTTAGAAAATGACAAAATTCCAGCAGATAAAAAACAAGAATATTTGGCACAAATTGAAAGACAAAAACAAAAAATGCTTGCAAATCCAGAAGAATATACAACACCAAGGATTAATGAGCCAACAATGAAAACTTTGATTCCTCAAATCGAAGCTCATATCAATTTACCAAATAATAACTACGAAATTTCACGTAAATTAAACGAATTATTGTTCAAGTCATTGAAATTTGAAGTAACTTCTGATGAATTGTACAAAATTGATTTTGATAGTAAGTATTTCTCAAAACTTTTATCAACAACACAAGAAAGCTTCAAGGCTGAATTTAGAGAATTGTTGACTCTACTTCAAAAATATCCAGGAAAAACATTAACTGAAATTATGGAAACATTACCAGAAAACAAAAAAACAAGAGAAATGTTTGCTAGATTTGGTTTAGATTATGACAAATGGGTAAAATTTAATGATGAATTCTATGAAAGTTTTGTTGTTAAGGTTGATGCAAAAGCAGCCATAGAACAAGCTAGAAATAACTTATTGGAAGAATTTGTATCTGATTCTGTAAAAGATTTAGATCCAAAAGAAGTTGAAAAATTAGCAGAATTACTTGAAAAACTAAAAGAAGAAAATTATTCTAAAAAAGCTTTAGCAAGAGCAATTAAAGCTATTGAAGAAGCAATGAAGGATAGTGATTATTGGAAGCAGGAAACAGAAGCTATATCAAACTTTAAATCACACATCCAAATTCACAAAAGAAACATCAAAGAAGCTTTAGACCTAGTTGATATGGAAGAAGAACTTCACGTAAGATTATGGAATAATGATGATATTGGTAGAAACATTTTCTTTGGTAACCATGTTGGCTGTTGTACAAAAGTTACTGACTGGAACGCATATTCAGTACCTCAACATTTGAGATATAGCTGGATTAACGGTATCGAAATTGTAGATAAAGCAGGAAACTCTTTAGGTAATTCAATGTGTTACTTTGCAGAAGTTGATGGTAAGTTAACATTTATAATCGACAGTTTCGAAGCAAATGGTAAGCTTAACGCATCAGAAGATGTTACAAGATCTATTATTGCTTTTGGAAGAAAACTTTGCAAAGAATTAGGTCGAGAAGATGCAGCGGTTGTATTTGGGCCAAATTATAATAAATTAAAATTAAGTGATGTTTGTTTAAAAACAAAAGGTCATGAAATTAAGATTGTTGGTCAAGCTCCATCATGTAATACATATGTAGATGCACTTGGTGGTAAAGTTAATGCAAATAATGCGGCTAAAGAACGTGAATTATTTGAAGTTATTGACGGCTAATAAAAAAATAACTCATATTGTTCAGCAGAGTGCTCTAACCACATACTGAATACTTAGAGTGCGGCCCGTTAACGTGTAAATCCATAATTCAGAACCATTACGCAGATATTAAAAAAGACCCCGTTAAGGAGTCTTTTTTAATATGGGCCGCAGTGGACTCGAACCACCGACCTCACCCTTATCAGGGGTGCGCTCTAACCACCTGAGCTAGCAGCCCGTATATCGGCTAATGCTTTCGCATGAACAAATGTACTATAAACATTTTTTAAAATCAAGTCTTTTATTTTATAAAAATAAAAAGGCTGAAAAACCACTGTTCATCAGCCTAATATCTAATATACATTGTTCAAGTCACAAAATTACATGTTAATTTTTTGTTCAAAGTTTTTTCTAATTTTCTTTTTAGCTTTTTCTAAGTTTTTAATTCTTTTTTCTGCTTGTTTAATTTTTTTCTTAGCAGCTTTTCTTTCAGATTTTATTGTTGTGTATTTGTTATCAAGCTCTGTATAGTTAGTTCTGTAGTTTAGCAATTGATTTCTAACTTCAATTTGAGCATTATCTAGTTGCAAAATAGCATTCTGCATTTTTGTTCCACCTGTTACTTGTGATGGATCTAGTAATACTTCACCTTTTGAATCAACTGTTGCTTTTTGTACTGTATTTGTTTTTACAGGTTCGCTATCGCCAAAATTCAATGGTGTGAATTTTGTTTCTGCAGCTGCAATACCAGCAGTAACAACCATTACACCAAGTGTTATAGCAAAAAGTCTTGATAATTTTTTCATGTATATACCCCTTTCGTATAGTTGTAATCTTTAATTATATTTTAGATTATTTTTCTTTAAAGAAAAAGAAATTTACATAATTTAATATCTCAATTTTCTGTGTTATGATTTAATCAATAGGACTTGGGAAAATGAAAAAAGAATGGATTTTTGAGAGTACAAATTCATCTGAAAAGTCTTTAATAAAAAGACTTCTATATTCTCGTGGAATAAAAACAGAGCAAGAAATTCATGAATTTCTACATCCTTTAGAAATGACGATAACTTCACCAAACGCTTTTACTGATATGGAAAAAACGGTTAATCGTTTATCTAAAGCAATTGATGAACAAGAAACGATTATTATTTATGGTGATTTTGATGCAGATGGAGTTACTTCAACTTCTGTTCTTTATAAAACATTAAAATTTTTAGATGCAAAAGTTCATTATTTTATCCCTGATAGAGAAAATGAAGGTCATGGATTTGATAAAGGTGCTTTAATCAAATTAATGACAACAATTAAACCAAAAGTCATTATATCTGTTGATTGTGGAATTTCAGATGTTGATGCTGTGAAGTTTATCAACAGTTTTAAGATTGATACTATTATTACAGATCACCACGAGGCACCAGAAGAATTACCTGAAGCATTTGCAATCATTAACCCAAAAGCCCCAAATGCTTTAGATGAGAGTTTAAGTGCAAAACAAATTGAGTATTTAACATATTTGGCAGGTTGTGGTGTTGCGTTTAAGGTTGCTCAAGCACTTTTGACGAAATATAACAAAACAGAATTTGTTTATGAGATTTTACCGTTCGTTGCTGTTGGTACAGTAGCGGATGTTGTGCCACTTTTAGGTGAAAATAGATATTTTGTAACCAAAGGTTTAGAACTTATCTCTCGTGGTAAACATTATGGCTTACAAAGACTTTTAGAAAGTGCTGGTTACAATATTGAAAGTGGTGTAACGTCTGAAAATATTGCATTCGGTATTGCTCCGAGAATCAATGCTTCTGGTCGTTTGGATACAGTTGATGCAGCTTTAAAAGTTTTAATTTCTGACAACCCACACGAAATAAATATGGCAGTTGATAGTTTGAATGAACTTAATAAGGTTCGTCAAACATTATGCCAAGAGGTTTTTGAGCAAGCAGATAAAATGGTTCAAAAAGAAGGGAACAAAAACCCTGCAATTGTTTTGTATAGTGATGCTTGGCATATTGGAATTATTGGGATTGTAGCATCCAAGTTGGTTGAAAAATATTATAAACCAGTGTTTTTGATGTCTTATGTAAAAGAAAAAGACCAGTTTAGATGTTCTGCAAGAAGTATTGAGGGGGTTCCTCTTTATGATGTCTTAGATGCAAATGCAAGTTTGTTTGATGGTTTTGGTGGTCATAAATTGGCGGCAGGCTTGAGTTTTACGGGTGCAAATACTCCGTTTGAAATTGTCAAAAAGGCATTAAATGAAACAGTTAAAGAATATACTTCAACAAAAGAATTGAAACCGTTTGTTAAAATTGATTTGATGGTTGAGCCTCAAGATGTAACAACAGACTTAATTGATGAAATTTCTCAACTAGAGCCATTTGGGGCGTCAAATCCGAGTCCTGTATTTGCGATGAACGGTTTAAAAGTTACTCAAAAACGCTTAATGGGTAGTGATAATTCTCATTTAAGATTAACTGTATCTTCTGGAGCAACTGATTTTACTGCCATTTGGTGGAAAAAAGGTGATATTGGCTTAGGTTCAGGTGATAGTGTTGATGTGGCTTTCCACCCACAAATTAATGAGTTTAACGGTAATGTTTCGGTTCAATTGATTATTGATGATATTCATTCAGATGCTTTGGCCGAGGAAGATTTGGTGTCAAAATGTAGTTACAAAATCTACGATAACCGCACAAAGACTGGCATTTTGAACAATGTTAATGACTATATTAAGACCTCAAAATTGAACATAAAAGTTTTTGCAGAAAGTAAGTATATTTTAGATACTGTAAAATCGTACCCAGAAATAGGGTCAAGAACCTTTACTAGACAGGATATCCCGACTTGTGATGTTGTAATGTTCTTTGATTATCCTGCTGATAAGCAAACTTTGGATTTAATTCTAGAAAAAGCTCAACCAAAAGGCTTGCATTTTATGAATTATGAGCCGAAAATACTTGATGAACAAGAGTTTTTGAAAATTTTTACTGGAATGTTGAAGTTTGCCGCTCATAATAATTCAGGAAAAGTTGAGTTGGTGCGTTGTGCAAGCTTTTTAGGTAAATCCTTGAAGATTTTTGAAATGTTATTGGCTCTTTATGAAGAAGTTGGATTTATTAAAATCTTGGATAAGAATTCTTCATTCTACACAATAGAGTTTTTAGGTGTGAATGATATTTCAAAAATATTACATAGTCCTAAATACGCCCAGATTTTTGAACTTATTATTGAGTGTGAGCAGTTCCAAAAAAGCCTGTTGGAAGATAATTTAGAGCAAATTCTATGTTGATAAGCTCAAGTTATGAGATTCTTCGCTTTGCTCAGAATGACGTATAAATTATATTTACCCCAAAAATCCATTAAATAGAGGATAAAAGCTACCTCGTCATAATTTAAAATATAAATGGGTAGGTCTTAAAAAGAATTTGGGAGGCTTGTATGGAAAGCATTATCAATGAAAATGTTGATATGTATTTGCCAGGCAATGAAGAGATGTCTGATTCTATTACTCAGAATTGGACAGAACAAGCCTTGGAATGTTATTCAATCCAGTGTGATTGTAAACGTTGTTCTTTGAGAAATGGACACTATTCATTTATTTGCCAGATGCCAAAAGTAATCGACGCTTTATTACAGACTGTGGGAGAGCCTGAAAAAGAACGGATGACAGCTTAGTAAACTCCTTTTACAACAACCCTGAATTGTTTTGTACAAAAGTGCAAAAAAAGAGCCATAAACTTTGTTTTATGGCTTTTTATTATGTATGTGTCTGGTAGTCGTTAGTCTTTGGCTAATTGATTTTCGTTTAAGTGGATCAATTTTGCCAAGTGCCATTGTTTGGCTTGAATTTCTTGAATTCGGTCTTTAATATTGTCCAATTCGCTTAAAAGTGTTTGTAGATCTTTTCTTTCGTAGGAATATGCTACAGATATTGGTCTTTCATCAGTATCTGTCGCCCATTCAGGTAAGAAACATCCTTTTTCAAACAGTTCTTTTTCGTTCATATCACATATCTCCAAAATCTAACAGCTATTAACCTTCAGTGGTTAATAATGCGTGGAAAAAATCCACCAACTTGAAATTGCCATATTTAAACGCAATAGGTTTATTAGCATATTCGTTGTGTGTAATTTTATTTAATGTATCCATTTCTTCGTTTGAAAGTGTTCCGAAATCGAAGCTTGTCATTTCGGCATAATCTACCATCAAATCTTCTACATCCATAATCTTTTTCTCTAACATTTTAAATACACTCCTTAGATTCTAATTACAGAGTATGTATCGGAACTTTGGGTGAGAATCTTTAGAAATTTTAGAAGTTTGTTACAAATATTAATATTCCACCCCTCAAGACTAGAAAAATGAACCTTTATAATTTATACTATAATTGTAGTAGAAAGTATAAAATCATAGGTTGATGTTTTAGGAATTCAGACATGTCGGAATTCTATTTTTCCGTCTGTTTACAGTATTGATTTTATGGCTACATGAGGTTAGAATTGTATAGTAATGTAAAATAATTTCGATTCACATGACAAAATATTTTCATTACCAACTTTAAAAAAGGAAATTGTAGGTAGATTCTGTTGGAAAATTTAGGAAATAAAGAATTAAATAAAGCTAAAAAACAGCAGGGTAGAAAAGGTCTCAGTTCTAATCCAATGGCTAAAAAGCTTCCAATCGACGGAGTGAAAATGATTTCAACTCCTGTTGAGTCTGCTGCAATTGAGGCCCCTGACACGAGCAAATTAAAAGAGACTAAAAACAAGCTTAATGATATGATTAAGCCAATTTCGTTTGAAGAAGAGTCAAATATCAATAGCCTTATCGAAACTATCAACAATTTTAATACGACAAAAACAAAAAATCGATCCTACACCAACGAATATGCCACAAACACATTCAAAATAAATCCGAATGTGAATTATTACGAGGTTATGAAGAATCTTTGTGAGGCGTTTTCAAGTCACAAGAATATGGCTGATTTAATTTCTCAGCTTAACAACTTATTTGTACACAAATTGAAGTGGAATTTCATCGGTTTTGGTTTGTTACACGAGAAATCAAAGTGTATTAACTTGAAATTGTATAGCAAAACAAGTAGTACATATACTTCAAAAGTATTTTTATCTGATGAAAACAACCCGATTGTGAAAGCGTTCAATAGCAAATCAGTAATTGATAAAGATAATATCAATTACCTAAACATTCCGTACTTGGTTAAAACAAGTTCAGTGATTGTTCCGATGATATCTGTTAACAAGTGTATTGGTGTTGTTCTTGTGGGGCAAAATATTTCTAATATCAATTTAGATTTAGTAACATTTTTTGCAAATCACTTAGGAATGTTTATACACAATGTTCAATTGTCTGAACAAACAAATAAATTTGCAAATACAGATACTTTAACTTCATTGTACAACCACAGAGGTTTCCAAGAAGTATTGGCAACAGAAATGGCAAAATCAAAAGATACAGGAAAGCCATTATCAGTTGTTATGTTTGACGTTAATAATATTTCTAAAATCAATAGAGAACTTGGTCACGCTAAAGGTGATGAAGTTATTAAAACTGTTGCTGAAAAAATTAAACAAAATATTCGAGCAAACGATTCTGCTGGTAGATACGGTGGGGACGAAATTGCTGTAATCATGCCTGATACAGACACAAAAGACGCAAAATATTTGGCAGAATATATTACATACTGCTTGTCTTGTTGTTTTGTAGATGATGTTGGTCCTGTAAAAGTTTCTGTTGGTATTTCAACATATCCAGAATGTACAATTGACCAAGAAAAATTGTTAATCTTAGCTGAACAAGCAATGTTCATCTCACAAGCTAAAGGTTACAAAGAAGGCATGTCAGCAATCGTAAGTTCTTCAGATTTCAATTTCTGGGATGATGTTGCGTTGAATTCTTTCGCAGAAGTCCTAACAAAACGTCACTCTCAAATTGGTATCAACTTCGAAGAAGAACTTGTACACAAATTCAACCAAGAAGAAATTGTGAACCACACTCACTTGATGGAAATGGTTACATCTTTAGCTGGTGCAATTGATGCGAAAGACCCTTATACAAAAGGTCACTCAACATCAGTTTCAAGATACGCAGAAGCTCTTGCTCGTGCGGTTAACCTTCCAGAAGCAGAAGTTGAAAGAATTAAGATTGGTGCACTTCTTCACGATGTTGGTAAAATCGGTATTCCAGAAAGTGTGTTGAAAAAACCTGGAAAACTTGATGATGAAGAATGGGAAATCATGAAACAACACCCTACAATTGGTGCTGAAAAAGTATTAGCTCCAAATGAAGCGTTAAGAGATTTGATTCCTATTGTTAAATACCATCACGAAAGACTTGATGGTAAAGGTTATCCAGAACAGTTAAAAGGTAACGAAATTCCTCTTGCAGCAAGAATTGTATCTGTTGCTGATGCTTATCACGCATTAGTAAGTGACAGACCTTACAGAAAAGGTATGCCAATCGAAAAAGCGTGTGCAATTCTTAAAGAAGGTGCTGGAATTCAATGGGATAGCGATTTGGTAAGACAATTTATTTCAATCGCACCATCGTTAACAACAAATGTATAAGATGTAGTAGGGGAATATAAAGTAAAAGCAGGATTTCAATCCTGCTTTTATCTTATGGTAAATATTTTAAAAAGTTTCTTGCAGTTTGTTCTGGGATTTTTGCATACATAATCTGGTCTGATACTGCAATTTTATAAATTCCAGATTGAGTTAATTCAACAACATTATTTAAAGTAATATCTCCAGTTATAAATGTTGGGATTTTTGTATTATCTTGAGCCCATTCAACTATTGAAAAATCAATTGAGTGTGGATTTTTGTTATTTAAACTAATTGGGCCAAGCGTGATATAATCAGCTCCATCTTTTATCGCCCTTTCGACTTCATCAGGTGTGTGGGTTGTTTTTCCAACAATTGCATTGTCTCCCAGAACCTCTCTTGCATCTGCAACATTTATGTCTTCAGATCCTAAGTGAACACCATCAGCTTGAACGATTTTTGCAATATCTGCTCTATCATTTACTATGAATGTTGCTCCAAATTCATCGCAAAGAGTTCGAATTTTATGTCCAATTTCTACGATTACATTATCAGGGATGGATTTTTCCCTCAATTGAATAATATCAACTCCGCCTTGAAGGGCAGATGCTATAGCATCTAAAAATTCATCTTTAGATACAAATTTTTCAGAACTTGTGATTAAGTATAATTTCTTTTTTTCAAGTTTTAGCAGATTAAATTGCTCTTTTAATTTATCCCACATACAATGAACCCCTTTTGATGTATAAATTTTACCACAAAGGTTGTCTGTATGTCCAGAAACTCGAAAATCATGTCTAATCTTGATTTTTCTGTGTTTTTTGTTAAAATATTCTTATCTGAAAAAAGGAGAATTCTATGGCACAGCAATTTAACCCACAAGGTATGAATGCTCAAAATATCAAATTACGCTATGCAGTATTGGTATTTATCAAAGGTTCAACAGCACCATTAGTGTTGTATGTTCAAGATTATCAGGAATTATATGATGAACTTGCAGAAAGAATGGTTCAACCAAACCCTGTTCTAATTAGAAAAGAAACAGAAGGACCTTTGAAAGAAGTATGCTTTGTATCTAATCAAATTGCAGCTCTAGCAATTCAAGAAGAACAGTATATTTAATCAAAGCTATGGAAAAAATATTATCATTAGAAGATTTAGAAAACGCCGAAAATAAAACGCTATATTGTACATTCGATGAAAAAATCGAAGGTATAGATTGTGTTACCCCAATACATGCTGATTTGACTGCAAAATCTTTGGGTGATTTTGTAGAAATCTCAGGAAATGTTACAGGTGTTGTAAATTTAGAATGCGATTTGTGTTTAGAAAAATTTGAACACGAATTAGATTTTGAAATTGAGGAGCTTTTTTCAAAAGGCTCTCTATTAGGGGAATACGAGGAATCTGGACAAGAATTTGAAATCAAAGATGGACAATTTGTAACAGATTTAAACGGTGAAAAAGAGATTGATATTTATGACTTATTGTATCAATCTGTAATATTAAATCTTCCAAATAAAAAAGTTTGTGGTATTAATTGTAAAGGGAGAGAATTTCTTACCGAAGAAGAAATTATCGACCCAAGACTGGAAGTCTTTAACAACATCCAAATTAACCCAAAAAAATAATAGTAAGTACAAGAAAATAAAGGAAAAAGAAAATGGCAGTACCTAAGAAAAGAACTGGACATTCAGCTCAAGGTAAAAGAAGAGCTAACTGGAAAGCTACAAAGCCAGAAACAACTAAATGTCCTACATGTGGAGAAACAGTTTTAACTCATACAGTATGTACAGCGTGTGGCACTTATAAAGGTCAACCTGTTAGATTAGCTGATAAAGCAGCAGCTGTAGCGGCAGCAGAACCAGCTAAGAAAGCTACTAAAAAATCAACTAAAAAAGCAGCTCCTAAAGCTGAAGAAACAAAAGTTGAAGAAGTTAAAGAAGAAGTAGTTGAAGAAGTTAAAGCTGAAGAAGCTACTGAAGAAAAAACAGAAGAATAATTATTTTTTATCAGGAGCGACAATTTTAATTGCCGCTTCTGATTTATAACCAAACTTTGGAGAGAGAAAATATGTCAAGAATAGCAATAGACGCAATGGGTGGGGATTATGCTCCAAGAGCAATAGTAGAAGGTTCTTTATGGGCTGCACAAGAATATGGTGTAGGTCTTGAGCTTGTTGGTAGAGAAAAAGAAATCCAAGCTGAAATAGATAGAATTAAAGCTAAAGGTTATATCCTTTCTGATTGTGGAACAAAAGGACATAAAAGAAGAGTAAAAATCGATGTAGATAAAATCGATTATGTAATTACTCATGCAACTGAAGTTATTGGTATGGGAGAGGCTGTTGGTCAGTCAATTCGTAAGAAAAAAGATTCATCAATTGTAGCGTCAGTTAGAGCAGTTGCAGAAGGTAGATGTGAGGCTGTTGTTTCTGCTGGTTCTACAGGGGCTGCAATGGCTGCAAGTTTATTTGGTTTAGGTCGTATTTCAGGTGTATCAAGACCAGCTATCGCTGTAACTTTGCCGACTATGAATAAACCAGTTGTTTTAATTGATGGTGGTGCTAACGCAGATTGTACAGCAGAAATGCTTGCACAATTCTCTGAAATGGGTGCTGCTTATGCGGAACATATTGTAGGGATTGAAAATCCTAAAGTTGGTATTTTGAGTATCGGCGAAGAAGAAGGTAAAGGTAATGCTTTGGTTAAAGATACTTATCCTCTACTTAAAGAACTTCACGAACAAGGTAGAATCGACTTTGTTGGCAATATTGAAGGAAAAGAATTATTTATTAATAAAGCTGATGTTGTTGTGTGTGACGGTTTTGCGGGTAATGTGGCGTTGAAGGTTACAGAAGGTACTGCTTCAATGTTATTAAAAATGATTGCTCGTGAGTTTAAGTCAGATATTTTGGGTTGTATTATTGGTTTACTTGCTAAGCCGTTCCTAAGACGTATGTATAAACGTATTAATTGGGAGGGGTTCGGCGGTATGTTGTTGTTAGGTGTTAAGGGTATTTCTGTTATCGCTCATGGACGTAGTTCGTCATTTGCGATGAAGAATGCAGTTAGAGTTGCAGTTAGAACACTTAACAAAGATATAAACACTAAAATTGCAGAAAGCATTAACAGATAGGTAAAATATGATTAAAAATTTAAGACCACTTCGAATAGCGGGTGTAGGGTATAGTGTCCCAGACGCTATAATTACTAATGATGATTTAACAAAATTGTATGATACTTCTGATGAGTGGATTTATACAAGAACAGGAATCAAAGAAAGACGTGTGGTTTCTGGGAATGAAAATGCTGTAGATTTAGGTGAAAAGGCAGCTAGAAATGCAATTGCAAAATCAGGTATTAAAATTGAAGATATTGATTGTGTTATTGCTGCAGCTTCAGCTCCTCCTCAATTGTATCCAGCATTATCTTGTAATATTCAAACAAGACTTGGAATCCCGAATTATGTCCCAGCTTTTGATATGACTGCGGCTTGTTCTGGTTTGATTTATGCTTTGCAAGTGGCAAGAGGTTTGATTGGTGCAGGATTGTATAAAAATATATTATTAGTTGCATCAGATAATAATTCTCGTCTTGTAGATTGGGAAGATAGGGGCTCGTCTATTCTTTTTGGTGACGGTGCAGGTGCATTTGTTGTAACGGAAGCCGAAGACGGTGTTGATGATATCTTATCAATAGATGTAAGAGCAGATGGTAGTCTTGGTCAATATATTTATATGAATATTCCAGGGAAAAATTGTCCGTTAGTTGACCCTTGTGATGAAACTGATGCAAAAATTCACATGTCAGGTCGTGATGTTTACAAATTTGTTGTTACAACACTTCCTAATTATATTGATAAATGTATTGAAGATGCAGGTATGACAGCTGAGGACATTGATTATTTAATTCCTCACCAAGCTAATCAAAGAATTATTGAAGCTATGCAACAAAGATTAAATTACCCAGACGAAAAAGTTATTTCAAATATCAAATATTATGGAAATACTTCTGCTGCATCTATTCCAATAGCACTTGTAGAAGGTGTTGAACAAGGTAAAGTGAAATTAGGTTCAACAGCAATTCTTTGTGGATTTGGTGCAGGTATGACTTGGGGTGCGGCAGTTGTTAGACTTCGTGATGGCATTTGCTAGGTGCTCACTGTCCAAAATAATAAGGATTTAAACATTAAAATCGATATAGGGAGATATATTTATGGTTAAAAAGATAGCATTTGTTTTTCCAGGACAAGGTTCTCAATCTGTTGGAATGGGAAAAGATTTATATGAAAACTTTGAAGCAGCAAAAAATGTTTTTGACACTGCAGATAAAGTTTTAGGCAAAAGTATTACAACAATTTGTTTTGAAGGGCCAGAAGATGATTTAAAATTGACAGTAAATACTCAACCTTCAATTGTAACTATGTCTATTGCTGCATTAGAAGCATTCAAATCAGAATTAGATGTTGAAGTTTCAGCAACTGCTGGTCATAGTTTAGGTGAATATTGTGCAATGTATGCATCAGGCGTTATGGATTTAGAAACTACATTAAAAGCGATCCAAAAAAGAGCAGATTTGATGGGTGCTACAAAAGGTGGTGCTATGGCTGCAATTTTAAATGCTCCAGAAGGTAGTTTAGAAAAAGCTTTAGAAGAAGCATCAAGTGTTGGTTATGTTGATGTTGCAAACTACAACTCACCAGCTCAAGTTGTAATTACAGGTGATGAAGCAGCGGTTGCAAAAGCTGGCGAATTATTATCAGCAGCTGGTGCAAGACGTGTTGTTCCTCTTGCAGTTTCTGGTGCTTTCCACTCTAAATTTATGGAAAATGCAGGTAAAGAATTCGCAGGTTTTGTTTCTGAATTGGATTTAAACGATGCTTTAATTCCTGTATTTACAAATGTTGACGCTGAAGCAACAGTTCTAGGTGCAGAATTCAAAAACAAAATGCCAAAACAAATTTATTCTTCAGTTCAATGGACTCAATCAGTTCAAAAAATGGTTGCTGAAGGAATTGATACATTTGTAGAAATTGGACCAGGTAAGGTTCTTGCTGGTTTAGTTAAAAAGATTGATGCTAGTGTAAATGTTTATAATGTTTATGATAAAGCATCACTTGAGGCAACAGTTACTTCTTTGAAAGAAGAAATGGCTGCGGTATAAAAATAAATTTACTTTTATAAGGAGAAAAATTATGACAGACAAAAAAGTTGCATTAGTAACAGGCGGTTCTCGTGGTATTGGTAAAGCGTGTGCTTTAGAACTTGCTGCTGCAGGTTGCGACGTTGTTATCAACTATGCGGGTAATGTAGATGCTGCTAACAAAACAGTTGAAGAATTAAAAGCATTGGGTGCTAACGCTGAAGCTGTTAAATTTGACGTTTCAAATCAAGCAGAAGTTGATGAAGCTATCGCTGGTATCATTGAAAAATATGGTAGAATCGATGTTTTAGTTAACAATGCTGGTATTACAAGAGATGATTTATTTATTAGAATGGGTGAAGATAAATGGAATGCTGTTATCAACACTAACTTAAATAGTGCATTTTATGTTTCAAAACCTGTTGTTAAACTTATGATGAAACAAAGATCTGGTGCTATCGTTAATACAACATCAGTTGTTGGTTTGTATGGTAACCCAGGTCAAGCTAACTATTCAGCTGCAAAAGCAGGTTTAGTTGGTTTTACAAAATCTTTGGCAAAAGAACTTGGTTCTCGTGGAATCAGAGTTAACGCGGTTGCTCCTGGTTTTATTGCAACTGATATGACTAAAGACCTTGGTAATACTGATGAATATATGAAAATGATTCCATTGAAAAGAATGGGTGAAGCAGTTGATATTGCAAAAGCTGTTAAATTCTTGGCATTGGATGCAGAATATGTTACAGGACAGGTGTTACAGGTTGATGGTGGCTTAATTATTTAAGTAAAGAATATTAACAAAAACCTTGAGAAATTGTAAAATTCTTGCAAAAAAATATTGAACAAGGTATAATGTAACAAGAAAAGTATTAGTAATACAAATTATAAAAGAGGAAAAAGAAGATGAGTACATTAGAAACAGTAAAAAAAGTTGTAGTAGATCAATTGAGCGTTGATGAAAAATTAGTTACACCTGAAGCTCGTTTCACAGATGATTTAGGTGCTGATTCATTAGACACAGTTGAATTAGTTATGGCTTTAGAAGAAGAATTCAAATGCGAAATCCCAGATGAAGACGCAGAAAAAATTCAAACAGTTCAAGATGCTGTAAACTATATCGACAGCAAATTAGGTAAGTAATTACCTCACTAATTGAATTTTTTAAATTTTGAATTATTCAAACTGGTTATTATATTTGCGAGAGTGAGGTTTTGATACTTCTCTCTCGCATTTTTTATGATTATTAGGGAAAAAGGGATAATACAATGACAAAAAGAAGAGTAGTAATCACAGGTTTGGGTGCTGTTACACCTTATGGTGTCGGCGTTAACAAATTTTGGGATGCTTTAAAATCAGGTAAAAGTGGTATTAGTACTACTGAATCAATTGATCTAGAAAGACACGTTGTTCATATTTCAGGTGAAGTAAAAGATTTCAATCCTGAAGAATACATGGACCCAAAAGAAGCTAAAAAAATGGATAGATTTATCCAATTTGCAGTTGTTGCAGCAGACGAAGCTGTTAAAGATGCTGGTTTAGATAATATCGCAGAAAGTGATATCGACCCATACAGAGTTGGTGTAATCGTATCTTCAGCTGCTGGTGGTTTCAGAACTTTTGAAGACAACCACATAAGAATTATTGAAAAAGGACCAAATAAATGTTCACCATTTACAATTCCTATGTTAATTGTGAATATGCCATCTGGTAAAATTTCAATTAAATATGGTTTTAAAGGTATCAATAAAGTTGTTGTTTCAGCTTGTGCAACTGGTTCTCATTCAATCGGTGATGCATTCCGTTCAATCCAATGGGGTGATGCTGATATAATGGTTGCTGGTGGTGCTGAAGCTACAATTTGTGATGTTGGTTTGGGTGCTTTCTCAGCAGCTAGAACACTTTCAAAACGTAATGACGAACCAGAAAGAGCATCTCGTCCATACGATGTTGATAGAGATGGTTTTGTAATGTCTGAAGGTGCTGGTGTTTTAGTTCTTGAAGAATATGAACACGCTAAAAAACGTGGTGCAAAAATCTATGCTGAAATCGTTGGCTATGGTCAAACTGGTGATGCTTATGACGTTGTTGCACCTGCTCCAGACGGTTCTGGTGCTATCAAAGCTATGGAATTGGCTTTGGCTGATGCTGGTATGAAACCATCTGAAGTTCAATATGTAAATACTCACGGTACAAGTACAGGTTTGGGTGATAAAGCTGAATCTCACGCTGTTGCTAAAGTTTTCGGCGATAAACATGAAAACCCAGGCTTGTTTGTAACTTCAACAAAAAGTATGCACGGTCATATGTTAGGTGCAACTGGTGCTGCTGAAGCTATCGTATGTGTTAAAACACTTACAGATAACGTTGTTCCTCCAACTATCAACCTTGACAATCAAGACCCTGAAGTTGCAGAACTTAACTATACACCTTACAAAGCAGTTAATGCTGAAGTTAATGCAGCTCTATCAAATTCATTCGGATTTGGTGGTCAAAACGCTTCATTAGTTTTCAAAGCTGTTTAGTAGGTTAGAAAATATTAAGAACGGGTAGGTTTAAAATGAACTTATCCGTTCTTTTTTCGTTATACTGTTATAGAGATAAAGAGGTGTGTTATGAAAAAGATATTATCAACTTTGGCAGTGTGTATATTATTAACAAATAATGTTGTTTTTGCAGCTGAAGGATATGTGTTTACTGCAGCTGATGTTCAAAAAGCACCTGTTTATTCTCAAAGTCTTCAAAGAACAAATTTACTTTATGGTGAATACTTGAAGTATTACAACATAAATCCAAGCAAAATTGATGCAGATTTTATTGTTTTATCAAAAGATGAAGAAAAAAGATTTTTAAAAACTCTTTCAAAAACAGAAAAAGAGAATTATGAATATGCAAAAAAGGTTCAAAAATTAGTCCAAAAACGTGATTGGAATAAGGTTTTTCAAAAGTATCCAAATTATTTCCCAGCATATTTGCAATATTTTGATGAATGTTATTCAAAAGGGCACAATGCTGAAGCTCTTCGTATTTTGAAAAAGATTAACGAGATGGATAGAAAAGGTCAAGTTTTTGATATCAGGTTAGTGAATTATACATTTGGAACTTTGTATTTTAGTTTGAACCAATTTAATTCAGCTTTGAATTATTTTAAAATGTATGAAAGCTCAGGCGATGATTTGATTATAGCATCTATTGCTAACTGCCATTTTGGAATGAAAAATTATCAATCTGTGATTAAATATGCAAAACAATTAAAAGAGCTACAATATCAGGATAAGGAATTGTTATATGCATCTTATTTTGCAATAAAAGATTATCCAGAAGCAAATAAAATCGCTTTAGAGTTATTAAATGAGCTATATTGTTTTGATAATCTGATGAAAGTTCAAGCTACATCAAATTATGATAATACAAAATTATCATATGCATATAAGGCAAGAGAGGTTGCTCAAGATGATAGTCAAATTATGATGGCAAATGATGTAATTGCAATGTTAGAGCAGAAAAAACTTGATGCGTATACTTCAAAGTCAAATCAATTTGTAAAAATTCCAAAATGGGTTGATTATGTAAAACAAATGCCACAAGGTATTCCAGTTAAAGAAATTACTGAAAAACAAGATGAATTTTTCAAAACTGCAAACCAGTATTTGAAAAAATATCAAGGACAGCAATTAACAAATGCGTTTAATTCTTTATCTCAAGAATTTAATACATACGTTCAAAATAAGAAAACTGAACATTATCAAGCTCAACAACTTGAAGCTCAAAAGGCTCTTTTGATTGAGCAACAACGTAGTAATGCTTTGCAGCAACAAAGAAATTATATTGAAGCTCAACGCATGTATTATTTAACTAGACCTTATTATTCACCAAGATATTATGGCTGGTGGTAGGGAGAATTTTTTATAATTCGTGCTCTTTGCCAATAGCAAAAAGATTTGTTTTTGATTTAATATTTATATGAATTTGATTGAAGCTACGGCTTTTAGACAAAATGTAATAGATTTATCCAATTGGGTTGATTCTACTCCAGTACCTCAAGTAATAGATACATTTACTTATGATTTATATGAGAGTAACAACCCGTTTCGTCATAAATTTTCAAGAGAACAAATTAGTAATAAACCTCTGAGAATTGCTGCGAATACCACAACAGCTATGGGTGCAGAAGTTTTTTCAGTTTTAACAAATCCTTATTATATAACTCATAAAATTGTAAATATTCCAACGGCATATAATACAGTTGTTGATGCGTACAAAAATTATTCTATAAACAAGAATTAGTTAATAAAAAATCGGAAAACCTAAGGTTCTGAATTACGTCCAGAATGACAGATTTTCCGATTTTTATTGGTAATTATTTTATTATAACAACTCTTTCAAGTGGTTTGGAAGAGCGAAACGAGCATTGTGATATTCTTTGTTATAAATTTTACAAGTTGGAATAATTTCTGCTGCACGTTCTTCGTTGTAGTATTCCAAAGGTTTAACATCAACTGAGCAGAATGCCCAAGCCCAATACCCACCTGGGTATGTTGGGATATTTGATGTGTATGTTGAAACTGTTGGGAATACTTTTTTCAATAAGTTGTACATTTTTTTGATTTCTTCTCTGTTTACAAATGGTGATTCAGATTGAGCTGCAACGATACCACCTTTTTTCAAAGAGTTTTTAACGTTTGTATAGAATTCTTCTGTGAATAATCCTTCTCCAGGGCCCATAGGGTCTGTTGAGTCGATTAAGATAATATCGAATTCATCTTTTTTATCTTTAATATATTCGATTGCGTCTTGAACTAAGATTTCTACTTTAGGGTTATCAAGTTCGCAAGAAATTGTTGGTAAGTATTGTTTGCAAGCGTCAATTACCATTCCGTCGATTTCACATAAAACAGCTCTTTCAACTGTTTTGTGTTTCATAACTTCACGGATTGTACCGCCATCACCACCACCAATTACAAGAACTGATTTTGGACATGGGTGTTGCATCATTGGAATATGTGCAATCATTTCGTGGTAATGATATTCATCACCTTCTGTTGTCATCATTAAATCATCAAGAGTTAAAACTCTGCCAAGTTGAGAATCTGTTTCAAAAACTTCAACTTTTTGGAATGGAGAGTTATCTGAAAATAAAACTTTTCCAGCTTTTATTGCGATACCAAAACCACCTGGGGTAATTTCGTGGTAGTAACCATTTTCAATACCATTTTTCATTCTTAAGTTCCCTTTCTATCATTAAAACAAAAAGTTACGTGAAAATTCACGTAACTTGATGTTATCATATAAAAATTTATTTTCAAATGTTATTCACTTAGGACAATTTCTTTTGTGAAATCTGGCAACCAACCATTGCTTTCTAATGCATAATACTTTCCATCAATTTCAAGTGCTCTTTGACCATTTGATAATGTAACTTTTTTTGCTTCAAAAGGTATTCCATTTATTGTCATTTGGGAAGTACTACCATCTTGCCATTCTGACATTCTATCTTGATATGTTTCCATATCTCTTTTTAAACCTCTTAGGTCAAAAGTTAACTCTCTATATGTAGAAACAGCATCAAATCCCATTTTTTGCATGTTAGGTTCTCCAGGTTTAATGTTATATTGGCTTTCCATGTTTCTTATTTCTTCGTTTAATCTTTCGATTTCAGAATTTAATGTAATAAATGTTTGGTCGTTTTTAATATCATAATTACTTCCATCTGTGATAGTAATAGAACCTTCAGAGGTATCTTTACTATCGTTTTCAACTTCTGTTGTTGCTGAAGAGGATGCTGCTTCTAATTGATCAATTTTACCTGTAAGTTCAGCAACTGCAGTATTGAAATTTTGTTTTAATTCTGCTTGTGACAATTCACTATCCTTATTTTGAGCATCTATTTTAGCAAATGCTTCATCTATAAGTGTTTGAATTTGTTCAGTGTTTGCTTCTGCAACTGCAGGAGGTAGATTTGCTAATTGATCATTTATGAGTGCAGTAAATTCCTCTTTACTAATTGTAGAAGAATCATTACTGTCGAATTCATTGATAAATGAAAGTTCTTCTTCTGTTAGTTGGTTTTCAACTACTTCGGTTCCATTATCAACTACAATGTTTTCATCTGTTACTTCTGTATTTTCATCAGTAGGGTTGTTACCTTTTACTGTGCTATCAGTATTACCCTCAGTAACAGCGGCAGAATCCTCTTTAACAAAGTTTGGAATTTTAACAACATCATCTGGGTAGAAGAATTTGTTACCGTGCCATTCTTTTTTTACACCTTTGTATGTTTTTACTAGGTCTTTATTAGCTTCTAAAAATTCTTTTTTCGCTTCTTTTAACTGTTCTGGGGTTGGATTTTCGATACCTTGTTGAGCAAGAGCATCAGTTACAATTTTTGTAATAGATTCACCTTTTACAACTGTGTGAGTTGTTGGAACCTCAGGCTTTTGCGGTTCAACAATTTCTGTTCCGTCTGCATTAAAGTTTTTAACTGTTTTATCACCCGCAGAATTTGTTGTTTCTGTTGAATATGTTCCATCTTCGTTATAGGTAAATTTAGTTACAGTTTTTTGTGTTGGGTTATGAGCATCGGTTACAATTTCAGAAGGTTTGTTATTTGCCATATCTTCTTCTGTTGCAAATTTTGTATCAACATTATGACCATCTTTCTTTTCTTTAACAGTAATTCCTGTTAAAGGTGCATTGTCACCAACGTCTGAATATGCTCGTTCAATAGTTTTACCATCTTGGTATTCAAAATCTGTACGAACAATGACACCATCATTAAACGATGTAGTTTGGATAACTTTGCCTTCTGCATTTTTAGTAATACTGTTGTTTGCATCAGGGAATGTTGTAGTGTTGCCATCAATAATCACAGATGTCTTTTTGCCATCTTTATCATAAGAGATTACAGTACCATCACTTTTGATTTCTTGTCTTGAACCATCTTTGTGTTGAATTTCTTGGGAACCATCGTTAAGGCGAGTTGTAGTTACACCATTTTCATCAGTGTCAGCTCTATATGAGTATTCATCACTGACATTACTGTTATATATGCGTGTGGTAGATTTTCCATTTTGTTCAATGTATTCTTTACCTTCACCAATGGCTTTTTGTTGGTCAGCAAGGGCAGAAATAGCTTCAAATGCATTCATCTGTTTGCCGTAAGCGTTGTTTGCTTCACTTTTGGAAAGTTTTCCATTACCACCTGATCCAGTCAAAAGGTTTCCTTGGAGCATACGAGCTTCTTCTTTGTTTATGACGCCGTCTTTGTTTTTATCAACCATATCAAAGATTACTTTGTTTTGCTCAGTTCTTTGTAGACCTTCTAGTTTTGTAAGGTCAATTTTCTTGTCTGTTCCTTTGATTTTGATAATGTCGGAGTAGCTTTTTCCGTTGATGTCTACCATTTTTCACCTCATATGTAGTACTATACAATGAGGTTTTCGGCAGATTTGCAAAAAATCTTTAATAAAATTCGGGTTTTGTTAATAATTATTTACTTATTCCAACCACCTAAAACATGGATATGTAAGTGGAAAACTTCTTGTCCAGCTTCTTTGCCTGTATTGATTTGAGTTTTATATGCTTTAAGCCCAACTTTTTTCGTAACGGCTTTTACTGTTTGTAAAAGTTCTGACATTAAAGCTGTATCTTCAAGTTCATTTAATGATTCAACGTGAACTTTAGGACAAACAAGCATATGAACAGGTGCTGCTGGGTTTATATCGTTAAATACAACAGTGTTCTCTGTTTCGTATACAAATTCTGTTCCAAAATCGCCTCTGATGATTTTGCAAAAAATACAATTGTCGCTCATATAAATCTCCTATCTTAATTTTTTAGCTAATGACAAACCAGCAGGAAGTGGCAATACTACGTTTTCATAATCAGGGTTTGCGTTGATATCATCAATAAAATCTTGAACTTTATTAGCGTGTGATAATACGTTATCGCAAGCAATATAACCCCCAACTTTTAAGTGTGGAGCAATCAAGTGGAAAAATTTGATATATTGAGCTTTTTGGGCATCAACAAATGCAAAATCAATTTCAAAATCTTCTGGCAAGTATTCTAAAATTGTTGCAGCATCACCTTTTCGTGGCGTGATAATATCTGCAACCCCGCATTTTTCAAAATTTTCTTTTGCAACATCAAGTCTTTTATCATAAAACTCGATAGTCATTAGCTTTCCGCCAGTTTGTTTTAATGCTTTTCCTAGCCAAATCCCAGAATATCCATTTGAAGTTCCAACTTCAACAACGCTTTGCGATTTTGCATCTACAATAAAATTGTATAAAAATTCAGCAGTTGTGCGAGAAATATTCCAAAATTCTTTTTGAGTTTTTTCTAATTCTAATAAAACTTCTTGTGTTGTTGTATCAAATTTTTTAATCATTATTTTATTGTTCTAACCTTATTTGTAATTACTAGAGTTCTTACTGGGACATCAATCGGGCTTGTTTTGATAACTTCTTTTAATTCAGTATCAATTACTGAATACAAGCCTGACATTGCATTTGTAATCATTATTAAATTACTATTTTCGATTGGTGTAATATTTGTTGCAAAAGCATTAGTATTTAAAAATAATTTATCAGTGATGACATCTTCTTTAGTGTTTAGTACTTCCACAATATTTTCTTGTGCACCTAGAATAAACAAATCATCATTGTGTGCATACAAATCAACAGGTTTTTCACAAACATCAAATTCTGTAATGTATTCGTTTGTTTCATAATCTACTATAGCTAGTCTGTTTTTTGTTCTGCTAATGATGTAAATTTTCCCGTTAGCATAAGTGATTTTTGAAATATTTGGAAAACGTCCAATGTTATTTAGTTTGTAATTATTATCAAGTTCGATTGCCCAGATGTCGTTTTTGTTTCTGTCAACGTAGAACATTTTTGTCCCATCTTGTGATAGTGTGAACTTTTCGCAAAGCCCATTAATTTTTAATTGTTTTTTTAGGGTCATTGTTTCAAGTGAAACTATGTAGATACTTGAATTTGAACTTGATGTTACATATGCAATTTTGTTATTTTTATCAATTAAAATTTGTTCAGGATATGTTTCAAAGTTGATTTTTTTAATAACTTTTTCATCCATTAAAGAAATAATATTCATAACTTTATTATCATAATAAGTCACGAATAAGAATTCATCATTGTATGCTTTTAAATCGTTAATAACAAAATCCTGTTCAAGAGAGTATTCAGGATTTTTAGTGTTTGTGTGGATTACCTGAATATTTTTATTTGCACCAGTTGAAATGTAGAAAGATTTTCCATCCAATGGTTCAACGGGAGTTGTTTTTGATTTTTTACGAGTATTATTGATTCTTAAACCTGTATCTTGAGTAACAGAAATATCAAGATTGCCGATAATTCCTTTTAAGTTTTCAGGAAGAACTAAACCTTTTGGTAATAAAATATCTTGAGGTAGCAACCCTGATTGTAATTCTGCAGGAACATCAATCAAATTGATAACAGTTTTTTTACCGTTTGTGTTGATAACTTTCAAAAGTGTAAAATTGTTATTCAAAATTACCATATCAGGTTTTTGTTTCATTTCCATATTTTCAGGATAACTGACTTTGATTGCAAGCTCTTCAGGAGTATCTATTTTTGCAGGATTTACTGGAATATACATGGTTTTGTCAGGTAATAGGATTGCTCCATCAAAACGGAAATTTGTTTGTGGAAAATCTTTGTTGATAAAATCCTGTATATTTTTTGGAACTTCTGCACCTATAGCTGTTGTACATGTTAAAAGCCCTAAACATATTGCAGTCAAAATTTTACGCATTATTTGAATACTCCTTTAACTTTTGACATTATTGATTGTTGAGGTTTTTTACCTCCGTTTAATTCATATAATCTTTGGTATAAGCGTTTTTCTTCATCGCTTAATTTTGTAGGAATTACGATTTTTATTATAACAATATGATCTCCTCTTTGAGAAGGTTTTGTAATAATTGGAACACCTGCTCCTTTAATTTTTACAATATCTTCGTGTTGAACACCCGCAGGGATTTGAACTTCCTGTTCGCCATCAAGTGTTTTGATTAAAATTGCATCGCCCATAACTGCTTGTGCAGGTGAAATTTCTAGTTCAGTAAAGACATTGATACCATCTCGTTTGAAGTAATTTGATGGTTCTACGTGGATTACAACAAATAAATCTCCATTAGGCCCACCATTGATACCGCAATCACCTTCTCCAGATACTCTGATTTTTGACATGTTATCAACACCAGCTGGGATTTTAATTTCGATTTTCTTTTCTTTGTTTGTCAGACCTTGACCATGGCAAGCTTTACAAGGTTTTTCAATAACTTGGCCAGCACCTTTACAGTGAGGGCAAGTTGTGATTTGTGCAAAATTACCCAAAGGTGTTCTTGTAACTGTTTTTACCTGACCAGAGCCACCACATTGAGGACAAGTTTTCTTTGATGATCCACGTTCTGCACCTGTTCCGCCACACTCTGTGCAAACTTCCAAATGGTCAAATCGAATTTCTTTGTTGATACCAAAAGCGGCATCTTCAAATTTTAAAGTTACGTCATATCTTAAATCATCCCCACGTTGAGGAGCATTAGGATCTGGTCTTCCACCAAACCCAAAACCGCCAAAACCTCCGAAAAAGCTTTCAAAAATATCATTCAAATCACCAAAGCCACCTGCGAATGGTCCATTTGTATCAAAACCAGCGTTTTTCAACCCATCTTCGCCATAGGTGTCATATGTTGCCCTTTTGCTGTCGTCTGATAAAGTTTCATAAGCTTTACCCAATTCTTTAAATTTCTCTTCAGCATCAGGTGCTTTATTTACGTCGGGGTGAAGTTCTCTAGCTTTCCTGCGGAAAGCTGATTTTATTTCATCTTTAGTTGCCTCTTTTGAGACCCCTAATATTTCATAATAATCTGCCATTTTCTAATTTACTTCCTTCTAATCCTCAAGTCTGGTAGCACTATCCTTCAGTTGCTACGTTTACAAGTGTAGGTCTTAGTACCTTATCTCCTAGCATGTATCCTTTTTGTAATTCTGTTATTACAGTATTTTCAGGATGTTCGCTTGTAGGTGTTTGCATAACTGCTTCGTGGAAATTAGGGTCGAATTCTTCTCCAATAGCTTTAATTTCTGTCAAGCCTAATTTCCCTAAAGTGTCACAAACTTGTTTGTGAACAAGGTTGAAACTTTCTTTAACTTTTTCGCAATCTTCAACATTTTCTAACGCCTTTTGACCACGTTCAAAGTTATCTAAAACTTCTAACAAACCTTTTACTGCATTTTCTGTACCGTATTTGATTAAGTTTTCACGTTCTTGCTCTTGACGTTTTCTATAATTGTCAAAATCTGCTGCAAGACGAATATATTGTTGATTTAGCTTGTCGTATTCTTCTTGAAGTTTGTCATTTTTATTTTCTTCAACAGGAGTTTCTTCTGCTTTTGTTTCTTCTTTAATTTCGTCAGTGTTTGTATTTTCTTCGTTTACAACGACATCTTCGTTTTTAAACGGATTTGAATTTTCGTTTGTCATAAAACATTTCCCTTCACAACATAATATACCTATATTATAAAGTATCAAGCTCAATTCTCAAGAGAAATTTATTATTTTTTAATGTTTGTAATAATACACGAACCCCTCCGAAAAGATTTGGTAGAATGACGTAATTTCTCCGCACTTTAAGGAAGGGCTCAAACTTGTTATGTTAGTCTGGAATGACTATATATAGGTTTATCCTAATCTTTCTTTGAAGTCTTTACCGCCAACGATTCTTAAGTGACGGCTATCACCTTCGCCGATTGATTTACTCTCCAAGTTGTGTTGTTCAACCAACTCGTGTTGTAATTTTCTAATGTGGGTATTTTGTGGTTTTAATTCAATATCACCTGAACCTGCTAAGATTTTTTCAATTGCAGTTTTTGCTTCATCAAGAGCTTTTTCTGTAATGTCATAGAAGGTTTGTCTATCATTTACTTCTGCGATATCAAGGGCATCTTTGATGACTTTTTGAATTTGTGCCATTGAGTTTGTTTTTACATAGAAGATTTGTATTCTATTTTCTTCTGCTGTACTTAATACCTTCGCACCGCCCTTGATGAAGTTTTTGTGAGCAATCACAATGTCAGCATCATCAAGGTTTCTAGTAATCTCGGCGTTCAAGTCAAGTCTTTCTATGACTTTTTCTGCGATACTTCTAGATACGGCATAAAGATAGATTTTTTTGAACTTTTTAACTTCTTCAACATATTTTTGTCTTGAGAAGCTAAATTTTAAACTTTCTGGATGTTCAATTTTGTTATCTAAAGCATTGATTTTGTCGATTACAGTTGGAGCTTTTTCTTGAACATTTCCTTCTGAGAAGCTATAGGTTTTGTCAACTTTTCTCAATTCAGGTCTAATTGGCCAACCTCTTAAGATGTAGTCAACAGCTTCTGATGCGTTTTTATATACCGCTAGAGTGTTGCGGTCAATGATTTCGATTACGATATCGAAAGTCGGCTGTTTCTCACGTTCAAGAACAGTTTTTTGTGAAGAACGGCGTTTAGCCTCGTCATCACCTAAAGTAACGGATTGAATACCGCCGACTAAATCTGATAATGTTGGGTTTTTAATCAAACTTTCTAAGCTATTACCGTGTGCAGTTGCAATAAGCATAACCCCACGTTCTGCAATTGTTCTTGCTGCTTGAGCTTCGGCTTCTGTACCAATTTCGTCAACAACAATAACTTCTGGAGTGTGGTTTTCAACAGCTTCAATCATAATATCTTTTTGATATTCTGGCTGTCTAACTTGCATTCTTCTGGCATGTCCAACTGCTGGGTGTGGAGTATCTCCATCTCCTGCAATTTCGTTTGATGTATCAACAATTACAACTCGTTTACCTAATTCATCAGCAACAAGTCGTGAAATTTCTCTAAGTTTTGTAGTTTTACCAACCCCTGGGCGACCAAGGAATAGGATACTTTTGTTTTGTAGGCAGATGTCCTTAATACAAGAAATGGTCCCCGTGATGACTCTACCAATTCTACACGTAAGACCTACTACCCTGCCCTGTCTATTTCTAATTGCACTAATTCTATGTAATGTTCCTGGAATACCTGATCTGTTATCTGAAGTAAATTCCTGAACTCTTGAAGTAATGTGTTCTATATCTTCATAAGTTATATCAGTATTACCAAGATATTCAATCTTTCCATCAGAATGTCTAATCTCGGGTGGACGACCAATGTCAAGCACAATTTCTATGACATCATCCATAACACGGTGGTCGATATACTCTCGAATCCTGTCTGGCAGAATCTCAACCAATTTTTCTAAATCATTTTGAAGTTGTATATTGCTCATATATTCGCTGCCTTTCTATTTTGATTATAACAAAATATCCGTCGGCTATTAACTGCGATTTATAGTTTTAGGGACTTCTACTTTTATTATAAATCATGTGTCGGCAAATTTCACATGCAACTTTACTAAAAATGTAGTAATTTTAACAAAACTTTACATTTGAAAATGGGTTCAAAACGTGTAAAATCAACACTTTTCATTTTAAAAAATCCAAAAAAAATAAATTACTCAATCGGAAGATTGAACTTTTGAAAACCTCTTTACAATATGAAATACTACTCAAAATTTCTATTAAAATTTGTTTACAAAGGGGTAAATAAGTGAATAAGTGAATAGGTTCTTTATGGCTATTTTTTAAATTTTTTCTTGTTTGTAGTAAGATGTTTTGTGTGAATACTGGTACAAAAGGAAAGGAACAATTAAATGACAAAACTTTCACCATTACAAATTGAAAGATTACAGTATCAACCAAAACTTCCTTCTAGCTTACAAAGCGGTGTTAATTCATTGGAATTGGTTGAAGGATCTGCTACACAATCAGTTAGAGATCAAGAACAAATTAAAGCTTTATTTGCAAATACTTATGGCAAACCAACTGTGACATTCAAATCAACATCTTCTTCAGGTTCTTCTGAAGTTAAAAATGTTGGTGTAATTTTATCGGGTGGTCAAGCTCCTGGCGGTCACAACGTTATCGCTGGTTTATATGATGCATTGAAAAATGCTAACCCAGAAAACAAATTGTACGGTTTCTTGGGTGGTCCATCAGGTATTATTGATGGAAAATATGTAGAATTCACTGATTCATTTATTGATGATTACAGAAATACAGGTGGTTTTGATATCATCGGTTCTGGTAGAACTAAATTAGAAACAGAAGAACAATTCCAAAAATCATTGGAAGTTTGTAAAAAATTAAACATTTCTGCTGTTGTTATTATTGGTGGAGATGATTCAAATACTAACGCTGCATTATTAGCTGAGTGGTTTGTTAAAAATAATACAGGTATTCAAGTTATTGGTTGTCCAAAAACTATTGATGGTGACTTGAAAAACGAACAAATCGAAATTTCTTTCGGTTTTGATACAGCTACAAAAACTTATGCAGAACTTATTGGTAACATCCAAAGAGATGCTAACTCAGCTAAAAAATATTGGCACTTTATCAAAATTATGGGTAGAAGTGCATCTCATGTTGCTTTAGAAGCTGCATTACAAACTCAACCAAACATCACTTTAATCTCTGAAGAAGTTGAAGCTAAGAAAATGTCTTTATCTTCAATCATTGATTATATGTCTGATATTATTGTTAAACGTGCAAATGCTGGTAAAAACTTCGGTATCGCTGTAATTCCTGAAGGTTTAATCGAATTTATTCCTGAAATGGGTTCAATGATTTCTAATTTGAACGATATTATGGCTACTTTAGAAACTGATCCAAGTTTTGTTAACGCAACAACAATTAGAGAAAAATTTGATATCGTTGAAAATAGATTAGACTCAGCTAATGCTGCTGTTTACTCTTCACTTCCAGCATTGATTAAAGAACAATTACTTGCTGATCGTGACCCACACGGTAATGTTCAAGTTTCTAAAATTGAAACTGAAAAATTGTTAATCGAAATGATTTCAACAAGACTTGATGAATTAAAATCTCAAGGTGATTTCATTGGTAAATTCTCAGCACAATCACACTTCTTCGGTTATGAAGGACGTTGTGCATTCCCATCAAACTTTGATGCTGACTACTGTTACTCACTAGGTTACAACGCATTTGCATTGATTAATTTTGGTTTAACAGGTTATTTATCATCAGTTAGAAACTTGACAGCTCCAGCTGATCAATGGATTGCTGGCGGTGTTCCTCTTACAATGATGATGAATATGGAAAAACGTCACGGTGAAATGAAACCAGTTATCCAAAAAGCTCTAGTTAGACTTGATGGACCTGTGTTCAAACAATTAGCTGACAACAGAGAAGACTGGGCATTAAATGACAGATATTTATTCCCAGGTGCTATCCAATACTTTGGACCAAGCTCTGTTTGTGACATTACAACAGTTACATTACAATTAGAAAGAGCTAAAGAATTAGCTTCAGTTTAATTTGTAATTTCTGAATAATTGAAAAGAGTCGTAAGAATTTCTTATGACTCTTTTTTATTTGATGTTATATTTAACAAATTAGTCTTGTATTTATAGTTCCTCTTTTGTAGACGAAATATCAAAATTTATGATACAATTAGAAACGAGATGAATTAGTGTTTAGAGGTAAATCCTTATGAGTCGATTAAAATGCAGTAATAATAGCCTTTTTCGGGGGGTATTTTTTAGGTATATAATCAGGCTTAAGCAAGGATTTACGTTGGCAGAGGTTTTAATTACTTTAGGTATAATTGGTGTTGTTGCTGCAATGACTATTCCTAATTTGATTGCTAGTGTTACAAAAACTCGTACTGCAAGTGAATTAAAAAAAGCTTATGCAGATATTTCTGTTGCTATGAGATTGGCTGAAGGTGAATTTGGAGATATTACAGGTTGGACGTATGATAATAAAACATCATCAGCGATTGCGTGTGCAGCTTTATTTGATACATATTTAAAGCCTTTTATGAAAGTTTCAAGAAAAGAATTGGTAAAGTCTGAGTTGAAATACTATACCCCATCAGGCGCTGTAGAAAATCAATTAGCAGTATTAAGAGGAAATTCTGTGGCTTATACATTACTTTCAGGGACGCAAATAATTGTTTCGAACAATTCTATCGGTACAAACAAAGGAGCTATGGGCAGTATTCAAATGATTATTGATTTGAATGGGTATCATCAAAAACCGAACAGATTTGGGCGAGATGCGTTTTTCTTATATTTATTACCAACAAAGGGTGTTCGTTTTCACTCTATAAGTGATGGTGAATCTTTTGATAAAATCAAAACTCGTAAACAATTACTAAATGGTCCTTCATCAAATGGGTACCAATGTAATAAATCTGGACGTGGTATGTGGTGTGGAGCTCTTATTCAAAAAGATGGTTGGAAAATTTCACCAGATTATCCTTGGTAGGAGTTTTAAATAAAAAATTCCTTTTCATGTTAAAATCGTTTTATGAAAGAATTTGATTTTTACATAGTTCCAACACCTATTGGAAATTTGGGTGATATTACATTAAGAGCAATTGAAGTTTTAAAGTTAGTTGATTTAATTGCTTGTGAAGATAGTCGTGTTACCCAAAAATTGTTGAATCATTTTGATATAAGAACCAAATGCGTTTCTTATCACAAGTACAATGAAAAAGAGCGTGTAAATCAAATTCTTGAAACATTGAAAAGTGGGCAAAAAATGGCTCTTGTTTCTGATGCTGGAACCCCACTAATTTGTGATCCTGGGTCAGTTATTGTGAAAGAATTGAGAGAAAATGGGTTTTCAATAACAGCACTTCCTGGGGCTAATGCAATTGCAACATTCTTATCTCAAGTTTCTCGTGAAGATGAAACATATACATTTATTGGGTTTTTACCAAAAACACAAGCAAAAATTGAAGAAATTGCACTTCAATATAAATATGGTGATTTTATTTTTTATGAATCTCCAAACAGAGTTATTCAAACTTTAGAAATTATTAAAAATGTTCGTCCAGAATGTAAAGTTGCATTTGGAAGAGAGCTTACAAAAGTTTTTGAAGAAGTTGTTGTTGATAAAATTGATAATGTAATAAATCATTTGAAAACAAATGTTTCTAAAGGTGAATTTGTTTGTTTGATTTTTAGAGATGGTGAAGTTTCTGATTTTTCTGATATGGAAAATAAAGTAAAATTATTACAGGACAAAGGTTTTGGGGCAAAAGATATTTCTGTAATTTTATCTGAATTATATGGAGTTAATAAAAATAAGATTTATAAACTAGTGGTTAGTAAATAGTTGTAAATATTTTGTACTTTTTTCGTACTTTATGCTACAATTTTATTGAACAAAGAGTGAGAGTTTGTAAGGGAAGTAAATTCTTGAAATTTCATAAAATTACTAAACAATTATTGTTAGCAGTAATCTTAGTTATGATGACACAAGCAAATGTTATCGCTATGGATGATGTGTGGGGCGGAATGGGGCTTACTGATGAAGCTGTACAGGATGCTGCACGCACAAATAGTACATTCAGCTCAGATTACACTCAATTTGCCCCATATAATACAAACTCAACTGTGAAAAACTCAAACTCTGAAACCCCTATTGAAAAGGAAGAAAGACTAATTCGTGATATCGAAATTTATGGTCTGAATTCAGTTGCAGAACACGAAATTCGTGAAAAACTTCAGATGAAACAAGGCGGTTCGTATTCTCGTGATTTGTTGCAGACTGATTTGAAAACTATCTATCAAATGGGATATTTTACAGAAAAAATGAAGGCTATTCCATCTAAAAATGAGGATGGTTCTGTTACTGTAAAAATTGTTGTTGAAGAAAATATTCCAGTTAAAGATTTTACAATCGAGGGTAACTCTGTTATTCCTATCGAAGATATTTTGGCAACCTTGAAGGATATGAAAGGTAAGCCTCAAAATATTGCACAATTAAATATTGCAATCTCACAAATTCAAGAATTATATACTTCAAAAGGTTACATTTTAGCCCGCATTGACTCAGTTACGGATGACCCAGATGGTACTATCAATATTAGTATCAAAGAAGGTCTTATCGACAAAATTATGATTGAAGGTAATGAAAAAACCAAAGATTATGTTGTTGCTCGTAACATTTTAACTGAACCTGGTATGGTATATAACGAAAATCTTATCAAAGAAGATTTGGTAAGACTATACGCAACTCAAGCTTTCAAAGATGTAACTCGTGAAATTGAACCAAGTGAAGAAATTCCAGATGCGTACGATATCACTATTAAAATCCAAGAGCAAAGAACAGCAAGTATTTCTGTTGGTGGTGGTGTTGATACTGTAACTGGTTTGTTTGGTTCTATGGGTATCACTGAAACTAACTTCCGTGGTAGAGCTGAAAGAATTTCTTTGACAGGTTTAGTTGGTACAGGGGTTATGCTTAACGATGCATCTGTTAAAGATCATATGAATATTCAAGCAGAATTAAGTTATTTCAAACCATATTTCTTAAATTCAGATACTTCTTTGAATAACAGAATATTCTTTAGAGATTTTGGTTCGTATCAAATTCCACTTGCTATTGAACGAAGAGTGGGTGGTGAGATGACTGTTGCTCACAGACTTAAAAAGAATAGACACGCAACTGCATCATTCAGTTTAGGTGTTGAAAACATTGATGTTCGTGAAGGTGATTTCAATGGTATTTCTAGAATGTATCAAAGATACAATATCCCAATTGCTGAACGTGCGAAGCAGTTAGAAGGCGGTTTATTCATGTCTTTGAGTCCTGCGTTGATTTATGATACAAGAGATTCTGCTACAGTAACAAGACACGGTACAATGGCAAGCATCAGATTTGATGAAAATATTGGTTTAGATGGATTTGATAAAACAAACGGAAAACTTACAGGTATGATTAAACAATATATTCCTGTTGGTAAAAAATCTTCTTTATCATTTACAGCTAAAGGGGGCGGAGCTTTACACGGCGATATTCCTGAAGTTATGGCATATCGTGTAGGGGGTCCATATACTGTTAGAGGTTTCAAAATGAGTGGTGTTGGTACTGGTGACGCTTTCATTATGGGTTCTGCTGAATTTGCGACTCCAATTCCGTTTATGGATAGAACAAGAATTTCATTCTTGCATAACATAAGATTCACAGTTTGGGCTGATGCAGGTAAAGTGTTTGATGGCACAGTATCAAATAAAATTTACGACAGACCTGAATATGCAGTATCTGCCGGTGTTGGTTTAAAAGTGTTTATTCCAGGTATGGGACCATTATCAATTGACTATGGTATTCCGCTTACAAATCCTGGTAATAACGGTTCTGACCACGGTTACTTCACATTTGGTGTAGGTGATTTATTATACTAAAATTTAATATAGGAGGTTTTTTATGAAAAACTTAAAATTAATGGCATTAACAATAGCTACAGGTTTTGTATTCGCTACTGGAATGCAAGCTAATGCAGAAGTTGGATATATCGATTACCAAAAAGTTTTAACAAGCTATCCTGCGGCTCAACAAGCTGCTAAAGAAATTGATGCAAAAGGTCTTGAATTACAGCAATTTATGATTGACAAAGAAAAACAGTACAAAGCTTTAGACACACCATTGAAAAAACAAAATTTTGAAGCTCAAACAAGACAAGAACTTATTGCAAAAGAAGATGCTTTAATCAAATTGAGACAAGCAAAAGAATCTCATATTTTAAACCAAGTTCAAACAGCAGCAAAAGCAGTTATGGTTACACAGAAACTAGATGCTGTTTTATCAAACCAAGTAATTTTTGTTGGTGGTGTTGATGTTACTGATGCTGTTATTCAAAAATTGAAAGAAATGAAATAGGTTGAGCTTATGAAAAACTATTCTGATGATGGCAGACAATATCATGTTGGGTTAAAAGAAGGCGACATAGGTAAATATGTAATTCTTCCTGGAGATCCTAAGCGTTGTGAAAAAATTGCACAGTATTTTGATAACCCAGTGTTGGTTGCAGATAGACGTGAATATGTTACTTATACGGGTTATGTTGACGGTGAGAAAGTTAGTGTAACTTCAACTGGTATTGGTGGTCCGTCTGCTGCGATTGCAATGGAAGAACTTGTAAAATGCGGTGCAGAAGTATTTATCCGTGTTGGTACTTGTGGTGGTATGCAACTTGATATTAAAGGTGGAGATTTAGTTATCGCAACTGGAGCTATCCGTGCTGAAGGTACAAGTAAAGAATACGCACCGATTGAGTTTCCTGCGGTGGCTGATTTTAGAATAGTTAATGCGTTAGTTGATGCAGCGGAAAACTTAGGCTATACACATCATACAGGTGTTGTTCAGTGCAAGGATTCATTTTATGGTCAACATAGTCCAGAAACTAAGCCTGTTAGTTATGAATTGCAAAATAAGTGGGAAGCGTGGAAACGTTTGGGATGTTTGGCATCTGAAATGGAATCTGCGGCATTATTTGTTGTCGCAAGTTACTTAAATGTAAAAGTAGGTTCAATTTTCTTGACTGTTGCGAACCAAGAAAGAGAAAAATTAAGTCTTGAAAATCCAGTGGTTCATGATACTGAAAGAGCTATCAAAACTGCAATTGAGGCAATCAAAATTTTAAAAGGATAAGATTATGTTTAGAAAAAACAGAATGGAATATGTAATCAAAACATGTTCAGGAGATGATGCTCAAGAATTACAAAATTTGTTGAATGAAATGTCAATGAATGGTTGGGATTTATACAGCATGCATGATGTAGGCGATGAAGAATCTGGTTCAGAATTGAACTGTATTTTTATGCGACCTGCGAAACAAGATTCTGCTTCAGATTCTGATATAATCAATATTTCTGATTTTAAAAGTCAAATGGAAAAAATGCTTTCTCCAAAATTGACTGAATATGAACAATGTTTAGAAATCCAATCACAAATTCGCAGACAAAAAGAAAAAATGAATAAAATTAAGTCCGAACTTGAAGGCGAAGCTCCAGCTTCTGTTTCAAGAAAAAAACTTAATGACAAAATTTCTGCAGGATTAAAAGAATTAGAAGATTTGAAAGCTAAATTGAACAAAGCAACATCACCAGATTTGATGTACTCAAAACTTCATGAAGAAAAATTGACAATCTATTTAAGTGAAGAGCTTTTAGGTTTTGTTGATTCTGATAGAGATAATTCTGGAGAAGAACTTATTGCTGAAACTGTGAAATCTCGTCTTAGATTAACAGAGGAAAAAGGTTATATTATCCCAAAAGTTGTATTTAAAGATGATGAAAACTTAAATCCTTGCGAATTTAGTATTAGAATTCGTGGAATGGAAGTATTCAAGGCTGGAGTATGTCCAAATCATTTGATGTTTTATGCAGATGAATTAAAAACAAAAATTAAAAACTCAGTTAAAGCAGTTGATGAAATTACGGATAGAGATGTTGTTTGGGTTGAAAAAGAACAGGCAAAAGACTTTTGGCAACGAGGTTTGACTCCATCTGAGTATATTTCAAAGGCATTAGAATATGTTGCGGTGAAACACGTTGAAGATTTACTTGATTACGATGATATTGACAAGTATTTGGAAGTTGTCGAAAAAGAAAACGAATTCTTAATCGAAAATATTATTCCTGATTTGTTGACTTATTCTGATGTTAAGTATCTTTTGACAAGTTTGATTAAAGAAAAAGTTTCAATTAAAAATATTACATATATTTTTGAGAAGATTAATGATTTTGCTGAAGATGGAAGCAAAGCTGATATTTTAAATAAAATTCGTCTATCATTATCTAGACAAATCTGTAGAAGTTACACAAATGAAGATGGTGAAACAATTAGTGCGTTTGAACTTTCTGAGAAAACTTATGCAGATATTGTTCTTGGTTGTGATGATAGTGAAGATTGTTTAATTAAAATTGATGGTGAACTAGCAGAAAAATTAGCTGATAAAATTATCAAAAAATCTAAAAAATTAGGTATTCATTCACCGAAATTGGTTGTTCCAATGGAATATAGACAAATTTTCTTCACATTGTTGTCTTTATATTTAAACGATATAACTGTTTTGGCACACGAAGAAGTTGGTTGTCTATTCAAAATCGATAACCTAGGCGATATTTAATAAAAAATATAAAGGTGAAAAAGAATGTTTAGACATAATAAAAAAGCATTTACGTTGGCAGAGGTTTTGATTACTCTTGGTATAATTGGTGTTGTTGCAGCAATGACAATACCTAATCTGATAGCAAATGTAAATGGACACAGGTTTCGTTCTCAGTTTAAGAAAACAGTTTCGACACTGAACCAAGCTGCAAGACTTTCTGATTCTCAATATGGTTTTGATTTTGCTGGAACTAGTACTGCATGTAATAAAAATGTGACTACTGCTTCAAAAGAACATCCTGAATCAGTAATGTCATTTTGTTCTTTATTAAATGGTACTCTTACAGGAAAAACATATTATGGTAAACATACGAATATACCTTTGAAAGAATCAATAATTAATATTGAATCTGGAACAAATACTTATCAAATTGTTGGTCCAGTGGTTGATTGGTTGTTTGGGACTGGTGCGAGTAAATTTGTTGCTTACCAACTTGCAGATGGAACAATTGTTGGGTTTAATGAGGAAGCAAAAGCTTGTGATATTCCTATTGGGACAAAATTAACTGATGATTATATAAAAAAGAATCTTAGTAAATGTATAGGTTGGGTTGATGTGAATGGAACTTCTTTACCAAATAAAGAAGTAACTTGTTCTAGTGGCCAAAACAAATTTGAATCTGATAGTTGTGTAGTAAAAAATAGTGCAACACATATGACTGATGTTTACCCAATTATTTTCCACAATCAAACAGTGGAACCAGCTTCAGCTGCAGCTCGTTATGTTTTGAAAACAGCGAAATAAGTGCTACTTATCTTCTTGTGTGATACCTGTCTGATACCCTGGAACAAGTAGTGCTACTGGGATAAATCTGCCTAATAATGAGCCAACAGATGATGATTTATTCATCATTGAAATTGCCATACACAAATCGTCAAAGTGTGGTGCAAAGTCTGTTGCTCTAATTTCTCTATCTACTTCTTTTTTGTATAATTTTTCGTTGATAAAGTTAGAAACTTTGTTACCAACGTAAATTCCAACACCTAAGAATGCAACTGTGCAAGCTGCATTAGGTAAAACTTTCATAAATTTATTAGTGAAATTTGCCATTTTTTTCAATGTATTATTAGCAATTTTATTAAGATTAAATTGTGGAACAGCATTTTCGATACGGTTTTCGTATTTTCCGTATAATCTTGCACCTTGTCCTACTAAGAATACAGGAACTGCAATATTTCCAACCATTTGACTTAAAATTTCACGTTGTTTTGCTTTGCGGTTTTCTTTTTTATCAACTAAACAACCTCCAATAAAACCACCAGCAACAGAGCCTGCGGCTACTCCAAGGATTTCTTTTTCATGGTACTGGATTGATTCATTTACTGGCTTGTATTTGAAAATAGCCCAATCTTTTATTGGAGTTTTAAAAATTTGTTTTGGATTTAATGAAAAACCTTTTTTATGAGCAAGAAGTGCTAAAACAGGAGCAGTTCCCGCAATGGCAGAACCTAGAACAACGGCTTTTTGCTTTTTGTTCATATCTGTTTGAGCCCCATGTGCGGTAAAATTTGGTTGATTATTTAGGTTATATGAATTTACTCTAGTAATCATTTTTCTATCCTGTTTGTATATGTTTGAAAACCAAACAAAAAAAATCTTGCTACTATATTATACCACTTTAAACATTTGTAACATATCAATATGGATAAGGATAGCAAATAGAGTTATTTTGTAACAAAATATTAAAACGTACCTATCTATTCGCAAAAAATAATCTTGAGCGTTATTAAATAATTATTGAAGAAAGATTATAATCATGGCAATTAGACCGATAAATATACCAATAGCAAATACTCATAAAATAATGTCTAGAAATCTGGTTTCGCAGATGGCTAGTGATGGCTTTTTGCCTGTTATTGCTTTAGAAGCATTTGTAGAAGCTGGTAGAACTTATCAGGCATATCAAAGAGGTGGCTTTGACGAGGCTAGAGAAAGAATTACAGAAGAGTTTTCAGGAGCTGTTTTCTGGTTAGGTGGGGTAACTGCACTTAACTGGGTATTTGAAAAAATCGGTCAAAAATTGTTAAAATTGCCTAATATCAATGTAAGTATTGCGAATGATGATGTTCGTAAACCACTTACAAATTACTTAACTCATGAAAGAACTAAAGAAGGTGCAGAAATCTTAGAAAAAACTATGGCAAAATTCAAATTTGCTAAAGTTATTTCAAGTGTATTGATTGCAAACGCTTTAATTGGTTTGGTTCTTCCAAAAATTAACCAAGCAATTACTCGTTCTTATCACAAAGATGATAATAAAACCCCAAATACTCCAGAAGTTCCAGCAGAAATTGCTAATGTAGTACTTTCAGATCCAAAAGATAATCCATTTGTAGCAAGACCAACATTCAATGATTTTGCTCAAACTCAAGATAAAAAAGAAGATAAAAAAGATGTTTCATTTGGTATCAATTTGTTATCACTAGCTAACAAATTTGAAAGCAATAGAAACTACAAATTGTTATCAGTTGACGTTGGTACATCAACTGGTCGTGCTTATTCTGCTAGAAATAATGATGAAAGAGTAGAAATCCTATTCAGAGATATCGCATCAATTTACTTCTATATGTTCAATATGCCAAATATTAACACTTGGTTGAATAAACTTGAACAAAGAAATGAAAAATCAAGTATGTTAATGTACGGTACAAGACTTGATCCAGTTTCAGCTGAATTTGCAAACAAATACATGCAAGGCTATGTTGAAGGATTTGAAGGTAAAAAAGTTGATATCGAAACATTCAGACGTGATATGTTTGGTGAAAGAGTTACATTATCAGATGATTTGAAAGCTAAATTCCAAGGTGAAAAAATCAAAATTATCTCACTTGACGAATTCAAAGCTGAACTTAAATCACTTGTTCCAGAATCTGAACTTAAACACTTTGAAGAAATGGCTGAGCAAATGTCTAAACTTCAACCACAAGTTAAAGGTATGTCTATCTTGACTCAAACTCAGGTAGAAGATGTTCTAACTGGTGGACACTTGAACAATCCTAAGTTCTTACAAGAATTCTTTAAAAATAGATTTGGTAAGAAATTTATGGAAAGATATAAATTTGTTGCTCAATCTGAACTTGATGCTCACAAACACGAACTTATTGACTTTGTAAACTCAGTAATTGAAAGAGCAAGAAAAACAAATGCTGGTGAAATTACTCAATCATTGTTGAATAAAGCATCTAACCACAACTTGAAAATGAATGCTCTTAACTGGGGAAGTGGATTTGTTATCTCTGCATTGTTCTTGTCAACAATTATTCCAAAAGTTCAGTATCTTATTACAAAATGGAGAACGGGATCTGATGAGTTCCCAGGAACAGCAGAATTTAGAGAACAAGAGGAACAAGCAAAACAAGTTGCATAAAGATTTTAAAAAGACCCAGCCATTTGGCTGGGTCTTTAATTTTGTATTAACTATAAAAAGTCTTATACTGCAACTTTCATAGTTTTTTCGATGATTGAGTTGAAGCTATCAGCTTTTAAAGAAGCTCCACCGATTAAAGCACCATCGATATCTGATTTAGACATTTGTTCTTCGATAGTTTCAGGTTTTACAGAACCTCCGTAAAGAATTCTGATAGAATCAGCTGCAGCAGCACCAGAAACTTCAGCAACAACGCCTCTAATCATTTTGATAACTCTGTTAGCTTCTTCAGCATCACAAGATTTGCCAGTACCGATAGCCCAGATTGGTTCGTATGCGATAACTGATTTTGCAACGTCTTCTGAAGAAATACCTTCTAAAGCTGCTCTGATTTGTGAAGCGATGTGAGAATCTGTAATACCGCTTTCTCTTTGTTCAAGAGTTTCACCACAGCAGATGATAGGAATTAAGCCACCAGCTAAGATAGCTTTAGCTTTTTTGTTAATCATTTCATCTGTTTCTGAGAAGTATTCTCTTCTTTCAGAGTGACCGATGATAACATAAGCACATCCTGCATCTTTTAACATTTCAACAGAAATTTCACCAGTGTAAGCACCAGAATTTTCCCAGTGGCAGTTTTGACCAGCAACATAAAGTTTGCTTTCGCCACAACCGCAAGAGCAAGGAATTTCTGCAACTTGGTTGATTGATGTGAATACAGGTGCAATTACAACAACTGGTAATTGAGGTGCTGTAAAGTTGCTTACGAATGATTTAATACCTTCGTATAGAGCTTTTGCATCGCTTTGGCAAAGGTTCATTTTCCAGTTACCAGCGATAATAGGTTTTCTTGACATAATTTTCTCTCCTTTGTAAGTAACACTTAACGATTCAATCTTAAATCAAACAAATATTGTTCGCAAGTGTACAAGGAACGAGTTTTCCCTACTCCTCTTTTTTTGTTGGCATGAAGTGATAAACTAAAAGGATTGTTAATATTGTAGCTAAACCAATAGTTTTAAATTTTATTATTGCAAATGATACTATAGCCCCAATTATTATTGCAAGAATAAGTCTTTTTATAATCTCTTTTATTTTTTCTTTTGTTCGGCTAACTTCTCTTATTTCTTCCGCCATTTTTTTGATATTTGATTGTTCTTTAGCTTGTTCTTCTATAGTTTCATCAATAACTTCAGAAGCTTTTAGCTCCTCAACTGCATCATTGTAAGTTCTATTTACAAAACGTTCTACTAATGACAAAACAACCGCATCAGGAGCATCGTTTTTTACGCATGCATACATAACTTCCCACATTGCATACCATATTTTTTGCATGACTCCTTTCCAATATCTTGGAGGAATTCCTGAACGAAATAAATCAATTTCTTTATGAAAAGACCATTCGGCAAGTATTTGGATATAGAAGCATTGTTTTTCAAAATCTAATTTGCTAAATTCATCATTATCTGGGATGGCTGACGCCATAAGCATTGCAGACTTTCTGATATTTGTTATCAGATAGCTTTTTTGAAGTTCATTTACGTCTTGAGGAAGTAAAGGCGAAACTTGTTCAATTAGATTTTCTATGAAATCGGTATATTTTTTGTCTACAACTACTTCGTCCATTTTACTATTATAGGAAATAAGTTGTAAGAATTTGTCATATAGATAGACTAAATATTTAAAAAGCGGAATTGAATTTAATCAATTCCGCGGATTTTTAATCTTTAATGACCCAACCGTTTTTCATCAACTTGTATAAGCAACCGGATGCATAGTCTGCAACGTGCCCATAAGAGGCTTGTTTGGTGTTACATGTGTCACCTGTTGTTACCCAATCTCTAACTTCGCCTGTTGCACCAGTAATAGATGCGACATAAACGTCTAATCCAGTAATATTTGGTTGAGCAGGGCCATTAACGTCGATGAATAGACTTGCAACGCCATTTGCAGTGTTTAATACCATACAAATAGTTGCTCCATTACTGTTTTGGATACAATGTTCTCCAAATGGAGTTCCTGCATTTGTACCATTAGGGGTTTTATATGCTGCTGCAGTACATTTGGTGTTTAATTTTGCTACTCCGCAGTCATTGTTAACTTTAAAGTATTTTCTTAAGAAATAGCATGCTCCAGTTTCCTTGCCTGCAGTACAACTACTAACTACGCCAGCTGTTGTTTTGTTAAAATCGTTAGGTTCCATTTCATCTGTCATAATTGTTTGTATTGCGTCAGTAATTTGTGCATAAGTTTTTTGTGCAGCTGCAGCGTAAGACTTGTATCTGTAATTTTTGATAACAGATGGGATTGTTAAAACAGAAACAACTGCAATAATACTAAGAGTAATCAATACTTCTGCTAAAGTAAAACCTTTTTTATTCATCCTTGTCCTCCTAGTATTCCATTTTCCAACCGTCTTCAATAATTCTATTTAAACAACCCTGTGGTGCAGTATACATTAAGGCGGTTCCGCCTTTTGTACATATATCTCCTTTTGCATCATCAACGTCAGTTAGAGTTCCGTTTTCACGAACCTCTATTGAAAAAACATCTCGACCAATAGTATTTGGTTCTGCAAGGCCGTTAATGTCAACAATTAATTGTAGCTTTTTTGGAGTTCCTGTTGTTAATCTTGCACCAATAGCGGCACCTGTAATTGTCTGCACAAAATAGCCACTTGCAGGTGCACTTATGGTTGTACCCCCAATTGTCTTATAAACTCCAGATTTTGTTGATAAACAAGCCTCTGCAGTATTATTACGACAATTTTTTTTAACAGTTTTGAAGTATTTATTCAAGAAATCGCACATCCCACCATTACAATTGCCAGCTGAGTCCAACATAGCTGGCATTCTTACAGCAGTTGTTTCGGAAAAATTGTCAACGTGCTGGTCGTTCATAATAGATTGGGTTGCATCCGAAATTTGAGCATATATTTTTTCTAATTGAGCTGTGTATAATCTATTTTGGTAGTTTTTCATAACCCCTGGAATTGTTAAAACGGCTACAATTCCGATAACACCAAGAGTAATTAAAACTTCAGATAGAGTAAAACCTTTTTTATTCATTGTTTGGCTCCTAATATTCCATTTTCCAACCAGATTCAATAACATTGTTTAAACATCCAGCTGCCGCCTCATATGCACTTGTTTTGTTTGCACCACAGTTTGAGGCTGCTGAGCCTGCACTGTTGATTTGGCATCCACTCGCATAATCCGCTAGAGTTCCATTCTTACGTATATCAATTGCAAAAATATCTCTTCCTGCAATATTTGGTTGACTTAATCCATTAACATCGACAATTAAGCTTGTACAATTATTATTTGGATTGTAAGATCCACCAATAGTTGCACCACTTACTGTTTGAACAAAATATTGGCCAGTCGGTCTTGAAATATTTGTTCCGCTCATTGTTTTATAAAAACCAGTTTTTGTTGAAATACAAGGTTCTGCAGAATCTCTACAATTTGTTTTAATATTTTTAAAGTATTTTGTTAAAAAGTATCCTAAACCTTGGGTACAAACTCCAGTTGTTGCATTACAAACTGTTGCTCCTCCTGCGGTTGTTTCATAAAAATCATCTGTTTGTTCATCGTTCATAATAGATTGAAGAGCATCCGAAATTTGAGCATATGTTTTTTCTAATTGAGCTGTGTATAATCTGTTTTGATAGTTTTTCATAACCCCTGGGATTGATAGAACGGCTACAATCCCAACAATACCAAGAGTAATTAAAACTTCAGATAAAGTAAAACCTTTTTTCATATTCATCATCCTAAATTAATAAGTCATTTCCCAATTGTCTCTTAACAACATACCAAAGCAACCTTTACCCAAAGGATCTGCGGTACAATCTGCAAGATTGGCGTGAGCTTCATATATTTTATTTGTTTTTTTGTCAATTCCAAGCATAAACATATCTCTTCCACCAATATTTGGCCCATCTGTAGAGTTAACATCTACACGGAAAATACAATAGTTAACACTTCCACCGCAATACATTGAAACAGCTTCGCCACTAGCAAGTTTTCCGTATCCGTGCTCTGCAACTAGGTTTGCAGCACCTGATGTACCGTTGACTGAGAAATATTTTTCAGAAAATGGTTTTTGGTTGTTACCAACTGTAACCTTTTTGAAATATTTATCAATGAAAGCTTGTTGATTTGACCCATCAGAGGCTTTACTATATGTAGTTTGGTCAAAGTATGAGACGTTGTTATCAATACATGCTTGATTTACTGCGTTCTCAACAGATTCAACAACTTTTTTTAGTCGTGTAATGTAAACCTTTTTGTGGTAATCCTTCAAGAATCCTGGAAGAACCAAGGTTGCAATAACTCCAATAATTGCCATTGTAATTAGCAATTCGCCAATAGTAAGGGCTTTTTTCATACTCTATAATATCCTGTATTTAGTCTTATACGTATAAATAAATTATACACTTTTTTTTGACTCTTTTCAAGTCATGAATTAAATAATAAAACCATCTGGAGCAGAAAAACGAATAAATTGAATAGTGTTTTGAGTATGAGATATATTTAGTTTGTTACTCATATAAAACACGTCAAAAAATTTTTTGCTAAAAATTTTAATAATTGGTTTCAATAGATTTAATCATCTCATACATTACAGTATTATATGGGGTTGAGATATTATGTTTTTTGCCTAATTCAATTATTGTACCTGCAAGCATTTCAACTTCTGTTTTTCGTTTTGCTTCTACATCTTGTAACATTGAGGTTTTGCCTTCTGGCATGAGGTTTTTTAGTGCGGTTAATGCATCTTCAATCATTTTATCAGTATTTTTTACTCCTTCAGCGTTTGCAATTGATTGAACCTCTTTCATTATGTTATTAAACATACTCATAAATTCAGGGTTTGAAGTCATTTCTCCAAAGGTTAATCTGAGTATTGCAGAGGGTTGATTTGTGCTTACATTTAGCATGAATTTTAGCCAGTATGAATAATTCATATCATTGGGAATTTTGTGGTTAATATTTGTTTTTGTGAAATATTTATCAAGAGTATTGATAATATCAGGGTTTGTATATTTTTCTTTCATTCCAAAAACAACAGTGCCTCTACCGTCATAATAATATTGGTTTGGGGCAATGGTTTCGCTATGTCCTAAAAAAAATGTTAGTGGGATATTTTTCCAACCATATTTTTTTGCAATAATTTCTTCACTTGAAATCCCGTTTAAAATAGACATTATAATTGTGTTTTCATCAACAAAGTTTTTTAAATTTTTTATAACTTCATCAAGTGCGTTGAATTTTGTTGCAATTAGAATTAAATCTGCTTTAAAATCGGTGTTATCTGGTGTTATGTAATTTAATTTTAATTCTGAGTCATTAAATATTTTTGGAGTCTTAATATAAGTTTCAAGACGATTTTTATCAACTAAAATTCTCAAGTTCTCATTATCGAATTTACTGATTTTGTCTGCTAAAATCGAACCTATTGCACCTATTCCGCATATTAGAACTTTTTTAATTTCTTTCATGATAATTAAATTTTATCATAATAAATTTTTGATTTAATTTAACTTAACAAAATGTTAGTTTTTGGCAAAAAACTTTAAAAAAAAGCTTTTATATAATAGTAAGGTAAGTAGCAATATTTTCGTGTGGAAAAATTAGATGGGAATCGATTTGAATGGTCTAAACGGTTATCCCGTTGGGCTTAATCCAAATTTAAAAGTAAATAGTTATGGAAAGTTTGTATATTTTGGGAATTCCAAAAATGTAGATACATTCCAATCTACTTCGCCTGTTCGTTTGTTTGAAGAAGCTGAGATTAAGAAAATGATTGCGAATAGTCCTGATGTTCAGAAGATTCTATCTGAACACAAAATTCCTGTACGTTTGAATATGAAAGAGCTACACGAATTAAGAGATGGGCATGCAAAAGAAACCCAAGATTTTGCAGTTGCTATTGCTAACAACTTACCACCAGCTCTTCGTCAACAAGTGAATATAAAAGACTTAAAAGATGGTGCCTTGCTTCATGATTTTGGCAAAGTTTTAATTCCGCCTGAAATTTTGAATAAAAATGGTAGCCTTACTGAAGACGAACATAAAATTATGGATTTACACACTGAACTTGGCTATTATTTGTTAAAAACTACTGGTGTAAATGATAAAGTTTTAGATTTGGTCAGAAACCATCACGATAATTATTCGGATAATTCTACAGGAAGGAGCTACATTCCTGATATTAATCTGCAAATTCTTAATATTGCAGACAAATATTCTGCACTTACCGAAAAGAGAGTTTATAAAGATGCTTACGCTCCTCAACGAGCATTAACTGTTATTTATGGTGATGTTCAACGAGGTGAAGTTCATCCATTTTTATTTAACGCATTAGTGAAATCTATTCAGGATAATACTTTGCAGCCTCCCGTTAAGAAATGTTAAGTAGTATATACACTTTATGGCAATTTTTAATAACAAGAATTGTTTATATATATGTAAGGGATAATTAAGAGATATACTAACGGGGAAAATCTTAGTCTTACGAAACTAATCAAAAATTTCACACTGGGGAAAATAAATTTTTAGGGGAAAATAATCGAATCATCCATCATAATCAATCTTTTTCACGGGTTGCTGATACTTTTCAGCGCCCTTTTTATTATGTAGCCAAATTCCACTAATCTTTCAACTCTTATCAGCCATTAGTAGCATACACACATTTACCTCCCTCCTTGACTTTTTGTGAAAAAAACTTAAATCTAACATGGCATAAATCATACGAAAGAATGACCACTTTCAGAGTGAAATATGTTAAAAATAGTATGGTAAGAACTAGATATTGGGCAGGTAGAAGAATAAAATGGGACTTAGTCTTAATAACATATATCAGCGACCATATGTAAGACAAGAAAATCGCAATCCTATCAAAAAAAGAGAGGATGAGGAAAAGTCTGCTGCAAGTGCTCAACGTGAACAAGAATCAGGTCAGAATTCAAAAAGCAAAGGGCTTCAGTATGTAGAGCAAAAACAACCAAAATATACCCCTGCTTATGAACAGAAATTCGCAATGCCTGCAGCTAACGCTTATGCTGGTGTAAATGTAAATTCTAGACCACAAGCTACACAAACTACTGTTACAACTCAAGTTGTACCCCAAGAAAAACCTGCAACAACTATTGATAACAGAATCAATATCGCTCAAATTTTAAAAGATTTTAAAAATACATCATTAGCGATTGGAACACCTGATGATTTAAGTGAAATTGTTGATGGGTATTTAGCAGTTGTACAAAAACAAGTTAAAAAGGACAATGCTGATGCTAAACTTGTTAAATCAACTCTAAAAACTGCGGCATCTGTTCTTGATAAACATATTTCAGAAACTTTAGGCAAAGATTCTAAAGTTGTAGAAAATTGGGTAGAAACATTATTTTTACAGAATATTGATTTAAAATATAACGAAGAAGATATTAATGAAAGATTTTTGGTGAAATTTCCTGATGGAACAACAAGCCAAACAAGACGCCAAGAAGAATTAAAAGAGACAGCTCAAGCTGAAGAAATCCCTCAACAAGCAACTGAAGAAAATTCTAACGTTATTCCAATCTCTGTTGGTGGACAAACAACTTCAACAAAAATTCCACAAGATAAACAATTAAAATCTTTGTTTATTCAAGCTAAAAAATATGCTTATGCAAATGACCCAGAAAATGCAATCAAATCATTTGAACAAGCATTGAATCGAGCTTTAGAAATCGATGATACAGAAACATCTGGTAAGATTTATTATGAAGTTGGGAAAATTTATGATGATCATGATTATATTGCTCAAGCCTTGAAAAGTTATCATCAGTCATTACAACTTTCAACAGATGAAAACGTAAAAACAAAAGCACATTATTCAATGGCTCAGATTTATGATGACATAAATCAAATTACACCTGCTATTGATCACTATTTTAGTACAGTTTCTCATGCTGGTGAAGCTGAAAACTTACCTGCTCAATCAGCATCATTGACAAAATTGGGTAACATTTATACTGATATGTATGAAAAAACTGCATTTGATTATTATGAAGTAGCAACAGGTTTGGCTGATGAAACTGATAATAATAATTTGAAAGGTTTTGTTGCTTCTAATACTGGTAAAGCTTATATGAGATTTGATGAGCCAGAAAAAGCATTAAAATCATATTCTCAAGCTGTAAAAAATTATACAGATGCAGATACCCCATTAAAAACTGCCCAAAACTATCTTGCAGCAGCAGATATTATGGTTGAATTTAATAATATAGGTAAAGCTCATAATCTTTTAACTAAGGCTCAAAAATATGCTCGTCAAACAGAAAATGTTAATTTGATGAATGAAATTAATACTAAAATTAAACAACTTGAAGCTCTAGATGTTAAGTAAAAATTGCTGAAACTTTGTAAAAAAATCTGTTTATTATACAATTAGGTTATGAATTTAGATAGCCAAATTGATAGCATTTTATCGCCAGTTGCGAATAAGATTTCAGGAATCATCTTTTCTCACGTTACTATTAACGGTGTGCGTGTGGAATTTTTGATTGTTCTTTTGATGATTGCGGCTTTATACTTTACATTTAGAACAAGATTTATCGGTTTGTGGGGATTTAAACACGCAATCGATTTAATCACAAAAAGATACAAACACGATGATACTATTATCAAGAAAAAACAAGGTGAGGTATCGTCTTTCCAAGCTTTAACTGCAACAATTTCGGCATCTGCTGGCATGGGTAATGTTGTTGGTTCTGCGTTAGCAGTTTCTGTTGGTGGTCCTGGGGTAATTTTCTGGATGATTATTGCTGGGATTTTTTCAATGGCATTAAAATTCGCAGAAGTTTTATTGGGTATCAAATTCAGACAAATTAATAAAGATGGTTCATCTTCAGGTGGTCCAATGTATTATATTATCAATGGACTTCGTGCACCTTGGATAAAACCTTTTACACCATATTTAGCAAAAATTTATGCAGTATGTTGTGTGTTTGCAATGATTGGTGGTTGGAATTTGTTCCAAATCAACGCAATCACAACACAGATTTCTAACGTGACAGGACTATTTGAAGGTTATCGTTGGGTATTTGGTTTAATCGTTGCAATTATAACTTATATAACAGTAATTGGTGGAATTAAATCAATCGGGAAATTCACATCTAAAGTTACACCTGTTATGTGTACGTTGTATGTGTTTTCAGCGTTTATAATTTGTTTGTTAAATATTCACCACGTTCCTGAAACAATTTGCTTAATTGTTAGAGAAGCTTTTAAACCTCAAGCTGTTGTCGGTGGAGGATTATTTGGATGTATGTTGTGGGGATTTAGACGTGCAATGTTTGCAAACGAAGCTGGCTTAGGTACTGCACCAATTGCATTCTCTGCAGTAAAAACAAGTAAACCTGTTGCTCAAGCGTTTATTGCGATGTTACAACCATTTGTTGATACTGTAATAGTTGGAGCTGCAACTGCATTTATCATTGTTGTAACTGGAGCATACTTAAATACAAATGGTATTGAAGGTATTGAATTAACATCAAAAGCATTCGCAACAGTTTGTCCATTCTTCCCAATTTTATTAACATTTATGGCAAGTTGTTTTGTGTTATCAACAATGCTTTGCGGTTCATATTACGGAACAAAAAGTTGGACATTCTTGTTTGGCGAATCTAAAGCTACAACAAGAACTTTCCAAATAATTTACTGTTTATTTATCATAATTGGTTCAGCTATGAATTTGAAAAGTGTAGTGAATTTATCAGACGCATTTACTTTATTTTTAGCCGTTCCAAATTTGATTGCAGTATTTTTATTATCTGATATAATAATGAAGGAATTAAAAAGATATTGTAAAAAATATAGTATCGGATTTTTTAAATAACAATAAAGACTACATAAGAGGAGAGATTATAAATGATTAAAAAAGGCTGTTTGGATATCGTTCAAGCAAAATGCGAAAATTGTACAGATTGCATCTTGGCAAAAACTCGTAAGAACGTAGTTTTTTCAGATGGTAATCCTGAAACTGCAAAAATTGTACTTATCGGTGAAGCTCCTGGAGAAACAGAAGATGAAACAGGAAAACCATTTGTAGGAAGAGCTGGTAAATTATTAAACCAATTCTTAGAAGAAGCAGGAATTTCTAGAGAAAATGATTTATACATTATTAACACTGTAAAATGTAGACCTCCAGAAAATAGAGTTCCAACTGATGTAGAAAAAGCATTATGTGAAAGATATTTGACTGCTCAAATCGATATTATGAACCCACAAGCAATTATTTTCTGTGGTGCAACTTCTCTAAGATCATTCTGGGAAGATAAAAAAGTTCAAATTTCAAAAGTTCGTGGTAACTGGTTTAATGTAACAGTAAATGGCAAAGAATATAGAGCAATGGCTATTTTCCACCCATCTTACTTGTTGAGAAATCACTCAATGGAAGAAGGTTCTCCAAGAAGATTGATGCAACACGATTTATCTGTAATCAAGTCTGAAATTCTTGGTGACAGACAGGAGTGTTCCACCAACCCTTTCAATAAGGAATTGGCTATGGTCTAGTCAGAAAATAAAATTTATATCTTATTCAAGAGAAAAAGATACGGCTAAAATCTAGCCGTATTTTTTTGTGAAATTTATACTGATGATGTTGATAAAATTTTGTTTAAAAATGTAAACAATTTGACAAAATATCATGACAAAAATTTTCTATTATTTTATTATTTTTCATGAGTTCGGAGGCAGAATGTTAAAAGATATGATAGATAATAAATCAAATTTTGACTTATCCACAAAAAGTACATTCTCTAGTGAAAATGATACATTTACATCTCGTTCTTTTGCTGCATTACTAGCGAAAAATGGGGTTCCTTCTTCTCACAAAAGAATTGCTGATAATTATCTTATTATTAAAAAAGTTTTTAAATTCCAAGCTTGTATGAGCAGAATTTCTAATGTTGAAAAATCATTGTTAGAAAAACATAATTTCAACATTTTGGAATTTACTACAACAAAGCAAATGTTTGACGAATTAAGACTATTACAAGAATGGTCATTATCTGAGGATGCAAACCTTAGGGATATGTCTGATAATATTTTACTTATCAGAGTTAAGGAATTGAAGTTCTTGGAAGCAAGCCGTTATGCTTCAATTTCTAATGAAATTTATAATGGCTACAAAGCTTTGGATCAATACTTAAAAGAAATTAGTAAGTTCCAAGCAGTTCAAACTATCAGAACTTTGAACTAAAATTTTTTAAATACTTAAACATACATACGCAAAAAAAAGAAGATTCTAATTTAGAGTCTTCTTTTTTTTGCTATATTATTCTTTTTCTTGTTGATATCCGAATGTTTTTAAAACTTTGTCTTTTTTACGCCAATCTTTTTCAACTTTTACTTGAAGTTCTAAGAAAACTTTTTTCTCCACGATTTTTTCTAATTCAAGTCTAGATTCTGTCCCAATTTTTTTGAGTAAGCTTCCGCCTTTACCGATTAAAATACCTTTTTGGCTTTTATGTTCACAATAGATTATTGCTGAAATTCTGTCGATATTTTCTTCTTCTTTGTATTTTTCAACCTTAACCGCAACAGAATGAGGAATTTCATCAGAAGTGTTTAAAAGTATTTTTTCCCTGATAATTTCTTCTGTAACATCACGCATTGTTTCTTCTGTTACGATGTCTTCTGGGTAAAGTGCTTCCCCTTCTGGTAATTTTTTATAAATATTTTTTATTAGTGTATCGATATTTCTGCCAGTTTTTGCTGAAATTTTTACAACTGGTAAATTTGTATCAAATAAAGTTTTATAAGTTAATAAATTTTCTTCAACCTTTTCTGGTTTTTTAATTTTATCAACTTTGTTCATAACAATAATAATAGGGATTTCTGTTTGTAAAATGTTTTGTGCAATCCATTTATCCCCTTTTCCAGCAGGATCTGAACCATCTACTAAAAACAGAATTACATCAGCATCTGGAACGGCAACTTTTGCTTCATCAAGTAGGAATTCACCAAGCTTATTTAATGGTTTGTGAACCCCTGGGGTATCTATGAAAACGATTTGTCCTTCTTCATTTGTTAAGATACCTTTAATTCTTTTTCTTGTAGTTTGGGCTTTATCTGTTGCAATAACAATTTTCTGCCCTAATATCTGATTTAAAAGGGTTGATTTACCTACATTTGGACGACCTATTATTGCTACAAATCCACTTTTCATAAAGATATTGTAACATAAATTTTATTTTTTTTTAATAAAGTGGCAAAAAATTTTACTCTCGGTTATTATATAAAAGTAATGTGTAGTTGTTAGATTTAACGTAGGACATGGGAAAAAATAAAAAGAATATAATCGTTGCAGCGGTTTTAGCAATGTTATCAACTAGTTTAAATCCTGCAATCGCAGATAGTTTAAGTAATTTGTTACAGATGGATATAAAAAAATCATCTGCGGCAGATACTGTTGACGTTACATTCTACACAACGGGAGAAGCTTCAAATTCTGTTGTTACAAGAAAAGCTAACAATAGATATGTTGTTTTACTACCAAATACTTCTAGCACAGCTTCAGTTGCACCAAGTATTGGTGGAGTAAAAGATTTAATTACAGATATTGATGTAAAACACGTTAATGACGGTATTGGTGGGTATACCAAAGTGACTTTTGGTACTACAAAACCTATCAATATCAAAACGCATATGAAAAAAACTAATCCTTTGACTCAAGCTCAAATGGATTCTCAGGCAATTATTGCTAAAAATAATGCAGCTCCAAAAGCAACAACAGAGCAACCAAAAGCACAAGCTACACAAACTGCTCCAAAAGAAACTGCAAAAGCTGCAACTAATACTACACAAACAAAGCCTGCAACTCAGGCAACTACACAAAAAACATCTACCCCAAAATTGACACCTGTTTCAGTGCCAAAAGCTCCTGTTGTAGCTTCAACACCGAAACAAGAAACAGTAAAACCAAAGGTTGAACAAAAAGTTCAACAAAAAGCGGTTTCTCAGCCAAAAGTTGAGCCCAAAGTTGAAACAAAAACACAATCAAAAACAGTTCAACAACCACCTCAAACTTCGTCAAATTCATATACTCCAAAAATGAAGTTTGATGCGAACGGTAAACGTATTATTGATTTAGAACCAAGGGTTTCTCACAATATTATTGTTGAAAAACCTACATCGACTGCAAGTGTTGATCCTATGTTTGCAGTTAATGAACAAGTTCAAGCATTGCCAGTTCCGATTGTTGAAGAATCTGCTGTTGAAACGCCAGCTTCAAAGCAAGATAAATCTTCTAAACATATGCCTTTGTGGGTTTTATTGGCTGGTGGTTCTACAGTTTTATTCGGGGTGTTGTACTTGATGTATGATGCTATGAAACACGCAAATGATAAGGATAAATCAAGATTAGAATCTTTCTTTAGATTATCATCTCAAAATCAGGCAAAACGTCGTAGAAAAGATTATTATGATATTGCAAATGACAAGGATTTGAATTGGCAGGAAAAATACAAAAAATACGTTGAAAAAGAAGAAAGTAACAAGCCTAAAAAGGATGAGTCTGCAATGTCATTTGTTACGGATATGTCTGGCTTGAAAAAAGCGGTTGTGATGCCTGAGGCTCAAGCTGACTCATATTTAGCATCAAAAGTTGTTGAAAAATCACAAAAAGAAGTTATGAGCGAAAAGTTACAAGCAAAAATTTCGCAAATGGAACATTCTTTAGCTCAAACTCCAACATTAAATGAGCCAGAAGAAGTTTCATATGATATTAAATCAGAAGACAACGTAATTACAAATAAACTTTCTGAAATCAAATTAAAATCATTCTCAAAACAAGTAACCTTGAAAGAAACTCAAAGATCGTTAGTTGAAGAAGATAAAAAGATTTCAAGAAATAAAGCTTATAAAGAAGGTCGTTTTGTTAAGTTAAACAATTCACCGCTAAGCGTAAACAGACGTAGATCTGTGGCATCTGATTTGGCTACAACAGATCTAATTGGAACAGGTAGTAAGTATTTGACAAATAATGGGGAAATGAAAATGAGCAAGGAAAATGAAAACTATTTAGTATCTTCATTGAATGAGTACATCTCACTATTGGATTCAGAAGGTACATCAACATCAACAATCACAAGAAGTTCAGTAGCTGATTCTTTATCACAAGTGAAATCATCATCAGCACAAGCAATGAGCCGTTCAGGTGTAAGTAACCCTATTTCTAGAGGTTCTAACCCAATGACTAAAAATGTTAGTCCAGCAACTTATATGAATGGTTTAATCGTTAAATCAGGTTACAATATCGATTCAGAAAAAGGTTTCTATGTTGTAAATATTGATGGTGTTTCAGCATTAGTTGGTAGAATTAAAGATAGTATTTTTGTATTGAAAAAATTCGACCAAGTTGTTGACAAACCTATCCAAGTAAGACTTGACCACGGAACTGTTTATATTGTAAGAGTTGGCGGTTTCAAATGCTTGGTAGATGTTTCAAAAGACAAAATGGGAACACTTATCGAAATTTAGAATTTAGATAATGCTTAAAAAATTTATTTTACTTGTTTGTTTAATAATAGGAGCGAGTTTGCTTTGCTGTTTGAATTTTGACAGGAAAGTACCGCAAAAAGTCAATATACAATTTTCATCATGGGGTTCAGAATCTGAAATGAGGATTTTGAAGCCCATTTTGATTGAGTTTGAAAAACAAAACCCAGATATCAAAGTTGAGTTTTTACATATTCCGCAGAATTATTTTCAAAAAATTCATTTGCTTTTTGCTTCTAACACTGCACCAGATGTTATTTTTATGAATAACCAATATTTGCCAATCTATGCAAATGCGGACGTGTTGGAGGATTTAACTCCTTATCAAAAAGATTTAGAGCTTGATAAATTTTATCCAAAATCAGTTCAAACGTTGAGTTGGGAGGGTAAAGTTTATGGTGTTCCAAGAGATATTTCTAACCTTGTGATTTATTATAACAAAAGCCTTTTTGACAAAAAGGGAGTTAATTATCCTAAAAAAGGTTGGAGCTATGAACAGTTTTTGGATACTGCTAAAAAGTTGACTAACGCACCTGAAGTTTTTGGGATTTCGTTTGAGGAAGAACCTTTGTTTTATATGCCTTATCTGATGACTTTCGGGGTTGAGGGAGTTCCAAGGTTTGAAGATGAGAGAGTTCAAGCGGCACTAAAAAATTATGCAGATTTAAGACATAAATATAAAGTTGCACCGCTTAAGGAACATTCAGCAAGTGCGACGATGGCACAAATGTTTTTGCAAGGTCGATTAGGAATGTATATTTCTGGAAGATGGATGAGCCCAAAATTTAGAGAGGATGCCAAATTTGACTGGGATGTTGTGGAATTTCCAGGGATTGTCCCGATGGATTCATCAGGTTGGGTTGTGGCAAAAAGTTCTAAACATAAAGCGGAAGCACTTAAGTTGGTTAAATTTTTATCCTCAAGTGAGAACTTGAAAGAGTTTACAAAAAGTGGACTTGTTGTGCCTGCAAGGATTGATGTAGCACAAAGTGAAGCGTTTTTAGATGGACAGAAACCGCAGAACGCTAGAGTGTTTTTAGAGGTAATCGAAACATCAAAACCGACACAAACAACAATCGATTACCGCCAAATCCTCGACACCCTCAAAACTAAAGCTGAGTATGTGTTGAATTAGTTGATAAGTTCAATCCATTGATTTATGCCCTAACTTAGTAAATTTTATAAAATGTACTAGAATGAGGGGAGATTATGCAACGATTTGAAATTATAAAAATGATTGGTGAAGATTTTTTAACTCAGAATATAGAAGCTGGAGAATACAGTTATGTTGTAGAAGCTGGTTCTAAAGCTAAACTTGAACAATGTTTAGGACGTGAAGTAAAACATTTCAAGTTAGATATAAGATTTGAAGATGAAGACTTTGTTATATTGGTTGAAACTAAACAGAACTTTGTAGAAGCTGATATTGAACAGTTGAAAGAGTATCTTGAAGAAGAAAGAGTATTACACTCTGATAAGAAGATTATATGTATTCTGGCTAATACTAAAAACGATAAGATAAAGGTATGGAAATCCTTTATTGATGACAGTCATTTCTTACCAGATGAAACTGTGCTCGACACTATGGAACATTATAAATCATTGTTCTATCTGAATAAACAGAATGATAGAGAAAGAGTGTTAAAGAATACTTATGCTTTGAATGAATTGTTGCATAAGAAAGATATTGCAGAAGTATTACGTAGCCAGTTTGTTGGTACAGTATTACTTCATATTAAAGACCTATTAAAAAGACTTGGTGCAACCAGAATTGATGAAGAACTAAAGAAGAAAGTAAATGAATTCTTTGAATTGAAATCTGAAAAGGAAATCATAGCTGGGATTGAAAATACCTTAACAGAATTGCTTGATGGTTCAGATAACAAAAGTAAGAAGGTTGAACTGTTACAAAACAGTGTATTGAAGAACCAGAAAGTTAGAGCATTAAAGAAGAAAGACTGGATTGAAATTATAGATAGTATCTTGATGGATATTTATAAATACATAGATACCAACAGTTCAGAAGGTCAAGACATTCTAAACTTGTTCTTTATTGCTTTCAACAAGTATACAGGGAAGGCTGATAAGAACCAAGCCTTTACACCAGACCACATCACAGAGTTTATGTGTAGATTAACAGAAGTTGATTGTACAAAGGTTGTATTAGATGGTACATGTGGCAGTGCTTCATTCTTGGTTCAAGCTATGGTTAAAGAATTAGCTGACTGTAGGAACGGTAGAACAGAAGAACAAGCTAAGGTACTTCAACAGAAAGTTAAAGAAGATAATATCTATGGTATTGAAGTAGAAGAAAAAGCATTCGGCTTATCTGTAACTAATATGTTAATACATGGTGATGGCAATTCTAACATTAAATTGGGTAGTTGCTTTGACCATAAAGAATTCATCAAGAAAGCGGACCCTAATATTATTTTAATGAACCCACCATATAATGCAAAACCTATTGGTATACCTGCTTCTTATAAAGCAGAATGGGGTAATGCTAAAGATGGCAAAGAAGACCCAACAAAAGGACTTGTATTTGTACACTATTTCTCTGATGTAATTAAAGAACTTAATGCTGAACGTATAAGAAAAGGTGAACAACCGAAGTTGGTTAAACTTGCTGTATTGTTACCTCTAGCATGCGCAATAGGCACAGGTAGTCTGATAACAAAAGAGAAAGAAACCTTACTTGAAGATAACACCTTAGAAGCCGTATTCTCATTGCCGGGAGAAATGTTCTATCCAGGTGCTTCTGTATGTGCTTGTTGTATGTTGTTTACACTAGGTCAACCTCATGTTAAACCAGACGGAACAACAAGAAGTACATTCTTTGGTTACTGTAAAGATGATGGTTTTGTAAAGAAGAAGAATTTAGGACGTGTTGAACAGTTTGTTAAAGATGATAAAGGTAACTTTACGATATCTAAATGGAGACAGATTGAGGATGAATGGCTTGACTTGTTTGAAAGGAAAGCCGTTGTTGATGGTAAATCAGCAGTAGAAAAAGTTAATGCTGATGATGAATGGCTTTGTGAAGCATATATGAAGACAGATTATACTAAACTGACAGCAGATGATTTCCAACGTACACTTAATAATTACCTATCATATCTTGTTAAAGAAGGTAATGTTTATGAAAACAATGGTGGTGTATAGACATGAAGCTAAATACACAAGACTGGAAGGAATTTAAATTATCAGATTATTTTGATGTAAAAGGTAGTACTACAACAAAGCTAGAAACTCTTATTGACGATTATGGTGTAGGTAAGTATCCTTATGTAACTACACAAGCTACAAATAATGGTGTGGCTGGATATTATAATTGTTATACAGAAGAAGGCAACATACTTGTTGCTGATAGTGCCGTTGCTGGTTATGTATCATACCAACCGTATAATTTCTCTGCAAGCGACCATGTTGAAAAGATTGTACCTAAAAGCTACTTTAATAAGTATATTGCTATGTTTCTTGTAACAGTACTTAATCAAGAAAATTACCGTTATTCTTATGGTCGTAAATTCAATCAAGACAATATTAGAAATACGATTATAAAATTGCCAGCGAAGCAAATAACTAATAGTGACTATATCCCAGATTGGCAGTTTATGGAAGATTATATCCAGTCATTACACCATAAACCGATTACAACTAAAGTTAAATCTGGGAATGTTAAAGAATTAGATGTAAACAACTGGGAAGAATTTAAAGTATCAGGGTTGTTTAATGTTAAGTATGGTATAAACATGGAATTGAATACTTGTATAGAAACAACATCTGATGACCCAGAAGGAATAGCTTTTGTTGCTAGAACAGCAGAAAATAATGGTGTATCTGCATACGTAAAGAGAATCGAGGGAAAAGAACCTCAGCCAGCAGAAACAATTACTGTGGCTGGTGGTGGTAGCGTATTATCAACATTTGTGCAAAAGCGACCATTTTATAGTGGTAGAGATTTATACCTATTGATTGCAAAAGAAAATATTAACCTAAAAGTTAAGATGTTTATAAGTACAGTTTTATTTGCTAATCAATACAGATATTCTTATGGTAGACAAGCGAACAAAACGCTACCAGATTTAATATTGAAGCTACCTATCCAAAGAGATAGCAATGGAAATCCTGTTATTGATGATAACCGTACATACTCTGATAACGGTTACATTCCAGACTGGCAGTTTATGGGAGACTACATTAACTCATTACCCTATAGCGATAGAATTTAATTCTCAGTATTTAGTGTAGAGTGCATACTAATTATTTTCCGAATTTTACTTTCATAAAATGGAGGTTTATCTTCGGTTAATAACTCTGAATACCACAGATAGAAATCAAATATACTTTTTGTCATCCAACAAAGGCTATTATATTCAAAATATGGTAACCATTTTGGTACAAAACCTTTTAAATTGTTATTTGGTTCTATGTATTTTTGTAAGAGTTTAATACTGTTACCTAATTCTTCATTAGTGTCATTTATAATATATGATTTATCGTGTATTAATTCATTTCTTATTTTGCGAATATCGTCAACCTTTTCATATCTGTTATCACTTTTTATGTTGATATTCTTATAATACTTCATGAGTATATAGTACTTTTCAAGGAAAGGAGTTTGTTTAGGGTTAATAAAATCATTACGTATTTGTTGAATGAATTCTCTTGTTTTGTTATCAGTTACTATATAGTTATTGGGGTGGTTAAATAAATCTAAGGTGTTATTGATATTTGACTCTAAAAATGCAATTAACATAGTTATAATTGGTAGAGTATAGGTGAAAACAGATATATCCGAATTATTCTTTTGTGCATTCTGTAATAATAATTGAATGGAGGTTAGGTAATCATCTGCAAAACAATGACCACCATACACGTTTATGGATGTATAAATTTTCTTAGTTTCGGTAGGATTCATATATTTACCCCTATCCATTCAAGGCTTTTAGGATTTCCATAATGCAGAAGTAGTGGCAAGTCGCACCTGCGATTACGAATAAGTGCCACACGCAGTGCATATATCTTTGTTTTAGGTGGAAGAAAATACATCCGCTTGAATAGAATAACCCACCCAATAGCAACAACCAAACCGCTAAGTGGCTTGCGTTATGCCAAATTGAATAAAACAAAAATACTGATAACCAACCCATTACCAAATACAAACCAGTTGAAAGGTATTTGAATTTCAGAGTTAGGCAAGAATAAATTATTCCAGAAATCGCCAAGTACCAAGTCATCGCAGTTAAAGCAACTGATAATGGAAACGATACTGTCAAAAGTAAAATCGGTGTGTAAGTTCCTGCAATTAGCATATAAATCGCACTTCTATCAAGTCTTTGGAAAACTTTTTTTGCGGTTTTGTGCACCATCGCATGATATAGGGTTGAGGCTTGGAAAAGGATAAATAACATCGAGCCAAATACCGCAGTTGATGCTGCTTGAAGTGTGGTTTTAGAACTAACCGAAAGCATTACGATAGCATAAATTGATAATAACGCCCCAATTGAGTGTGTGAAAGCGTTTATAAATTCCTCTTTCGGTGTATATTTAATTTCTTCAGCCATTTTCTTAACCCCTAATTTTCTTTTGATTTTATTATATAAAAATGGAGCTCTCATGCAAATAAAATTTTAAAAAACATTACAAAGAGGGAAAGTTAAAAGTGGTAATATATTGATTCTTAAAGCAAAAGAGAATAATGGACCGGAACCAAATCCGTATTTAGTTAATGCTCTAGTCAAAAGCTATTATTACCATAAGCAAATCCAAAACGGTAAAACTATTGAAGATTTACAAAATGAAGAGAATCTGAAAGACTCAAAATACATCCGAAATATTCTATACCTCAAGTACAATTCTCCAACCTTAACAGAACAAATTCTTAACGGAACCCAGCCGGCAGATTTAAGTTTGCAAAGGTATTAGCGTTTAACATATATAGAATGTTTACATAAGTTATTATAATGATTTATATGTTAATTTATGATATAATTAACCTCATATGAAAAATTTATATTGCAATTACGAAGATTTAACTACTGAGAGTGATGTTGAACAAAAATTTATATACAAATTTTTAACATCAATTAAACCTATTGGTTTAGGATATAATGACTCCGATATAAAAACTAAGTCTACCTTACAAGCCTATTGCATTAATAAGGGAAAACACCAAAAATATTTCGTTCCGGATTATCTTATAGTACTAAATGGTATTTCACCATTAGTGATTGAAGCTAAAAAACCTGAAGAAGATTTAAATGAAGCGTATGCAGAGGCAAGATTGTACGCAAATGAAATAAATGCAAAGTTCCCTCACAATACAAATTTGTGTAACAAGATAATTTGTTCGAATGGAAATGAGACTTGGGCAGGATATAGCGATAATAAGGATCCTATTATAAAGTTACATTTTTCAGATTTTGCTTCTGAAAATAAAGTATTTAATGATTTTTTAAATTTTTGTTCTAAAGAAAAAATTAAACATGAAACAAATCAATATTATATCAAAATAAGAGGAAAAGCCCAATACAAATCCCCAATTTCTGAATTGGGGAAAGTTCAAAATGAAGAATTAGAAGAAAATTCTTATGGAAGAAATCTAGTTTTTGACTATCACCACATATTTGATCCAGATACAGAAGAAGATCGAAAATTAATTGTTGAGAATGCATACATCAAATCTCCAAAACGCGAACAACATATTGAACCCATTTATAAGGAATTAAAAAAATTATCTAGTCCTAGCTTTATTAATTCTATTTTGATTGGTACTGATAATTCTGTTGAAATTGTCCAAAAATTAAATGAAACCATTTCGAATAAAGAAAGAATTACAAACTCTTTGATGTTGTTAATAGGAAATGCAGGTTGTGGGAAGTCGACATTTATTAGGTATTTTAAAGAAGTAATTTTATCAAAACAATATCCTGATACATCGCGTTTTTTTGATTGGGTATTTTTAAATATGAATGATGCTCCTATCAATGAAACAGAGATTTATGATTGGCTAAAAAGCAATGTTATTAAGAATATTAAAAAGTGCCATAGTAATATAAATTTTGATGATTTTTCCACAATAGAAAAAATATTTAAAAAAATTATTACTAATTTTGAGAATGGTATAGGTTCATTGTTAAAGGATAATACTAGTAAATATAACGAAGAAAAATATAATATATTAAAAACACAATTGGAAGATAAAAATGTATATCTTGAAAATTTAATAAAATATGTAGCCGATTTTCACAAAAAACTACCTATCATTGTATTAGATAATAGTGACAAAAGAACTGAAACAGAGCAATTACTGATGTTTCAAGTTGCACAATGGTTAAGATCTACATTTAAGTGTATTGTATTTTTACCCTTAAGAGATGTTACATATGATAAATATAAAAAACAACCTCCTATAGATACTGTTGTAAAAGATTTAATTTTCAGAATTGATCCTGCAGATTTATTAAAAGTTTTACAAGCTAGGTTTGAATATATATGTCGCTTATCTGATACTCAAAATGAGGAATATATATTTGAAAATGGAATTCGTGTTCCTATAAAAAAAGGAGAGCAAATAATATATTTTAAAGCAATATTAAATATGATAAGGAATAATAGGTGGACTAAAACCATTTTTTATAATTTATCTAATGGAAATATAAGAGAAGCTATTCAACTATTTGAAGATTTTTGTAAAAGTGGTCATATATTAGCAGAGGATATATTTGCAATAAAAGCTTTAGATGGGAATTATAATTTCCCTTCTTTTAAGTTGTTAAATGCCTTAATTCGAAAAAATAGAAAATACTATAATGAAGAATTCTCGAATTTTACCAATTTGTTTTATTCAGACAATAATGACGACCTCCCAGATCCGTTTATAAGAATAGATATATTGCTTTGGTTAAAAGACAAAAGGAAAGATATTGGACCATCGGGGATTAAAGGTTTTCATAGAATATCAAACTTAATTAATGATTTGCAAACAATGGGGCATGTTTCTGAAATTGCATACAGAGAAGTAAAGGCTTTAATTTCTAAAGAACTTATATTATCTGAGTCTAATAATATAGATTATAACACATTGATAAGGATATCTTCATCTGGAGTACTTCATTTAAATTTATTGTCTAATATAAGTTACTTAGCAGCATGTTCTGAAAATATCTTGTATAAAAACAATGAAGTAATGACAGAGATTGCCAAAAGGTTAACAAATGATAACTATTTAGATAAGTTGAGTTTATATCAAAATGTCAATGCAATGTATAATTACCTTGTTGACTATCGAGTAAATTTTCTCTCAACAGCCAATATTCTTATGAATGAAAGTTGTCAATCAAATATTTATAATTTAGATAACATTAAGAATGCACTAGAACGAACATTAAAAGATAATGATAAATTATCAGATTTAATAAAAATTCAAGAAAAATATAAGAATAATCAAGAAATTTTATGCATTGTCATAAATAAAAGTAATAACAGTTTATTATGTCACATAAATGAAGATGATGTTAGAGGATTTTTAGCTACAAATGAAGATAAATATCATTTTTCATTAAGTGATTATGAATCAATTGATGAGGGAGATTATTTAATTTGTAAAACTTTAGAATATAATCCAGAACACAATAGTTTTTTCATGGAATATATTACAAAAGTCTAATTCTGGACTAGGTAAAGCTCAAGTAGAGAATTTGGCGAGAATTTTGCATTAAAAAACAGAGAATTTTCATAAAATAAATTCTCTGTTTTAAATAAATCGCTATATTGCCCCGTGGTTGCGGGATTTTTGTTAAGAGAGTTTGGTCTTACTCTTTAATTTAAAACTAAATGGTGGAGACGGTGGGAGTTGTCTTGGATTTGCTCCGTGCTCGAATAGTTTCGCAATAGAACTTTCAGTTCTAGTTTGCTCAATATTCTCGCTATCCGGACTAGCAATAAATTGCGTCGTCCGTCCGCAAATCCGCCGAACCCACTAATGTTGCTTCAACTCTTCACGCATTTGTAATTTAACATACATAACAAGATTAAATTAACTATGAGATGGAGATTGTTAACGCATTGATAATTTTTGTTTTATAATATCCAAACTTCTAGCCTAAAAATAAGTAGCATGTAAAACAATAACTTGATTTAAATTTGACTTTGAGTGATGAATACGACACGTTAAAGGAGGTCGTATGGAAAAAGTCGGATTAAATATTACTCCAAAGGAGTTCAAGCAATTAAGCAAGTGGTCGGAGAATATTTATAATACAGCAGTTGTTATTGACTATTTTGTCGCAAATCAGCCAGAGTTCGAAGAGTGTTATAATCTTGCACCAGTTGTTAAACATTTACGAAGTGATGCAGATGTTTTAAATGCATTCTTTATAGACCACGAAAAAGAAATTGAAGATTTAAATGCCGTTTAAAGGGTGTTTAAAAGCCGTTTAAATCGTGTTCAAAAATTATTATGTCTGAATGATACGATTTAAGGCACATATACTTGATGTTTCCCGATGAAAGAGCGATGAATGGTGTAGCTTGAAAGGAGCATACTATGATTGAAATCGGTAAAAAATACAGATTGAAAAAACTTAAAGGATGGTTTGAAAAAGATAGCGAAGAGTTTACGGTTTTATGTTTTGGTGAACCCAATATTGTCGGCTGCGTTACACCAGATGGTGAAAGATATGTATTTGATAAAGATTTTTTGATTGATCCTGATAAGCCGGATGAGATATACGCAGATATTACAATAACGAAAGGATAAATTATGGTTGAAAAAGATTACAAGTTATACGGAACAAAGATTTTGAACTTAAAAACACAAGAAATCGGACTGCTAATTTGTTTATGGGAGAACAAGTTTGCCGATAAAACAGTCGATTTTGCAACTTGCGTGGATAAAACCGGCAAGAGATACAACATTGAACTTGATAACATAAGAGGGTTTGAAGATGATTTTGAAAAATAAATTAACTAAAGAAATATTGGATATTCCGTATTCTGAATTCAGAAAAAAGTTTGTAAAAGAAATTCAGTGGATTTTCGGTAGGGCGATGTTTAGCGATAGCGAGCAAGCCCGTAAGGTGCCGGTCGGACATTTTACATCTCTCAAAAACACTTACTAGATGTTTTTGTTCGGCAGAGTGTCGGCACCCCGAATAATCCAAGACGGATGCATTTGACAGCTATTGCAAAACACAACTAAATAAATACTCTTGGAACTTCAAAGATGACAATTCTTTGGAGTTTAATTTTTATTTTGAGCTTCTTAGGAATTTTGCGGCTTAGCAGCAGAGGGCTAAAGCGTCAGCGTGCCCGTTTAATGCCGCCAAACAAAAAAAACACTTTATATCAAATTGGTATATAGATAGAATGTAATTTTTATATTTGTGAATAAAGGTGCAACTATATATTATATTTTAAATGTTTATGCTAGAATTAAAATAACCAAACTTAAATGGGCTTATTCTGCACAAATTAAGTTAAATTTAAGCGAGGTAAATATGAACATTAATGAAAACTATAAAAATTTAAACGAGAGTTATCTTTTTTCAACTATTGCTAAGAAAGTTAGTGATTTTTCTTCAAAAAACCCGAATATGGAAATAATAAAATTAGGTATTGGAGATGTTACTTTGCCCCTTTGTCCTGCCGTAATTGAAGAATTACATAATGCGGTTAATGAAATGAGTTGTAAAGAAACTTTTAAAGGTTATGGCCCCGAACAAGGTCATGATTTTTTAAAAATTTCAATTCAAAATTATTATAAAAATTTTTGTATTACACTTAAGCTCAATGAAATCTTTATATCGGATGGCGCTAAAAGCGATTTGGGAAATATATTGGATTTATTTAGTAAAGATAATATCTGCTTAATTCCTGATCCTGTTTATCCTGTTTATGTTGATACAAACCTTATGGCAGGAAGAAAAATAATTTATATAGATGCTAATGAAGAAAATAATTTTCTGCCTTTGCCTGATGAATCGATAAAATGCGATATAATCTATATTTGTTCTCCCAATAATCCTACAGGAGCTGTATATAATAGAGAACAACTTAAAAAATGGGTAGATTATGCAATTTCAAACAATGCTATTATTCTTTTTGATTCTGCCTATGAAAGTTTTATATCAGGAGATGAATTTCCAAGAAGTATTTATGAAATTGAGGGTGCTAAAGCTTGTGCAATAGAATTTTGTTCTCTATCTAAAACAGCAGGTTTTACCGGTACAAGATGCGGTTATACAATTGTTCCCGATAATTTAAATTATAACAATATGAATCTCAATAAAATGTGGCTTCGCAGACAAACAACAAAATTCAATGGTGTTCCATATATTATCCAAAAAGCTGCTGCTGCAGTATTTACAAATGAAGGACAAAAACAAATTCAAGAAAATCTAAATTATTACAAGCGCAATGCTAAAATTATAAGCGATACTCTTGATAAATTGGATATCAAATATACGGGCGGTAAAAATTCACCCTATATCTGGTTAAAATGTCCAAGTAATATGAATTCTTGGGATTTCTTTGATTTATTATTAACTAAAATTGGTATTGTTGGAACTCCGGGCAGCGGTTTTGGCAAAAACGGCGAAAATTGGTTCAGATTAACCTCTTTTAATACAATTGAAAATACAACTAAAGCTATGGAAAGATTTTATAATTTTTTCAAATAATAACTTCTCCAAAGAAAGAATAATCAGCTCTGCCTGTCATAAAAACAGAATGTTTTATGTCATCTGAGCCTCCTTTCCATTCAATTTTTAACTCTCCGCCGGGGAGATTTGCTTTTACACAATTATTCAAATAACCGTTTAAAATCCCTGCAACAGCTGTTGCACAAGCTCCTGTTCCACAAGCAGACGTTATTCCGCATCCTCTTTCCCAAACATTAATTGCAACTTCATCTTTTGATAAAATTTCAACAAATTCAACATTGGTTTTTTCAGGGAATAGTTTATCATTTTCGATTATTGAACCGTATTTATAAGCAAGCTCTTTGCTGTCTTTTTCTACAAAAATAACACAATGAGGGTTTCC
>JAFXHF010000009.1 GCA_017536545.1 bacterium
GATATTATCGAAAGTAAACCTCACCCATTAGCACTTTATATTTTTTCTAGTGATAAGAAGAATATCAAAAAAGTTACTGAATTGTGTCGTTATGGTGGAGGTTGCGTGAATGACGTTGTTGTCCATTTGGCAACTCCAGAGATGCCATTTGGAGGTTGCGGTGAAAGTGGTATGGGATCATACCACGGTAAATTCGGTTTTGATACGTTTACGCACAAGAAAAGTATTTTGGATAAAAAGACTTGGTTTGATTTACCAATTAGGTATCAGCCATATTCTAAACTTCAAAATATTTTGTTGAAGATGTTTTTAAAATAGGAAAAGAACCTCGTTTGAGGTTCTTTTTTATTCAACGTTTCCATATATATAGTTGTGTTCAATAAGTCTAGCAATTTTTTCTCGTAGAGCATCTTCATATTTTTCAGGTATACCTAATTCTCTTTTTTGTTCAGGCGTCATTGCTTTGAAGATCTTTTTGATACTTTTTATATTCCTATTCAGGATATTTTTTTGTGACTCGTCTGGCCAATGAATAACTTTTGGTGGAATATCTTCATATTTTGGATTGAAGAAATAGTTCAATAAAAGTCCCATATTTGTTCTATCAATCCCGTAATGGCAACCTACATAACACTTTGAATTATTCATAAGTTCAAAATATTGTTTTAAACTTTCGATAAATTCAGGTTTAATGATAGTTGCTTTTCCTTTTGTTCTTATAAAATATCTAGCATTTGAACGTTCTCGAACGTCATCAAGAGGAATGTTTAGATATTTTAGACCAGTAGAAGAGCATTTTTTTGCCATTTCTCCAGAGCCTTCAGTTCGGAAATCTATAATTGTTTCTATTCCAGCATCTTTAAGAACTTTTAAATCCTCAATTGGGCGTCTTTCAAAAGTTCCGCCACTTACAGTTCTAGTATTTAATATTCTTAGGTTTTTAATTCCTAAGTTTCTTAGAGCTGTATTATCAATTGTTTCTGGTAATCTTTGCGAGAATTGAACTGTATCTTGTTCCAACTGAGCCAAGCTCTTAGCTGAAATTCCCACTAATAATCTGTTTGACATAAATGGGATGTTTTTTGATGCCAAGAATTTATTAAAATTATATGTTTGTTTTTTTGTTTGTAGTTCCATAATCTTCCTGTTGCTTTATTAAATCTAAACAATAAAAAGTTTGCTAGAACGCTCTATTTATTCTAAGAACGCCGTTTGCGTTTCTTAACTCGAAAATCCTTTCCATTAGATATTTTTCAAAATCTTCTGGTAAATCTAACATTTTACGTTGTTCTGGAGTTAGTTTTTTGATAATCTTTTTAACGCTTTTGGTTGTTCTATTTACGACATTACCTAGGCTGTAGTCGCCCCAAGATAGTAATATTGGGGGTTTTGTAGCTTTTGGGTTAAGTAAATAGTTTAAAGTTAATCCTAAGTTTGTTCTATCAATTCCGAAATGACAACCTTGATATGTTTGTCCTTTATTGACCATTTCTATATATTTTTTTAACTCTTTTACAAAGTCATCAGTAATAGCCATCCCCATTCGTTCTCTACCTGGGATTACTCTTGTGTTGTCTATTGGAAAGCGTAAGTATTCTATATCTAATTCTTTGCAAAGTTTTTCGAATGCTTCACCAGCTTCGTTTCTAAAATCTACAATTCGTTTTACTCCAGCTTCTTTTAATCTTACAAGATGAGCTGGATCTCTTGTTGCAAAAGTGCCACCACTTAAGTTTCCATTTTCTAAAATCCTTAGTCTTGAAATACCTAACTCTTGAATGATTTGGTTATCAATAGGGGTACTTTTTGCGGTTCGTTCAATTACTTCCGTTACAACTCGTAATTCATCATCTACTGCGTGTCTCAGTACGTCTATTCCTGTATCTGAAACACTTTTCGTAAAAATGCTAGGTTTTGTTTTTGTTGTTTTTACAACTGTAGTTGCTGCATCAACTATGTTGTCTAGCACATTCACGGAAACTTTAACCAACGCTTTTACTGACATGGCACCTCCGCACACTTACACAATACTACTTCATATTTATAAAGTGTTTTTTCTTTAAAAAATTGCCTAGTTGTAAAGATTTTGTTATTTTTCAAATTTTTTCAGCTAAATATACCATTTTGTGTAAATTTTCGTTGATATTTTTGTAAAAAAGTTGTATAATAGGCTAGTTAAATAGTCTATTAGTAAGAAGTAAGAGGATAAAAGAATGAAACTTCACATGCAGATTCTAATTGCCTTAGGTTTAGGTCTTAAACGTAATTGGCATATTTTCTTTGGTATTATTGCCGGTATTTTTGTAGGTATTTATTTACATGCACACCCGCATGCGTTGGTGGATAATGTTTTGACTTTTATTGGTCAGGTTTTTATTAGATTAATTCAAATGGTAGTTATTCCTCTTGTTGTATCTGCAATTATTATTGGTATTACAAGTGTTGGTGATAATAAACAGCTTGGTAAATTTGGTTCAAAAATGATCCTTTACTATGGTATTTTAACTACAATTGCCGTTACAATTGGTGCATCTTTAGCTTTGTTAATTAAACCAGGTGCTGGAGCTGCTCATTTTATTTCTGAAAATGTGGTATCAAGTGTTCAAGCTTCAGTTGCAACAGCAATGCAAGAACAAGGCAATGTTTTGAATCTTATTCTAAGTTTCTTCCCTAATAACCCATTTGCATCAATTGCAGCAGGTAATATGGTTCCTATTATCCTATTTGTTGTTCTTTTTGCATTAGCTTTAGCTAAAGTTGGTGATGTTAATAGACCGATTGTTTCATTCTTTGAATCTGTATTTGCAGCTACAATGAAAATAACTGACTGGATTATGGTATTTGCTGCTCCTGGTGTGTTTGCTCTTACAGCTTGTGCTGTTTCTAGTTTTGGTGGTGGAATCTTTGCAGCTATTTCTAAATATTTATTAGTATTGTTAGTAGGTTTTGCTATTCAAATGTTTATGGTTTATCCAATTTTCTTAAAATGCTTCTCAAAAGTTTCAGCTCCAATGCTATTCTCAGCTATTGCAGAAGCTATGATGGTTGCATTTGGTACTGCTAGTTCATCAGCAACTTTACCATTAACAATTGCTTGCTGTGAAAAAAGAGGTATTTCTCATAAAATCTCAAGTTTCGTATTGCCACTAGGTGCTACATTGAACTTTGATGGTACTGCGTTATTACAAACTGTTGCTGTAATATTCTTAGCTCAAGCTTATCAAGTACCACTTGATTTCTTCTTAGTAGCACAAATTGCATTACTTGCTATTGTTGCATCAAGTACTTGTGCTGGTATCCCTGGTGGCGGTTTGATTACAATTGCTCTAATCTTGAATGGTATGGGATTGAGCCCAGAACAGTTAGTTGCTGGTTTTGCATTCTTATTTACTATCGAAAGATTAACAGATATGTTCAGAACAACATTAAACATTGCTTCAGATGCTGTTGTTGCTGCAACTATTGCTGATAATGAAAATGAAATTAATTATGATTTATTGAATAACCCTGCAGCGTATGAAGATATCGCTTAAGGGTAAGTATTTATAAGATGTGACGGTCATTCAATAGGGAATGACCGTTTTTTATGTTATTATTTTTATATGAATATTTTAGATTTGTTTAAAAATAAAACAGATAGGATTGCGTCAACTCACTTGGGTAAAAAAAGTGTGGGTTCAAATGCATATAATCCAAAGTTACTTGTTGGTGTTCCTAGGGTTGAAAATAGAAAACAATATAATATAGATGAGAATAACTTACCTTTTGAAGGGTGGGATGTTTGGCATGCTTATGAATTCTCTTGTATGACAGAAAAAGGTGTTCCTGTTACTAGGGTTCTAAAGTTGAAATATCCTTGTAATAGTAAAAATATAGTTGAGTCAAAATCGCTTAAGCTTTACCTAAACTCTTTTAACATGTTTAAGAGGGGTGATACTATTGAAGAATGTTTGCGTTTCTGTTGCTCACTTATTTCTATGGATTTAAGTTCTTGTATTGTGGAACCTGTTTTTGTTGAATTTCTTGATAATAAAACTGAAAAAGTTGAGATTTTTAACAATTTTGTTAATATTATGGATTTGGTTAATGAAACAGAGATTCAAACAAAAGTTTATAAAGAAGCTCCAGAACTTTTAAAAGTAGGTTTGCGTTCAACAAAAGAACCAACTTATTTGATGTTTGATTCTTTACGCTCAAATTGTAGAGTTACGCATCAACCAGATTTCGGGGATGTATTTATTTATTACAATTCTGAAAAGAAAATCGATGAAGCAAGTTTAGTCAAATATCTAGTGTCATTCAGAAACGAATATCATTTTCATGAAGAATGTTGTGAGATGATTTTTAAACGATTATCTGATATTCTTAATGCTGGTGATGAATTATTTGTCTGTTGTCTTTATACCCGTCGTGGGGGCATTGATATTTGTCCTGCACGATGGAATTTTGGAGGGAAAGTTGCGGATGTTCAGATATTACTTGATTTAGAAAAATTTGCAAGAACTGGTATAAAGCAATAGGGGTTAACATTGAATAATCGAGAGTTTGGGAATAAAGGAGAAGATTTAGCTTGCGAATACCTGATTAAAAACGGGTATGAAATTTTAGAGCGTAACAAACATTTTTCTAAGTTTTGTGAAATTGATATTATTGCTAAATTCAAAAATAAGGTTGTTTTTGTCGAGGTAAAAACTCGTAAATCTGATGCTTTTGGTGCTCCAATGGAAGCCATTACTAAGACAAAATTTAACAATATTAAGACTGGTGTTTTATCTTATATCCAAGACAATAAGATTAAAAACTACCAAATTGATGCGATAGGGATTACTTTACAGCCAACTCTTAAAATTCAGCATTTAAAAAATATTTCACTTTAGGCAATTTTTTATTTTTATTTGTTTTACTATATTTGCAAAAATGTAGGTGTTTAAATGTCTTACCCTTTCAGTGAATTTAATACTCATAGAATGTATTCAAATTTTGGAGTGAATAGTATGAAAGTTGTTCATACTCCTAATTATGCTGTTGTTGGTAAAAATCCTACTGATACATTTGAAACAAAAGATAAAGTTTCATTTACGGGAAAAACTAAGCGAAATGTCCTATTTGCAACAGGTGGAGCTTTAGCGATTGGTTCTGTTGCGTTTTTACTTAACCGTAGAATGACATTGGAGAAAGCTCAAAAAATCTTTCAAAAAACATTTATGAATAATGATATAACACTTGAGGATACCTCAAAAATCATAGCTGAATTCAAAAAAATATCAAATCTTGATGATACTACTGACTATATTAAAGCTTTGTTTGATAGTGCTAAAAAGCATTATGGCTTAAATCATTTAGATATAGATTTATCTATAGAATATTTGGATGTTGGTAAGTTTGGTGCAATGGATGCTGGCAATACATTACATGTATCAAGGACTGCTAAGCGTAAAAAAATTGTAGAAATTATTTTCCATGAATTCAGACACGCAAAACAAAATGATATTATGGCAAATAAAGACTTAGATAGGTATGTGAAAGGTATATTATCCAGAGGAACAACAGATGAAGTGTTGGAAGAGTCAGTACTGTATAAAACTCTTATGGAAAAACTTGCTGGTAAAAATGGTCTTTCTGAAGAAAAATTAAAAGAACATGTGTTAGTTTATTTAAAAGATCGAATGTTATTATCCTCTAGGGCAAAATTTGAATCTATGGGGTTTGGTTCTGGCAATTTACCAAAAATTGAAAATCTTGACGAGTATACTGAGAAGTTATTCAATGCTCATTCAAATTATAGTGATGGAAATATTTTTGCATACTTCTTTAATTTCTTAGAAAAAGATGCAAGAGAAGCTGCAAGTGGAATTTGTGCTGTATTTAGAAATCTTGGTAAGTTGTAAATTCTTGTATCGAATTCTTTTTCTCAGAGCTTTTTTATAGTAAAATATTTCCATATAGGGATGTATTTTAAGGAGAAATTATAGATGTTGCGAGGACCTTTTTTAGATAGATCTTGGATGGCTCAAAATCCAGATTATGATTCATCTGATATTGTTATGTTAGGTTTGCCATTTGATGGTACTGTTTCATATAGACCTGGGTCAAGATTTGCACCAGAACAAATTAGATTAGCTAGTTGGGGTTTGGAAGAATATTCACCAAATTTTGATAGAGAATTAGAAGATGTGAATTTCCACGATGCTGGAGATTTAGAGTTTCCATTAGGTAATACTTACAAAACGTTAGAACAAATTGAACAAAACGTTGAAGATATTTATCGTGATGGTAAAAAAGTTTTTGGTATTGGTGGAGAACATTTGGTAACATTGCCTGAAGTGAAGGCTGTATCTAAGTTTTATGATAATTTAGCAGTTGTTCATTTTGATGCTCATACTGACTTAAGAGAAGAATATATGGGTGAAGAAATGTCACATAGTGCTGTTATTCGTCATATTTCAAAATTTGTCAAACCAGAAAATATTAAACAAATCGGTATCCGCTCTGGTATGAAAGAAGAATGGGAATTTATGAAAAAGAATAATACTCTTTGTCATAAATATTCTGATTTAGACTGTTTAAAAGATAAGAATGTGTTTGTAACAGTAGATTTAGATTGCTTGGACACTTCAATTATGCCTGGTACTGGAACTCCTGAGGTTGGTGGAATGACATTCCAAGAGCTTGCGGGTTGGTTTGATTACTTGAAAGACTTTAATATTGTCGGAGCTGATGTTGTTGAATTAGCTCCAGATTATGATGCAACTGGAGCTTCTACTGCGGTTGCGACTAAAGTTATTCGTGAATTATTGTTTGCAATGAGTCATAAAAAATAATTATTGTGAGGGTATATGCAAATTCAAGAACGTATTGAATTTCTAAAAGATGAGATAAATAAGTCTAATCACAAATACTATGTGGAAGAAAATCCATATTTATCAGATTACGAATATGACCAAATGTTTGCTGAGCTAAAGGAATTAGAAGAAAAGTTTCCAATGTTCAGAACTGAAGATTCGCCAACTCAAAGGGTTGGTTCTGTTAGTGAAAAATTTCTTCCTCATACTCATAAGTATCGTCTTTATAGTTTGGATAATACGTATAATGCTGATGAGCTTCGAGCTTGGTATGAAAGGGTTTGCAAAGAGTATGAGCAAGAACTAGAGCTTGTCTGTGAATTAAAAATTGATGGTTTAGCGATAGCTTTAACTTATGAGCAAGGTAAGTTTACTCTTGGGGTAACTCGTGGTGATGGTGTTACGGGTGAAAATATTACTCAAAACCTTAAAACAATTAAAGCTATTCCTTTAAAACTTTTTGAAGATAAATCTTTAGAGGTTCGTGGCGAGATTTATATGCCTAAATCTTCGTTTGAGAAATTGAATGAAGAAGCTTTAGCTAATGGTGAAAAAGTATTCGCAAATCCTCGTAACGCAGCCAGTGGTTCGTTACGACAATTGGATAGTTCGATTACCGCAAAACGTGATTTATCAATGTTTACTTATACTGGAATTTTTGAAAATTCTGAAGATAAAGATATCAAAACTCATTATGACGGTATGATGAAATTGAAAGAACTTGGTTTTAAAATTAATCCTAATATTCGTCTTGTAAAAGATATTCAAGGGGCAATTGATTTTTGTAATGAGTGGGAAACTAAGCGTTTTGAACTTGATTATGCGACAGATGGTGTTGTAATCAAGGTTAATAATATCGCAATTCAAAAAGATTTAGGGTTTACTGCTAGAGCTCCAAAATGGGCAACTGCTTTTAAATTTCCTCCAGAGGAAGTTTCAACAAAGCTTCTAGATATTGAACTTAATGCTGGTAAAACTGGTGTAATTACTCCCGTTGCAGTTTTAGAACCAGTGTTATTAGCTGGTAGTACTGTTTCAAGAGCAAGTTTACATAATTTTGATGAGATTAAGCGTCTTGATATTCGTATTGGGGACACTGTTTTAATCAAAAAGGCAGCTGAAATTATTCCAAAAGTAATCAAGGTTATGGACTCTGATATTCATAATAGTTTACCTGTTTATCAGGCTCCAACTGTTTGTCCAGCTTGTGGTTCTGCGTTAGTTGAACGAGAAGGCGAAGTTGGTTTATATTGTGCAAATTCGCTTTGCTCTCAAATTATGTGTGCCAAAATTGAATATTGGGCAAGCAAAGAGGCTATGGATATTGATAAAGTTGGGCCAGCTTTAATCCAACAACTTTATGAGAAAAAATTTATCTCGAATTTTGCGGATTTATATAAATTGACTATGCAAGATTTCATGCAACTTGATTTAGTTAAAGAAAAATCAGCGTTTAATATTTATACTTCAATTCAAGAAAGTAAAAATAGACCGCTAAATCGCTTGATAACAGCATTAGGTATTCGTCACGTTGGAAAAGAAACTGCTGATATTTTGGCTGGGGAATTCCCATCGTTGGATTTGTTGAAAGACGCTACTTTAGAACAGTTAGCTAATGTTGAAGGTGTTGGGGATATTATTGCAAAAACAATTTATGAATTTTTTAGAGATGAAAATAATTTAAAATTGATTGATGAATTGAAAGAGTTAGGAATAAATCCTCAAGCAAAAGCTAAGGCAAAATCGGACAAGCTTGCTGGTATGACTTTTGTTTTAACAGGGACATTACAGAATATGACTCGTGATGAAGCTAGTGATTTAATCAAATCTCACGGAGGTAAAACTTCATCATCTGTCTCAAAGAAAACGGATTATGTTTTAGCTGGTGAAAATGCTGGTTCAAAACTGGACAAAGCGTTAAATTTAGGTATTATAATATTGACAGAAGACGATTTTCTTGGAATGATAAAAGAGTAATAAGGATATAAATAGTATGAAAATAATTCAAATTGATGGTATAAAAGGTTTAATAACTGCAGCATTTATGGGTGTTTGCTTGTTTGCTGGTTTTGTATTATTCCCAGGACAAGTTGCTATGACTTTGTGGAATAAATATTTGGTATCATCATTTATGTTCCCAACATTAGACCTGTTGCAAGGTGTTTTGTTGTGGGGTATTGTTGCAATTTCATATTGTATAGTATCCAAAAAAGGTCTTGCTGTATCTTTTAAAAATACTCCTGAAATCAGTGATGATGAGTTGGATGCTATTATTAAAAGTGCCAAAATTTCTTCTCATATGAAGATGATGAATAAAAACATTGCTAAATTTGATAAATTTGAAATGACTAAAAAAGAGTTAAATGTTAAACCAGTGAAAGATGAGCAGGAATCATCTTATATGTCTTCACCTATTTCTACTAGTGATGTTCAAAAAGTAGAACATAATGAAGAAGAATCTATTTCAAATATAAAATAATAAGGAGGTTTATATGAAAAGATTGATTATCGCATCTATGTTTAGTGCGGCATTACTTGTTGTGCCTTTTGCTAATTTGCCAGCAGGTGCTGAGAACAAGTCAGATGAATGCGTAAAACAAGGAGTTGTTTCTGTTTCTTATACTGCAGAGAAAGAGGTTTCTCCTGATACTGTACAAATATCAATTGCTGTTAAAACTACAGACAAAGCTTCAATGCAAAATGCTTCAAAGCAAAATAAAGAAATTTCTGACAAGATTTATAATTACTTGAAGGGAGCTATTAATCCTGTAAATAATGATTATATTAAAACTTCAAATTATTCTGCTCGTCCAGTTTATTACTATCAAGATAGAAAGCAAGTTTTTGATAAATACGAAGTTTCAAATAATATAATTGTTCATACTAAAAATATTGATAAAATTGCTCAGATGATTGATAAATCCCTAGCTCTAGGTGCAACAAACGTTGATAGTCTTGATTTTAGTTTGTCTTCAGCTGAAAGAGATAAATACTGTGATGAACTTTTAACAAAAGCAACAACAGAAGTTGTTCATCGAGCAAACGTTGTGGCAACTGCTGCAGGTTCTTCTATTGATGGCGTGAAAAATTTAGGAACATCTTGTACTTTGGATCAATACCAAGCTGTGAATTATGCAAGAAACTCTCTTATGATGGCAAAATCTGCTGTAGCAGAAGATTCTATGGGTGGGGGCTCATCTTCACCAATTGAAGCTGGAGTTGTTAAAGTGTATTCAACAGTAAATGGTGTTTTTCGCCTAAAATAATAAAGTACATCAAATAAAAAGACCTAACATTTTATGTTAGGTCTTTTTTTATTAGTTATAAGATCTTTTTCCACCGTGCAACCAAGGTGCTGCTTCTAAGTCTCTGATGTTATATTTAAGTAAATATTCTTCATCTTTTTGAGCTTGAGATGGTGTTTTTGCCTGTGGTTTAGCTTGTTGTTGTGTAGCTTGAACTTGTTGAGCTGGTTTTTTATCAACGTTAGTGTTAGTTTGAGTTTCAGCAAATGCAACTGTATGAACTAACATTAAAGCCAAAATAATTGCTAATTTTTTCATAATAATATCTCCTAATTACTATTTTGTTAGTATTTTAGCATAGAAACTACTTTTGGGCAATCTGAAAGTTTTTCAGCTCCACCTAAATCGCATAATTCAATTAAAAATGCTGCCCCAACTAAATTTCCACCTGCTTTTCTGATTAAGTTACAAGCTGCTTTAGCTGTTCCGCCAGTTGCTAGTAAGTCATCAACTACTAAAACATTTGCTCCAGCTTCAATTGCGTCAGCGTGAATTTCGATTGTATCTGAACCGTATTCTAAGTCGTATGATTCTTTGATTGTTTCTGCTGGTAGTTTATTAGGTTTTCTAACAGGGATAAATCCGCAGTTTAATTTATAAGCCATAGGCATCCCGAAAATAAATCCACGGCTTTCAATACCTGCGATATAATCGATTTTTACGTCTTTAAATTGATCGCAAAGGTAATCAACCATTGATTTCATAGCTTCTGCCTCTTTTAATCCAGTTGTAATATCTCTGAAGATAATACCTTCTTTTGGAAAGTTTTCAACGGCTCTAATTTTATTTTTTACATCTTCAATTGTTAATGTTGTCATTTATATTTCTCCTATTTTGATAGTAATTTTTTTAATTCTTCTTTAGCTTGTCTAATTTTCTCTTTTGCTCTGATAATAGCGTGTTCATGTTGAACAAGTCCGTGTGCGGTTTTACCCCAGTTCATATCTTTTTTCATAAACAATATCTTAGTACCGATGAATAATACCAAAGGCATCCAAATTACTAATAAATAAACTGAAGTATAGATTGCTTGAATAAGGGCATCTGTTCTTGGTATGTTGTCGTAACGTCTTAAACTATATCTGCAAGCCATTACAAATCCAAATCCTATAATACACGCCATAATCATTGATGTCATCAAGATATGAGGGGAAGCATCTTTGATTAAAATTTTAAATACCCTAATTGCAATTTCTATGATAAACCAAGCTGGCATAATAAATTCAGAAATATATGCAATCATATCAAGTCTTGCACGCATAGACATTTTTTTAGAAGTAAGAATATCCCAAAATGCTTCAAGATATCTTCTAATAGAGCCTTCAATCCAACGTCTGCGTTGTTTGTATAAAGGAATAAGATACATTATGCCTTCTTCATAAACTGCGGTGTTTGCACAGAATCTTACGTCCCAACCTTTGATATGAAGTCTAGTTGACATATCTAAATCATCTGTGATTGTGTAATTATTCCAGCCACCAATGTCTTCTAGAGCTTCTCTTTTGATAAGCTCACCATTACCACGAAGTTCAACGGCACCTTTTACAGAATCTCTACCAACTTGGAAGTGTGTATCCATTGTCATTTCGTTGTTTTGACATTTTGTGAGTAAGTTAACATCTTTATTTCTAACAATTTTCCTTGCCTGAACCGCACCAACGTCTTTTGGTTCAAGTTCATAAACAAGATTTGTTAAAAAGTCAGGCTCCATTGTTGCATCAGCGTCAAAAACTAAAATAGCTTCCCCTTTTGCAAAAGCCAAAGCGTCATTTAATACTGCAGATTTGCCAGGGAATGCGTCTTTTGGTCTGATAAATGCCACAACTTTATTTGGGTATTTTTGTTCTAAATCTTTTAAAACAGAAGCTGTATTATCATCACTTCTATCATCAATTGCAATAACTTCAAAGTTTGGATAATCAAGGTTTAATATAGTTTCTATAGTTGTCGCAATTACAGATTCTTCGTTATGGGCAGGAACCATAATGCTGACAAAAGGTTTATAATTCCCATTTCTAAGTGGAGGTGTTTTTAATTGTTGTCTTTTCTTTATTTTGTAAGCAATGTTTGTAAAAATTGCATACAAAGTCATAAGAGAAATAAGTATTCCTAACCCCCAAACTGTGTAACTTTGGAATATATAGACCAAAACAGTTAAACCTAAAACTATAAATAGTAATAATAAACGCTCTTTCATATCCGCCTAATCTTTTTACTCACTTATCTTCTTCAATAATAAATATTTTACCAAAAAAGTGCGAAAAAAGTTAGTATTTAAAGATATTGATACATTTATTAACTACTCTGATTTATAATTTCATCTTCTAAATTGCATGTAATGAGTAATGTTAATATGACTTTGTACAATCCTTTACAAGATTCAAGAATAAGTCGTAAAATTTCTTTTTGTTCTTTAGAAAGTTCTCCAAATTGTCCATTAATTAACAATTCTAGGGCTCTAATCTGAGCAATGGTTGGTATTTTTAAATCATGGCTTAAAATTGTTATGTATGTTGCTTTTTCTTCTAAATTTTTAATCTTCATACGTCACCCAGCCTTTCTTTTTCTTTTATATTAAAGCTTGTTTTATTTTTTGAGAATTGCCAAGGTGGGTTATATCGAAAACCCGATTAGCTAATGGTTAACTAATCGGGTTTATAAAGTTTATTTCTTTTCTGGAGCCTTTTCTACAGGTGCTTTATCCAAATTTTGAGGCCCTCTATGTCCTTTGAATTCGCCTCGATGATGTTTTTTGAATTTTCTATACGGACAATCTTTATGTCCTCTCATCATTCCTCTGTCGAAATCTCTGTGCATCATTGGTGGTGGAACCTGACGGTGGATTCCTGGTCTTGGTCCCATTGGGCCCATTGGACATTTTGGTTTTAGTAGGCTTGCACTAACTAAGATTGATAATGTACCACCAACAAATACTGCTCCTGCAATAAATGCAAATTCTTTTAATTTTGCGATTGCTTTTTCTTTACAATTACATTTAATCTCTTCTGTAGCTTTAATTTCATCTGTCATAATCGCACTCCTTTTATTTTGTTCACATCAATAAAACGAGGCATGAGATAATGTTGTTCATTTTTAGTTTAGACAGATTCTGTTTTGCAAGTAAAATCAGGGTTTTGCTCCATTTTTTCGATGATTTGGTCAAATGTTAACAAGCCTGCTGTAGCACCGAATTCTGATACTACTCCTGCGGAATTTATTGAAGCAGCAACAAGTGCTTTTGCTATGTCTTTATCGAATTTATGCAAAGCTGCACAGAAAGTTGATGCAAACGCATCTCCTGCTCCAAGGGTTGATGTTACAGGTCCATCAAAGCAAGGACAGTAGAAATACTGTTTACCATTATAAGCATAAGCTCCAGCTCCCCCGTCAGTGATTACTATAACTTGGTAGTCTGAAACTTTTAGCTTTTTAAACATTTCTTTTAGGTCAGGGTGAACAAGTTGTTCTGAGAATTTTTCATCTCTAGTGTCAGGTCTTAATTGAATACCTGTTGCCATAGATGCTTCTTCTTTATTCATTACAACGATTTGAGCCGATTCTAATATTCCTTTAAGGAAGTTGAAACCTTTCTTGATGCCAGTTGAACCCGCATTGAAACAAACATATGTGCAGTTTTCTCTTGCAAAGTTTACTATGTCATCCAAAACTTTGTTACTATCACCATTAAGAGGTGCAATATATAAGAATTTAGCGTTTTTAATTGCTTCAAAATTTATTTCGGATTTTTTAAGATGTGCATTAGCACCACGGTGTGCTAAAACTGTTCTATCGCCCTCAAAGCTTGTTAGGATAATTGAAAAACCAGTTGTATCTTCTTTATCTTGAACAATGTTTGATAAATCAACGTTTTTATCTTCAAAGAATTTGAATATACCTCTTGAATAAATATCATCCCCAACTTTAAAGATTGCACCTGTTTTATAACCAAGGTTTGCAAAGTTTGTTGCAGTGTTTACTCCACCGCCGCCAACTTGTGTGTCAAAATCAGAAATTTCGATTTTTGAACCATAAGGATAGCTCATAAATTCTGCTTTTCTATCTTTTGTTCTAACTGATACAATGTTTGCGTCTTCACATTCAACAAAAACATCCATTGTAGCACTACCGATTGTTATAATATCACTCATCTTTTTCTTCTCCTATTCTTTACTTGATTTTATCATATTTTTTAAGTTCTGGAAAGTGTAAATAAATATTAAAACTAGGGCAAAAAATATTTTTACGGTTTTTAATTCAGACAGTGTTTTATAAAACTTAGGAAAAGAAAATGAAAATATTACCTCTCTCTTATTTAGCCCCTGCAATAAATGTTGCAAAAAAACAAGATAAACAAAACTCTATGCAAACAAGCCCTATGCAAGAAACAACAGGCATCCCAGGGATGTATGCATATAGAGATTATAATATAAATTTTGGAGCAAGATTATTCAGAACTCCACAGAACTTCTATGAACAAGACTTTAACGAACAGAATATGCCACGTAGCTTGCATGAATATATTTATGAAACAGGAGATCCAGCGTTCCAACGCTCAATTCCACCAGCTCAAGCAATGAAAGAAGTGTTTGGGAAAATAGAAGAAGCAAAAGATTTAGATGAAGTGAAGAAAATGTTTCCAAATGAACCATTGTTTGCAAACTTGAGCTCAAAACCAAAACGCAAATCAAGAGAAGGCTTGTTGGGAATGATAAACTTGTTAAAAGAAGACCCAAGTTACGCAGATAAAACACTATTTAAAAATGGTAAAAACGACTTAGGTATGTATATAATTAAAAAGATATACATCGAAGGAAAAACATTAAAAGAAATCAATAAAGATTTTAATAAAGATGTAAGTGTATATTTCAAGAGTTATGATATTACACCACAAGATTATAGTGCATTTGGTATAAGATTCCCAGAAAAACCGTTCTGGAAGTCATTTATTGCAACAAGAGAAGATTTTCCATATGTTTATATCCCAAGGGCAGGAGCAAATGGAGGAACAGGTAGTGGTTCAAAAACAACAGGTTCTCATGGCACAAGAACAACAGATGTTGACCATACCCCAAAACAAAGAAAATATAAATTAAAAGATTACCAAAAGAAACAATTAACAGATGACATCATCGATGCAAAAGGTGATGCACAGGCAATTGAAAAGAAAGTAATAAAACGCTTCAAAAAAGACGATCCAGAAGCATCATTTATTGTGAAATATTTAAGTCCAATAATGACAGTAGCAGCAGATAAGGTACATTTATCTGAAGAAATGAGATATTTTGCAGAAGAAGAAAAAGAGAATGGAAAAACCGTAAAGGGAGCAACAATGTTTGAACGCTTCTGGAAAGCAAATCCATTTTTATTAAAAGAATATTCTCAAGCGATTACCGATACAATCGAGTTGTTTGAGGATGTATATGGTGCAGGCGGAATGATTCCGATGAATAAGGAATTTGAAGAGATAACAAAAAATTCAGAGAACCAAAAGGC
>JAFXHF010000010.1 GCA_017536545.1 bacterium
AAAAAAATGAGACGTACACTAGAAGGAACAAAAAGAAAAAGACAAAACGTAAGTGGCTTCAGAGCAAGAATGTCAACTCCAGGCGGACGTGAAGTTATCAACAGACGTAGAGCTCGTGGTCGTCACAAAGTTGCTATCACTGCTAAAAACCGTGCTTAATTTTTAAGTTAAGATTTGGCAAGTGAGCCAGCACTAATTAACAAAAGGCTGGATGAATGTTACCAAAGCAATATCGTTTAAAAAAAAGATCAGCTTTTAAAGCTACATATAAAGTTAAAAACTCCTCCCACTCGGGTGGAGTAACTTTGTTTGCAGGGATTTTAAAGAAAGAAGATTACCCCACTAAGGTCGGATTTGTAGTAAGCAAAAAGGTTCACAAAAGAGCTGTTAGACGTAATCGCTTAAAAAGGCTGATGCGTGAAAGTTACCGACTATTATTAAAAGAAAACACCCTTGGAAATTCACAAAAATATATGTCATTAATATTCGTAGGCACAGAAAATGCCATGAATAAACCTTTTGACGAAATTCAAAAAAGCATTAAAAAACTTGTAGAAAGGATTTAAAATGCTTGAGGGAGTTTATGTAGATAATATAATGATGCACTCTGAAACCAGAGTTTATCCAACAGAACCTCAAATATCTGCAGGGTTGGTAGTTGGGACACAATCATTTTATAAATATGGACTTAGAGAATCCTCATACCCAACACTTTCTCTTGTAGATGAATTAAAAGACGCTTATGGGAACATTATTCCCCCAGGGCACTATGAATTGGCCCTATCTGATGAAAGAGATTTTTTAATACTAATCCAGTCAAAACAAGCACTTGCTATAATCCCAGTATTTAAAGTTGAAGTAGATATGTCTGAATATGCTCAAGTGCATGACAAAAAATCTCTAAAGAAAAAGAAAAAAGAAGAAAAAGAAATCGCCAAAACAAATGCTAAAAGGGCAAAGCAAGGAATGCCTCCAATAAATGAAGATCAGGATATTTATCAGGAAGCATCGATTGAATGGGTACCATCAGGATCGTATTATTTAATCCGTTATGAACGAGATGATGTCAAAGCTTGGGGAGCAATTAAAGGTTAAGGGGTAAATTAAAATTTTAGCAATAAAAAAGACCTCGAATGAGGTCTTTTTTATTAAATGGTTGCGAGAGCGGTTAAAATATGTAGGTGGAAATATAAAAATCAAGCTATAAGGCAATCTTCAGAGTTTGTAATTTCATGGATTTCAAGAAAAAAGGAATTTACACGAGGAGCCATGGAAAGAACTCTGGGTTTTAACCTTGGACAAGCGGAGTGGTGGATAAAAGAGCTTCGTAAGAAAGGTATAATCAAACGTACGACAAGGTTTGAGTACAAATTAGGACGTGGAAACCGCCAAGCCATCTATAAATACGTAGAATAATTTTATTTTTTAACCCTACCCCCATACTCTTTTATCGAGACTTTCACCCAAAAGCCTCCATGTACCTTGTTTGTAAGTTAGATATAACATTTAGAGATTATATGATTTGAATAATCTATATTTATGATAACCTTATATATTAAATAAAGGAGTTACTAATGTCTAACGAAAATGCCAAATCTTGGAAAGACGTATTATTAAAATCTGGGATTCCCTTAGAATCATCTGTTAGAACTATATTGCAAAATCTAGGTATTAAAGACCCTTTAGAATATAACTTCTTGCGTAAAAATATTGATAACTCAGTAAATAACTTTTCAATAGATATTCTTGCCAAAAAACATATTCCATTCAAAAAGGATAGTCAAAAAGATTTTAGCATTGAAGGTATTAAAACTATATGCCTTGAAGATTTTGAAAATTATGAAATAGACTATTTAATTGAATGTAAATATTGTACACCAGATACAGATTGGATTTTTATGCCACATACAAATAGCTTCCCTGCGGATAACTATTCATTATGTGTAGATTTTTTCGATTTAAAAAGAGAGATTAATAATGAATATTTTGAGGCATTATATGAAGATATCCCAATTGTTGGTAAAGGAACTTCGTTAAGGTCTAAAGGTCCAGATGCTACACAAATAAAAGAGGCATACAATCAACTATCTTATGCTTATATATATAGATTATTTGACCAATATAAATTAAGATTTAACCCTGATACATATTTTATAATTCCTATAATTGTAACTACCGCAAATTTATGGCGACTAAATGATGATATAACTATAGAAAATATAGTTGAGTCTAAAAGCATTGAACAAGTTTGTACTAAATATGATGTAATAATGATTCAATCCGACCCTGATGAATTGATGAAAAAATACTTTTTTGAAAGATTTAATTCCTTAAATGAAGATATGAAAAAAATCCTTGAAAAAAGTTATTATAGAAAATATAGGGGTAATTTTGAAGAAGAATTAGATGCATTTGCTACATTTACACCAAACAGATTTTTTGTAATAAATTATTCTGCATTCGAACATGAGTTTAAAAATATCGATAATAGTATATCAAATCCTGCTATCTTAAAAAAGTGTAGTGAGCAAAATGAAATAACACTATAGATAATATTTGCGGAGAAAAAGTGTTAAATCTCCGTAGAAATTTCGGAGTATAGTATTGAAATTTGCGGAGATAAGTGTTATAATATCCGTATAATATTCGGAGATAAATATGCAATACATATACCAAAACACAGATTGGAACAAGTTTTCATGGAACGGAGATAAAATTCAAAATCTCTTACTAAAAATTAAAAAAGCACAAGGTTATTTATTTGGAAAAATGAGTAATCTTGGTTTTGAAGTTCAAAATAGTGCAACTCTACAAATGTTGACAGAAAACATTATTAAATCCCACGAAATAGAAGGTGAATTGCTTGATAGACGTTCAGTTCGCTCATCTATTGCTATCAGGCTTGGTATAGATACTGCTGGAGAAACACCCTACTCAAGAAACGTTGAAGGTGTTGTAGAGATGATGTTAGATGCAACCCAAAAATATTCTCAAATAATGACTAAAGAACGACTATTGGGCTGGCATGCGGCACTATTTCCTTTAGGTTATAGTGGTATGTATCAAATTAAAGTTGCACAGTATAGAGATGATGAACTTGGTAAGATGCAAGTTGTATCAGGTTATCACGGCAGAGAAAAAGTTCACTATGTTGCTCCAAATGCTTGTGTTCTGGAAAAAGAAATGGCTGATTTAATTAGCTACATTAATGCCAAAGACGATGTAGACGATTTAGTTAAAGCTGGTGTTGTGCATTTGTGGTTCGTAATCCTGCACCCATTTGATGATGGGAATGGTAGAATTGCTAGAGCTTTAACAGATATGTTGTTAGCTAGAAGTGATGAGAATGAATTTAGATTCTATTCTATGTCTTCTCAAATCCAGAAAAACAGAAAAGAGTATTACGATATATTGGAACGTACTCAAAAGGGTTCAATGGATATTACAGCTTGGTTAGAATGGTTTTTAGAGAACCTTTTAATAGCTATTAAATCAAGTGAAGAAATCTTAGCTGAAGTTATTGAACGTGCAGAATTTTGGCATAAACATTCTGACATAACATTTAATGAACGTCAGAGAAAAGTTTTAAACAGAGTAATGGATAATTTTGAAGGTAATCTAACATCAACTAAATGGGCTAAGATGTGCAACTGTTCTCAAGATACCGCAAACTTAGATATTAATGACTTGCTAGATAAAAAAATTCTTAAAAGACTCGGCAAAGGTCGTAATACGCATTATAAAATAAAAATCCGTACTTAAATAAAACCGATTTGGACACAATATGAAAGTATCAATTCACTCACAAACAACCCAATTATTATCAACGTGAGGTTTTAAAACACCTATAAAATGAGAAAATAAAAGTACTTGATTTTTGTTTTTTAGCATAGATAATGATTGTACAAACTAAATAGCGCGGGATGGAGCAGCTTGGTAGCTCGTCGGGCTCATAACCCGAAGGTCGTTGGTTCAAATCCAGCTCCCGCAACCATTTTAAAGATGTAATCAATATACAATATCTGGATTACATCTTTTTTATAATAATATTCGATTCGTTTAAATTATATCTGGAACAACTATCTTGGACTTGAAAAGGAGAATTATCACATGCTATCTCAAATCAACTCTTTCTTGGGGAATTATACCCATATTACTGAAGCCATTTCAGCATTTTGCCCTCTTGTAATGGCTATTATTATGGCTATTATTGCATACGAGCAATACAAAATTAATCAATATCTAGAATACACAAAAGTACACAACGAAATAAGCGAAAAACTAAACAACAATGTCGAAACTTATATCAAAAGAATTACAGAAACCCTTACCTGCGAAGATAAAACTATTGATAAACAAGCCGAACTTATTAAAATATCTTCCGAAATCAAAGCTGGTGTGGTTAGTTACGAACATTTATTTGAATACTCTGATGTCCAGTTGATTAAAGAATCTTATGCTGAACTTGAAAAATGGATTAAAGAAACCAAAAATTGGAAACCATCTATCAAATCTTTACACAGAGCATTTGACGTTATTACGAATTTTATTGCATTTGCGTGGTACGCAGATAGTTGTTTTATTAAACAACCCAATAAAAACATCACCCTTTATTCGTTTATTGGTGCTACTATTAAAAGAATTTATACATTTTTTGTACCTTATTTCATCCAAAAAAACATAAAAAAATGGTTCTGTCCTAAACTATTCAAAATTAAAGCATGCTTTTTCTTATTATCTCTAGCTATTAAATGCATAAAAAACGTTATTGAATCATTTAAGGACAAAGAGAAACAAGATGAACAGAAAATCTATAATAAAACTAAACAAGCGGAGGTTATTGAAAATAACGAAGTCAAAACAACCACAATAGTTACGACTTAATATAAACTACAATAACCTTTGTTTGGTCAAGGTTCTGGCTACATTTCCCAAATCATCTATAAACTTTTTAGTTATAACTTGTAAATACTGTGCAGTTTCACCTTTGGTTAACTTTGTCAATGTTGTCGTTTTTATTGCCTCTAAGCCCTTTGATGAAACGATTTCTACTGTATCTACAATTACATTTTCTGACGGTTTTGTCCTAAAGGACAATGCAATCAATTTATTTGGCAAGCGTCTTTGATATACTGGGGTTTTTAAATTAGCAAGTTTTACATCAATTATCTCAATATTGGCAATCTGCCCAACTTGCGTTAGGTTATTCCTTACCATTGTGAAATAATTTACTTTACTTGTCTTCATAATACTATCCTTCGTGTCAATACATAATAATACAAAAAATACAAAAATACTATTTACACTTAATTTTCAAAAAGGTTTTTGTATTTTTCATGGTAATCATCTATCGCATCTGCAATCCTATTGATTATGTCAACTGAATCCATTTTATCTAAATTCGAGATTTCAAACTTTTCTACTGGATATTTCTTTTTACTATGAATATATTCCATTGCGTACTCAAAAGCTTTTTGTAGCTGTAAAAATGCAATATTTTCTTCTGTAGGTTCGATCTCTCCAGAACTCATTAAATAATCCCATTCACTGGCTCTGGTTATCTGAACAACTACATCTCTATCATTCTTCGCACCTAAATAGATATCCATAGGATAATATTCGCCAATTGCAATTGACGGACCCATTTTAGTTTTATTTTCATCAGATAAATTCTGAAATGTGCTATTTATAAATGTTTGTCCAAACGATATCGGATTAATCTTCATAACATTTATACAAAAACTTCTAAAAAATATTTTTGCTACTTTTTACGATATTCACACAAAATATTTATAAGCTCTGAAAAAACTTCCGACCAACAATTGTTTTCTTCTACCTGCAATGGCTTAACTGAATCATACCAACCTACACTATCACCACTTAATTTATACCATCTAAAATTAGCATGTTTATTAAAAAGTCCATAAGTTTTTACTCCCAAAGAACCTGCCAAATTCAAGATTACATTATCGGTAGAAACCACTATGTCCATATTTTTTATGGCACAGGCAGTATCTGTAAAATCATTAAAAGTATCTCCTAAGGACACAACTTTTTCACTTTCTACAATTTCTTTGGTTAATGAATAAAAATCAAAGCCCTCAAGATTAAATAATCTGTTAAATCTTGTAAAATCAATATCTCTGCCATTATAATTCGCAGACTTATCACCTTGATAAGCTATACCAACTTTTATATTTTTGGTAGATTTAATATATTTTTTTGCGTACTCTTTAACCCTCGTTGGTGAAACTTTTAAATAACCTTCAGGTACAGGAATATCTTCACTGCGAATTTTCAACACAAACGGAGCATCTAATAACGCCATGTGCACATCATATTTAACTTTGGACAAATCTTCATCCGCAGAAACCAATTTTATGCCCGTCAAAAATTTTGAAGACTTTAAAAGTTCAAAAACTTCATTCTGAACAACAAAAATAACCTTTTTAGCTAAATTTTTCAAATAAGGCACAAATCTACAATACATAAAAGTATCCCCAAACCCTTGTTCATAATGAACTAAAAGAATTTTTTCAGAAATATCGGACTTCAAATCCCATTTCTTATCCAAATCAAAAGCTACAGGGTACTGAAGATTTACATCTCCAGTTTCAAAACGTTTGGTAAAATATTTATGACCTAGTTGGAATTCCCCACAACTGATTAAAAAAGCACCGTAATTATAAAAATCAGTTGGTGTTGGATTATTTTCTAAAAGTTCTTGATAAAAACGATTAGCTCTAACTTTGTCACCATATTTTTCGTATCCAAAGGCCAAGCTATGTAAAACTAATCTATCTTTTGGCTTTAATTTATAAGCCTTTTCAAAATAATATATTTGATCTTTTAAACTTAACTCTCCATACTCTTTTGCGTAAAGAGTTGCGACGATAGTATAAACAACAGCTTTCGTTTCATCAATTCTCAAGTATTGTTCATAATATTTGATTGCCATTTTATAATTTTTCACCTGCAAATTATAGAAATTTGCTAAGGTTAAAAGTCTTAAAGGTTTATTTGTTTCATACTGTTCGTAAAGCGATATAAACTCAAAACTCAAATCATTTTGACCTAAATTAAACAGAATTTCTGCAACATCATAATAACTTGAAGGACTTAATGTAGATTTCACAATTAGAAATCTATACATAAAAAGAGCGTCTAGATACGCACCCGCACTAATTCTTTCTTTGATGTAATTCTTCATCGCAGAAAATAATTCATTTTTCATGCTTTCTGGAGCTTCTTGTTTCATTGAAACAAACTTTTTGTATATATTAAACACTTCAGGAGTAATACTACTTTCAGAAACAGACATGCTCAAAATATATTCATCCAAATTTCTCAACAAATTACAATTAATCTTGTTTGAATCTAGAGCAAACTCATCTGCAAATAGTAAATTTTTTATCTCTTCTTTTAGCATAATTACATATTAACATATAGCTAAAAAAAAGGCGTAGTACGGAAATATGAATTTATTACAGAATTGTAATATTAATACTAAAAGAGTAGCAAAAAATATTTTTTACAAGTATTATATAGAACAAATTAAGCATACCTAATTAACCGTACTAGTATCGGAAAGGATATAATAACATATGAAAGTTTATAATGTCGGCACACCAATTGCTTATACAGGGCTTCAAAGAGTAGCTACTACTAAAGCAAGACAAACTATTGAAACCATTGGTAAAGAAGGACAAGAGATTCTTAACGAATTAGCTGAAGAAACTCTACACCTTTTAGGAAAAGATGACGCAACATTAAACTATATGTACAAACACCTTGCCGTTGGTACAGAAAGAAAGCTTGAGCATTTCACAGGCTTGAGAAAAATTAGTGTATTCAGAGGGGACGGATACATGAATAAAATCACTCAAAGATTAAACTCTGATCCTCCACTTACATTTATCCGTAACATGCAAAACTTCGGAACAAACGAAAATCCAAAACTTAAAACAACTGCGGTTTCTTTAAGAATTCCTGGACGCCCAGAAAACATTTTCATTGAATTCTTAAATAAAGCTGACAGTGAAAACAAATTGTTCTTACGTATTACAAGGGAAGGCTTTGAAGCTCACAGAGCATTGTATAAATCTTGGCATGATTTGCTTGAAAACGATGTAGTATTTCCAAAAGTACTTTCTACAATGACTGGCAAACCTTTTGATGTGCCTATCAGAAAGCCTTAAGCAAACTCCGTTATTTTAACTTCATTTTAATTTGTTCAAAATCATTGAAATCACTCGGTTTTGAGTGTTGAGTTTCTGTTGATAACATCATTACTGCTGACACTTTTGCAGTTTTACGTTTTGAGTTTGCAGGAAAAACAGTTATATCCTTATATTGATAACTTTGAATCAAACGACGAACACGTCTTTTGTCGTCTTCTGATAAATACACAGATTTGATTGAAATATTTGATATTTCACCCTTATCACTCACATCAAAAGAGTAATAAAACCAAGCACCATTTTGATAACTATCTAAAGACTTAATTGCTAAACTATCATCAAGAATTTTATTTACGAATTCACTTTTCCAAGTATTCCAGTCAATATTTTTATACAAATATCTATCTTGATGCATTTGTCTAAAAGGCTTATCAGTAACGCTTGTTGGTTTAGTTGAAATATTTTTAGCATCAGCCAAAACTGCGTCTAAGTGTTCTGTATCCAAATTTTTATACGAAATTGGATTTGCATTTTTAAAACCAGTACCCTGATTATCATAAGCCCAATCTGAATCATCTATCTCAGTAGACTGATTTGTGTATTTAGATTGATTTGAAAATTTAGATTTATTTTTCAAACTCACATCTTGAGATTTGTAGTTCGAAGAATCTTCTAAACTAATTTTAGTTGAGTTCATATTTACTTTTGAATCTGTCGCAGAAATTTGTTTATTCGTAAATTTAGAATCACTAAATTTGATATTAGTATTTGAACCATTAACAGAGCTATTTACAACTTCATTACCTTCATTTTTTATCGCAAAATCTTGGTTACTAAATTGTACACGTTGAGTCTGAGTTGTATCTAAAGAAACAACAAACACTGTTATAAATACAAATACTATTAAACCTACGAACCACCAAATTTTGTTCATTTATTTTTAATCCAAAGTTTCTAGAAGTTCACTGTAATTGTTTATTTTAAACATTGTAGCACTTAACATATGAGTTTCAGCAATCAATAGAGCTGTAGGAACTAGAGCTGTTACAAAACTCAAGAACATACCTTGAATATCTCCACCAATTTCTGTAATGAAATATGAAACGTTCATTGTGAACTCAATCAAAATAATAAAGCATGCAATAAACATTACTACATTTTTTTCACGTTCTAAACTTCTCATTGAGTCTAAGCCTAAAACAGTTACACCATGGCTTGAATAATCATGGAAACCATCAAATTTGATAATTTCAGAAGCTTTAATTTGTTTTCCTATAGTGAATGCTCTTACAAATGAGAAGAACGCAAAAATAATCAAAAATGATGCTAATACCAAGAAGATAGGGCTGAATCTTAAACCAGAAATACGAACCCAGTTAGCTGCTTCAGGGAAACAACTTGCTAAAGTATTAGAAACACCATATGCCAAAAATGGAGCAGTCAAAAGACCAATAAAGGATTCTAACACCATTTTCATTTGATTATTAACCAAATTACTTTTTACAGTATTAAGTTTATTTTGGCTCATTTTATTTACATAATTAGAGATTACACCTCTATAGCTTTTCATAACATTTTCAAAATCTTCTCTGTATTCACAAGCTTGAAGATGCTGTTTATAATTTTTGATTTGGAATTTTAAATACCCACTTCCAACGGTAACAGTAGCTAATGCACCAACAAACAATAAAGAAATAAAGATTGATGCAACTAAAAACCCTGGAATTGATTTGTAATAGAATAAGTTCATTACATATACAATAAACAAGAACAATCCAGAAACCCCGATAATAGCTTTTTGTGCAATATCAGAATCTCCAAGTCTTTTATGTTGATTAAAATCAAGAAGCGAATAAATACCTTGTTTTAGGATTAAACAAATAGCAACGACAATCGCAGTTACACAAATTAAAAATCCAAAATTTGTTGTTAAGTTCAACACTGAAGATGAATTATCAATTTTAAAACCTAATAGGAAATTTGTAATTGCAAAAGATGAAACTACAGATAAAATAACCATAGCTACATTTAAAACAAAATTAGTTATCCCAGCAGATCTAATATTTGATTTAAGCTCCAATAATTTAAACCCAATCTCTTTAATAATTGCAATTCTTTGACTTTCAATATCACCGCCAAAATTATCTTGACCTTGTGCTGATCTAGAAGATTGCATATTTGCTCTCATATTATTATTCTGCATACTCAACTCCTGATTTTCATTTTCCACAACTTCCTTATCATCAACCAAAATTTCAACCTCTATAGCCTTTGAAAATTTAGGAGATGAAATAGTAAAATGTGAAGTTACTAAAATTTTTGAAAAAACTTTATTATTACACAAAATATCTCTAGATTGAGATACGTTTAGCAAAACATAGTTATTATATTTTTCTGCATAAACTAACTTCAAAACCTCAGTTTCTGCTAATTCAGGAACAACAAAATCACTTTCTGAACTGCTCCCAACAAGAATAGTGTCGCAGTTTTTGAACTCTTTTACATTATTCCCAAACTTTATAATAACTTTCATAACTACCTACCAATAGCATTTAAAAAGCGTCTTAAAGATTTATTTGATGCAACTTCGTTACCAATAATAAGCTTGTTTTCACCTAAAACAGGATTCAATTTTTCTTTAACAAGATCTAATTTTTCTGGTGACGCATATAAGAACATCATTGTAAAATCATCTGCTTGATTTTTAATATTAGAAACATCTTCAGGTAAAGTTTCCCAATCGATTTGCTTATCGATATCACCTTCATTTTCCAAATCTCCAATAACAACAACAGCAGGAATGTATCCTTCTTTATCCATTGTCATTGCATGCTTGAACGCTTTTTCTAACGCTAAACCATATGCTGTACCATATTCCTTTGCATCAAATTGAGTAAATTTCTCCATAGATTTACGAACATCAGCACTTGATTGTGGTGAACCCTCATAAATCAAATAAGAATCTTCAGATACTCTCAAAATTTTAATATGATCTTCTGGGTCTAACATTGAGCAAAGTTGTCTAATTAACATTTTTTGAGCTGGTAAATCCTTCTGGTTAGACGCAGAAGAATCAACTACAAAAATAATCGCAGCCTTATGAAAATCATCGACTTTTAAGTTTGATAATCCAAAAATACCTAAACCAATCATTATTAAAAATGTAGCTGCAAATAATATAATTTTAAACGTATTATTCATATAAAAAATATACTATAAAAATTCTAAAAGTGTAATCATATGAAAGATGGATATAAAACAACCTTATAAAACAAGGGTTTTCAGATTTTAAAACAAGCAATAAGTAACAAAGTCGTAACATTAAACAACAAAACAAGCAATAAGAACAAAAAATAAGCCTTTAAATAAATAGGTAAAGTTATTTTTAGGTAGAACTACGCATGGCTGCAGTAAAGGGATTAATTAAAACTATATTCAAAGACATTTACGACGTACGTAAAATGCCTAAAAATGTCTATACTGGTTGGAAACACGGAGCGAATATTGCGAGAAGACAAAAACAGAGTATCTTTACTGGGGTAGGAACAAGAGCAAAAGAAGCTACAAAAAGAGGAGTTGTACCTCATTTACCAGGGCTAACAGCATTTTTATTTGCCTGGATACCTTTACCACTTATGACTGAAAGCGGCTATGCAATAGGTAGAGCTCTTAGAAAAGTTATCAGTAAGAAATTAGGTTTACCTCTATAAACCACCACGTAATCTTGATAAAGGTTCTTTAGCTTCTGGAGGAAGATATAAGATATTTGGGTTATGAATTTGGAAATGATACATTGATTTTTCAGGTGGAAATTCTTGTTTCATACCAATTACATTCAAATACCAATCTCTGGATTCACCTTTGGAATTAAGTTTTAATTCTCCATTACATAAAGCTTCGTCACTTCTGCGTTGTGCAATTTGTAACAAACGGGTTCCAATATCTTTGTGATGAGGGATTTTTGGGTTATGGTCTGGAGTCCCAGGGCGAGTGTAATTTTTAAGCATATCAACAAACACATAATTTGGACCAACTGGGCTGGAGTTACAAGGATCAACATAAGTTGATCTTTTCACTTTCATAACCATTTCACCAATTAACTCATCATAGTCATTGATAATTTTATAGTTTTCCATATCAATACCCATGCGTTTTTTAAAAACATTTAGAATTGCTTCTCCACCATCAGCAAGACGAACTCGAATTTTACCTATAAAGCCATCTGCTTTTGACCCAATATGAACATGGGTAAGAGCTTCTGGAATAATACCACCTGTAAAGGATGGTTTTGCAGTGGACTTACGAGAGCTAGGATAAATGTTTGGTTGATATGAAATATAGTTGATATTCATACCAAAAGTAATGATGCTGAAGATAAAGAATTTACAAATATTTTGAGTAGTGCAATAAAACGTTACAAAAACGAATAAAAAAATTATTATTGACAATAAATTTTCACCGAATAGAATAAGAAATGTAGCCGAAACATTGGGGCGTCGCCAAGTGGTAAGGCAA
>JAFXHF010000011.1 GCA_017536545.1 bacterium
AGGTTCACAGTATTGTGGAGCTCTGTTTTGTGGTGTGCAGAAATGTGTATTACCACGTCCGCCACGTCCACCTTTTGCAACAAGTACAGTTTGTTCGTGAACAGTTAAGTCCGCAATAACATTTCCAGTTTTTAAATCTTTTACAATAGTTCCAGTAGGAACCTTGATGTATAAATCTTTTGCACTTTTACCGTGCATTGATTTTTTAAAACCGTTTTCACCATTATCAGCTTTGAATATTGAACGGTATGTGAAGTCTAACAGAGTTGATAAGCCTTCGTCTGCGATTAAGTAAACGCTTCCACCTTTTCCACCGTCACCACCAGCTGGGCCACCTCTATCAACGTATTTTTCACGACGCCAGGCAACAACGCCGTTTCCACCTTTCCCTGATGAAATTTTTATTTTAGCTTTATCGATAAATTGCATAGTATAAATCCTTTTCAATATGATAATACTATGAACAGGGGTAAATGCAAAGGGGAGGGTAAATATCAAGGAGGTAAATCTTAAAGGGTGCTCACCGCTTTGAAGATTTCTTACCCCTCGGGAATGTAGATAGGGCTTTTGTTTAGGATTTCTCGTGTGTGATCGTAACAACAGCTTTTTCTTGTTAGTTGTTGGTATTCTCTAACAATGTTTAAAATATCGTCTGTTGTTAATCTAATAATTCTTCTTTTACCTTCTAAAATTTTTGCCATAATCTTTTCCTTTCTGTTTTATTTTGCTCAGCCTACTATTATTATTTTTTTGTCATTCTGAATTTAATTCAGAATCTCACAATAAAGCGAATCAATCGTTAATTGGAGTGATTCTGACTTTCGTCAGAATGACATTGTTTCATATTTCACTCATCGACAAATAAAAACCCAAACTTTAAAAGTTCAGGTAAATAGTTTAAAAATCTTTATTCAAATAAAAAAGAGGACTTGATGTCCTCTTTTTGTTTTTTATTCCATTAACTCTTTTATCCATTTATCGGCTGCTATTGCTTGGTCTTCAGATAATGTTTGGATTTTGTTTTGTAGTAAGTTGTTTTGTAAATCTTGTAATCCTTTATATGCATCTGTTCCAATTTTTTCTTTTGAAGCTACAAGAACGTTTGCGATAATTTTTTGGTAACTAGATTTTCTTTCGATATCTGACCATTCGTTTTCGTGTGCAATTTGTGTCATTATATCTTCTTTACCAATTTCTCTTTCTCCGTTGTATCCATTTAAGAATGATTTAATACTTTGTGGAGTTTGAGCTTGGATAAGTTGGATTGCTTCTTGTTTTTCGTTATCTGTAGTGTATCCACCTAAGTTTTCGGCTACAGTTTCACCAGCGTCAGCACCTTGTGTTGTTGGATTATTACTTACAGCTCCAGCATTAGGATCGTATGTTTTAGTCCAAGTGTTTGTACCTTTGAATACTTCTTGCATATTTGGATTTGTGTTTTGTAGTGTTGTTACGCCTGTCCAACCTGCTGCGTGGATTTGACCTAGTAAGTCTTGAGCAAGAGCTTCGAAATTACCTTTGTTTGTACCTAATCCTGTTTCGGCAGTGAATACTGTACCGTCAGGCATTTTTACTGTTGCTGTACCACCTGTATTAACCCATTTTGTAGATACTGCGAATTGTACTTCAACTGGTTGGTTATATTCAGCTTTTTGTTCAGCTGTCCAAGGTTTTTCACCTGTTAGGTTATCGTGTCCTGGAGATTTTACAGTGGCAGCTTTGCTTGCTTTGGTAATATCTGCAGTACCCGCACCTTTCATTCCTTTATATTGGTTTAGTCCGAATGTTCCATCTGCGTTTTTCTCTAATCTGTATTCATCACCAGCTGCACTTGCTGCTGTAGATTTGTAGATAGCTGCTCCATCTTCAGTTCTTACATAGTCGTATGTGTATCCACCAACTGTGATTTGTTTAGGGAAGCCGTCAACTTTTTCACTTGACATAATACAGTTGTTTCTTGTTATGTTACCAGCATCGCCACGAACTTTGTCGCTTACTGTGAATTTACCGTTATAATTTTTAATATCATCAGCTGTTGCAGCTGTTCCAGGAGTTGCACCTGCTCCAGAAGAACTTTGTGGAGTGATTGGAGTTGTAGCTTCTGTTGGAGTTGTAGCCCCTGTTGGAGTTGTAGCTTCTGTTGGAGTTGTAGCCTCTGTTGGAGTTGTAGCTTCTGTTGGAGTTGTAGCTTCTGTTGGAGTTGTAGCTTCTGTTGGAGTTGTAGGTGTAGTCGCCTCAGTCGGAGTTGGTGTTGTTGGTAAGCCTTTAATTAACTCATCATAAGTACCTTTAGCGACAACATCGCCTTCGCCTTTTGATATTACGTATGTCCCGTCACCGTTATCAATAACCTTGTAATTAGAATACATTGTTTGTAAATTTTGAAATTTTCTAGCTTTATCAGCAGCTTCTGTATCTTGGGTTTGTTGTGTATTATTCAATCCATTAAGCATACCGAATGGACTAAATCCACCTAAGCCCATACCCATACCGAATCCGCCGAACATTCCGCCGAATAATCCTTGGCATAAGCCAGTCATAAAGCCCCAGAAACCTTGAGGACCTTGGTTAATGGTTACGTTAGTAGGCCCACAGTGTGAACCGTGGCAACCAAATAATCCTGCTCGTGGCATTGGTTGTCTAGGCCCCATTGGTCTAGGCATCATTCTGTAATTGTTTTGTTGATACCTTAAGTTAAATGCTTTGCCTGCGCCGTACATGTTAACCATATCTCTGTCCTCTTATTTATACTATGTTATATATATAAAGTATATACTTTTTATAGAATTGCAGAGATTATAATTTTTTGTTACATTTCGTAATAAAAAGAGATAACTTATGTTATCCCTTTTTGTGATTATTTCCAATCTGACCACGTATCATTGGTTAATGTTATTTGTGTCCAACCCGCTGCTACTAGTGATTCTTGCATCTTTTTCGCTAGGTCTTTTCTTGCGTTAGTTGCATTTAATGAGAAGCCAGTGTGAACTTGGAAGATTTTTCCATCTGGTGTTGTTACTGTTGCAGAACCATCGTTACCAGATCTTGTTCTTACTGCAAATGATATTTTTAAAGATCTAGGTTTTGCCTTTTCTGCCGCTGACCATTCTGCTTTTTTAGTTTCGGCTTTATTAACAGCCTTACCATCAGTTCTTATGTTGAAACTTTCGTTTTGTAGTACAACGTTTGTCCAACCCTCTTGAGCTAATTTTGTTTTCAAATTGGCTAGTAATGTGTTTTGTAGTAGTTCATCGTTATTAATACCAGCTCCAACGTCAACGTTTACGATGTATGTTTTACCGTCAGGAGTCATAACGGTTGCTGTACCATCTCCTCGACCAATACCGTGAGCAGTATTTGTTGATAATACAACATCTAATGTTACTTTTTTAGCTTTTTCTGCAGCTGTCCAAACTTTAGGACTTGCAGCTTGACTCGAGCTTTGAGCTGCGGATGAACCTTTTGTTGATAATGGAGTTTGTGTAGGTGTAGCTTTTGTTGATGAACCAGCACCACGGTCTCCTTTGTATTGATTTAAACCAAATGTTCCATCAACGTTTTGTTCTAATCTATATTCTTCATTTCGATTGTGTGCAGCTTGGTAGAATGCAGTACCATTTCTTACTTCTAAAAATTTGAATGTGTATTGTCCAACAGTAATTGTTGTTGGATAACCTTGATTATTAATTGCTCCAAAGTTTGCTCTGCTACTTTTTATGTCTCCACGGCTACCATTTACATCATCGTGTACTGTAAATGTACCATTATGTGTTCCTGCTTGAATTTTATTAGCTTCAACTGGAACAGCTTTTGTCTGCTGACCTTGGTTTTGTTGAACTTGACCTTGTTCTTGTTGAACTTGACCTTGGTTTTGTTGAACTTGACCTTGGTTTTGTTGAACTTGACCTTGATCTTGTTGAACTTGACCTTGATCTTGTTGAACTTGACCTTGTTCTTGTTGAACTTGGCCTTGATCTTGTTGAACTTGACCTTGATCTTGTTGAACTTGGCCTTGGTCTTGTTGAACTTGGCCTTGATCTTGTTGATCTACACCAGTGTTATCTTCTGGTTTTATCAAATCTTCGTATTTACCAGTTTTTACAGTTTCGCCTTTACTGTTTTTAACTGTATAAGTTCCGTCTTCGTTTTGTTCAATTGTATGATCTGGATATTTTGTTTTTAGTTCGTTAAGTTGTTTTTGCTTATCAGTTTCAGTTTCAGTTTCTGTTTCTGTGGTGTCTTTAGGTTTTGTTGTGTCAGCCTTTTTACCTATGATTTCATCTATTGTTTTGTCTCCAAGCCCATTCATTGAAACAGTATTCCCAAGACTTAGGCAATTTAGGTTGTTGAATAGACTGCCGCCATACATTCCTGGCATACCCATTCCGTACATATTACCCATACCGAATCCGCCAAACATTCCGCCTCCGAAAAATCCGCCGAATAATCCTTGGCATAATCCTGTCATAAAGCCCCAGAAACCTTGTGGACCTTGATTGATTGTAATGTTTTGAGGTCCGCAGTGGGTATGGCAATGAGAGTGATTTCCTCCGCCAAATCCGAATAGACCTAATCTTGGCTGAGGTTGTCTTATGTTTCCATGTGTTGGTATGTAGGTGTTATGGGCTAAGCGTACATTGTTGTACTTACCCATGTTGAACATGTTTACCATATCGCTCTCTCATTAATAAAGTATCTTATTAGTGTAAAGGTTTTAATTTTTAGCAAATTTCACGATTTAATAATTCTGTTACAATTTGTAATAAATGAGGAGGATTATTTTAATCCCCCTCATAGCTTCTTTATATTAAGTTTTTGTGGTTGTTTTTGCAGTATTACTTATAATACTTGACATAGGATTAACAAAACTCAATGCTGTATTTCCTAGATTTGCGATTGCATTTATTGTGTTTGCGTAAGGGTTATAAAGTGATGCTTGGTAAGCATTTGCATTATAGCTGTTGCCTGAGTTGGAATTTGCGTTTGCTAATTGCATATAACTTAGCATATTGTTATTCATAGCGGTATTTAATCCAGATAACAATGAAATATAGTTCATTCTATTTGCAAGTTCTGTATTATATAGTTCATCTTGTTTTTGTAATAAAGATTCACTTAGGTCTGCAACTGCTTGAGATTTGTTTTCTGTGATGTTATTCAAGTTATCCATAAAAATTGAATTGTCAAAATTCCCAAATCTAGATGCTATATCATTTTTTAGAGCGGTTTCCATTGGGGTATAAATATTTTCAATATCTTTTATACCGCTTTGTCTGTAAGAATCAAGTTGTTCTTTCCATTGATCTTGTTTTTCGTCAGAAATTGAAAATAAATCTTGTAATGATGTTGCAAGATTAGTTTGAATACCGCTATAGATATCTTGTTCTGTATCATTCATTGAATAAGAGCTACTGACTGTATTGTTTTTATTTTTCTTTGCAGTTGCTACGTTTTGCCCATTGATTTCAACGCTTCCTGTTGCGTAGTTAGGATATTTTGTTTTTTTACCCATAATAATATTTTCCTTTCTTCAAGGAAATATTGTTAGGATGTTGTAATTGCTCAATCTATAAGTCTGGAACACTGTTATTTTAGCATAATTTCTTAGCTTTGTAAAGTTTTGGTTAGATGTTTGAAAAATATTTTAGTGGTATCATAATGTTGTTATGGCAGATAAGATTAAAGTTGTTGGTGCTAAAGAGCACAATTTAAAAAATGTATCATTAGAGCTTCCAAAAAATGAGCTTGTAGTCTTTACAGGGGTGTCTGGTTCAGGTAAAAGTTCTTTGGCTTTCGATACGATTTTTGCTGAAGGTCAAAGACGTTATGTTGAAAGTCTTTCAACATATGCTAGGCAGTTCTTGGGTCAATTAGATAAGCCAAATGTCGAGTATATTGATGGGCTTTCTCCTGCTATTTCTATTGACCAGAAATCAAAAAGTAATAATCCTCGTTCTACAGTTGGTACTATTACGGAAATTTATGATTATTTGCGACTTTTATATGCTAGAGTTGGGACGCCTTATTGTCCAAATTGTGGTAAGAAAATAAAACCTCAAACATTAGATGAGATTGTGAATAAAATTATAGCTCTAGGTGAGGGGGTAAAAATTCAGATTTTAGCTCCAATAGTTAGGGGCAAAAAAGGTGAATATTCGTCATTATTCGAAGAATTACGTCAAGAGGGTTTTGTTCGAGTAAAAGTTGATGGTGAGGTTTATAATCTTGATGAAGACGATATTGAACTTGCTAAAACAAAAAAGCACGATATCTCTGTTGTTGTTGATAGAATTGTTGTAAAAGAGTCTGCTTCATCAAGGATTGCAGATAGTGTTCAGATTGCTTTGAAAAAAGCTGATGGTATAGTTAACGTCGATGTTGTTGGTGATAAAGAAATTATATTTTCTGAAAAGCTTGCTTGTACTGATTGTAATTTAAGTTTTGAAGAATTAACTCCAAGAATTTTTTCTTTCAACGCTCCTTATGGTGCGTGTGATAGATGTTCAGGTTTGGGTGCAGATTTTGTTGTTGACCCTGATTTGGTTGTTCCTGATAAGACTAAGTCTTTAAATGAGGGTGCAATTTATGCTTGGGCTACTCGAACTGCAACAGGTTATTATAATGATTTGTTGGGGTCTGTTTGTGTTGCTCTTGGAATAGATATGGATAAACCTTTTGGTGAACTTTCAGAAGAGCACCAAAAAGCAATTTTGTATGGAACAAAAGAATCTATAAAAATTAGAGTTAAACAGTTTGGGACAAGTCGTTATCAAACTAATATACAGCCATTTGTTGGGGTAATTCCATTTTTAGAAAAACGTTATAATGATTCAAATGGGGACTACTGGCGTGAAGAAATTGAAAAATTTATGCACGCAAAACCTTGTCCAGCTTGTAATGGTGCGAGATTAAAACCGTTTCCTCTAGCTGTAAAAATTAAAGATAAAAATATTTATGAATTTACAAAAATGTCTGTAGATGATGAGCTGGCATTTATTACAGATTTATATTTAGAATTAAGTGAATACCAACTAAATATCGCAAAACAAATTTTGGATGAAATACGTGCTCGTTTGAAATTTTTATGTGATGTTGGTTTACATTATCTTGATTTGGCTCGAATGGCAGGAACTTTATCTGGTGGTGAATCTCAAAGAATTCGTCTTGCTTCTCAAATTGGTAGTGGATTGAGTGGGGTTCTTTATGTTTTGGATGAACCATCAATTGGTTTACATCAGCGTGATAATGATATGTTAATCAAAACCTTATTCAAGTTAAGAAATTTGGGTAATACTCTTATTGTTGTTGAACACGATGAAGATACGATAAAGAATGCGGATTATATCGTTGATATTGGCCCAAAAGCGGGTGTTGCTGGTGGTGAGATTATCGCTCAAGGTTCTGTGCAAGATATCATAGACGCAAAAGATTCTATTACTGGCAAGTATTTGAGTGGAGAGAAATATATTCCAATTCCTACAAAATCAAGAGAAGGGAATGGTAACTTTTTGCAAATTAAAAATGCACACTTAAATAATTTGAAAAATATTGATGTAGATATTCCTTTAGGTAAAATTGTTGTATTAACAGGTGTTTCGGGTTCTGGTAAATCAACTTTAATGCAAGAATTACTATATGAATTTGCTGCTCATAAACTCAGAAAAAATAAACCAAAACCACAAGGAGTTGAAGATATTTTAGGTTTTGAAAATATTGATAAAGTTATTGATATTGACCAATCTCCTATCGGTAGAACTCCTCGTTCTAATCCTGCAACATATACGGATGTATTTACACCAATTCGTGAACTATATGCAAAAACTAATGAAGCGAAAGTTCGCGGTTACAAGCCTGGCAGATTTAGTTTTAACGTTAAGGGTGGACGTTGTGAAGCTTGTAAAGGTGATGGCCTAGTTAAGATAGAAATGAACTTTTTATCTGATGTTTATGTAAAATGTGATGTTTGTAAAGGTAAACGTTATAACAGAGAAACTTTAGAGGTTAAGTATAAAGGTAAGACGATTTCTGATGTTTTAGATATGACTGTTCGAGAAGCCCTAGAGTTTTTTGATAGTATTCCGTCTATCAAAAATAAATTGCAAACTTTAAATGATGTCGGGCTTGATTATATGACACTTGGGCAAAGTGCCACAACGTTGTCAGGTGGGGAGGCTCAACGTATAAAATTAGCTTCAGAACTTAATAAACGTTCTACTGGTAAGACTCTATATCTTCTTGATGAGCCGTCTGTAGGTTTACATTGGGCAGATTTAGATAAATTAGTAAAAATACTTCACGCACTTGCTGATCAAGGTAATACTATTTTAATGATTGAACATAATCTTGATTTGATTAAAATTGCAGATCATATTATTGATTTAGGGCCAGAAGGTGGTGTCGATGGCGGTAGAATCGTTGCTCAAGGATCACTTCAAGAGGTTATTAAATGTAAAGAATCTTATACTGGAAAATATTTAAAGAGATTCTTTGAAAATATTGATAAATAAGGGATAATTGATATTTTTTTGAAATTTTGTTATTATATTTTTTGTTAAAGGTGATATTATGAAGCAAAAATTTTTATATTTGGTTTTATTATTAACAAGTTTAGTGTGTAGCCAAGCTTACGCACAGACAATTGAAGTGAAAGCTCTTGAAGATATTTCAACTGCTAACCCTTCAAAAACTACATCAGTTCAGCTATTACAACCTGTTGAAATAAAGAAAGACAAGTTTGTTGGCGAAGGTGCTGTTTTAAATGGTAACTTGATTGATGTAGTTAGCCCAAAAAGGCTAAAACGTGATGCGGATTTTGCATTCGAACCTAAATCTTATACTGATTCAGAAGGTAAAACCCGCAAAATTAAGGCTAAAATAAAGGCTTCTTATACCGAACCTATTGATAAAAAACAGGTAGCAAAAAAGACTGTTACTTCAGCTGGTAACTTATTTGTTCAAGGCTTTTCAATGGGGGTTGCTGCAGTAGAAGGTGCAGTTAAAAACCAAGACGGTAACAGATTCAAATCTTCTGTTTCTTCAGTATATGAAGCATCACCTTTATCTTACGCCAGAAAAGGTGAAGATATCGAAATTAAAGCCGGTCAAGTCTTTTTCTTGAAGTTCCCAAGCTATGGAAAAATCGATAAAGAAGTTCAAGATGCTAATGCTCAAACTTCTTCTGGGCCGGTAACAGTACAAGGACAAAATTATTCAATAGAAATAGAAAAGGAGTAAAACCTAAATGAAAAAGTTAGTAATGTTATTTGCAGCATTTGCTTTATCTCTATCAATGATGACATCAGTTGAAGCTAAAACAGTTCAAGTTACAGCTTTGCAAGATTTTAACACATCTAATCCTCCTGAAGTGTTACATGTTCAAATGAACGCTAATACTAGACTTGATTATGATTTGATGTTGTTTCAAGGTTTCCAAGTTAGTGGGAAAGTTCAAGTAAGAGATGGTGGTTTCGTATTTGTTCCTGTTAGTTATGTAAATTACCACGAAGAAAAATTACCTATCCAAAATGAATACCCAGCTGTATTTAAAGGTAAATCAGGTTTGATTAGACAAAATCAACCATTCCATCTTGTATTCCCAGATAATGGACCAGATACATTCCAATATTATGTTCCTAGCGTAAGTGATATGAACTAATAGAATAAATTTTTTAAAAGGGCTCTCATTTGAGAGCTCTTTTAGTTTGTTTAAAGGATATGAATTTGATAAATTTCAGGTATGATATTTTTGTAGACACAGAAGAGGAAATATTATGTTGGAATATTTTTTAGGCTCGTATTTAGTTACAATAATTGGTGTTATTGGTGCTTACTTCTGGGGAAACCATGTTGAACCAGGCTCAGGTTGGGCTGCTGTATTTATTGTCATTGTTTTGGCTATATTAGAAACTAGTTTGTCGTTTGATAACGCAGTCGTTAATGCTATGAAGCTAGAAAAAATGTCAGATAAATGGCGTCATAGATTTTTAACTTGGGGGATTGCGATTGCCGTGTTTGGTATGAGGTTTTTATTCCCAGTGCTAGTTGTAGCGATTTTTGCAAAGTTAGATATGATTACAGTTACAAAAATTGCATTAACTGATTCTCAACAATATGCTGGGTATTTACATGCAACACACGCTCCAATTGTTACTTTTGGCGGTATGTTTTTGGTGTTGCTATTTCTTAATTACTTCTTTAACCACGAAAAAGAAGTTCATTGGATTAAGTTTATTGAACGTCCTTTAGCTCATATGGATCATATTAGTGGAATTGAGATTATTTTAGCATTATTGATGTTAATTGGTGTGCAAAGTTTTATTCCTGTCGAAAGTAGAGTATCAGTTATTATTTCAGGTATAGCAGGTATAATTACATTCTTAGCGATTGACGGTGTTGCTCACTTCTTAGAAAAACATGAAGAAATGCGTGCGGCTCAAGCTGTATCTCAAGGTGCAAAATCTGCTGGACTAGTAAGTTTCATTTATTTAGAATTAATTGATGCTTCATTCTCTTTGGATGGTGTTCTTGGAGCTTTTGCATTGAGTAATGATGTTTTGATTATTACTATTGGTTTGGCTATTGGTGCAATGTTTGTTCGTTCATTGACAATCATGCTTGTTGAAAAGAAAACCTTGGCTAAGTTTTTATACCTAGAACATGGTGCACATTGGGCAATTGGAGCTTTAGCTATTATTATGTTAATTTCAACAGTAAAAGAAGTTCCTGAAGTTGTTACAGGGTTAATTGGCTTGTTCTTTATTGTAACCGCTCTAATCACATCAATTGTTCATAATAAAAAACTTGAAAATAAATAATTAAATAACTCATAAATAAAACCGACCCTTGAAAAATCTTGGGTCGGTTCTTTATTTATCTAATTAAAAACTAGTCTATTTTCCAACTATTCAAGTATTCTTCTTGAGCTGGTGTTAATGTATCAATTTCAATTCCCATTGATTGAAGTTTAAGTTCTGCAATTTTAACATCAACTTCATGAGGAAGTGTGTATAATTTGTTTTCTAGTTTTCCGTGGTTTTTAACTAAGAATTCTATACCTAAAGCTTGGTTAGCGAAACTCATATCCATAACGCTTGCAGGGTGTCCTTCTGCGGCAACTAAGTTTACTAATCTGCCTTCTGCGATTACGTAAACGGATTTGCCATTATCAAGAACGTATTCTTCAAGTGATGGTCTAATTTGACGAATTTCTGTTGTGTGTGCTTTTAAATCTCCAACGTTAACTTCCCAATCAAAGTGTCCAACGTTACCTAGGAAAACACCATCTTTCATTGTTAAAATGTGGTGAACGTCAACAACGTGCTTGTCGCCTGTAACAGTTAAGAAAATATCACCTTCTAGAGCTGCTTTTGCAATTGGCATTACTCTATAGCCTTCCATTGCAGCTTCTAGAGCTTTTAGTGGGTCAACTTCGCAAACGATAACGTTAGCTCCTAGAGCTTTAGCTCTTAGAGCAACACCTTTACCACACCATCCGTAACCAGATACGACAACAGTTTTACCTGCAACAAGGATGTTTGCTGCTCTTAGCAAGCCGTCAAACGCACTTTGCCCTGTACCATAACGGTTGTCGTATAAGTGTTTTGTTAAACTTGTATTAACTCCAACTGCAGGGAATCCTAAAGTACCTTGGGCTTCCATAGCTTGAAGTCTAATAATACCAGTAGTGGTTTCTTCTGTAGAACCGATAATTTTTTCGATTAAGTCAGGTCTTTCTGCGTGAATTACAGAAACCATATCGCAACCGTCATCAATAATGATGTCTGGGTTGTGGTTAATTGCTTCTTTAATGTGTGATTTATATTGTTCAACTGTTTCACCAGCAATCGCAAATACTGGCATATTGTAGTATTTTACAAGTGCTGCTGCAACATCATCTTGAGTTGATAATGGGTTTGATGCAACTAATACGGCATCAGCTCCACCTGCTTGCATTACTGTACATAATGCTGCAGTTTCTTTTGTTACGTGAACGCAAGCTGATAGTTTTAAGCCTTTAAAAGGTTGTTCTTTAATAAATCTTTCTCTTATTGTTTTTAGCACTGGCATATCTTTAAATGCCCAGTCAATTTGTCGTTTACCTTGTTCTGCTAAATTAATATCTTTGATATCACATTTAATGTCAGTCATTACCATTATTTACTCCTTAATTTTAGAATAATGATTGTACTTATTACACGTTTAATTATAGTCCATAAAATTATTATTTCTAATTATTTATTTTCATTGTAAAATTTTCTTAATAAAGGAAAATTTATTAACAAAAAAAAATCTTGAGAGTTGTTAAAATTGACACTAAGGAGTGTTGTGTGAAAGTAAATTTAGATTTAAAAAATGAAAAAATTCGCAATAATGCAGTTTCATTTCAGGGATACAAGTTTGTAAAATCAGATGACGGCTTCAAAGAGTTTGAGGTATCTTATCCGTATGATGAAGATAAGGACTATTGTTACTTAGAAGTCTATAAATTAGCTCAAGATCAGTATGGTAACTACTACACTACTGGTAGAGCTTATAGCCGTTCGCATGGTGAGTCTTTCCAAATGAGCCCTGGTGCAAATCGAATTGATTTAGCTAGGGAATTTGGAATTCAAGATAACCAAGCTTTTGCATACCACTTTTTATTAAAAGATAAAAATGGAAATGGTTTCCCTAGGGTAAGGCTTGATGCTGGGGATATCATAGATGAGCGTAGTGCAGAGAATGAACAAAGAAATATTTTTAACATAGTTTCTTCACGCAAATCAACTCTTTCTCGTGGTGGAGCTATGAAGCTTGTTATTATTGACTCTCAAAAAGTTGGGTATGTTTATAATGACAGAAACATGATTGTTGAAGATAAAGCTTTGAAAAAACGTGGTCAAGAAGGTATTAAAACTCTAACAAATAAATTTGGTGGGACTTTGGCGGGTTTAGAAAAAGCTGTTGATGATGGTGAATATGATGGATATGGTAGAATTATTTCACTTCCAATTTTCACTGATGATGATTTTGCAGCTCACGCATATTGGAATAAAAACTGTATGCAAATGGCAAGCTCACTTGGTAATATCAATAATTATGCTTCATTACAAAGAAAAATGTTTGCTCATGGTTTGAACTTTGTATCAGATGGTGCATTCGTTAACGAAGGTTTGCAAGGTGTTCACTTCAAACACATGTTGAGATGGGGTGAAAATTCTCCTTATTTCAACTGGTTTAGAGCATCTTCATTAAAAGATGGCCCATTATCTATGGGTGTCTTTGCAAAGAATAAAGATTATATTTCACATAAAATAGTAAACTCACCATATTTATACAAACAAAGTAGAATAGGGTCAGTTTCTATCACTTCTAACCCTAATTATGATGAGAAGAAACCAACTTATATCCAATTCTTCGATACAAGATTGGTTACAGAAAAAGAGAGAACTGACACAACTTCTTTAATCAAAACTTATTCAATTATGTCAACTCCAAATGTATATGATTTGCACACACACAACGATTCAATCTTCCCATATGCATTTGAAATTAACCCTGAAACATACAATAGTAATATTAAAAATTTGAATAAGTATAATGATGCTAACCCAGAATCAACAATTGACTTGAGAAGTCCTTTAGCCGCAAGACTTTTGTCTAAGTTTGAGACTTTTGTTGTTGATGGTAAATTCGAAAGTGGTTTTGAAACTTGGGATGCGAACCCAGATATTGCAAAACTTAACTTTGTATATTCAAATACAGATGCAATGGCATTAAAGAATATTCCGACTGAAAAAAGACGTGCTCAGATGGAAAAAATTCTTCGTGGTAATATTCAAGTTCAAGATTATGCAGTTACATCTGGTCAGTATTGGACACAAAAAACAGATGATATTCTAAGATTACACGTTGCTCAAAATATAAAAAATCCTGAAGCTGATAATCCTCAAAAAGTTTATAATCAAATTATGAATATAGCTGATGGTAAAATATTACCAAAATCAGTTAAAGCGGAAGTTTCTTTTGCTGAGGTGGATAATATTTTATCTGGATACTATTACCATAAGCGTGAATTATCAAAAGAAGATAAGCACGGTCAAATCTTAGAAGGTTTGATGAATACTCCATTAGATTCATTTGAGTTTGGTGATAACTTAGTGTCTGTTTTGGCTTCTCCATTGATTTCGAAGAGAGCTTCTAAAAAGTCTGAAATCGGTGTTCCAAGATATGAGTTGTATAAAGCTGGAAACCCATCTTTATCTCCAGATTTTGCGAAAACATACAACCAAATGGATAAGATTTATACAAAAGAAATGTATAAGTTTGCTAGCGATATTTTGACCAATGTTAACTCTTTATTGCCTGATAATAAAAAGATTTTTGTTGGTGAAAAAGTTACTGATTATGGTAAATATGTTTTACCACTTATTACTCCAGAGTTAGCAAAGTATGCTGTTATAAAATCTCTTGTGCCAGATGCTGAAATGGTTACAAATATCGATACTGGAGAAATTTCTTATGATTATAATAAATTGAAAAATGTATCATTACAAACTTTAGGTATTACAAATCCATCATGTCCACAAGATGAAGCTCAAATGGTTCTTAATGCTATGCAAAAAGGTATGCAGACTTTAGATTCTTCATCTACTTCAGAAATGGTAGAACCTATTTTAAGAATGCTTAAAGATACAAATTTAGCAAGTTTCCAATTGGCAGATTTGATTATTGATAAAACTCAATCAGGTTTGGATTGGCGTATTGATGCGACTAAGGATATTGCAGACGTTGAAGCTTTGCGTAACAGACACAATAGCTTTGATTATACTTGGCGAACAGTTACTGATTTTTGGAAACGCTTTACTCAAGGTGTTATTTCTAAAAACCCTAACGCATATACTGTTGCAGAAATTACTAATGCTGTTGATCTTCATGGTCAAGGGTATGGTAGTTTATCTCGTAAATATCCTAAAACTTCAGATATCGTTCCTAAATTCCTTCGAGATACAGGTATGACATCTAAAGCGAATTATTCTTTCTTCTTTAATGATATTTCTCAAATATTTACAAAAAACTTTGAAAAAGGCGGAAGATTTGAGAATAAAGAATATTTAGAGCGAATCATTCATACAAAAATGCTAGGTGATGAACACAATACTCCTTTTGTTAAATCTAGTTCGTTAGATTCGTTAATTTATTCATATACATTCATTGGGAACCACGATAAACCTCGTGCATTACATTGTGCCGCAATGGATATGGAATTATTCTACACAGACTTAAATAACCCAAGTAATCATGATAAACGTGTTAAAGCTTATCAAATTATTCACGACAAATTCTTAGAACATGTTTCAGATGATGTTGTTGGTCGTTATGATTTTAGCAGAGTATCACCAAAAGCTATTGCAATGGCTGATGCAATTAGACCAGCATTTATCGACGTGTTGAATAAATACAGAGATAAATATCATTATAATGATGAAGAATTTAATAGGGCGTTTATTCCTATTAGCAGAGCTATTTCAGATTTAGCTCAAGGTAAATTTCTAGGTAAACGTTTTGATCCTGAAGCGTTTGGTATCAAACCTATTGATGTTACTGTATCAATGGTGTTGAAACAGGCTAGAGAAGTTCACGGATTCTATTTACCGAACTTAGAAGCTGATAAATATGAAAATGAAGTATTTGAAGCTATTATGAGTCCTGCACTATCAAAACTTTTAGGTATGATGAAATACTTAGTAGCTCTCCCAGGTATGCCAACTCTATTTGATGGTGATGATGCTGGTGCAACAGGATATGATACTGAAACTAAGAACATGTACCTACAAGGCCGTCAAAGAGTTCATGACGAGTGGTTGATTCCTGATAGCGGAAAATACAAAGAATTCTTAAAGAAATATAAAGGTTATTTCGATGAAGTGATGGCAGTTCGTCGTAATCCAAAATGCAATGCCTTAAATAACGGTGCAATTTATACATTACCGTTGAATAAAGCTCAAAATGGAAAGAATGTGTCATCTATTCTTCGTCAAAGTACAGATGGTAGAATGACTCTTTCTATCTTTAACCCAACTGGTTTCCACGATGATCATAGACTTCATTACAAGCCAGATAAAATTTATATCGATAGAATTTACTTAAATGAAAATAGTGAAATCTTAGAAGGTGTTCCTGGCTTACGTAAAGGCTTGTTATTCAGAAATGCAAAGGATGACAACGATTGTTATAAAGTAAATACTGATGATAAAGGTAATTACTATATTACAAGAATTTATGATGGTAATGAGGTTCCAATGGAAGTTGAAGATTCAACTAAAATTTTATATCATGTACCAAATAACGTTCAATTAACTTTCACAGGAGCTAGTCATTTTACACCAAATGCAAGATTTATTGCTAATTCATATGAGAATAAACAAAATGAATGTGGTAAGAACTTAGCTCTTATAAAATAGAAAAAAGGTGGCTTATTAGCCACCTTTTTTGTTGTGTATAAATTGTTCTATACTGCAAATCTAAAGTGAACAATATCTCCGTCTTGCATTACATAATCTTTACCTTCAAGACGAGTTACACCTTTTTCTTTACAAGCTGTGTATGAACCAAGCTCAACAAAGTCTTTGTAAGGTGTTACTTCAGCTCTAATAAAGCCCTTTTCAAAGTCTGTATGGATTACACCAGCAGCTTGTGGAGCTTTTGTTCCAGCTGTGATTGTCCAAGCTCGAACTTCTTTTTCCCCTGCAGTGATGTATGTTCTAAGTTTTAATAGATGATAAACAGATTTAATCATTCTGTTTATACCACTATCTTCAATTCCCAAGTCGTTTAAGTATTCTTGAGCTTCTTCTTTATCGAGTTCAGCCAATTCTTCTTCAATTTTTGCTGTAATGATAACCATTTCTGCACCGTGAGAATCAGCGTATTCTTTAACCTTTTCAGTGTATGCATTACCGTCTTTCAAATCGAATTCTGAAACGTTAGCACAATAAATTACAGGTTTTGTTGATAATAAATTCATCATTTTTACAACAGGGATTTCATCACCTTCAAAGTGCTTGTTAATATCAATAAATGTGCATTCTTCTAAAAGTTCAGCCATTTTCTTTAGAACTTTGTCTTCTAATACAGCATCTTTATCTCCAGATTTTACAGTTTTGGCAATTCTAGCCTGACGTCTTTCAACTGAAGCCATATCAGCCAAAGCTAATTCAGTGTTGATTGTTTCAATATCGCTGATTGGATCAACTTTGCCCTCAACGTGAATAGTGTTTTCATCATCAAAACATCTTACAACCTGAATAATAGCATCAACTTCTCTGATGTTTTGTAAGAATTGGTTTCCTAAACCTTCGCCCTTACTTGCACCTTTTACTAAACCTGCAATATCAACGAATTCTATCGCTGTTGGAATTACAGTATCAGTTTTACATAAATTTTTTAATATCTCTAATCTTTCGTCTGGAACTTCAACAACACCAACGTTTGGCTCGATTGTACAGAATGGATAGTTTGCACTCTGAGCGTTTCTAGCATTAGTTAATGCATTGAATAATGTTGACTTTCCTACGTTTGGTAACCCTACTATTCCTGTTCTTAACATTTATATTTCTTCCTTTTTCCTAGTTAAATCCTTTTCTTATTGTACTTCAAACTAGTTGCAAAATGTAGGGTGTGGAGCTTTTGTAAACAAATGTAAAGAATATATATTTTTTATGCAATTTTTAAATCGCAAAATACTTTATATAAATGTAAGGGATATTTATTAAGGGAAATATTGGAGATTGATTATGAGACAAGTTTTAGAAACAATGATTACAGTTCAAGATTACGTAAACGAATTAGTTGCAGATGCAAGATATGAAACAACTTTAGTTAGAGTTGAAGATTACGTAAAATCTATTAGAACTAATGCAATCAATGCTCAAAAATCTTCTTTCATAACAGTTCAAGAATATGTTCAAGAATTAAATGCTGAAGAAGTTGCTTTAGCAGCAGAAATCGAAAACGAAATTCTAAGTAAATCTTATAAAGAAGCTCAGGAATTAGAAAAATTATTAGCGTAATTTATCATCCATATTTATAATCATCTCTCTCTTTTATTAAAAGTTTTGAACCGAGTAATCGGTTCTTTTTTTTTGTAAAAATATTAGCTAAAATTGCTTTATATATTGTGTTTTGGGTGATTGTAAATAAATGTAAAGATATATACATTTTATACAAAATTTAGGCAATTTTTGAATCAAAAAATCCTTTATATATATGTAAGGGAAATCGATATTAAGGGGAATTAAATATGAGTAATAATTATGAAATGGTAACAGTTAAATCTTATGTAGAATCATTAGGAACTGAATGTGTATCATTAACTGAAAAAGAAATTTCAAAACAAGTTGAAAAATACTTATTGAGTGTTAAAAGAGCTCAAACAAATGCTAAAATCGTTGAAAACTTATTAGCTTAATTTTATATAAATCGGATCATACTTTACTTGAAAGAATCGGTATATTCTACCGGTTCTTTTTGTGTTAAAAACTGCCTGTAATTCTTTTGTAGTCTGCGTTTTGAATTGTAACAATATGTTACGAGTATATACATTTTAGGTAAAATTTAGGCAATTTTTAAAGAAAAAAATCCTTTATATATAAGTAAGGGGAAACACAACAGGGAAAATTAAAGGAGACAAACATGGCAAGAGTATTAATTTCAATGCCCGAAAAATTTTTAGATGAAATCGATTCTGTAGCAGATTCTGAAAATCGTACACGTTCAGAATTGATTCGTGAAGCTCTAAGAACTTACATGTATAGATCTCAGTTAAGAAATACTAAAAAAGCAGCAACAAATGCAGAGCTTTTAGATGCTCTTCTCGGGTAATTAGTATTATTTAATAGGGGAAACAGGAAAATGGCAAACAATTATCAAATGGTAACTGTGCACGAATATATCAAGATGCTTGATAATGAAGTAACTTATCTTGATAAGGATGCAAAGGATATCAGAGCAAGTGTTAATAAATACTTATTAAATGCTCGTCGTGCACAAACAAATGCAAAGATTTTGGAAGCATTATTAGCTTAAAATCAAGCTATCCTTTATTTAAGAAAAGAAGATTTCGTTGGCAATATGCAACGACTCGTTAAAAGATTTAGAAAGTGGTAAATAAAAAAGACTTGATGAATTTCATCAAGTCTTTTTTTAGCTTTTGCTATGTTAGTAAAAACTATTCGATGATAGTATCTACAACACCAGCACCAACTGTTCTACCACCTTCACGGATAGCAAATCTCATACCTTGTTCGATAGCTACTGGGTTGATAAGTTCAACTTCCATAACTACGTTATCACCAGGCATTACCATTTGACCTTCGAATTTGATTGAACCAGTTACGTCAGTTGTACGGATGTAGAACTGAGGTCTGTAACCTGGGAAGAATGGAGTGTGACGTCCACCTTCTTCTTTAGTCAATACGTAAACGTTTGCTGTGAATTTAGTGTGAGGTTTGATTGAACCTGGTTTACATAATACTTGACCACGTTCGATTTCAGTTTTATCAATACCACGAAGTAGAGCACCAACGTTGTCACCAGCTTGACCTTGATCTAGAGATTTTCTGAACATTTCAACACCAGTAACTGTAGTTTTCTTAGTTTCGCCTAAACCAACTAATTCAACTTCGTCACCAACTTTAACGATACCACGTTCTACACGGCCTGTAGCAACTGTACCACGACCTGTGATTGAGAATACGTCTTCAACTGGCATCAAGAATGGTTTGTCTAAGTCTCTTTCTGGTTCTGGGAAGTAAGAATCTAGAGCATCTACTAATTCCCAAATTTTATCTGACCATTTGTCAGTACCACGAGAGATTGTTGGGTTAGCTTGAACTGCTTCTAAAGCTTTTAAAGCTGAACCGTGGATGAATGGAATGTTGTCACCATCGAATTCGTATGAAGAAAGAAGTTCTCTAACTTCCATTTCAACTAATTCTAGTAATTCTTCATCATCAACCATATCGCATTTGTTTAAGAATACAACTAAGTTTGGAACACCAACTTGGCGAGCAAGTAGGATGTGTTCACGAGTTTGAGGCATTGCACCGTCAGTAGCTGCAACT
>JAFXHF010000012.1 GCA_017536545.1 bacterium
ACTTAATTGTCTTGTTGTTACTACTGAACCATTTGACACTACGTTTTCTGCTTCGTATGATTGGGTGTAGTTCAAAATATACATACCATTTTGTTGTGCTATCAATGAATTAATTGTATTTGTTTCTGAGCCATCTACAAATGTATACACTGTTTTTGTGTAATCTTCTGATGATGGTGGTGTTGGAACTACCATATTACACAATTGGCTATAATAATTTGCTGATTCGTTTGACAAAGATGTTCTTTGTTGGTTGATCTGTTGTCCTTCGAATTCTACGTTTGTCTTTCTTGCTGTCAAGCTTAAAAATCTCGCTTGAGATGCTGCCATTCCCATGGTAGTTTCCTTTCATTTTGTTTCCTATGGGTGTATTATCGGCAAATAGACGAGAAATCTTTAATTTCTCGTCTATTTATTGTAATATTTCGTTACAAAAAACATCTTAAAAGGTATAATTAAAACGTACCATACCTGCAGTTGGTGGCATATTGCCCCGTCCTGACGAGGACTGTCTTGTATTTTGGCTTTTTGGCTCGCTGTGCGCATTGATTTAGCAAATCTTGCCAGCTGTTGGTGGCGTATTGCCCCGTGCGGCCGAGCACTATGCGTTGAATGTTTTGAATGTAGTTTCGATGTTTTTGTTTAGAACTTTTTTAACTGCTTCCATTTCAGTTGAAATAGCTGTTTCTTCAGTATCTAATTGTTTCAAGTCTAATTCTAACGCTTTATCTTGTTGTTGAACAATTTCAATTTTAGAGTTAATTTCTTGAACTTTTTGGTCATATTGATATTGTTCATATTGGTATTTATTTAATGCATCATTGTAGGCATCTTCATCGGTAGTTGTATTTGTTGTCAAAGAGTATTCTTTTGCAATTTCGTTACCATCTGCATCATATTCAATCAATGCAATTGAGATATATCTGCCTGTTGAATCTTTTTCAACTCTACCAAGTGCATTTAAAACTTCTTTAGTTTTAGTAGCTGTACCTAATGAGTAGCAGTTAATATTGCTTGTTGCAAAACCATTTACATAATTATTGTCATTTTCAACTGCATTTGCTTCATAGAAATATGGAACATATGAGCCTGAAACTGAATCTTTAACATATCTTACATACCATTCATTTGTTGCTGCAGGGTCATTGAAAACTTTGTCATTCAACATTGATTGATAATATGTTTCTTGTTCCATCAAATCATCCAATTGTGCTTGATCTAATGTACTTAGGTAAGGATCATTTGCAACTGTAGCTGCATCATATTGACCTAATTTTCTCAATTCAGTTGAGCCAACTTTATATTTGCCACTTTCTTGAGCAATAATACTAGATGAAGCTGAAACAATTGAATAATCATCTTGCCATTGTTGAATATATGAAATCGAATATTCATTATTACCTTTAGCAATCATTGAAGTAATAGTGTTAGTTAACGCACCATCATCGAATGTGTATGTTACTTTAGTGTAATCATCCACTGATGGAGGAGTAGGCACAACCATATTACACAATTCTGAGTAGTAGCTGCCTGACTCATTAGATAATGTAGTTCTTTGTTGGTTAATTTGTTGACCTTCAAATTCCACATTATTTTTTCGTGCTGTTAGACACAAAAATCTTGCTTGTGAAGCTGACATTCCCATTTTGGTTGTTCCTTTCGTAACTTTTAGTATCCTATACCTCCAATATCGGCACAGTTTTATTAAAACTTTAGGATTTTAAGTCATTTGTTTACAATTCGTAACAATACAAAACATTAAATAATAATTAAGCAAACGAATAAATAATTATTTTTGCGGTAAAATAATATAAAGTAAGAAAGGGAACATTATGTGGGATTATTCAGAAAAGGTTATGGACCATTATAGAAACCCAAGAAACGTTGGAGCTATTGACGATGCTGACGCTGTTGGTGTAGCTGGTTCTTTAACTTGTGGTGACCAATTAAAAATATATTTAAAAATAGAAAACAACATTGTAACAGATGCAAAATTTCAAACTTTCGGATGTGGATCTGCGGTTGCAAGCTCAAGCATCTTAACCGAAATGATTATTGGAAAAACTGTTGAAGAAGTTAAAAAGATAACTAATAAAGACATCGCAGATGAATTAGGGGGACTTCCACCTGAAAAAATGCACTGTTCTGTTATGGGTTATGAAGCTTTAGAAGATGCTTTGAAAAACTTCAACAAAGAAGAATATGTTGACCTTGATGACTTGTTAGGCAAAAAACCTCAGGAACAAAAAGGTAAAATTATTTGTACTTGTTTCCAAATTACTGAAGATTTAATTTGGGATGCAATCAAACAAAACGGATTAAAAACCGTGGACGAAGTAACAAATTACACAAAAGCTGGTGGTGCTTGCGGTAAATGTAAATCAATTATCCAAGACGTAATTGACACTTACTATAACAAACAACAAGCTGAAGTAGATAAATTAACTCCAACACAATGGATTCTAAAAGTTAACAATGTTATCGAAACTCAAATTTCACCTGAATTACAAAAAGATGGTGGAGATATTGAATTAGTAGATATCAAAAACAAAAGTATCTACGTAAAATTAAAAGGTAGATGTTCAGGTTGTAAAAATTCAACTATGACATTGAAAAACTTTGCAGAAAAAGTTCTTAAAGATTCTTTAGGAACTGACATCACTCTTATCGAGGTTAAATAATGACAAACAAATTGATATATTTAGATAATAACGCAACAACTAAAGTTGATGAAAAAGTATTAGAAGAAATGATGCCGTTTTTCAAAGAGGAATACGCAAACCCTTCTAGCATGTATAATTTCAGCCGTAGATCTTCTAATGCAATAAAAGAAGCTAGAGTTAAAATTAGAGATTTCGTTAATGCCCAAGACGAAAAAGAAATTCTTTTCACTTCTTGCGGTTCTGAAAGTGCAAACACGGCAATTCGTGGCGTATTAAACTACAACAAAACGAAAAAACACATTATAACATCAAAAGTTGAACACCCTTGCGTTCTAAATTTATATCAAGCATTAGAAAAACAAGGATATAGAGTTGACTATATTGGAGTAAACTCAAATGGTGAACTAGACCTTGAAGAACTAGCAGCTGCAGTTTGCGAAGATACTGCTTTAGTTTCAATAATGTGGGCAAATAATGAAACTGGTGTAATTAACCCAATCGACAAAATTTCAGAAATCGTTAAATCTAAAAACAAAGATACAAAATTATTTGTCGATGCGGTTCAAGTTGCAGGTAAAATTCCAATTGATGTTCAAGCAAATGGTGTTGATTTGCTAGGTATTTCTGGACATAAATTCCATGCTCCAAAAGGGGTTGGGGCTTTATATGTCAATTCAAAAACAATGATTACTCCACTAATTATTGGTGGACACCAAGAAAAAGGTAAACGTGCAGGGACAGAAAACACTCCATATATCGTGGGATTGGGTAAAGCTGCTGAACTTGCTCAAAGTTATTTAGACTATGAATTAACTGAAGTTAAACGTCTTAGAGATAAATTAGAGTCAAATATTCTAAGCAAAATTTATAATGCAAGACTAAATACAGGTGTTGCAAATAGAGTTCCAAACACTACAAATATCGGTTTTGAATATATTGAGGGCGAGTTAATTCTACTTCACTTATCTGACCTTGGAATTTGTGCGTCTTCAGGTTCAGCTTGTACATCAGGTTCACTTGAGCCAAGCCATGTTTTAAGAGCCATGAATGTTCCATTCACCGCAATTCACGGAAGTATTCGTTGGAGCTTAAGTAGATATACTACAGAAGAAGAAATAGATTATGTAATTGAAAAACTTCCTGGAATTATTGAAAAAGCAACATCTATTTCACCTTATCAAAATGAGCTTCAAGCTTTAAAAAATTTGCGAAAATAAATTTGAATAGACAAATAAACTAAATAAAAAGTCCTATAATAATCAAATTATAGGACTTTTATCTTAGAAAAATATACTTAATTTATCTCTGCAAAAGACTCCAAGATTGTTGAATAGGTTTAGACATAAAAAAACTTTATTCTAACTCTAAGGAGTTCAATTATGAAAAAACTAATTCTGATCTTCACGCTATTCTTGTCTTGTCAATGTACATTCGCAAGTCAAAACAGCGTAATTTTAGACAAAATAGAAAATTCAATTTTTGGGTATACATACTCAAATGAAACTGAACTATCTCGGCTTAATCGTATAGAAGAAAATGTTTACGGCAAAAGTTCTACTGGACAAATACAAAACAGAGTCGCTAAACTTAAAAAAGATTTATCCGCAGATCTGATGGGACAAGAAATAGAACCAAGAGAGGATACATTTGCTGAACCTGAAGATTCTTGGGTTTTTGCAAAAGAACCTGTCGAATCTACAAAAATTCAATACCCAGCAATCGATGAACTTGAACAGCATATTTTCAAAAAAGATTTTAAAGATCAAAATATAAAAACGAGATTATCAAATCTTGAAAAGAAAACTTTTGGAAAAACATATGAAAGCGAAGATTTATCAAGTAGAGTTGATAGATTAAAAGCTGAAATAAAACCTAGAAAATTCATGGATAATCAAATAGCACAACAAGAAAATTCATTCTACAATGGTGATATTGGCAAAATGGATGAAAACTATCACCTTAGTGAATACGGAGATATGTTTGATTATGAAGATTATAATAACAACAGCCGAAGAATCATCGACGATTATACCTACGATGGGTATGATGAGTACTCCCCAAGTAGAAGCATCTTTAACAAACCTTCCAAACCTCTAAATATAACTACAATAGAAAAAACTCTATATAATCAAAAATATGAAAATGAACCTATGCAAGCAAGATTATCAAGAGTTGAGTCGAGTGTATTTGGAACTGTATTTGGAAACGACAGCGATGAAGAAAGAATCGCCAGACTATCAAGTGCAATAAATGCACAAAAATCAGCCAGCCGATACGACAGTAACAAGATTGGTAGAAATCTTGGTACTGCCTTTCAAATCGGAACAATCTTATTAATGGTTTTAGCCTGCATTCTGTAATTTTATTGTGCGTTTTTCAAAACGCCTTTGAATAAGTTTTTCAAATTCTCAGCACTTTGCTTACTACTTTCTTTTGCAGCTTGAGCATCTGATTTTGCTTGACTAAACGCATCTTTGAATGATTGAACAGTATTTTTAACTGCTTCGTGAGCATCTTTTAACTCTTGTTTTATATCAATTTCTGAAGTATCACAAACTGACAACCACTTGAAGCTTCTTACAGAGGAAGCACTTGCCGCAGAACCTACAAATTCAACTTTAAAATCCTTGTACAACTCACTACCTGTACTTAACGCAGGAATATCTGCAGTATTTTCTTTTTCAGGATTAGCAGTCAATTGCCCCAAAACACTTGAAGTTGCGGCTCCAAATTTAGGGATGTAAGCAAGCAATTTATCCGCAGAAAGCTCACCTAATGGCCCTAAAACAGAAACAACTTTTGAATCTAATCTTCCTAAAATTAATAAATCTGCAGTATTTGGTAAAATATTATATTTTCCTGTAACGTGATATGCCATCAATGGTCCTACAACATCTATTTTTGTAATGTTAGCACTACCATTTGCTAGCGTTAAATTACCAACAATAGATTTATATTTATCGGCTTCCTGAACAATTTGAAGTGATGATAATGCAGATATTGCAGCTTTTAAAATCGAATTTGAAGAAACGTTTTGTGCCGCAACTAGATTTTCCAAACGCCCGATACCAATAAATCTTCCTTCACCAATTTTAAAATCGATATTACCAGCCATAGACTGAATAATTTCTTTATCTGTCACACCGTGCATTGTTAATTTTGTACCAAAATCAAGAACCCCTGTTAGAGCATTCGGAATTCCAACCGCACCTTGGACTGCCTTTGTAGAATTCAATTTCTCACCAGTCATTTCAAGTACAATCTTTGTTGTCATAATATCATAAGATAATTTACCCTTTAGATTACCATCAAAAGCCTTACCTGCTAAGTCAGTTAAGTACAATTTTGTATAATCTTTTAAAGAAACATTACCTGTAATATCAGTTGCAACAATTCCTCCAACTTTAATTTCTTTTAATGATGCAACACCATTTAAAATTGGACCAGCCAAATCAACAACTAAATCGCTCATCTTGAATAAGAAATCAGTCATTGAAATATCAGTAACGTTAACTGTACCCCTCATTTGAGGATTCATTGCATTTCCCACAATTGAGACTGTACCATTTGCTGACATATTTGAATTTGGAACACCCCATATTGGGAACGATACCAAATTTGGAATAGATAAATTCAAATTCAAAGTAGGATTAGAATACAATTTAGTAACATCACCACCCAATTTAGCTATCATCGTTTTATTATTTGAGATACCAGTATTTGTTAAATTTAAAGTATCACCAATAATTTCTATATTTGAATGTATTTTAGTATTTTGACCTTTTAATAAATCGACATCAGCTAAAGCAATGTAATTATTCGGATCAGCTTCTAAATTAACTTTTATATTTTGGACTTTAGTATTACCATCAACTACAACATTTAATGGCATTTGACCTTTATAAGAAATCAAATCTCTAAATTCTTTAGGTAATAAAATTGCAACATCATTAGATTTCAAATTACCAGAAGCTTTTAAATCCATATGTAACTTGTCAGATAAATAGTTAGTTACAACCCCAGTTATATCAATCCTTGAGTTATTAAACATCAAATATGAGTCCTTGATATTTATACTTTTAGGGTCAATAACAACCTTTGTTGTCGGAACAGCTATTTTTGACATTGGATGAGTTAAATTTAAAGCATTTACATTAACTTCACCTGATGCAGTTTTACCATCATAATTTGCAGTAACTTCTGCTTTATTCAAACCTACAGAAAGTTGTGCAGGCTTGTTATACAAATTCAAATCATCAACACTTGCCACCAATTCTGGTTTAATTGAATTTAATTTACCTTTAACATTAGCGTTCATTGAAACTGAACCACTCTTGATGTCATTATCTTTCAATAAAGCCATCTGACCGCAAGCTGCAATTAAACCTTTCAAAGACAATTTATCAGCAACAAGACTCAAATCTGTTGTAGAATCTGCTAAAATTGAACCTGTCAATTTTAATGGATGACCTAAAATTGAAAATCCTGCATCTTTGATTTGAACATTATTATTATCTAAATCGACATCAGCTTTAATATCATCAATTTTAACATTGTATAAACCATAAGAAATAGTTGATGGAACAACTTTTAAATAACCTTCTGAATTTACTTTTTTCATATCTGACTGGATATTAAAATCAGCATCAAAGCCACCTGTTGCTGTCAAAGTTGCAAAATCTTTATATCCAAAAGATTCAGCAATACTATCAATCAGCCTGAATAAATTATTGAACTTAGCATTTGAGCGAAAAGTCATATCAATTGAAGGCTTTTTACCACCTACTAAATTACCAATAATTTGAGTATTCTCAGATTTATCAAATGATGAGTACATAATCGAATCAATAACTGTTTTACTTCCTTTAAATTTCATATCAAAATAACTTTCAGGTAGTTTTTTACCATTAACAGCAACAGTCATATCACTAACTTTTAAGCCCCCGTCAACTTTTAAATTTTTAAAAGTTCCTGAAGTTTTAATGTCAGCTAATAAATTGGAGCTGAATTGATTACGTTTCACCCCATTTAAAATATCAATCACATTAAATGGCATAGCAAATTGTTCTTGAGTTTGAGGTTGAGCATCAGTTGAGATTGCAACTTCTTTTGGGAAAATCAAATCGTGTAACTGAATATTTGGCATAATATCATTATTTACTTTAACATCGTAATTAGAAATTACAGCCTCATCAAACACAACACTACCATTTGTAGAGAATTTAACCTTTTTATCTAAAACAAAATCAGAGACTTTTAAATTTGAGCCATCTACAAAATAAGTTTTATTAGTTACAACATCAGATACTCCAAACTTATAAGATTTAACACTAATATTTGGTAAATGATTAGAAAGTTTTATTCCAAGAGGCAAAGTCATAGGCTCGGTTGATACATCTTTTTTTACTTCTGAGTTCGGCAAATAATCCATCAATAACAAATTCCCATCTTTTTTGATAGCAATATCAGCGGTAATATCATCAGCAAAAACACTATCAATACGGATTTTACGAGCCAAAATAGGAAGTAATGCTAATTTACCTCCAATATTCTTAGCTGAGAAAAACGGGGTTTTTGAATTTGGCAAAGATAGAGAAACCTCTCCAACTTTAGCCCCTGCAGATAAATTCCAAGAAGTAACAACAGAAATTTTATCAACTTTTGTTTCAAAACCAGTTGACTCTTTTACTATTTTTTCTATCTCTCCTTTATAAGAATTTGCTATAGGCGACAATATCAAAGGAAGTGCCAAAAATAACACATACACACCTAACAATGTATAACCCGTGATAATACCAAATCTTTTCAATTTATTACTCATAACCCTACCTCAACAATTTATGTATAAGATTATTTTATCACAAAACGAGAAGTCCAGATTAATTATTTGAGAGATTTTACAAATTTTATAGCATCATCTTTAGTTAAAATATCACCAGAAATTTGAGCTTCATTTAAAGCTTCCAAAATTTCACCTAAGCGTGGAGATGGGGACAAGTTCAAAATCTCCATAACTTCATTACCATCCAACAACTTTGGCAATGGTTTAAGAGTATCTTTAGCATCTAAATAGAACTGGAGAAGTTTATTTAATAATGAGATATTTTCATCAACAATTTCTTGCGTAATTTCAGGACCTAATGCAGATAATCTATCTGCTTTTGCTATTAATATATTATCAATTGCATTATCCTCAGATTTTCGAACATATCGCATCATAATTTTTTCATTCATATCAGGTGCTGATACAACTGCTGTTGGATACATATGTTTTTTGATAATGTATGATACATAGTCGATTTGCTTATTAGAAAAACACATAGATTTTAAAATTGGAACACACATTTTTGCACCAACATCTTCGTGTTTGATAAACCTATGACGATTTGTATCTTCTTCAATAGTCCAAGTTGAGAACTTCCCAATATCATGCATAAAAGCCGATAATCTTAAATGTGCAAGTCTTGAAAACCCTCCAAAATCAATTTTATCCATATGTTGCTTAACTTCAACAGAGGAAGTTTCATACATCAAACCGACTTGTCTAACTGTTTCTATCGAATGATTAAACAAGTCTAAATGGTGATGGAGATTTGGTGGAACTTGTTTTAATTCTTTGACAAATGGAAACAACAATTCTAAAAGCCCACATTCATCCATCTTTAAAATAGCCTTGTGAGCAAAATCACCACTAAACAACTTCATCAATTCATATTGAACACGTTCTTTTGCAGGTTGCTCAATCAAATGGGCATACTTTTTAACAATGCCAATCAATGAATCATCAATATCAAAACCTAAAAGTGAATAAAATCTAAAAACTCTCAATAATCTCAAAGGATCATCCACAAAGTTTTCTTCTTTTACACCTCTAATAATTTTATTTTCAATATCTTGAACAAATTCCGCACAAAAATCTGGAATTTCACCCGTTCTAATATCAACAGCAACAGCGTTTATTGTCAAATCTCGACGCAAAATATCATCAGCTAAATTTCCACCAATTGGATTTGTAATATCAAAATAATTTATTTTATCTTCTAATACAATACGATAAATCTTATTTTCTTCATCTAAAGGAATAAATGTTCCATTAAAAAATTCTGCTACTTGCAAAGAAAAATCTCTTGCATCGCAATCAACTACAATCAAATCTCTATCAACAAAGTCTTTACCTAAGAAAGCATCACGAACCGAACCTCCAACAAGATAAATTTGATTAGGGAAAAAACTAACCAAATTATTTAATATTGCATCGTTATTTATTTTATCTGTTAAAGTTTGAATATTCATAGATAATATTTCCTAACGCAACAACTACTGCGGTTTCTGCCCGTAAAATCAAATCACCAAGAGTAAGCATCTCTAATGATTTTTCTCTAAAGCTATCAAATTCTTTTTGTGAAAAACCACCCTCAGGACCAATCACAACAAGAACCTTATCACCTTTTTTAATAGGATTTTCCTTAAATGAATCCCTAATTGTTTTATCTGCAATTCTTTCGCAAAATACAATCACTTTATCAAAGTTATTTTCTGCCAAAACTTTTTCTAAAGTTGTCGCTTCATAACAAGATGGCACAATTGCACGCTCACATTGTTTTGATGATTCATACATAACTCGTTGCCATTTTGGAACTTTTTTCTCAACTACAGATTTATTTAAAGCACAGTTATCAGTCATTATAGGATAGACAGCAGTTACCCCTAATTCAGTTGCTTTTTCAATTATCAAACCTTGAGCATCAGAACGAAGCGGGCTTTGAGCCAAATAAAGTTCAAAATCTAAAGACCTTTTTGAATGATAATATTTATCAACATTAGCAATAACTTTTGAATTAGTAATTTCATTAATTGTTGTTTCATATTGGATTTGATTTTCATCAATCAATAACAAAGTTTCACCAACCCTTGCTCTTAGAGATTTGGCGATATGTTGATAATTTTCTTTGTCAGAAACTTCTACAACATTATTAACTACTTGTTTTGAATTAATGAAAAAATGTGGCATAATTCACCTCTGTTACGAGAAATTATACCACAAATTTTTGAGGTTATTTATTATAAAATTAAGATAGGTATACTAACTTATTCATTCTTTCATTCTCAGCTTGATCTAACTTTTTAACTCCGTTACAAATTAGATTTCCTAATCCATAAGTTAAAGCTGTACCAATACTTATAGCCATTAAAGCTGGATGTTTTATTTTAAAAGGTTTAGACATTGGACCAATTGGATTTAAAGGTACAAAGTTGATTTTACTACCTTTAAGTTTTGCAATTTTTTCAACCATTTCAGGAGTCCAAAAAGATTCTACACCTTTTGAAACTTTCACAAAATTATTACCTAAAGCTTCTACAGACATACACATTACCCCATTAAAACACTATGCTAAATATTCAACATTGGCTGTTTCTGCCGCTAGTGCATCTGCTTCTTTTGCACGTTTATTTTCAATATTTCTATCTACTGCGTGCCCAATAAGTCTACCTACACCTGCATAAAGTAAACTTACAGCAGACATACCTAAACCTAAAATTCCAAATTTAGCAAATTTTGCATTTTTAGTAAGTAAATTAGCAAATTTACCAGTATTATGAGATGTATATCTAGTAATAGCATTTTCAACTGCTGGAACTAATCTACCAGATTTATAAGCTACAACAGAACTAGCTGCAGCTAAGCCCGCTCCAACTGCTGTTCCTACTTTTTTACCTGTATTTGAAGATTGGTATTGATTACCATTTAAAGTATAATTAACACTTGAATCTACTGCAGAAATTGACATAACATAACCTCCTATTAAAACATATAAAAATAACTAACCTATAACCCTATGCTTTAATAAAGTATTTTTTTATACAGAAATTGATTAATTGTAAACAAATGTTAATCTAATACAATTTCTTTTTCATTTTTATAAGTAACATACCCTAAAGGCGACGCTGGAGGTTTACGTATATACTTACGTTTTGTATAGATAACACCAATTTTTGATGAATCCTTCACACTTGAATACTCTTTTGCTAATTTTGCACATTTTAGTATCAATTCATCAGTAACATTTTGTGTTTTTAATAAAATATGAGAACCTGCACAATTATGAACGTGGAACCATAAATCATCTTCTGTTGCTAATTTTGAAATTATATAATCATTTTGTTTATTATTTTTACCAATATAAATTCTTGAACCGTCCGATTCTTCAATCATTAAGACATCTTGTATTTTATTTTTAGAGTCTTTTCTATCAGTATTTTCAAGAACTTCAGGCGTAATTTCAAACAGATCTTCAATATTTTGAGCTGAATTAATCGAATACAAAACTTGTTCAAAATATTCTTTTTTGGTATTTGATTCTTCGATAAGCTCATTTAATTTATTTCTAGCAATTTTAGCCTTGTTATACAACTTATAAAACTGAGTAGCATTATCTTTTAAAGTTTTTGTTTCATCTAATTTCAATTCAATTTGCTTATCATTTTCGTAATCATAAACAGATACAACATTACTGAAATCTTTAAGGGCGTATAGATTTGCCATAATCAAATCACCCCATAACCTGTATTTATCACTATCAGAGTCTGATAAAAGTTTATATTCCATCTGTTTAAGTGACTTAGTAACTTTCTTCAATTTCTGAGAAATAATTGAACTATAATTACCCTTTAAAACTCTGAATTTATCATTAGCAATCTGAGTTGCGTAATAATCATCAATTAAACTATTAACAGACGAGGTTATAGCCTCAACCTCAATCAAACTGTCCCATTTTTTCAATACAAAATTCTGTTTTGGAGGATAAACATATGGTATTCCCCCAAAGATTTCTCTTTCACGACTTTTTTCTGAGCCTACATTATGAGCACAACCAATAATGACATTTGTATCGTAATTATACAAAATAACATTTGAATGTTTACCCATGAATTCAAAAGCTAAACACAGATAAATCTTTTCACCAACTTCACTGTATGTTTCAATAAAAATTTCAAGAATTCTTTCACCTTCAGGCAGATTGACCTTTGCTATACGGGAATTTTCTAGATATTTTCGTAATAACATACAAAACATTGGAGGCTTTTGAGGGATTTCAAGAACTCTTTTGACTTGATTTTCTTTGCTCATAAAACATACGTGATAAAATTGAGGATTAATATTCACATACAATTGACGAGTTTCGCTATTATTCCTAAGTGCAAAAATAAATTCACGTCTTGTGGGTTGTTGAATCTTGTTAATTCTTGCACCTAAAAAGAACTCTTTTTGCTCCTTCAAAAATTCTGCTAATGTGTAATAATCAAAAGTAATCATAAAATTAGTTTACTAAAAAGCAAAACTATTGTCCAACTGCAAAAAATATGATAAAATCAGAAAAAAAGGAAAGAGAGAAATTATGGCAAAAACACATCAAAAAAATAACCTTGAAGCAGGAAAAGAAAGTATTAAAATCTTAATTACTACAGATGAATATTTAATCTCTGGAGATTTATACTTACCAATCCCATCTGTTGTACAAAATCCAACAAACGAAAACCTATTATTCTACGCATTAAACTGTGGTAACAAATTTATTCAATTATACAACTGTGTAATTTCGAACAAAGATAGCGTTGAATATCAACCAGAAGTGGTAAACTGCTACAATATTAACTTAGATATTGTGCATTCTTGTCAAATTATCAAAGAAGATTAATCTAAAAACTTATAAAAAAGATTACAAATGTTACATTTTGTAGTCTTTTTTTTGTGTTTTTGCTAGTATTATGTATGCAATATAAATAGACTTTAAGAAGGAAATAAGAGATGATTAAAACAATGTTTAAAGACCACGAATGTGGAAAGCTAAACTTGGCAAACGTTAACGAAACAGTAGTTTTGTCAGGTTGGGTATCAACAGTAAGAGACTTAGGTGGTATTTTATTCGTTGAATTGAGAGATAGAAGTGGATTTTTCCAAATCGTAGCAAACCCTCAAATCAACCCACAAGTTCATAAAATTTTAGAACAAGTTAGAACTGAATACGTTATCAAAGTTTCTGGTAAAGTTACAAAAAGACCTGAAGAAACATACAACGAAAAATATCCGACTGGTCAAGTTGAAATGTACCCAGAATCTGTTGAAATTCTATCTGAAGCAAAAGTTTTACCATTCGTTTTAGATGATAACAACGTTTCAGAAGATATCAGACTTAAATACAGATACTTAGACTTAAGACGTGAACCAATGTTATCAAAACTTGTTATGCGTCATAACATTGTTCAAGCAATTAGAAACTATATGAACAATCTTGATTTCTTGGAAGTTGAAACTCCAATTCTTATCAAGACTACTCCAGAAGGTGCTAGAGATTACTTAGTTCCATCTCGTGTACAAGAAGGTAAATTCTACGCACTTCCACAATCACCACAAATCTTCAAACAATTATTGATGGTTGGTGGTATTGAAAGATATTATCAAATTGCTAAATGCTTCCGTGACGAAGACTTAAGAGCAGACAGACAACCTGAATTTACTCAAGTTGATATCGAAATGTCATTTGTTGAACAAAAAGACGTTATCTCTGTTGTTGAAGGTCTAATCGTAGATGCATTCAAAGCTGCTGGTGTAGAGGTAAAACCTCCATTCAGACAAATCCCATGGCAAGAAGCTATGGATAGATTTGGTTCAGATAAACCAGACACAAGATTTGGATTAGAATTATTCGATCTTGGCGATATCATTATGCAATCTGAATTCCAAATCGTTAAAAACACTCTAGAAAATGGCGGTATCGTTCGTGGTATTAGAATTCCAGGTGGTGCTAGCTACTCTAGAAAAGAAATCGACGATATTACAAAACTTGCTGTATCATTTGGTGCAAAAGCTCTTGCTAATATCATTTACCAAGAAGATGGCACAGCTAAATCTCCTGTATTGAAATTCGTTACAGAAGAACAAGCAAAAGCAATTCAAGATAGAGCTCAAGCACAAGCTGGCGATATTATCTTCTTCGTTGCAGACAAACCAAAAGCTGTTTACGATATTATGGGTAGATTGAGATTACACTTCGGGAAATCTCTAAACTTAATCGATGAAGCAAAACACGACTTGTTATGGGTTGTTGACTTCCCAATGTTTGAATACTCTGAAGAAGAAGGCAGATTTATGGCAATGCACCACCCATTCACATCTCCAAACTTAGAAGATGTTGATAAACTTGATTCAGGTGATTTAGGCAACGTTAAATCTATCGCATATGATATCGTTTACAACGGTTGCGAATTAGGTGGTGGTTCTGTGAGAATCCACTCTTCTGAAGTTCAAAAGAAAATCTTCAAAGCATTAGGCTTAACAGAAGAAGAAGCTCAAGAAAAATTCGGATTTATGGTTAACGCATTACAATACGGTACTCCGCCACACGCTGGTTTAGCTATTGGTTTAGACAGATTAGTTGCATTACTAGCTAGAACTGATTCTATCCGTGATGTAATCGCATTCCCTAAAAACGCTGGTGCTAAATGTTTAATGAGTGACGCTCCAGGCGAAGCTGCTCTAAAACAACTTAGAGAATTACACATCAAATCAACAGCAAATTTAGGCAAATAAATCTATTAAAATAAAGTTTAGGACGTTGACAAAACTGCCAACGTCCTTTTTTGTTAACATATTGAAATATTTACTATCACAATAGCAAGAATAAAGATTCACAGGTTTTAAAAAATCATCTAAACATTTACCTAAGCGAAAGGATGATTAAATGGAAGTAAGTAAAATCTCATTCACTGGTCTTGCTCAAACCAAAAAGGGCAATTTATATAACAAAACAAACACTGGCAAAAACATTGGTGCAATTGCAGGTTTAGGTGCTGGTGCTTTAATAGCAACAACTTCTACCAAAGCTCAACTTGGAGCTTTAGAAATAGCAACTAAGCTTACAAAAAATGTAATGAAACTACCATCAACAACAAAAGTTGTTTTAGCAGCAGGTGTTTTATTATTAGGTCTTGCTGGTAGATTACTAGGAGCTATTCCTGACAGAATTGTAAACAAATCAAGAGTAGCAAAAGCTGATGCAAAAGCAGAAAACGTTTAAGGAGTAACAATATATATGATTAACCCAATTACAATTAAAGCAGAACGTGAATTATTCAATTATTTAACAAAAAACAGCGAAGTAATCGCAAGAGAAGTTCAAGCAATACAAAAGATGGGCTTAACTGAAAAAGATTTATTTATCAAAACAATTATGGAATGTGCAACATCAGAAGATCCAGCAATAAGAGCTGCAGTTGCAGAAGTACAAAAAGGCTTACGTGGTCAGTTTGACTTAGGGGCAGCAATTCAAAAATTAAAAAGCGTAATTCCGAATGAGGCGGCCATGATGGAAACTGCAGATGGTGGAAAACTAGTTATGGCAAAAGGCTGGAAAATGCCAGTTCTATTTGAAAACGTTCCAGGTTTCAAATGGTTAGGTTTTGCCGATGAGCCTGCAAAATTAACAACTGAAGGTATTTGGACTGCAGCTCACGGAGAAAAACCAGCTGTAATTCTTGGAGGAATTGGAAACTCAAACATTAAACCTGAACAAGTTTTGGGCGGATGTTCTTTAAGCAAAAAAGAATTATCTGCACAATATGAACAAGCTATTGTTGATTTCTTCACTCCAATCTTCAAATATTTTGAAGAACTAGGTGTAAATATTAGAGAATCTTTTGGCTTTGGCTTAGCACACAGTTATTGTGGTGTTGACAAAGCAACAAGAGATTTGGCTGAAACTTTTGGAATCCGAATTGTAGGTACAACTCCAACAGAATATACTCAATATATTAAAGGTACACCAAGAGTTCTTGATATTTTAGATGGTGCAGAAGCTATGGTTGCAGATTTCCCTCACCCAACAATTCTTACAAGAAATCTATCTCAGATTAGCGACTATGGTACAACATATGGCAAAATTATCGGTGAAAACAATCCAATATTAGTTGCTAACGGTGGTGGACACGCTTGGGTAGAAGACTCAGGAAAAGCAATTATAGGTCTAGATGGCTCAACACTTATCCCAGCAAACTTAGTAAAAGATAAATTAGGCTATGTAATTCCAGCTACAACTGGAGAAGGTAAAGACAAAGTTGTAACAAATACAGCTCAACTTCTTCTAGAAAAAGTTGACGGCAATCCATTTGAAAGATATAAATTCGCATTTGAACAGTATCTACCATCAAGCAGATTAAAAGAAGATATAGCTCAATATGATCCTCAAATGGCAATGACTACTCATATCCACGGCTTATTATCAAAAGCAGGACAAATTCCAAAACAATAATGGAAACATTAAATAAACAAAAAGGGCTCTGAATACTTCAGGGTCCTTTTTACTATAAATTATCTTTTATAAATCTATGTGCATCAATAACATCATCAGAACTAATCGGAGGTGGTCCTTCAACCATTTCTAGGGGTAAATGATTATCTGATTTTCTATTAAAATTAAAGACAACTTCACCAAAATCTTTTCCACATTTTTCGCATAATAAATTACAAAGCATCATATCGCAATCCTGTTCTAAAATTTTAATAGAATCTATCGAAAATTCATTTTTACATCTAGAACAGCAAAGATGCGAGAATAGTGTTTTTATATCATTTTGAGTAAATCTTTTCATATCACTTTTTCGTATTAAATTTTGTAAAGTTTTCAACTTTTTAGACTATTAATTGTTATTTTACCCTAAAAAATGGGATTAATATACATGTAACCAAAGGAGGTTATCATGGCAATCAACTTAATCCTATTCGGTTTCATCGTGTACACTGCATTGATTGTTGTACCAAGCATCTGGGAAGAACTTACCACTGAAGGGTAATTCAAAATACCAAAACCTTCCCCAGATTAAAGACCGACAAACAGGGTGATTCTAAAATTTTAAATTCGTTTTTTGACATTTAGGAGAGTTTGAAGAGTTTTTAGTGTAGTTAGTACGTTTATCAAACAAACGTAAAGTTTGTAATGCCAAAATTATAATTCACAAATGTTTGAATTATAATAAAGTTATGGATTACATAAACAACAAATTCGATATAATTGTAGTAGGTGCTGGTCACGCAGGCTGTGAAGCAACTTTAGCGTGTGCGAAGCTTGGAATGAAAGTTTTATTATGCACGCTTAATGTTGATAATATTGCACTTCAACCTTGTAATCCCGCAATCGGTGGCCCTGCAAAATCAACTTTAGTACGTGAAATTGACGCACTAGGTGGAGTTATGGGCGAAGTTACTGATGCTACTTACCTCCAGATGAAAGTATTAAATTCATCAAAAGGCCCTGCGGTAAGAGCATTGAGAGCTCAATCAGATAAAGCTGAATACACTAGATATATGCGTAATCTAATTGAAAGCAACGAAAACATATACCTAAAACAATGTTGTATAACAGAATTACTGGTAGATGGCGATAGAATCATCGGGGCAGTTGATGAACTTGGAACTGAGTACAAAGCTCAAGCAATTATACTTACAACAGGGACCTCTCTTGAAGGTCGAATCTTTGTTGGCTTACAATCATTTAGTGCAGGCCGATTAGGAGAACAGGCTGCCATCGGACTTTCAGATTCATTACATAAATTAGGAATTGAAACTAAGAAACTAAAAACAGGAACTCCAGCCCGTGTTGATAAAAGAACAATTGATTATTCAAAAATGACAATTCAACCTGGAGATGACGAATTAAGTTTCTTCTCATTCAAGCCTAATCGACCAATTAGAAAGACTTATCCTTGCTATTTAACAAGAACGACAGAAGAAACTCACAATATTATTAGAGCAAATCTTGATAAATCTCCTATGTACCAAGGTTTAATACACGGTGTGGGCCCAAGATATTGCCCATCAATTGAAGATAAAATTGTTAGATTTGCATCAAATCCTTCTCACCATATCTTTATTGAACCAGAAGGTTTAGGAACTTATGAAACATACATCCAAGGTTTTTCAACAAGTTTACCAATGGATGTTCAAGTAAAAATGTTAAGAAGCTTACCAGGATTAGAAAACGCACACATCATAAAACCAGCTTACGCAGTTGAGTATGATTATGTTCCAGCCGTACAAACAACACATTCATTGATGTCTAAAAAAATCAAAGGTCTTTTCTTTGGTGGTCAAATCAATGGAACAAGTGGTTATGAAGAAGCTGCAGCTCAAGGTCTAATCGCAGGTATTAACGCTTTTAACTATATTAACGGTTCTGAAATGCTAGAACTTTCTAGAAGTTCATCATACACTGGAACTTTAATTGACGATCTTGTAACAAAAGATATTCAAGATCCATATAGAATGCTAACATCACGATCAGAGTACAGATTACTTTTAAGACAAGACAACGCAGATGAACGTTTAATGCCAATAGGACATAAACTAGGTCTAATTGACGACACTCAATTTGCAAGATTTAAAGATAAACAAAGACAAATCGAAGATGAAAGAATTCGCTTACAAGAATTAAAAATTCCTGCAAATGAACATACCAACGAAATTTTGGCAAAATATGAAGAACATATCGATAGAGGTATGAGAGCCGCAGAACTTCTAAAACGCCCAAACATCACATACAAAATACTAAAAGAACTTGATAATTCAACAAACGAATTAAACCTATCAAAAGAAGTATTTGAACAAGTTGAAGTAATCATTAAATATGATGGCTATATCAAACGCCAAGAAGATCAAGTTGACCAAGCTGGAAAACTTGAGAAGTTTAAAATTCCAGAAAATATTGATTATTCAAGAATTGAACATATTTCAACAGAAACAAAAGAAAAACTAGAAAAAATCAGACCAAAAACGCTTGCTCAAGCAGCACGCATCGGTGGAGTTAAACCTGCCGACATCTCAATACTTATGGTTATGCTTGAAAAAAGTACATTTGCTAAGAAATAGTTTCCACATACTTATCAATAAACCAACTGGTTAAAAGTGGAAATTTATAAAGCTTCAAGTTTGAAAAACGTACAGCTTTACCGTCTTTGCACACAATAGTTAAAGATCGACGATCAGGATATTTAAGCACAATATCTCCAGGATTAGTACTGCCTAAATCCTCATGAACAACTTGCATAGAATAAGGATCGACAACAAAGAAATTCTTTTCATAAGTAATATAACTAGGCAAAAATGGATGAAGAGCTTTTACTGTTCTAATTATATCTTCTGAAGCTTGGAATTTAAAATCAATCATCTTCTCTTCACCAGAAATATTTGGGAAATATGTTGCATATTTTTCAGATTGCTTAATAGGAGTTATCACCTTGTTATTCAAATCTGAGATAAGTTCTGAAACCAGTTTTCTCGCTACTCGAACAGATTTTTCTCTAACCTCTTTTGAGGTATCAGAATCAGCGATTTTAACTTTTTCCTGAGCTAAAATTGCACCCGTATCAAAACCCTCATCAACAAGATGTAAAGTTACACCAGTTTCAGTTTCACCATGCAAAATAGCTTGAATATATGGATTTGGACCTCTATATTTTGGCAATAGAGATGGGTGAACATTAACCGTTCCGATAGTTGGAACACTATAGACTTCTTTCTTTAATCGTTCTTTCCACGTACCCACCAAAACCATATCTATATTTTGATTTATTAAAAGTTTTCTAAACGCAGGAATATTTGCAGATTTCAACCTAATTTGATTTAACTTTAATTCTTTTATCAATGTTACTTCTGGAGCTGGATTAAATAAATCTTTTATAAACAATTTAAATCTATTTTCATTCGTATATTCATAGCGAAAAACACCAACAATATCAGCACCTGCATCTTTTGCTGCAAGTACCAAATTCGCTAACATTAACCCCTTACCTAAAATAACAACTTTCATGAAAATCATTATAAAATAAAAAGTGCACCGAGTTCAACTTCGATACACTTTTTAAAATTTATTTAATAAATTTAGTTACTATTGTTCATTTTCAATTGCATCAGCCATAGCTAAAGCTGTTCTAACTTGACCTTGAGCAGCTTTTAATTCTGCATAGTTATTAACAGTTTGAGTAGCTTTTGCTCTTTCGTGGCTTGATGTATGTGCCAAGCTTGTAAACGCTAACATCAATGGAGACCAATCAAGTAAACCTTTACCTAATGATTTCAATGATGATGGAGCTTTTCCAGCCCATTCGCTTAATTTATTAATCACTTTAGATTCTTTAATAAATTTATCAACTTTTAATTTTTTAGCTTGTGCAACGATTTTTGGACCTAATTTACCTGCTAATTTATTAACTGCAGCACCACCAGCAAACATTGCACCAATTGAAGCACCAATTGTTAAAATAGTAGATAAAACTGGATGTTTTCTATCAAATTCTCTAGCACCTTCGCTATTTTTATTCAATGCACGTTTTCCTGCAAAAACTAAATCAATAGCTGCAAAAGAAGCTGCCCAAGAAGTAGCAGTTTTTGCAAATTGTTTAAGCATTGGAATTCTACCACCAGTAACAGCTACAGCAGCTGCTGCACCAGCAAATAATGGGATAGACCAGAAAATCGCATTTGAAATTCTTTTATGTTTTTTGCTGTCAACTTGTTGTTCCGCAATTTGAGCAGCTGTCTGTCTAAGAGCTCTATCATCAGCCTTTGCAAATTCTTGAAGCATTGCACGTTGATAATCCATATTACCAAAAGAAGCCTTTGAATTAGCTGATAGATTAGAAACTGAATTAACTTGCATAAAACACCTTTACCCTTTCACACTTTGATTATACACATGTAAAAACAGAAAGTAAAATTTTTTGCTATTGTGATAACAAAAAGACATAAATATTTACAAACTTTTGTCTTTTTTATATTATTAAGCAATGAGAAAATTTAAAATTCATACAATGGGCTGTAAATCTAACCAATTTGAAAGCTCTATCATAATAGAAAACTTAAAAAAAAACGGACTGGAAGAAGTAAAAAATATAAATGATGCAGATGTTTATATTTTAAATTCTTGTTCTGTTACTCATAAAAGTGACAATGAGGCATTATACTTATTACGTTCAGCAAAACACAAAAACCAAAATTTAATAACGATCTTAACAGGCTGTTTTGCTCAAATCGAAAAAGAAAATTTATTAGAATATGACTTCATTGATTATGTAATCGGCAACGACGAAAAATTACGAATGTTTGATTACATCAATTCTGACGAACGTTTCCATGCTAAAGATATTATGAACCTATCAGAATTCAACAAAGTTGAGTTGATTGATACTACAAAAACTCGTGCAAGTCTGAAAATTCAAGATGGATGTGACAATCGTTGTACATATTGCATAATATGGAAAGCTAGAGGAAAAAGCAGAAGTGCTGATTCAAATTTTATTATTGAACAGATCAACAATTTTTCAAAACTTGGATTCAAAGAAGTTGTCTTAACAGGTATCCACATTGGACAATGGGGTAGAGAATTTGGTCTAACAATACTTGATTTAATAAAAGATATTGAAGAAAAAACAACTATTGAAAGATTTCGTTTGGGTTCGCTTAATCCAACAGAGATTACTGATGAAATGCTAGAATACTTGAAAAACTCAAAAAAATTCTGTCCGCATTTTCATCTTTCACTTCAATCTGCAAATGATAAAACCCTACGTTCAATGAACAGATTTTATAAAACTGAATTTTACTTAGACCAAATTGAACAAATCAACAATACATTTGATTTACCATTTTTAGGAAGTGATATCATCGCAGGATTTGCAGGAGAAACCGATGAAGACTTTGAGATTACTCGCAATAATTTAGTAAAATCTGGATTAACTCAAATCCATACTTTCCCGTACTCTAAACGTAAAGGAACTATCGGAGAAAGTCTTCCAGATCAAAACTCTGACGAGGTTAAAAATTACAGAGCTACAGTAATTAAAGACATCTCAAAACTTAAATACGAAGAATTTATCAATAAAAATATTGGCAAAATTCACGAAGTATTAATTGAAAAAAGACCTGACAAGCATTCGAGCAATTTAAAAGGTGTAACAAGAAATTACTTGACTGTTCAAATAAAATCAAATAGAGAAGATCTATTTAATACCCTACAACAAGTTAAACTTATAAAATACGAAAACGGAATTATTTTTGGAGAAATTATATAATAAAAAAGAGGTTCAAGATTTAACTTGAACCTCTTTTTGTTATCTGTTAAATTACATATCTTTCAAGAAAGATTCGTAATTTCTTGCCAACAAGTGAGTTTTTACCTGATTGATTAAGTCTAGAGCAACCCCAACCATAATGATTAGAGATGTTGCACCGATACCTTGCAATGTTTCAATCTTAGTAATATAACTTGCCAATGATGGAATCAATGCAATAATACCTAAGCCCATAGCACCAATAAATGTTGTTTTAGTCAAGATTTTATCTAACGCATCAGCTGTTGGTTTACCAGGTTTGATACCAGGAATTGATGAACCATATTTTTTCAAGTTATCTGCAATGTCTTTTGGCTGCATATTAGGCATAATTGATGCGTAGAAGAAAGTTAACGCAATAATCAAACCTACATACAACAAGTAATACCAAATTCCATCTGGACTCATTATCTGATTAAGCTTAACAATAAAGTTACTTACAGCAACTGATTTAATGTTTGCTTGACCGACTAAAGTCAAAATTGTTGAAGGGAACAACAAGATTGCAATAGCAAAGATAATTGGCATAACGCCACCTGGATTAAGTTTAAATGGAATGAATGAATTCATACCCCCATAAACTTTATTACCAATTTGTCTTTTTGGATTTACAATAATTACTTTTCTAACAGCCTCTTGCATAATTACAATAAGAATCATTGCAAAGAAGAAAATTGCAAGTAAAGTCAACAAACCTAATTGCATTTGAGGACTTGACTTAACAATCATAGCGGTTCTTGATGCATAAATAGGAATACCTGACAAGATACCACAGAAGATAACAAGTGAGCCACCGTTACCAATACCTCTTTCGGTAATCAATTCAGAAATCCACATTACAAGAACTGCACCTGCTGTTAATACACATATTGAACTAGCATAAAATACGTAAGGGTTAACAGTTGAAATGATAGCCCCTGGTAAATGATGCAAGTACAACATAAAAATAAATGATTGGAAAATTGCTAATACAACAGTAAACACTCTTGTATATTGAGACAATTTTCTTCTGCCTGCTTCTCCCTCTTCTTTCTGTAATTTTTCCAATGCAGGAATAACAACAGAAACAAGTTGAACAATAATTGAAGAAGTGATGAATGGTCCGATACCTAGGGCAAGAATAGAAACCTTACCCAACGCACCACCTGTGAACAAGTCTAAAAATCCAACGATATTATTACCTTGTGCGATATTAGAAAAAACTTCATTGTTAATACCGTACAAAGGCATTTGTACGCCAAATCTCCAAACTGCAATCATCAAGAATGTGAAAAGGATTTTCTGTTTTAATCCAGAAGCATTCCACATTGACATCAAATCTTCAGTTGTAGGCATTTTAACACTTTGTTGTGCCATTATACTAACTCAACCTTTCCGCCTGCTGCTTCAATTTTTTCTTTTGCTGATGGTGTTACATAAGATGCTTTAACTGTAATAGCTGATTTAATTTCACCATTACCTAAAACTCTTAAACCAACGCAAGTTGGGTGAATTGTAAGAACTTCTTTTAATGATTCAAAAGAAACTTCTTTCAAACCTAAAGATTCTAATCTGCCAACATTAATTTGAGCATAGTTAAGTTTTGAATAAACTTGGAAACCTTTTAATTTAGGTAATCTTCTGTAAGCTGGCATTTGACCACCTTCAAAACCTCTTTTGCTTGAGTTACCAGATCTTTGACCTTCACCGTTGTGACCACGGCAAGAAGTTTTACCATGACCTGAAGAACGGCCACGACCAACTCTTTTAGATTTAGATGTAGAACCTTCAGCAGGTCTTAAATCTTCTAATGTAATATTTGCCATATTATTTTCCTTCTTTCTTTGTATTTTTATAATTAACCGATTGGTGGGTTATTATTTAACAACTTCTAACAAGTGAGAAACTTTGTTAACCATACCCATAATTGTAGCTGATTCACAGTGTTCAACAACTTGGTCTTTTTTAGTTAAACCAAGACCTCTAACAACTTTACGTTGTTTATCTGAACAGCCGATTAAACTTCTAACAAGTTTAATTTTGATTGTATTTGATTTTTTATCTGCCATGATTTTATTTCCTTATAATTTAAAATTACTATACTAGTTTAAAAACTCAGCCATTGTTAAGCCACGTTTTTTAGCAACTTCATTGAATGGTCTAAGAGCTTTTAGAGCTTCAATTGTAGCGTTAGCTGCGTTTAGAGGTGATTTAGAACCTAAAGATTTTGAAAGAATATTTTCAATACCAGCAAGTTCTAATACTGAACGAACTGCACCACCTGCGATAATACCAGTACCTTCAGAAGCTGGTCTTAACATAACTGCACCTGCACCTGATTTACCAGTGATTGGGTGAGGAATAGTTGTTTTGAAAATAGGTACATTGATAACATTTTTTCTACCATCAGCGATAGCTTTTTGAATAGCAATGATTACCTCAGAAGCTTTTGCACAACCGATACCTACTTGACCTTTTTGGTTACCAACGATAACGATAGCACGGAAGCTTAATTTTTTACCACCTTTAACAACTTTAGTTACACGGCTGATTTGAACAACTCTTTCTGTCCATTCAGATTGTGGTTTTTCTTCAGTTGTTTCGATTTTTTGTTTTCTTGAACGGCCTTTTCTGCCTTTAGAAGGTTTTTCTTCTTCAGAAGCAACTTCAACTGCAGTTTCTTCAACTACTGTTTCTTCAGCTGCAACTTCAGTTACATTTAATTCTTCATTGTTTTCCATTGATTTTTACCTTTCGTAATTTAATTCTATTTTAAGTAATAAATTTGTTTTGCAGGTTTTGGGTTACCTGACTTATGTGTCAATACGCCAAAACATAAGCTATTTAAAGCTATTTGGAAATCGTATTGGAACTTTTTACTTCTGACAGGAGCAATCGTAACATGAACAATATATGAAGTCAACACTTGAATTCAATAGAAAAGCTTTTTTTACTACGACTTTTCAGTTAATAAATAATCAATAGATTTATTATAAAATTTTGCAAATTTATAGGCATTAGAAAGTGAAATTTTATGCTTGCCACTTTCTACATTAGAAACATAAACAGAACTAAAATCCAATTTCTCGGCAACTGTTTCCTGCGTCAAACCCAATTTAATGCGTTCTAGCTTAATATTTAAACCAAAAGTAATTAATAAATCTTCTTTATTCATAGTTTAATTTTATAATCTTGACTTTAAGTTTCCAATCACCTATAGTATAAATATATAAACTATAGATTAAATTAGGGGATAAAAAATGAGAAAAGCGTTCACTTTAGCAGAAGTATTAATTACACTTGGGATAATCGGTGTTGTTGCAGCAATGACAATACCTAACCTGATAAGCAACATTAACGGAGCTAAATACAGAAACCAATTTAAGAAAGCTATGTCAACATTAAGCCAAGCTGCCAGAATGAACCAGGCTCAATTTGAATGGGATTATGCTGGAATTTCAAGCACCTGCGGAAATAATGCTCAAACTCAAACCCCTGAAACACATTCAACAGTTTGTGCTATTTTTAATGCAAACTTAACAGGTGCAACATTTTATAACTCTGCAAGTGATATAAAAACTAAAGATGGAACAGCATATTCGATTACAAGCAATTATGCATCTTCTCGAGGCTTTAATCCATCAAACATGCACGCTTACCAACTTGCAGATGGGACAATCATAGCAATATCCAAAAGTATGGGATTACAACCATGTACACTTGACATTGGGAAAAGATTAGAAGACTCATATAGCACAGATGGTAATATGCGTTGGTGTTTTGGATGGATTGACGTAAATGGAACAGCATTACCAAATAAAGAGGTTAATTGCACCTCAGGTAGCAATTCCGTATTACAAAACACCTGCATAGTAAAAAATAACGTTAAGGATTTAACTGATATATTTCCTATTAGACTTCACGATGGCATAGTCGAGCCAGTTACGGCTGCTGGTCGATACATATTAAAAACTGCAAAATAAATATTTACCCTAAAAACCGTTTGTGCTATTCTTTAGGAAAAGATAATAGATGAGGGACATAAGATGGGACAAACTTTAGTAGAAAAAATTATATCAAATCACGCAGGAAAAGAAGTTAAAGCTGGTGAATTAGTTATTGCAAACGTTGATGTTTGTGCAGTTCAAGATGGTACTGGACCTTTAACGGTACAAGAATTTAAAAAACTTGGAAAAGAAAAACTACACAATCCAGAACGTACAATTCTTTTCATCGACCACGCTTCGCCTAGTCCTAAAAAAGAATTATCAAACATGCACACTATCCTAAGAGATTTTTCTAAGGAATATGGTGCAGTTTTATCAGAAGTTGGTTCTGGAGTTTGTCACCAAAGACTTGTAGAAACATTTGTAAACCCAACAGAAATTCTAGTTGGAGCAGATTCACACACTTGCACATCTGGGGCTTTAGGAGCATTTGCGACAGGTATGGGTTCAACCGACGTTGCTGTTGCCATGGCATTAGGTAAAACATGGTTAAAAGTTCCTCAAACCTTCAAAATCGTTGTAACTGGCAAATTTAACGAAGGAATTTGCTCAAAAGATTTAATGCTTCACTTAATCGGAATGATTGGTGCAGATGGGGCTACATACAAGGCTTTAGAATTTTGTGGCGATACAATTGATAATATGTGCATGGCTGAACGCTTCACTCTTGCTAATATGGCTGTTGAAGCAGGTGCTAAATGCGGTTTGTTCGTTCCAGATGAAAAAACTAAAGAATATTTAGAATCTCGTGGTAGAGGAGATAAATTCCAAACTATCAAACCTGATACTGATGCTGTTTATGAAAGAGTAATTGAAATTGATGCGGCAACAATCGAGCATACAGTTTCTTGCCCACACACAGTTGATAACACAAAACTAGCAAAAGACTTAAACGATATTAAAGTTCACCAAGTTTTCGTTGGCACATGTACTAACGGCCGTATTGAAGATATGAGAACTGTTGCAAACATTCTAAAAGGCAGAAAAGTTCACCCAGATGTTAGAATGCTAATCTGTCCAGCATCAAGAGATGTTTACAAACAAGCACTACAAGAAGGCTTGCTAGAAACATTTATCGATTCAAACGCAACAATCTTACCACCTGGTTGTGGCCCTTGCGTTGGTATTCATGCCGGCATATTAGCTGACGAAGAAGTTTGTTTGACAACTCAAAACAGAAACTTCCAAGGTCGCCTAGGTAACACAAAAGGATACATTTATTTGTCGTCACCATACGTTGCAGCTTATTCTGCATTAAACGGTTATATTAGCAACAAATAAATTATCTATCTCTATCTGCGACGCTTACCACCTTCGTAGTTACCGCTAATAATTCTATTTTTGCCACCCAACAAATTTGGAGGTCCAAACACATCTTCCTTAACTTCTAAAGGTAGAGTATCAATTTTGTCCTGCAATTGAAGTTCCTTAAGCATTTCTCTACGTTGAGTTGACAAACTCTTATCAAATACTGTTGGATTTTCTCCAGTATGAGCTTTATAGGTTTTCAACAAAGCTTCAGCTTTTTTAGGATCTTCTTTCAATACTCGAACAATAGCCTTAGCTTCTGCTGGATAGAAACCTCGCATAAGATCGTTAATAAATGACATATTTCCGCCACTTAATTTGTAAGCATCAACAAGAGCTTGCTCTATGAACTGGATTCTTTGGAATCTTTCCGGACCTAAATTTTTAACAATTTCGGCTAAAATTTCAGGAGCGTCACATTTACCAATACCTTCAGCAAAGTTATAGCCCCTTGTTGTTAAAATTTGAGATAACTCCATAGGACGAACACTATTTACTTTTCTATAATGCTCATATTTTACAAGATTAAACTCATTAAGTCGGGCACTTTCATAATATTTTGCAAATTCTTTTTCTATTTTTTCATCTTCCCAGCCCATATGTTTTTTATGCCATTCAGCATAACTTGCAAAGTGTTTTTTTCTAAAATTCTCTAGAGTGAAGTTTTTTGAAACATAGTCAAAATCATATTCTACAACATCCACTTCTTTCATTTTCTTCATAAATTTTAAAACATTTTGTTGTTCTTTGGCTTCTAATGAACTTGTAGATTTTAAGAATGCAGTCATTTCTTTTATTGATAAAGGTTCACCTTTTTGTAACCCAATTGCTAACAATTCTTTTACCACATCGGACTTACAAAGAGCTGTATCAAAATCACCAAAAGCTTTTGTTAAAGCTTTAATTTCTTCTGGATTAAATCTATATTCTCCCTTAGCTAATTGAGCAACCTCAAGATAGCGAGGAACCATTTCCATTTCTCTTGTTAATTCTTCAGCAGATTTAGATGCTGATTTCAAAACACGATTTGTAACATCACCTAAATATGATGTGATTTTTGTTGGGTTCAGTTTAACCATTACAATAACTCCTGTACTTTACCTACATAATGATTAAAAACATTTTATTAAAGTTATTTGCTATTTCATAACAAAATGTAAAGCTTAGTGTTGCTTATAAACTTGTTTTGTATAGGTTTCAATGTATGGTGTATCGATCTCAAATACGTGAATTCTACCTGGAGCTAAATCCACAGCAATTTCACCTTTTGAAACTTGGAATTTACTTTCTTCACCATAAGCTGGTAATAAGTTATTCAATTTTTGATTTTCTTTTAATGTCGGTACTTGGACCTTACAAGCAACATTTCTATTTACGTTTTTATTAGCAAGAACAAGAAGTGTTTTACCGTGTCTATGACGAGCAAATGCAATCACTTGGTCTAGTTTATCTTTTTCTTTTTCAAGAACAATATATGAACCACGTTTTAGCACATGAGCATAATCATCTCTAAATTTCAATGCAGACTTCATAAATTGACCAATTTGCGGATCATTTCCACCAGGTTTTCTAGAGATATTAAAGATATCTAATTTGCCCCAGTGTGCTTCCATTTCATGGCAATCTGTCATTGTGTCTGTGGAGTATTGGTTTCTATAACTGTACTCATAATAATCCCCAGATTGGAAACCATCAACAAAATATGGGTTTATCATTGGTAATGTAACTTGAAGCCCTGTTGTCATATTACAGAAAATTTCGCCACCGTGAAACATCGGTGAAATATCATCGTGAGTCGCAAATGAACCAATTAAGGATTTTCCACGCTCAACTCGATATGACATATTCAAGTTATCAATTACATAATCGTGTAAGTCCTTAGCAGAAGTCCATTCGTGGAAAATATGATATTGTCCATAATATGTATCAAAACCAGCACGAAGAGAATCCTCTGGTCTATCATATGGCATATTTGCTTGAGGGGAAGCATCTTCATATGTATAAGTTTCAGCTAACCATCCAAATTCAGGATCACGTTTTCTTGAATAAGGAATAATAATATCCCAAAACTCAACAGGTTTCGCTCTGGCTACATCAGCTCTTATACCATCAACACCAGCATCTATCATCAAATCAACAAACTTTCTATGATATTCCAAAAGTTCAGGATTTAAAGTTCTTTTACCTTCATCTTCCCATGGTTGGAACATTCTAATATCGTGCCAGCCTTGTGGTGTTTTAGCCATCCCGTTACGCTCTTTTGCCATTAATTCAGGTTTTGATACATACAAATCATATGATGCACAACTTGGCAAATCTACCATTACCCTAATGTTTCTATCATGACAAGCTTCAACGAAAGCCTTAAATTGTTCAAAATCAGAACGAGAATCATTCTTATCTATCAACATCGGATCTAATTTCAACAAATCTTCAGGTGCATAAACAGAACCCGCTATACCTTTTGCACTATTCTTACCAGGAGGATTTATAGGTAACACGTGAAGAGTATTTATACCTAAATCTTTCATTTCATCAAGACGTTCAATGGCATTTAAGAACGTACCACATTGCTCCGAACCGTCAATATATTCGTTGCCATTCACGTCTTTAGAATTAAATATCCTAGGAACAATAGCCATAATATTTGCACTATTTGTTAGCATTAAAGTTTTTAAATCATTTTTATAAGGCTTTTTAACTTCATCCGTTTCAGAAACTTTCGTAACTTCTGCAGGTTTATTTACTGCAACAGAATTCACCTTAGCAACATTATCCAAATACTGCGAAATTAAATTACCACCAAATGTAGGCTGAACAGAATGTGAAAATACAACTTGCTGATTTCTAGAAGCCAAAGCATATTGAGAGTTAAATTTATTTAATGTCAAATTCTGTATATACATTATGCTTTAACCTCCTGATCTTTTTGTGGATTTTTCATTCTACCAAAGAAGAATTGAGCCAACAAAGTTACCCCAGCTAAAGCTGCTCCAAGCTTGCCAAATAAACTGAACCATTTACCACTATTAAAGCTTTGGTTTGCACGTTTAAAGAACATTTCATTAGGTGAACTACCCATCAACAAGAATTTTGACCAAGATGAAGTAGATACTTGTTTTCCATCAACCAAGAAACTTGGTTTAACGAAATATTTATCGCCACCAAACACTTCTAATGCTTGTCTTCTATAGTTTTGGAATTCAGATAAAATTGAATCTTGAATTCTAGTTCGTGTATCAATATGAGGTTCTCCACCAAACATCAACTTCATAACTGATTGGTAGAATCCGTTATCGTTAGCTAGTTCTACAATTTCGCCTTCTTTATGCTTACCAAAATATTTATTAATAACTTTTCCACCTTGAACAACAATATCTGAATAGTCATCCATATTTGGAGAAGGATTACGTCTTTGCCAGAATTTTACAGCAAAATCTGAATTATGACCTTCTAATAAAGTAATCTTAGCAAGTTCGACTAATTCTTCTTTAACTTCCCTTGGATAACCTTTTAATAACTGAGTAACATCTTCTGAATGCGAAATTCTGTAGTACATATCAGCCAAATTCAAGAATCTGTAGAACGAACTTTTAACACCTTTAACTCTATCTGCAACAAAATCAAATGCAATTTCTTTTGATGAAGTTTTAGCTATTCCTGGGAAACCAACAAGATTTTCTCTAAAGCTTTCAAAACCTAATTGTCTTAAAACCTCACCATATCCATCGTATGTTGAAATAACACGAGATTTATATAAATTTGTATTTGCATCTTGAGTCATATCTAGAGATTTTACTCTACCTTGGATTGAAGATAACGCTCTTTCAATTTCACTAACAAATTTTGAATAAGCAGTTTTGTCTGCAGTTATAGACTCAAGCTTACTTCTCAATACTTCACTAGCAATTTCACCATCTAATCTTGCTTTCTTAATTTCTTCTGGTGTGAAATTCATAGCTTTGAAAATAATTGATTCAGCTTCATTCCAACCATTAGCAAGTGAAGTTTCAGGAGCTTGACCAGCTTTCATATAAGCAAATTTATCTAAAATAAATGTCTTTGCTTTGAATGAATTATTTTCATTAGCTAGAGTTCTTAAAACTTTTATAATATTTTCATCAAGAATATTTGCACTTGTAGTTTTTAAAGATTGAACTAACGGAGAATCTGCACCGTGTTCAGCTGAGTGTACTAATTGTTTTGCTAAGAAATTCAATTTTCTTGCTGCTGGATGATTTGGATTTGCTCTGAGAAATTCTCGAACATTATTATCTAACAAATCTTGAATAATTTTAGTATGCTCAGAGAAATCATCATAAGCTCCACCTAACAAACTCTTAGCTGATAATGCTTGTTTGATAGAATCAGCATTTGGGATAATTCTAGCTAATTCATCTTCTGACAATGCTACAGTTTCGAAGGTAGATTTTAATGCACCTTGAATTCCTTCAATATTAGAATCTGTAAGTCTGAACTTGCCATCACCTAACAACATTCTGTCCAAATCTCTTCTCAAGCCTTCTGATAACATATAATCTAAACCTTGAGAAAGATTATGATGAATAGCATCAACAATTTCTGGAGTTACAGCTTTTCCTGAATTTGCAGTTAAAATTTCATCTAAAGCTTTTATATTTTCCGTAAAATCAAACTTAGAAATTTCTTGAGTAAAGTTTGTCATCAAGTCATTTGCTTTTTTAGTTGTCCTTTGGTCAAGATATGCAGCCATTGGTTTTTCAAGAGCATTACACATTAAAGCACTCATTAATGGAGTAGCAACACCAGCTGTTAACATCCACAATGTATTATTCTGTAACGCTATTTTTCTCATTTTTTCTTGGATAAATTCACGTCTGTTTGGAATATCTTTAGGAACATTCAATCTGTCACCAATTTTGTTTATTTCATCATCTGAATACAAATCCCATGGAATGAATTGGTGATCTTGATAGAACATTTTCTTTCTACCAAAACTATCTTCATATTCTTGACGGACATTAACACCGTGAATCAATTTAGCAGGTAATTGAATAAACAACTTAGGCCAAAAATCCATTGCAGCAAAGAAAGTACCTAAACCAATAAATTCAAAAACTTTTGTCATTGGCGTTTGCTTTCTAGTAAACAAATAAGCAGCAATGGCCAAACCACCAAGTTTCATACCTACATCGTTCAAACGTCCCAATTCATGATCGTTTGCATCACCTTTTACAGCGTGCTTAAAAGCTTTCCAATCGTAATGTACATCTTTACGAAATTCAGATGGTAAATCCAAAAGACTTTTTCTTACTAATTTACCATTACTTGGCAAAGGTTTAATAAACGTACGATTAGATAATTCTTTATGAACATCAAACTCTCTAACAGCTTTATCTGAATGATACTGCTGAGAAGCTGGATGTGAAGAAACGTATGACTGGATTAAATTCGTTGTTTTCATCTAACCCACCACACTTTCTTTATTAGGATTTAACATTTCTTGACCAGTAACATTTGAAGGTTTTTTAGTAATGTGGAATGTATTTAATAAACCTAAAACTGTTGTTAGTGCAGCCGCACCAATTACCAATTTACCAGAATGTTTACCAATCTTAGTCACAGCATCAGGATCACCTTTGTACAAAGATTTTGCACTATCTACAAAACTTTGACCAAATACTTTCAGCGAATGAGCAAATTCCCTACCCTTCCAGAATTTTAATGTAGCAACATTAAAGTAATTTTCCCAAGGTTTTTGGAATGCTAAAGCAACACCAGTAGCTGCCCACATGAAAGAGGAAATACTTTTAGCTAATTTTGACTTAATAAGTACTTCTTTATAAATCGGTTTAACTTCTTGGTCTGAATCATTAAGATTTTCACCAAAACCATTTTTCTTAGCAATTTTGTCATATCTATAATTCAAAGGTTTATTATCTTCAGGTTTTGCATATAACAAATCCCATCTAGTGAAATCAACACTTTCTCCTACTTTATGATATTCAATACTTGTACTATCATCACTCTCATTTTCTTTCAATAGATAATTAACCTTTCTATAAGGTAACTCAGTATCAATACCAGTTTTCCATTTAACAGGATATGTAATAAATAACTTAGAAACTTCTTTAAATAAAGCATAAAATAAAACACCTAAAGCCATTTTATTTCCAAGCTTCCTAGATGCGGCAACTTTATCAAACGGTAGAAATGATGGATTTACAGAGTTAAAAATTGACATTAGCATAACACTACCAACAATATATGGTACGGTACCCATTGTTAAAAATTCATAAAAATTGGAGTTTTTACTGCCAGCTAAACCTTTTGCAGGGTAAATAGTAAACGCTTTTGTGAATTTATCCATTGCAATTTTAGATTTAGTCACAATACCACAATCAAGCAGCTCATCTTCTTTATTAATTTGCTCATTAGATTCGCCTTCCGGCTTCGCCCTGAATGCTAAATTATTTTTCCCACTAATACTAGTAATTGGTGATATCATGATAACTCCACATTTCTCATCATTAGAATACTCGTCAAGATTTTTTTTTGTTATCTATATTGCTTATATTTACAAATTTTAACAAATATTTTTATTTAAAAATATTAAAAAACACAAGTGTGAAAACCCCCATTATCACACAATAGTAGCCAAAAATATTTAGTGAAAATTTTGATATAAATTTCATAAAATATTTAATACACAAATACCCTACAATGGCAGAAACAAGAGTACCCACAATTATTGCTATCCAGTTATAAGTAAGTGCCTCTGCAAGATCAATTTTTATCAATGGATAAACCATTGAGGCACCTAAAATAATAGGAATACTCAACAAGAATGAATACCTAGCAGATGTTTCTCTATCTAACCCTAAAAACAAACCCGTTGCAATAGTCCAACCAGAACGAGAAAAACCTGGAAGTACCGCCAAACCTTGAGCAACACCAATCAATAAAGCTTGTTTCAAGCCTACACCGTCAGACTTTTCAACTCTTTTTTTAGACAAATATTCACTAAAAAATAATACTCCACCTGTGATAATTAGTAATCCTCCAACTATCGCAGGATGAAAGACTAAATGATTTGCGACTTTTTCGATAGGTAATGCTAACACAATAGTTATCATTGTACCTGCAATAATATATAAACCCAACTTAGCCAACTTTGATGAAAAATCACGGTTTTTCATAGCCACAAATAGTGCAACACAAATTTCCCAAACATCTTTCCTAAAGAAAATAAGCACGGCAATTAAAGTACCTAAATGCAACATAATATCGAAAAAAACCTCTTGAGTTGAGTGTTCAGATATTGGAATATCCTTAAATACTTTATAAAAATTAGATGTAAAAACCAAATGTGCTGAACTTGAGATTGGCAAAAATTCACTTAAACCTTGAACAATCCCCATCAAAATTGACTGTATTAAATTCATTTATTAAACTCTCTTTCAAAATCAAAAATATTAGTCTGCTTCAAAATATGAGCAACAAGAAGATTGTGTTTCCCACACTGTAATTTTACTCAATTGAACAATTCTTTCTTTTAATTTTGAGTAAATATAAGCAGAAATCATTTCACTTGATGGACTTTCGCCTTTGAATTCTGGTAATTCATTCAAATCTTTATGATCAAGAGTTTCTAAAACTGCGTTTAATTCTTTTTTTAGCACTTTATAATCGATTAAAATATTACTATTATTCAAAGATTCACCTTGAACAAACGCTTCAACCATCCAATTATGACCATGTTGGTTTTCGCATTCACCCTCATAATTTAATAGGTGATGTGCTGCAGAAAAAAATGCTTGTGTTTTAATTTCGTACATAACTATATCCCTCTTATTGTATTATTCTTCAATCTTTCTGTTTTCAAAAACAAAGTCGCAAAGCTCTCTAACTGCTCCTCTACCACCAGCTCTTGTAGCTTTAAAATTACAAACTTTTTGTACACTATCAACAGCATCAGCTGGACATGCTGCAATTGCAACTTTTTCTAATATACAGATATCAGGTTCATCATCTCCCATATAAGAAACTTGAGAAAAATCTAAACCATATTTTTGCATAATAGCTTCTAAAATAGGTAATTTATTCCTTACACCTTGATAAACTTCTGTTACTCTTAAATCTGTAGCACGTCTATCTACAGTTCCATTGTTACGACCAGTAATAATTGCAGTTATAAACCCGTTTTTTGACATTTTTGCAAGGCCATGACCATCTTTTGCGTTGAAAGTTTTATATTCAACACCATTTTCATCATAAGTGATACTACCGTCAGTCATAACACCATCAACATCAAAAGCTAATAATTTAATATTACTTGCAATTTCTTTTAAATCCATTACGCAACACCCGCTCTTAATAAGTCGTGAACATGAATTACACCAACTGGAATATTATTTTCATCAACAACCGCCAAAGCTGTAATTGAGAATTTCTCCATCAAATTCAATGCAGAAGCTGCATAAGCATCTGATGTAATTCTTTTTGGATTAACAGTCATAACATCTTTTACTTGCAAACTTGATGTATCTGAGTGTTTAATAATTGTTCTTCTGATATCACCATCGGTTAACACCCCAGTTAATTGACCTGAAGCATCAACAATCATCGCCATACCTAGTTTGAATTCAGAAATTGTATTGATTACAGAAGTAAAAGATAATGAATCAGAAACAACTGGCATTCTATCACCTGTAATCATCAAATCCACAACTTTATAAGTTAAACCTTTACCTAATTTTCCTGATGGGTGGAACATTAAGAAATCTTCTTTAGTAAATCCTTTTTTCTCCATCAAACAAACTGCCAAAGTATCCCCCATTGCGAGAGTTGCAGTAGTACTGGCTGTTGGAGCTTTATTCAAAGGACAAGCTTCACGCTCAACTGAAATATCCATAACAACTTCACTAGCTTTTGCTAAAGTAGAATTTAAATTACCAGTCATCCCAATCATAGGACAACCAAATCTTTTGATTAGAGGTAATAAATTCATTAATTCTTGAGTTTCACCACTGTTTGAGATTGCAATAATAACATCATCTCTTGTTATAACACCAGAATCACCGTGTGTACTTTCTGCTGGATGCAAGAAATATGATGGAGTACCAGTTGAAGACATAGTTGCTGCAATCTTTTTACCAATCAAACCTGATTTACCCATACCCGTAACGATTACACGACCTTTGCAATTGTATAAAATATCAATTGCTTTTTCAAAATTTTCACCAATATTTGATTTTAGACGCAAAATAGAATTTGCTTCAATATCTAAAACTTCATTTGCTAATTCATTAATTCTACTTAAAGTCATAGTTACCATATCCACCTCTTTATGTCCTTGTATAAATTATACAACAAACATCCGACAAATACAGAAACTTTACAAAAATTTTATTATTTAGTCAACACAATAAATAAGCCCCTAAATAAAAGGGGCTCATTTATCTTTAATATTGTCTTAGACTTCCAGATTTTGCAGTACGTGAGGTATTCATATATTTACCCCCGCCAAGTGCCATTCTTTGTTCTGGTGTCATTTGTTTTATGATCTTCTTAGAGCTATTTGCTCCCTCACCTAGGGATAGGGTTTTACTCTTGTCATTTACCCTTTCAACTTTTTGCTCTTCATATTTACAATTATCGTGTCCTAATGCCCAGCGGAAACCTCCTGTAAGCGAAATACCGTTTCTGCCACCGTTTTGTATCATTGCTTGACCATATGCTGTAAAGTGGTCTTTGATGCGTTTTTGTACACCTACACCATATTGAACATAAGGTTTGATACTCATTTCTGGTAGTTTTACTCCATTTGCGGTGGCATCACTTTCGCCCATCAAGTTCCATACCATTGAAACACTTGCGTATGGTTGCCAACCATTTTTCAAGTTACCAATAACTTTTACGCCTGGGGCTAGTTGTAATGCGTGTAATGGTTTGTTATCAATTCTTACGCCTGCTGCGTTTGTATAATCGAATGTATTAACGAATGTATAACTCATTAACATTGATGGTTGTAAAATGAGTTTGCCCTCTTTGAATTCAAAGTTATAGCCTGTTTTGTTACCGATACCACTTAGTAACATTGCAAAGTCATCTTTTCCATACATTGTTTGGTTTTGAGCTACGTTTGCTCCAACTGATACGGTTGTTGCGTTGAAGAAGTTACCTTTATACATTGTAACTGTTCCACCGATTAAGCCACCGTTTTGTGTTGAATCTACTCCA